>CAJTDK010000004.1 GCA_910575105.1 Lachnospiraceae bacterium
TAAGGTTTATTAAAAATGTTTTCAGATAATTTATCATTTTGCTTGACTATTCGTTGATATAGAGCATATATAAATATACCATTCACAGGGATGGTTTCGTAGTATATATGTCATGACCTGGAAAGGTCGCAGATTTTAGGACAGGAGGGAACAGGAAAATGAGAAAACCGGTACTTGCGGAAAAGGATTTTTTAAATCCGGAGGAGACAATCGAACTGTTCAATCTCAGCAGGAGAAAGTTTTACCGATTGATAAAGGAAGAAAAACAGCTTAACTTTATAGCTCTTTACGGCAGCCGAAGGCTGGTCATCAGGGGAGAGTTTGAAAAGTATCTGGAGGCGAATCCGGAAGTAAAGGAGGGACTTAAGAATGCCAGCAGGAAGAACAAAGACACGCCGTGATTCCAAGCACCGTGTCCTGCGCCGGGGAGAATCCATCCGGGCAGACGGAAAATACCAGTTTAAGTACCATATAAACGGCAAACCGCATTTTGTTTACAGTTGGAGGCTGGAACCGACGGATAAGCTGCCAGTGGGGAAAAAGCCATGCCTATCGTTACGGGAGCTGGAAAAGCAGATTGGGTATGATCTTGACACGCGCTACCTTGCCGGGTGTATTGCCAATGCCCTCATGGAGAAAGAGGTTTCCGTGTGCATGACAAACTTTGCATTGATACTAAATGACCTTGCCGCCAGCTACAAGGACAGGAACGATTACATATCCAGCCTTTGTAGCTTCCCTCTGCTTATCCTTGATGATTTCGGCATGGAGCGTGGCACGGAATACGGCTTAGAGCAAGTCTATAACGTGATTGACAGCAGATACCGCAGCAGAAAGCCGCTGATAGTCACAACAAATTTGACGCTGGAAGAATTGCAGAACCCGGAGGACACCGCCCACGCCCGGATATATGACCGCCTTATTGAAATGTGTACCCCCGTCTGCATTACCGGGGAGAATTTCAGAAAAGCCAGAGCAAGGGAGAAAATGGAACAGCTTAAAACGCTGCTGAACAGAAAGGAGAGCCTATGAAAGAAATCCCCATTTGGGAAAAGAGTAATTTGAGTTTAGAAGAAGCTGCTGCTTATTCTGGAATCGGTATCAACAAGCTGCGTGACCTTACCAGTGACAGAAACTGCCGGTTTGTTTTGTGGGTAGGTAATAAACGGTTAATCAAACGCCGGCTGTTCGACCAGTTTATTGAGCAAGAGTATTCGATTTGAAATTTAGTGATGTAAAAATCAGTCTTGATATGATACAATGGACGTGTCATATCAAGGCTCTTTCCATCACGGAAAGGAGTTTGACAATGTCCGAGAAGCGAAAAGACAATAAAGGAAGAATCCTGCGGACAGGAGAGAGCCAGAGAAAAGACTTGATTTATCAATATCGGTATACGGATATCCGTGGGAAACGACAGACCATTTATTCCTCTGATTTAAAGGAACTGCGGGAAAAGGAAAAGACAATCCAAAAACAGCTTGATGACGGGATTGATTATGCTGCCGGAAAGATTACCGTGCTTGCCCTTTTAGAGCGATACATCAGTTTGAAACAAGGTGTGCGCTATAACACCAAAATAGGCTATAATTTTGTGCTGAATTTAGTCAAGAAAGAAGATTTGGTTATCGCCAGATAAGGGATATCAAAGTATCAGACGCACAACAATGGATTATGAGGCTGCATAATGATGGCAAAGGTTACAGTACAATTACAAGCGTCCGGGGCGTTGTTAAGCCAGCCTTTCAAATGGCATATAACGAGGACATTATCCGTAGAAATCCCTTTGACTTCAAACTGGTAGACATTGTACCCAATGATTCACAGAAGCGGATTGCCATGACAGCGGAACAACAGGAGCTTTGGATGGGCTTTATCCGGGAAGATAAAACCTATAAGAAGTATTATGATGAATTTGTCGTACTGTTGGGAACTGGTATGCGTGTCAGCGAGTTTTGCGGCTTAACAAAAAGTGATTTGGATTTTGAAAACCGAAGAATCCGGGTAGACCATCAGCTTGTCCGGGAGCGGGGCGGAAAATATTATGTGGAGAAAACCAAGACAGAATGTGGCTGCCGCTATATTCCCATGACGGAGGAAGTTTACCAAAGTCTGCAAAACATACTTGTCCGCCGCAAGAAAGTGAAAACGGAAATCGTTGTGGACGGATATGGTAGTTTCCTTTTGCTGGATAAGGACGATAAGCCGAAAGTAGCGTTGCATATCGAAAATGAAATGCGTTGGGCTATGAAGAAATACAAGAAGCTGCACCCGGACAAACCATTGCCCCATATTACGCCCCATGTGTTCCGCCATACATTCTGTACCAATATGGCAAATGCGGGCATGGATATCAAGAACCTGCAATATGTAATGGGACATTCTGATGTTGGTGTTACACTGAATGTTTACACTCATGCCAGCTTTGACCGTGCAGCGGAGCAAATGGCGAGAATTATTGACTTTAAGGATACCGATATGCAGGGAAAACAAAGAAAATCAAGTTGAAAAATACACCAATCTACTACACCACTTACTACACCATTTGCCCATAAATTTGCGTAGATTTATATAGATTTGCGTGAAGTTCGGGCAAAATACAAAATTGAAGAAAAGTGCCAAGAAGCCCGATATATCAAGGTTTAAAGGCTTATGAAAGGATAAATTCAAGATGATAAAAATATTATTTGTGTGCCACGGCAACATCTGCCGCAGCCCCATGGCTGAGTTCATTTTTAAAAACATGATAAAGGAAGCGGGTCTTTCCGACCATTTTGCGATTGCTTCTGCCGCTACCAGTTCCGAGGAGGTCTGGGGAGACGTGGGCAATCCTGTGTATCCTCCTGCCAGAGAGGAGCTGGCCCGCCACGGGATCTCCTGCGCTGGGAAGCGGGCGGTTCAGATAAAGAAGAAGGATTATAAAGAATACGACTATATCCTTGGGATGGAATACCGCAATATCCGCAATATCGGCCGGATTATCGGATCAGATCCACAGAACAAGGTGCATATGCTTCTGGAGTATTCTGAAAATCCTAGGGACATTGCCGATCCATGGTATACAGGTAATTTTGAAAAGACATATGAGGATATTCTGGAAGGGTGCGAAGGATTTCTTGCATGGCTCGAAGTCAATGAGCAGGAATTGACTCGTTAGACACGTCTTCAGGTCAGGCTGGAAGCATATCCGCATAAAGCGGGTGCTGTCACTGGTAGATGATAACCCTGAAATAATGACAAAATTGGCATAAAAGTAAAACTAACCTGAATTATTCACGGCAGTATAACCACACATAAAATCTGCCGTAGCTACCATTACAATCACTCTTAATCCCTCTTCCTGCCATAAGGCAGCCTAAAAAAGGGCAGACTTCTCCTATGAGAGGTTTAAAAGCGTATTGTGGTTGTCAAGGTTCGTTAATCGCTGCCGTTATTCCAACTGTGGCTGCAGACTGCGGATATTTTCCAGTGTCTCGTAGAATTCTTTCTTGTAGGGACAGCTGCTGCACAGTTTGATATATTTGTATCGTGCTGTTCTTACCACTCTTGCGGCAATTTTCAGCAGTTTAAAACGAATGGTATCTATGCGCTGTTTTCTCATGCTGACAGCAAGAGTCAGTCGTCTGAACCAATTGAAGAAATTATAAGCTAATGCATGCACCTGAAGGCGGTTTGCATTTACCAGTTTGCAGGAACTGCTTACAGAGGCAAAATCAAAACCGCTTTTTCCCTCTTTGATGAAATTTTCCATTCTGCCCCTGCCGCAATAGAACTGGATTACCTGGTAAGGCTCCATTTCCATTGTGGTGACGATAAAGGTATACAGGTGGACCATCTGGCCATAGGGCTTTTCAATTTTAAAAACCACCCTGCGGGGATGGCTCCATGAACCCGCCTGATACAGGAACTCACCATACTCGACGGCATAATCTACCTGGTTGTATTTCGTTGCACGGTACAATGCCTGGTTTTCCTCTTCTGCGAATTCACGCAGTTTTGTATTCTCTTTGAGCCGGACTGCATATCTGCAGTTTTTATCTTCAAGGACTTCATACAGGTCCGGTGACGCAAAACCGCTGTCGCCGCGAGGATAAAGCGGCAGATCAGGGAAATCACAGAGAAATTCATCCAGAAGGGACTCCATAAAAATATCCGCCTCTTTGCTGCAATACATGGTGCCGTCACGAAGCTGTGCTTTTAGCAGGTCGCCGGTCAGCCCATCATAACACAACAGCGGATGATAGCCATGTGCCTGATCATGGTAGTTGAAACCTTCCCCTTCTTGATTCCCATAGGTGCCAAGAAGTGTGGAATCAATATCGAAAAGGATGAACTCCGGTTTCTTTATGGAATAGATGACTTTGCGTAGTTCACGGATGATCTGGTTTAACTGGCTGAGCGTATCTTCATCCATGCGGTTAAAAAAGCGTGACAGGGTAGGCTGGGATGCCAGAGCGTCTTTCTCTAAAATAGCCGTCATCACAGGTTCGTTTGTCAGTTCGTCCGCACAGTCATCCTCAAAGTAGGAACTAATAATCTGATAAACCAACTGCATCAGATTCGCATCATCCTTATGAATGCGGAACCAGGCAGTATCATTAGTTTTGAACATGCGGTTGATGAGCTTAAGCGCTCCGATCTTAAACAGGAACTCTTTGAACAGGAGAAGTCCAGCATCGGAGGATAAATCGCCTCCGTCAAAATTTATTCTAATCTGCTTATTGCTTTCTAAGCTTATAGTGTTTAAACTATCCATAGAGAGACCTTCTTTCTGGGGTATTTATTTGGACTAGGCACCTAAATTTTACTACAGATAGAGGTCTTTTTCTATTCACTTAAAAGGTGAAAAGCGATAATCAATTAAAATACAGTAACTATGCGGATTTCAGCAGTTTGAATGTGGTGTTCTGTGAATAATTCAAGACTAATATAAGGATACGACGCGTAAAGTATTGATAAAATATTCTGAAAATAAATTATAATAAGTAAATTAAACAAAAAAGATAATAACATTTCAGAAATATATTGACAAAAAATACGCGGTGTGGTAATCTATATTCAACAAATAACAAAACTGGATTACAAGACAGACGCGAGCTGTAAGTAAGAGGATGTTATTTGATCGACACGAGTGTTGAGGAGAGGTTCTTGAGAAATAGCGCCAAGTATCAGGGATCAGAAGAATTTAGGAAAGGCAGGTACAGACCACCGAAAGCTTAAATTTTTAAGATCAGAATCGGATGATTGCTTGAAGGAGTATCAGGGGATTTAGACCGAAGATGAGAGAGGTAAAAAGAATGATTGAAAAATCAGAGTAAAGGCGGGTATTAGCGAAGGAGTTAATGCCCGTCTTTACTGCTGAGCACTTTACTGCTACGTACAGAAAAATATTGACGATTTGTACGGATATGACATATAATGAAATTGGTTTATGTTTTCCCATTTTGTGGTATCCGGATTTTTTGTGCCGTATACGGCGGCAGGTGCCATAGCGAAGGGGATTCAATGTACTCGAATTAAGAAGAGAGAGGAGTCTCATGATGAAACAATATTTTGGAATGAGCCGGCGTGGAGAGTTGCGGGAAGCAGTTTCGGGCCTTGGCAAACCGCAATTTATTATGCTTCTTTCAAATAAAGAGCAGTTTGAAGCGCATGTAAGGGAATTAGAAGGGCTTTATCCCGGCGTGCCGAGCATAGGTTGTATAGGTATGAGCTACGACACCAGGTCAGTGGTGGAAAACGGAGTGGGCGTCATCGCCTTTACAGACGGAGTCAGCGCGGCGGCTAATGTATTAGAAGAGGTATCTGTGATGCCGGTCAAGTATATCAGGCGGCTGGAGCAGGATATGAAGACGGTTGACGGTTCGCGGAATAATACGGTCTGCATTGACTTTTGTACAGGCAACGATGCGTGTGTGCTGACGACGATCAATACGGTGCTGAAGCATAGAGGGGTCCCGCTGGTGGGCGGAACCGGAGATGCGGGCAAAGTGTCTGCCAACGGCAAGATTTACGAGGATGCGGTCGTATACGGACTGATCAGGAATCTGAATGGCAGAGTTAAGGCATATAAGGAGAACATTTACCATCAGATGGAGAATTATCAGTTCATTGCTTCCAGGACGGACAAGGCGAATTATATTATCGGTGCGCTGAACGACCGTCCGGCAAAGCAGGTATATCAGGATATTCTCCAAGTGTCAGAGCAGGACATTACGACCCAGACCTTTAAGAATCCTTTTGGGAAGCTTAATGGGGATGACATCTGTATCATTTCCATAAAAGAAGTGAACGGCGATTCTCTGGCGTGTTTCCGCCAGGTAAATGATTCGGATGTGCTTGTCTTACTTGAGCTTGGAGATTACAGGGAGGTAGTGCGTCGGACCATCCGCGAGATCCAGCAGGATTTCCCGAGGATATCGGCGGTATTTTCCGTGAACTGCCTGTTTAGATATCTTTTGTTTACCCAGAATAATTATATGCAGGAATATCTGGACGAGATGGGAGCGCTGGGTAACCACGCGGGCCTGGTTGGATATGGGGAGCATTATAACAATCGGTTTGTCAATCAGTCTATGACTTGTGTGGTATTTGAGTAAGGGGGAAGGAACGTGTCATTTTGGAATAAAAATAAACAGGAAACAGTACATAAGCCTGAGGAAGAAAAGAGCCTGTACCCGGTACTGCATGTTATGGGCAGCCTGAAGGACTACCACACAGAGCTTGTGCAGAAGGAAGTGGATTCACTGCGGGAGCTGAGTAAGATTGGAAGTTCTTTTGGCGACGTGATGAAGGAAGCCGGAGCTTTTCAGGATAAGCTTGAGGATTTTGGAGAGAATTTTGCCAGTATTGAGCAGGCGTCCGGCGAGTTCGTGACGGTAAAGGAGACCATCGCCAAATCGGTGAATCATGCGCAGGACGGGGTTGAGGAGCTTAAGAACAGCTCAAGGCAGGTAGAGACTCATTTCAGTGAGATGGGAAGTACCTTTGAGGATCTGCGTGAGGCGGTGGAGAAGATCAAGCGCTGCACCAGCAGGATCATCAACATTGCAGAGCAGACGAACATCCTTGCGCTTAATGCGTCTGTCGAGGCGGCGCGGGCCGGTGAGCAGGGCAAAGGATTTGCAGTAGTTGCGGTAGAGGTAAAGAAGCTGGCGGATGAGATTAAGAACCTGACCGGAGAGGTGGATTCCGGGATCAATGAGGTAGAGCGCGGTGCAGACAAGCTGAATGACAGTATCGTCACCTCGCAGAAGGCGCTGGGGGAAAGCATAGATAAGGTGAACGAAACTTATGATATGTTTGACGAGATCACACAGTCGGCGGAAGGCGCTACCACAGTCCACTCTGAGATATCCGGCGTGATCGAGGATTCGAAGGCGGCTCTCGGGGAGCTTTGCGGGTTTTTCGACCAGATCAACAACCAGTATCAGGATGTTACGCACCATATTGAGCGTGCAGACAGTCTGGGAACGACCAAAAGCGCCATGTTTGAAGATATTGACAATATGATGGCGCAGATTCCGCCGATCATAAAGGAATATACGTCTTAGAAGGCGTTGTGGAAGTTCGGCCTGCAGGATTCTGGCAGCTTGCAGGGCCGGACTTTTCGGGAAGGAAAGCTACTGCTCACGGCTCAGAAAAAAAGCTTAGAAAAAATATTTTTTTGAAAAATCTGTTGACAAATGAGAAATGATGTAGTATAGTTATTATTGTTCCGAGGAACAAACATTAAGAAATGCGACAGTGGCTCAGTTGGTAGAGTACGACCTTGCCAAGGTCGGGGTCGCGGGTTCGAACCCCGTCTGTCGCTCTTGGAGATGAAGATACTTAGATGAATGCGAAGGTGTTTGTCTAAGTATTTTTATTATGTATCCAAATTAATCTGCAGCGCAGGAGCGGGCGGCAGATTACGGATACAGCAAAGATGTACTCACCAGATTATGATGAACAGGATGGGATAAGATGATGGAAGATGTCAGGAAAGAGGTAAAGGGAAATAATAATTCGGAGGCTTTGCACAACCCGCTGGCCTATGAGCGGGTAGGGAAGCTTATTGCTAAATTCGCTGTACCGGCGATCATCAGTATGCTGGTGAGCTCGCTCTACAATATTGTTGACCAGATTTTTATCGGTCAGGGCGTGGGGATGCTTGGAAATGCGGCGACGAATGTTGCGTTTCCGGTGTCTATTATCTGTACGGCGACGGCGCTTTTGCTTGGGATCGGCAGTGCGTCGAATTTTAATCTGGAGTCAGGCGCCGGGAATCAGGACCGGGCGAACTGGATCGTGGGAACAGGACTTTCTATGCTGGCAATCTGCGGGTGCATGATTGCTTTAGTTGTGATTTTGTTTCTAAATCCGCTTCTTGATATCTTCGGGGTGACGCCGGACATCCTGCCTTATGCCCAGGATTATCTGGGGATCACGGCGTTCGGGATCCCGTTTCTGATCCTTACTACCGGAGGAAATCATCTGATCCGCGCAGACAGAAGCCCCACTTACTCCATGGCGTGCATGCTTACCGGGGCGGTGATCAATACGATTCTGGATCCTACATTTATCTTTGTGTTCCACTGGGGGATCAAGGGGGCAGCTTGGGCGACCGTGATCGGGCAGGTGATCTCTGGAATACTGGTGATTGTCTACTTTTCCAGATTTCGTCATCTTGATCTGGAGCTTAAGATGTTAAAGCCGCGGGCAGAATTTTTAAGGGCGGTCGTGTCTCTTGGGATGGCGGCCTGCGTCAACCAGATCGCTATGGCGGCGGTTCAGATTACGATGAACAATACGCTCAGGCATTACGGGGCGGCATCGGTATACGGGACGGATATTCCGCTGGCCTGCGTGGGCGTCATTTCGAAGGTCAATATGGTCTTTATGTCGATCTGCATCGGCACATCCCAGGGATGCCAGCCGCTGTGGGGATTTAATTACGGGGCGGAAAATTACCGGAGGGTGCGGGAGGCGTTTAAGAAAGCGTTCCAGATCTCACTGGCGGTGGGGATAGGATTCTTCCTGTGCTTTCAGCTGTTTCCGAGGCAGATCGTCAGTATATTCGGGACGGGGACGCCGGAATATTTTCATTTCGCGGAGCGGTATTTTAAGATATTCATGTTCATGACATTTATCAATGGGATACAGCCCATGTGCTCGGGATTCTTTACGTCTATCGGGAAGGCGAAGCTTGGGATCGTGGTGTCGCTGACGAGGCAGGTCATCTTCCTGCTCCCGCTCATTCTGATCTTTCCGGTTTTTATGGGGATCGACGGGGTGATGTATGCCGGGCCGATCGCAGACGGGGCAGCGGCGGCGGTGGCTGTCGCTTATGCGGCGCGGGAACTTCGGGCGATGAATAGGATATCCTGCTAATCGCTGCCCTTAAGCTCTCTTGGATCAAGGCAGCCGGTATCGTCTGCGGCAGAAGTACAGCCGCCGCCCTTGGCAGAGGCGCACGGTGTCTTTATGAGTCTGCAGGCGCACGGCGTCTTTATGAAGTCTGCAGGCGTACGGTGTCTTTATGAGTCTGCAGACGCACGGCGTCTTTATGAAGTCCGCAGGCGCCTGTGCGGGTGAAGAGCGCCTGCGCACAGCGGCGCTGCCTAATGTTCACCTGAAGGCCGGAAGCATCATATCTTACATTAGTGAATTTTATTCGGGAACCGCCATGAGATCAGCGGGCAGGTTCTTTAAAGGAGAGTGACAGATATGTTCAGTGTTAACGGAGAACATCCGGCGGCGACAGCGAGGATAAGAGGAAGGATGACAGACGGGACGATCAGCGGAAGAGTGGATTTTTACGGCGTATACGGAGGAACGGTGGTCGTCGCCATGGTGCGCGGGCTTTCCGGGGAGCCGGGAAAAGGCTTTCACGGGTTCCACATCCACGAAGGAGGAGGCTGCACGGGAAATGCGAAGGATCCCTTTGCTGATACGGGCCAGCATGATAATCCAGGCAATGAACCGCACCCAAAGCACGCGGGGGATCTGCCGCCGCTGCTGGCGAATAATGGCACGGCGTGGATGGCAGTCTATACGGACCGGTTCTATCCGGAGGATGTGATCGGGAAGACGGTGGTGATCCATGCAAAGCCCGATGATTTCAATACCCAGCCTTCCGGGGATTCGGGGGAGAAGATTGCCTGCGGGGAAATCGTAGAGTGGCAGGGAAGATAGGGGACGGCGAAGGCCGTCTCTTTTAGGTGCGGGTTACTATTCGTGGCGGCATTCCTAAGTTTGCTGCGCAAAAGCCGCCCCTCACCCCTGTATCATGTTCTTACGGAATGCGCAGCCAGTGCGCATTCCTGACCCATGAACAGTAACAGGTGCGGGTCAGTTTTGACACAGTTCATGGCCAGACGGTAGACTTTTTTGGGAAAAGGGAGTACAATCTCCATTGAAAAGAAGACCACCGGGCGCCATGAGCCTGCCCGGGGACCTTGACGGAGGAAAAGGCTTGATAAACATATCGGTGATAGATGATGACAGGGCGGCGCTAGAGATGATACAAAAGTGTGTCGTGGAGGCGGTAGACGGCAGGGAAGGCGTATCTGCCGCCGGATATGAGCGGCCGGAGGATTTTTTTGAAGAGCAAAACAGAAGGAAGTGCCATATCCTTATCTCGGATATCGACATGCCGGGGATGAACGGGCTGGAGACGGCGAAGCGGGCAAAAGAGATAAACCCAAGGGTATTTATCATTTTTGTGACGGCACATATGGAATTTGCCATCGAAGGCTACAGGATGGATGCGTTCCAGTATGTCTTAAAATCAGAGCTGGCCGGGCGGCTGCCGGGGATTTTGCAAAAGCTTATGGACATGCTGGAAAAAGACAGAAAAGATTACTGCTTTATCGGTACAAGGAGCAACAGGAAAAAGGTGCGCTGTGACGATATCATTTGGATCAGGAAGGAAAAGAACGCCAAGTATGTTACGTATGTTCTGGAAAATGAGTGCTGTACGGAGAGGGCGAGCCTAGAGGGTGTGGTAGAACGGCTTGATCAACGGGCATTTATGATCGTGGAGCGGGGATGTGCGGTCAATCTGCGGCATGTGATGAGGCTTACGGACTGCGGGCTGTATCTGAGCAACCAGGATACGGTGACCATAAGCAGGGCGCGTATGGCGGGAGTCAAGGAGAGGCTCCACAGGCTTTGGGGTGAAGAGGAATGGTAGAGCTGATGTACGGGGCAGCGCTGTGTGCCGTGTCTCTGGCGGCCGTACTGCTTATCGTAAAGAACCGGATGATACAGAAGGAAAATGATTTCCTTGCGCTTCATGATCAGATGACGGAACAGAATTACCGGCTTTTAAGGCAGAGCGCGGAGCTGAACCGGCATCTGGTGCACGATATCAAGCACCATCTGCTCATCCTGCAGGAATATGTAAAGGAAGGGTCTCTTGACAGCATCGGGCGGTATCTTGACGAGATAGAAGAGGAGTATCGGTATGTCCCGCGCAAGGTGTGGACGGGCAACGGATTCCTGGATTTTATCCTGAACCAGAAAAAGAGCAGGGCAGAGTCGAAGGGGATCGACTTTGACATCGATTCGGAGATCATCCCGGCGTGGGGATTTTCAGACAGCGAGATCAGCGTGGTCTTCGGGAATCTTCTGGACAATGCCATCGAGGCGTGTGAACGGATAGAGGGACGGGAGAGGCGGATACGTATTTTCATGAAAAAGAGAGGGGATATTGTGGCGGTCAGGATCCAAAACACTATGGCAGAGCCGCCGGTCCGGGTGAACGGAAGGTTCATCTCCGGCAAGAAGCAGTCAGGGCTTCATGGTTACGGGCTAAAGAGCGTCAGGCGGGTGATCGCAAAGCGCGGCGGCTGCTTTGACTGCCGCGCGGATGCGGACGGATTCCGGGTGGATATCAGTGTGTTCGGCACGGAGGACGGGTAAGGCGCGCCGATGTACTAAACGCGCAGCCAAGCGAGGAGGAATGGAAGGATGAATAATATTACTTTCGGAGGAATGGGAGATTCCCGCTATCTGAAGCGGGACGGGGCGAAGAATAAGTCTTCGACGCCCCTGAGGGACCGCTGCCTGTTTTCTGAGCTGGCGAATTACCAGAGTGACCGGCAGGCGAGGGTGCATCCGGGGATTCTTGCCAGCACGTGGGCGGAGAACGGGCAGGAGCTGCATCTGGATTACGACGAGAGCTCTGCGCCGGAGGATCCGGTCGTCCGGGCGTGGGGGATCGATTCCAAGGGGAAGGAATTTGAGCTGCTGATCCATGTGAACGGGGTAGATCCCCGCAATGCGTCCCCAGCGGAGATGCGGGCCTTAGAGGCACATCTGAAAAAGCAGGGGGACAGTGTGATCGCGTCGTCGGGGATGCGGGAGTGGCGGGTCGGCGAGGCTATGTGGGGATTTGATGTAAATGAAAAGCTTGACTTTATCCAGTTTCTGAACGAGGGGGCGCAGATGGCGGTGGAGCCGGACAGAGCCGCAAGGACCCGGCTGGATGCGGAACGTTTTTTGTTTTATTTTTTGTGGAATCAGGGAAGGGAAAGGCAGGAATAGGAATAGGAACCGGGCAGAGGTAAGCGGGGCGGCCCGTGCTGCCTGATCGGTCCGTGATCCATCCTGCATGTAAAGGAGGAATGAAAGATGAATGTATCGAATGAGGTTAGTTTTCAGAGGTTAAGAGATTTTCAGCGCAGTCCGGGGCAGACGGAGAGAAGCCTTGAGGGGTCGCCTTTTGCAGATCGTCTTGCCCCTGCGGACGGGATAACAAATGTTTCGATCACATATGGGACGGCTGAAGGCAGCAGAGCAGAGATCTTAGAGAAGTTCCCGGGGCTTACGGAAGAGAAGCTTGACCATCTGCTTTATGATTATGATATCGGAAGCATGGATTCCGAACAGCTATTTAAGCTGGCGGAGGAGCTTATGGAGGAAGGCGTGATCCCGGCCCGTCCGTCGGCAAACGGGCTGAATGAGATCGCGGTGTTCCCGAAAGCGCTGTATGATGCATTTTTGCGGGGAGAAATCCCGCAGCCTGGGGGTGTGGTGAAAGAGATGTCAGGCTTTGTCTGTATGACAGATCTGTCTGCGGGCGGGCAGGACTCTTTTACTCCAAAGTATGGACTTGAAAGGCTCCGGTACGAATCCCAGATGCTTGAAGACGCATTTAAGCGCTTCGGGCAGTATTATACAAGCGACGAGCTGAAGAGACACACGGAGTTGTCAAACAGCAGGACGGAATTTTTAGAGCTGGCAGAGCTGCTGGTAGCGTATAAAGAGCAGCCGGCGGTGCGCAACAGGCTCCAGGCAGAAGCAGCGAAGGCAGAACAAAGCCGGGCAGAAGCAGCGAAGGCAGGGGAACCGGAAGCCCTGGCGGTCGAGACGGCGGGAAGCGGGAAAGATATGGTCAAGACCACGATGCTGGACGGCCGGCGCATATACCTCGTAGACAGAGAAGTGATGGAAGCACATGGACATCCGGTGGAGCTTAGCTATTTTGCGAAGGTGGCGGAGACCTGGAAGGAGGGTGAAAAAAGAGACAGCCTTTCTGCGGAGGAGTTAGATGCCCTGAAACAAAAGTACAATTCGGATACGATGACGAGAAAAGAGTGTATAGATCTGCTGGGAGATCTGGTGGAAGCCGGGTTCATGACGGCTTCTGAAGCGAAAAATATCTATAGCGGCCTTATTCCCATAGATCTGAACCTGAATGGCGCGCTCCAGAAATGGACGCCCGGGGCAGAGAACGTCCGGAACAGATGGAACAGGATATCCGGAGGACTGGAGGCTTCCGACGACTTGAATTGGAAAATGGGTTATGAGTATTTTGACGCCTGGTATGATCTGGCAAAGATATCAACCACAGTGAACGATCCGGACAAGGACTGGATATTTGGCAGCTACAAAAGATTTATGGGGGTTCTGGACGAACTGCGGGCATAGGAACGTTTTGCTTTCAGTGGACAAAGAGATACACGCCCTTTGTCCGCTGCGGGTATTGAAAAAAGAATATGATGTGGCCGCATTGCGCTTAAAATGGCAGTAGGAGGGCTTTATGTCTTTCTGCTGCCTTTTTCTGTAATGGCTCGCTTAAGCGGATGCCGTCTGGTTATGCCGGAGGCAGTTCTGAATGGTTTTTGTATGCTGCCGGCCATAGAGTAAGATAAAAATGGTAAAGTCGGGTGTTTTCTAACATTGACACAAGTTCCCGCGCTTGTTAAAATAATAGTAAAGTAAAACGCAGGGAGGAAAGATAGATGTACCATTGTCATGTTCGCTTCTGTCTGACAGGCCATCATTGCAGGATATTTGAGATCATAAAGGGAATGGAGACCTTCGAACATTTCACGCATGAATTTATTGAGAGCGGTAAGGTGTCCAAGGAAGCTTTCGCGGCGGCAGATGTTATTTTTGCCAATTTACAGGATATAGAAGAAAAGGAAGCGCTGTGCACATTGATTTCGGGAAAGGGCAGGGAGACGGAGCTTATCCTGCTGGCGGACCGGGAGCAGGTCGGTCTGTTGAAGGATGACCTGGCAGAAGTCAAGGATATATGGACGCTGCCGATGACGGATGAGGAGATCCGTTTCCGCTTCCTGCGGTGGCAGGAGAGTTACCGGGTGGTCAAGGAGTTCTGGCAGACCAGCCAGTATCTGGAGGCCACCATTAACAATATACCGAATCTGGTCTGGTATAAGGATAAGGACGGCATACACGAGAAGGTGAATGACAGCTTCTGCAGGACAGTCAATAAGACGAAAGAGCAGGTACAGGGGCGCGGGCATGCATACATCTGGGATGTAGAGCAGGATGACCCTGCATGTATAGAGTCTGAACGTGAGGTTATGGAAAAACGGGAGACTTTCGTGTCCGAGGAACAGGTTCAGGCCGGCGAGGGGACGAGGCTTCTTACAACTTACAAATCTCCCCTTTATGATCTGGACGGAAGCGTGATGGGGACGGTTGGCGTGGCCATCGATGTGACCCAGGAGCGCGCCTATGAGCGGGAGATCATCAACAAGAACCATACGCTGGAGACAGTATTTACGACGATGGATTGCGGAGTGATGTGCCATACCATAGACGGCAGACGTATTGTCAGCATCAACAGGGCCGCTTTAAAGATTCTGGGGTATGATTCCCAGAAGGAGCTTTTGGCGGACGGTTTCGATATGGTCGCACAGTCGGTTGTGGATGAAGATAAGGAGATGCTCAGGGAAAAGATTAAGTCCTTGAAGAACGAGGGGGAGAGCGTCAGTGTTGAGTACCGCGTGATCCATAAGAACGGGGAGATTCTTCATATTATGGGGAATGTCAAGCTTCTTATGCAGGATGGCGAGATGGTCTATCAGCGCTTCCTCCTGGATTGTACTGCCCAGAAGCTTGAGCAGAAAAAGAATGAAAGACATCATATGGAGCTGATCCATGCGCTGAGTATCGAGTATAACCTTGTCTGCTTTTTTGAGCTTGACACCGGGATGGGGATACCGCTTCGGCTCTTAGACAAGGATCACCGCATGTTTGATTCGGATTTTGAACGGGAGATATCGCTGGAAGAGAGCATGGGCCGTTACATAGAGAAAAATGTCCATGAAGAAGATAAGGAGCTGATGAAGGAGGCTTCCTCAAGAGAAAGGCTTAGGCAGGAGCTTTTGGAAAACAAGCAGTTCTATATCAACTACCGTGTGGTCAGGGACGGCGAAGTGAAGTATTTCCAGATGCGGGCAGTGCGCGCCGGCAAATGGACGGAAGGCCACGGCATCGTGCTAGGCTTCCGCAGCGTGGATAAGGAGATCCGCAGTGAGATGGAGAAGAAGGAGCTTTTGCAGAATGCGCTCATGCAGGCGAACAAGGCGAACAAAGCAAAGAGCGTATTCCTCTCCAATATGTCCCACGATATCCGCACGCCGATGAATGCTATCGTAGGATTTACTTCTCTTGCCATCACGCATATCAACAGTGCGGACTTGGTGAAGGAATATCTGGGCAAGATCATGACTTCGGGAGAGCATCTTTTAAGCCTTATTAATGACGTTCTGGATATGAGCCGGATCGAGAGCGGCAAGATGCATCTGGATGAAAAGCCCTGCCGCCTGCCGGATATCCTCCATGGGCTGCGCAATATCGTGCAGGCGGATATCCATGCGAAGCAGCTTGAGCTTTATATTGACGCGGTGGATATCGTGGACGAGGAGATCTACTGCGATAAGCTGAGACTTAACCAGGTGCTCCTAAATCTCTTGAGCAACTCGGTGAAATATACCAGCGCGGGCGGGATCCTCAGCATGAGGATCATCGAGAAGGCCGGCGCGCCTGTGGGATACGCCCATTATGAATTCCATATCAAGGATACGGGCATCGGCATGAGCGAGGAGTTTGTATCCCACATCTTTGAACCTTTTGAGCGGGAGAAGAATACGACCATCAGCGGGATACAGGGAACCGGGCTTGGCATGGCCATCACGAAGAATATCGTGGATATGATGAACGGCTCCATCGAGGTAAAAAGCGAGCAGGGCGTGGGCACAGAATTTATCGTAGCCTTTACCTTCCGCCTTGATGCGGAAAAGAAGGTGCCGGAGAGTATACCAGAGCTTAAGAACCTCCGGGCGTTGGTGGTGGATGACGATTATAATACTTGTGACAGCGTGTCCTATATGCTACAGCAGATCGGCATGCGCGCTGAGTGGACGCTGTCAGGAAAGGAAGCGGTGCTGCGTACTCACCAGGCGGTGAACCGGGGGGATAATTACAGTGTCTATATTATCGACTGGCTGCTTCCGGATATGAACGGCGTCGAGGTGACGAGACGTATCCGCAAGGAGATGGGTGATAATGTGCCGGTGATCGTCCTTACGGCGTACGACTGGACAGATATCGAGGATGAGGCCAAGGAAGCAGGAGTTACGGCATTCTGCAGCAAGCCGCTGTTTTTGTCAGAGCTTCGCAGCTGCCTGCATTCGGTGGTGTCTTCTAAGGAAGAGAAGGAAAAGGACTATGAAGGAAAGAAAAGCTTTAAGGCGGGCCGGATCCTTCTGGCAGAGGACAATGAGCTGAACCAGGAGATTGCCGTGGCGATCCTCACGGATGCAGGCTTTACGGTCGAAATCGCAGGAAACGGGGAGATGGTCGTAAATATGCTTGAGCAGTCCGAGCCGGGATATTACCAGGTGGTGCTCATGGATGTCCAGATGCCGGTGATGGACGGCTACGAAGCCTCGAAGAAGATCCGGGCGCTTAAGGACCAGAGGCTGTCGTCGATCCCGATCTTTGCCATGACAGCCAATGCCTTCGAGGAAGACAGGCAGGAGGCGTTAAAGAGCGGCATGGATGGCCATATAGCGAAGCCGATCGATATCGGGGTGTTGTTTGAAACGCTGAGTACGGTATTGAGTTAATCGCATGATGCCGGGATCAGAAGGCCGTGTGCTTCATGGATGCATGAAAAGCATGGCTTTGGGTTCCGTAGATTATGGGGCAGGATACTTTTTTCCCTTAACATCATAGAACAAATATAAATAGACGGAGGAAGGACTATGCAGAAGCAACCAATTAACACACCACTAAATGCCGTCCACATGGAACCAATGGATGTCGTCGCTGGATTTGAGGTAAGACCGGGCCTTTATGAGCTTAATGGGGCGACGGCGATCCCTGTAGGGGTGAATTTCACCATACATTCACTGGGAGCCACCTCATGCGAGCTGCTCCTGTTCCACAGGATGGAGGATGAGCCTTACGCTGTCCTTAAGTTCCCGGATCATTACCGTATCGGCAATGTGTATTCCATGATTGTATTCGGGCTCCATATTACCGATTTTGAATACGCGTACCGGCTGGACGGCCCTTACGATCCGCCTAAGGGGCTGCTGTTCAATAAGAACAATATTCTTCTGGACATTTACGCGAAGGCAGTTACAGGGCAGAGCGTGTGGGGGACGAAGAACAAGAGCGGCAGCTTTTATAAGGCAAGGGTCGTCCAGGACAACTTTGACTGGGGAGCGGAGCCGAATCCGCTGATTCCGATGGAAGATCAGGTCATCTACGAGATGCATGTCCGGGGATTTACGAAACATGATACTTCGAAGGTTGAGTATCCGGGCACATTTTCCGGGGTCATAGAGAAGATACCGTACTTAAAGGAGCTTGGCGTCAATGCGGTGGAGCTGATGCCGGTATTTGAATTTGACGAGATGAAGGACTGCCGGGAGGTGGACGGAAAGCAGCTTCTTGATTACTGGGGATACAACACGGTGAGTTTTTTCGCCCCCAACACCAGCTATGCGGGCAATGTGGAGTATAACCGGGAGGGGAATGAGCTTAAGAGCCTGATCAAGACCCTCCATGAGAATGGGATAGAGTGCTTTCTTGACGTGGTGTTCAACCATACTGCGGAAGGGGATGACAGAGGCCCGAGCTTTTCCTTCAAGGGCTTTGACAACAATGTGTACTATATGCTGACGCCGGACGGGTATTATTATAATTTCAGCGGGTGCGGCAATACGCTGAACTGCAATCATCCGGTGGTGCGCCAGATGATCCTGGAGTGCCTGCGCTACTGGACGACATTTTACCATGTGGATGGTTTCCGCTTCGACCTGGCAAGTATACTGGGCCGCAACCAGGACGGCGCGCCTATGAGTAATCCGCCGCTCCTCCAGAGCCTTGCCTTTGACCCGATCCTGGGCAACGTGAAGCTGATTGCAGAGGCGTGGGATGCAGGCGGGCTTTACCAGGTGGGGAGCTTCCCGGCATGGAACCGCTGGACAGAGTGGAACGGAAAGTACAGGGATGATATGCGGGATTTCTTGAAGGGCGATCTTGGCCGGGCTTCTGTCGCGGCACAGAGGATCACCGGCTCGAAGGATCTGTACGATCCCAGTGTCAGAGGGAACAATGCGTCGGTCAATTTCCTGAACTGCCATGACGGGTTCACCCTTTGGGATATGTATTCCTACAGCCGCAAGCATAATGAGGCTAACGGCTGGTACAATGTTGACGGAAGCGATGATAACCGGAGCTGGAACTGCGGCATTGAAGGCGAGACAGACGACGCAGAGATCCTCGCACTCCGCAGGCGGCTGGCGAAAAATGCGGTGACGGTGCTGCTGATGAGCCGCGGGACGCCGATGTTCCTTGCGGGCGATGAATTTCTGAATACCCAGTACGGCAACAATAATGCCTACTGTCAGGATAACGAGGTGTCCTGGCTGAACTGGGATTTCCTGGAGAGGAACAGAGCGCATTTTGATTATACAAAGTATATGATCGGGCTTCGGAAAAAACATGGCGTGGTGCGTAAGTTCTGCGGCGGATGTTCCTTGGGCTTTCCGGAGATACAGGTTCTGGGGCCGGACGGGCAGACACAGGTGATGTGCGTAGTATACGCGGGCCGCAATCAGGAAGATACGGGAGATGATATCGTCTGTCTGGCGATCAATGCCTACTGGGAGGAGCAGACCTGCATACTGCCGGAGCTTCCGCTGCAGCTAAAGTGGAAGTTCAAGGCAGATACGTCAGGGTGGTATCTGCCCGATCATATACCAGGGGAAGGAAAGAGTGTCTCTCCGGAGGGCAGCCGGTTTAATATGGGGCCGCGCTCGGTAGCGGTGCTTACCGTGGAAAAATGATGTGCCGGTGAAGTAATGTGCAGGACGGCGCTCATATCATCCGGCAGCGGAGCGGTGAAGGTCATCGGTTCTCCTGTCACCGGGTGGGAGAAGGAGAGGCGGTGTGAGTGGAGCGCCTGCCTGCTGATGTACGCTGTGTCAGGATTGTAGAGGTAATCGCCGATCAGCGGGTAGCCCAGATACTTCATGTGGATGCGGATCTGGTGGGTGCGCCCGGTTTCAAGGTGGAGCAAGACAAGGCTGTGATCATTCCAGTAGCCGGCGAGCCGGTAATGGGTGACGGCCTCTTCGCCGTGTACGAAATCCACCGTCCGCTTGATGATGGTGCCGGGCTCTCTTGAGAGCGGGGCTCTGATCGTGCCTTCCTCCGGGGATACTTTTCCCCTTGTGATGGCCAAGTATTCCCGGTGCATCTGACGGCGCCGGGTCATGGCAGAGAGGATGCTGGCACTGACCAGGTGTTTGGCGACGACGGTGAGGCCGGAGGTATCCCGGTCTAAGCGGTTGCAGCAGCGGAAGACAAAGGGCTTGTGCTGTCTGCTGTAGTACCACGCAAGGCCGTTTGCCATAGAGTTGGTATAGTTGTTCATGGAGGGGTGTATAGGCATCCCGGCGGGCTTGTTGATGACGATGATGTCCTCATCTTCGTACACGATATCAAGAGGAAGCCTTGCGGGAGGGATCTTTTGCGAACATTTATCCTCCTGGATCCGGACACTTAATATGTCGCCTTCCGTTAATGTATCACACATGTAATAGTGGTTCCCGTTCACGAGGATACTCTTCGGCATCCGCTTGATGACGGCGATATTCTGGGAAGAGTAGCCGTGCTTTTTTAAGAAATGCTCGACTTTTTGCCCGGCGGCTTCTTTTTCTATCTGATAGACGATTGTCCGGTTCATTGCAGCCCTCCTGTAAATTAACGCAGCGCAGTACTGGTATGATAGATATCCATTATATCCTATGGAAGAAAAAGTGTCCAGCGAAAAAGGAGGAATAGTATGCAGGGGCTCAGTACATTATGTTATATCGAAAGGGACGGGCAATATCTTATGCTTCATCGAACGGCGAAAGAGAAAGATGTGAATAAGGACAAATGGATCGGCGTGGGCGGGCATTTTGAAGCGGACGAAAGCCCGGAGGAGTGCCTTTTGCGCGAGGTAAAGGAGGAGACAGGATATACGCTCACCTCTTACCGCTACAGAGGAATCGTGACATTTGTCTCGGGAAATGGCGTGACGGAATATATGTCACTGTTTACGGCGGACGGATTTTGCGGGGAGGAGACGGTGTGCGATGAAGGAGAGCTTCAGTGGGTGGATATTGAAAGGATCGGGAGCCTGAATATCTGGGAGGGGGACCGGATCTTTCTGCGGCTTCTTGGGGAGACGCAAGATTTTTTTTCGCTGAAGCTTGTGTATGACGGGCAGGATGGGCTGGTATCCGCCGCGCTGAACGGGAAGCCGATGGATATTTAGAAAAGCTGGATTATCCGTTGAGAGTATGGTATTTTTTGGGGAAATAGGTTATACTAAGCTTTGCATAATATGCCGGGGGAAATGGATTTCCCTGAGACTTTATAGAGTGAAAGGAAGATGAATATGGCTGTATTACATTTAACAAAGGACAATTTTGATGAAGAGGTATTACAATCTCCGCTTCCGGTGCTTGTCGACTTTTGGGCGACATGGTGCGGGCCGTGCCAGATGATCGGGCCGGTGATCGAGGAGATAGCGGGCGAGGTTACGGATGCGAAGATCTGCAAGGTAGACGTGGATGCCCAGCCGGAGCTTGCAAGGCAGTACAAGGTGCTGTCCATTCCTACGCTGATGGTATTTAAGGGCGGGGAGCTTGCGAAGCGGGAGACAGGCGCGAAACCGAAGGAAGAGATACTTCAGATGTTGAAATAAATGCGTTTCCGATCATTTTTTCATTGATTTTTCTGCCGGGTATGCTTATAATATTAATAGCAGGAGCTAACGCTCCATACGGTTAGAAATTGGGCTGATGGAACAATAGGGCTTGTAAAGACAGACATCGTGGAGGTGGTAGGTTTGATCGGTGGCATTTATACACAGAGTCTTTATTTTAATAATTATCCGTACAGAAATACAGTGCGGAGTACAGACCAGGCAGGAAGTGCGGAAGCGGCGGGCAGAACTGAACAGGCGCAGGCGGCAGGCAGGACAGGAAAAGTCGTGGCTGTAAGCCGTGCGGCTAATCCAGGTGTGCCTGTGGAGCCGGTAGATCCGGTTCCGGCAGTGTCCAATGAGACTTCCAGTGGGATCGGGCGTATGCTTCCCTTTATGCGGCAGGGGGCTGATCCGGTGGAGATGGCGGTGCGTATGCGTATACAGCAGTATGACCCGTCGCAGGAGAGCGCCCAGGCGGCAAAGGCAGGAGCAGAAGGCGGCCAGTCCGTGATTCCGGGAGCGAAGAGCGGAACGGAAGGCCAGCAGTCAGCGATTCCGGGGCAGGAGACGGTACCGGAAGGGGATGAGGCCGGAATCGAGGGTGTGATGAAGACTGTCGAAGAGGGCGAGTGCCAGACCTGTGAGGAGAGAAAGTATCAGGATGGCTCGGATGATCCGGGGGTATCCTTTAAGACAGCGTCCCATATCGCGCCGGAGCAGGCGGCTTCAGCGGTAAAGGGCCATGAGATGGAGCATGTGGTCAGGGAGCAGGCGAAGGCAGAGCGGGAAGACCGCAGGGTTGTGAGCCAGAATGTAAGTATTCACACAGATATCTGCCCGGAGTGCGGTAAAGTATATGTGTCTGGCGGCACGACCAGAACAGTGACAGCGGCGAATCCGCAGCCGGAGCAGTCAGGCCAGACGGCGAATGATATGTATAAGCCATTCTTTGCGGTAGCTTAAGCGAAGCGGCGTTGCAGTAGTTGATATAGGGATTCTACAGCGGTATCGGCACAGAGGCTGATGCCGCTGTTTTGCGCCCGGAGACAGCTAAAAACCGGCGGATACATAAAGGAGGGATATAAGCTTTGACCAGATATTATCTCGCCCCCTTAGAGGGAATCACCACACACATTTTCCGTAATGCGTACCACAGGCATTTTTGCCCGATGGACAAGTATTTCACGCCCTTTCTCGTCCCCCACAGCAAAAAAGGGTTCAGCGCGAGGGAGAGACGGGAGATCTTGCCGGAAAATAATGAGGGGCTGTACCTGGTTCCCCAGATTATGAGCAACCATGCGGGGGATTGCTTAAAGACGGTTGGGAAGCTTCAGGCTTACGGGTATAAGGAGATCAATCTGAATATGGGGTGCCCTTCAAAGACCGTGGTATCGAAGGGAAGAGGATCCGGATTTCTTGCATTTCCGGAGGAGCTTGACCGTTTCCTTGACGAGGTGTTTGCGGGGATTGGCAATACAGACGTGCAGATCTCCATAAAGACACGCCTCGGAAAAGAAGAGCCGGAGGAGTTCTATGACATTCTTGAGATCTACAACCGGTATCCCCTTAAGGAGCTGATCATCCATCCCAGGGTGCAGAAGGATTTTTATAAAAATGAGCCGGATCTTAAGATATTCGCCTGCGGGCAGGAGGGAAGCAAAAGCCCGGTCTGCTATAACGGGGATATCTTTACTGCAGAAAAGTGTGAGGAGCTTAGGCAGAGATTTCCGGAGGTCAGGGCATTTATGCTGGGACGGGGAATTCTTATGGATCCGCTTCTTCTGGAGCGGATAAAACAGGAAGCGGGGGACGGGCGAGCGCAGGCAGAAAAGTTTTGGCGTTTCCATGACCAGCTCTATGAGGATTACCGGGCGCTCGGTATGGGAGATAAGAATGTCCTGTTCAAGATGAAGGAACTCTGGTGTTATCTGGGACAGTCCTTCCCGGGCCGCGAAAAGACGCTGAAAAAGATCCGGAAGGCAGAAAGACTGGACAGATACGAGGCGGCGGTGGAGGAATTGTTATAAATTTCTTTACATTTGCCGGGCCATGAAATATAATAAAACAAGTTCTTTTGGAAGGAGATTTGTGCGATGGAAGATGTGCGAAAGAAAGTATATGAAGCGTTGGATAAGATGAAGATCAAATATGAAGTGGTAGAGCATGAGCCGGTCTATACGATGGAGGACATGGACAGGCTTGGGCTTACAAAGAAGGGAACCCTGTGCAAGAACTTGTTTTTGCGCGATTCTAAGGGGAAGCGGCATTTCCTCGTGACGGCGGATGAGAATACGAAGGTGGACTTAAAGGCGCTCAGCAAGAAGCTTGGGGCCGGGAATCTAAGCTTTGCCTCTGAGGAGAGGCTGGAAAAGTATCTGGGGCTTAAGCAGGGGAGCGTCACTCCCTTTGGCCTGATGAATGATACGGATCACGCGGTGGAGTTCTTTATTGATAAGAGCCTAAGCAAGTGCAAGAGCCTGGGGATTCATCCTCTTGAGAATACGGCGACGGTATTTTTGTCCTATAAGGATCTGGATAAGTTCCTCTGGAACCTGGATGTGGACGTGATCCCGGTGAGGTTTTAAGGAGGAGTATTGCCTGAGGATTGGCGGACGGCAGATCAGGCCGGGAATGAAACGGCAGACGGACAGGAAAAAGGGAATCCAAGACCGGATTCCCTTTTGGATTATCTTATTTCGACTGTGTGTCATGGGAAGCATAAAAGCTCTTAAGTTCATGGAGGCTTTCCGTGAATCGGCGTGAGGTAGCGGAAGGATTGCGCCGGATGATGCTGATAGCCTTCTGGTATTCCTTGTGCCTGCGTGCTTTCAGGGAATGGTCGATAGCCTCAAGCCGTGACCTGAATTCACAGAGTTCCTTGCGGTAAGCCTCAAGCCGTGCATTTTCACTGGCGGAAAGGGCGGATTCTGACAGGGAATTGAGCTCGGTGATAAAAGCTTCGGTCTTTGCCTTGAGCAGTACAAGGCGCTGCCCTTTGTGTTCCAGACGCTCCTTGAGAAGATCCGCCAGGGCAGGGCCATGCAAAGTGAGGGGCAGCCTGGTCTTCGGCAAAAGAAGCTTTCGGTTCTCGTCGATCTCCGCCTCGATCTCGCGGATATGGGAGCGGAACCTTTCGGAGCTTCGGGTGATATTCCCGGATACATGCTCAAGCCTGCTCTCCAGGGAGGAGAGGACGGCGCTGTTTTCGGAGAGCTCCTTTAAAAGCTCCCGCAGATCCAGCGCGGACTGGACGGATTTCGTCGTATCGGCGGTGAAGACGGCGACCAGAACTGTGCTAAGAAAGCTGGCGGTATTCTGTGGGATGCTTAAGATCATCCGCTCAAAGGGAAGGTGTAAAATCCTCACCATAAGGACGGAAAATAAGCCCCATCCCAGCGATGCGAACAGGCAGATGTAGCCGTTCAGGTTAAAACGGTGCCCGCTGTAATCCCAGTAACGCACATGGAACAGGTACTCCATGACGTCCCCGGTTATGTACTCCATAACAGTCGCCCCGGCCATGCCCAGCAAGAAGACCAGAGGGATGTTCTCTCTCACTGGAAGGGTAATAACAAGCACGGTGATGGCGCCGAAGCCATATATGGGGATCATGGGGCCGTACAGGAATCCACGGTTCACCCAGTGTCTTTCCAGAACGGAGACATAAAGGCATTCCCAGATCCAGCCGAGAAGACAGTATAAAAAGAAGAACAAAAGCCATTGCGCCTGAGTGTATATCATTGGTAAACTCCTCCAAACCAGTATGCTCCTTAGTTTAGCAGAGATACAGGAGAAATGCAAGGCGACGGCCGCCTGTTCTTACGTAATGCGCAGCCAGTACGCATTCCTGACCCATGAGCAGTAACCAGAATTTATACTTTTTTAATTGCATGTTGCAGGGCTAGGAAGTACAATGTAATAGTAAATAGTCTGTAACAGGGCAGCTTGGCTGAACGGTTACAAAGATTGGAAATGTGAGGAGTATTATGGAACAGCAGCAATATCATTATACAAATGGCTCCGGCACTGTCAGGAAGCCGGAAAACCGTTTTCTTCGTATCTGGGGGCCTGTGCTGGTCAAGTGGGGGATAGGCATGGGAGTATCTATGCTTGCGGTGATGGTCTTTGAGAGCTTTACGATTCTGAAAAAAAGCGGCGTAGATATGAATGCGGTGCAGAATCTGACGCAGATGTGGGACATCGTCTATCAGAATATGCTGGATGCGTCCAGGTCGGCGGAGCTTGCCAGGGAAGCGACGGAGGAGATGATGAGGTATGCAACGCCCATCGAAGGGATCGCCGCTATATTGACGATCCCGGTTCTTATGGTCATGTTTCGCCGGGACACGATCAGGGAGAAGCTTGCAGGAATTATCCCCAATAAGAAAGCATCCCTCTGGAAATATGCGGCAGTCCTTGTGATGGCGGCGGCCATGACTCTGGGGCTTAACAGCCTGATCGAGATCAGCGGGATCATGTCGGCGGACGGCGGATATGAAGACACGATGAATGCATTGTACGCGGCGTCTTTCCCCATGCAGGTTCTATGCCTGGGAATCCTGATCCCGGTCTGTGAGGAACTGGTATTCCGAGGCCTGATGTTTCGCAGGCTCCGTCAGGGAGGATCGTTTTTGGCGGCGGCTCTTTATTCGTCCTTCGCCTTCGGGTTCCTCCATGGGAATATGGTGCAGATGCTCTACGGCTTTATCCTGGGCTTTAGCTTCTGCTACCTATACGAGAAATACGGCTCGGTGATGGCGCCGGTGACTGCTCATGTCTCATCCAATATCCTGTCTGTCCTGCTGACAGAGCTTAACGCTATGGAGTGGATGTCGGCAGAACCTCTGCGCATAGGGATAATCACCGTCATATGCGCCAGCGCAGCGTCGACGATGTATGTATTGATTCAGAGAATAGAAGAAAAGCCAGAAAGAATAGACATTACCGTGTAGGGCACAGAAGGAATAAAGAATCAGATGAGAGTCTGGCAGTGTTATAAGCTGTCAGACTCTTTTTGCGAATATATCGAATACTCTAATTATCTGACAATTTAAAGAAAAATAGTTATTTACAAACGGAAGAAAAAGTAGTATAGTAGTTTCAAAATTGAACGAAAGGATCTTAGCTATGAAAGAACAGAGAGCAGAGCGCCGTTTCGGGCTTTACCGTCCGGAATTCGAGCATGATAACTGCGGGATCGGCGCGATCGTGAATGTAAAGGGGAAAAAGACCCATGACACAGTGGCGGACGCCCTGAAGATTGTTGAAAATTTAGAACACAGAGCTGGCAAAGATGCCGAAGGTGAGACAGGAGACGGTGTTGGAATCTTGTTACAGATTTCTCACAGATTTTTCTCCAGAGTCTGTAAGCCTCTCGGCATCTTTTTAGGTTCAGAGAGAGATTACGGTGTGGGGATGTTTTTCTTCCCTCAGGATGAATTGAAGCGCAACCAGGCGAAGAAGATCTTTGAGGTCATCGTAAAGAAGGAGGGGATGAAGTTCCTCGGATGGCGGGAGGTCCCGGTGAAGGCCGGGGTGCTTGGAAGCCGCGCGCTGGAGTGTATGCCCTGTATTACCCAGGGCTTTATCGAGAGGCCGGAGAGGGCGGCGAGAGGCATTGACTTTGACCGGAGGCTTTATGTAGTGCGCCGTATCTTTGAGCAGAGCAGCGACGATACTTATGTGGCGTCTCTTTCAAGTCGGACGATCGCCTACAAGGGAATGTTTCTGGTGGGGCAGCTGCGCTCATTTTTCGAGGATCTGCAGAGTCCGGACTATGACTCGGCCATCGCGCTTGTCCACTCCCGGTTCAGTACCAACACGAATCCGAGCTGGGAGCGGGCGCATCCCAACCGCTTCATCGTCCACAACGGTGAGATCAACACCATTCGGGGAAATGCGGACAAGATGCAGGCCAGGGAGGAGAATATGGAGTCTAAGTATCTTAAGGGAGAGCTCCACAAGGTCCTTCCGGCCATCAATATCTCCGGCTCTGACTCAGCCATGCTGGACAATGCCATAGAGTTCATGGTCATGAGCGGCATGGAGCTTCCGCTGGCGGTGATGGTCTCCATACCGGAGCCATGGTCCAATACGAAGAATATGACGCAGAAGAAGAAGGATTTTTATCAGTATTATGCGACGATGATGGAGCCCTGGGACGGCCCGGCGTCCATCCTGTTTTCCGACGGGGACTGTATGGGAGCAGTGCTTGACCGCAACGGCCTGCGCCCTTCCAGATATTATATTACCGATGACGATACGCTGATCCTTTCCTCCGAGGTAGGCGTGCTAGACATTGACCCGTCGAGGATCGTGGTGAAGGAGCGGCTCCATCCGGGGAAGATGCTGCTTGTGGATACCATTGCGGGCAAGGTGATCGACGATGAGGAACTAAAGGAGATCTACGCCGGACGCCAGCCTTACGGGGAGTGGCTGGACAGTAACCTTCTAAAGCTTAAGAGCTTAAAGATCCCCAACAAGTGCGTGCCCTCTTACTCGGCGGAGGAATGTAAGCGTCTGCAGAAGGCATTTGGCTATTCCTATGAGGAAGTGAAGTCCTCCATTCTGAATATGGCGTTAAACGGCAGTGAAGGGACGGCGGCGATGGGGATCGATACGCCATTAGCGGTGCTCTCCGGCGAGCACCAGAACCTGTTCGGATATTTCAAGCAGCTTTTCGCCCAGGTGACAAATCCGCCCATCGACGCGATCCGGGAGGAGATCGTCACTTCCACAACGGTCTATATCGGTGAGGACGGCAATCTTCTGGAGGAAAGGGCAGAGAACTGCAAGATGCTTAAGGTAGAGAATCCGATCCTCACCAATACGGATCTGCTAAAGATCAAGAATATGAAAGCGGAAGGCTTTAAGGTGGCAGAGATTCCTATCGTATACTATAAAAACTCCGGGCTTGAGAAGGCCATCGATTACCTGTTCGTGGAGGTGGACCGCGCCATCCGGGGCGGGGCCAATATCCTGATCCTCTCTGACCGGGGCGTGGACGAGTACCATGTGGCGATGCCGTCGCTCTTAGCGCTCTCCGGCCTGCAGCAGCATTTGGTGCGCACCAAGAAGAGAACCTCTGTGGCGGTCATCCTAGAGACAGGGGAACCGAGAGAGGTGCATCACTTTGCGACCCTTTTAGGGTACGGCGCCTGTGCGGTGAATCCTTATCTTGCCCATGAGACGATCCGGCAGCTTATCGATACGGATATGCTGCAGAAGGATTATTACGCGGCGGTTGACGACTATAACCGGGCAGTGATTGGCGGCATAGTAAAGATTGCTTCCAAGATGGGCATATCTACGATCCAGTCCTACCAGGGCGCGAAGATCTTCGAGGCGATCGGGCTTAAGGAAGCATTTATCCAGAAATACTTCACTGACACGGTAAGCCGTGTAGGCGGAATCGGCATCGAAGAGATTGCTGAGGACTATGTGGCCAGACACTCCGAAGCCTTTGACCCGCTGGGGCTGGAGGCTGACCTGTCCTTAAACAGCGTAGGACAGCACAAGTTAAAGAGCGGCGGCGAGCGGCACCTGTATAATCCCCGGACGATCCATATGCTGCAGCAGGCGGCAAGACGCGGCGATTACGGCCTCTTTAAGCGGTATACGGAGATGGTCAATGAGGAGGGGGCGCAGATCAACCTCCGGGGACAGCTTGATTTCAACTACCCGAAAAAGGGCGTGCCTATCGAAGAGGTAGAGAGTGTGGATGCGATCGTCACCAGGTTTAAGACCGGAGCCATGTCCTACGGTTCGATCTCCAAGGAGGCCCATGAGACGCTGGCCATCGCCATGAACCAGCTTCACGGCAAATCTAACAGCGGAGAGGGCGGGGAGGAGATCGACCGCTTAGATACCGACCGCTGTTCTGCCATCAAGCAGGTGGCATCCGGGCGCTTCGGGGTAACCTCCCGGTACCTGGTGAGCGCCAAAGAGATCCAGATCAAGATGGCGCAGGGAGCGAAGCCTGGCGAGGGCGGGCATCTCCCAGGCGGAAAGGTGTATCCGTGGATCGCTAAGACCAGGCATTCCACACCCGGAGTGAGCCTGATCTCACCGCCGCCCCATCACGATATCTATTCCATAGAAGATCTGGCACAGTTGATCTACGACTGCAAAAATGCCAACAAGGATGCAAGGATCTCCGTAAAGCTGGTGTCTGAAGCGGGCGTAGGTACAGTTGCCGCAGGTGTGGCAAAGGCAGGAGCGGGGGTAATCCTGATCTCCGGGTATGACGGCGGTACAGGCGCGGCGCCAAAAAGCTCCATCCACAATGCAGGGCTTCCCTGGGAGCTTGGCCTTGCGGAGACGCATCAGACACTGCTTAGAAACGGCCTCAGGGAACGAGTGAGGATCGAGACGGACGGCAAGCTCATGAGCGGGCGGGATGTGGCCATCGCGGCTATCCTTGGCGCCGAGGAATTCGGCTTTGCCACGGCGCCCCTGGTAACCATGGGCTGTGTGATGATGCGGGTGTGCAACCTGGATACGTGCCCGGTAGGCGTGGCTACCCAGAATCCGAAGCTGAGAAAGAGATTTACCGGAAAGCCGGAGTATGTGGTGAACTTTATGCGGTTTATCGCGGAGAACCTGAGGGAATACATGGCAAGGCTAGGCGTGCGCACGATCGACGAGCTGGTGGGAAGGACGGATCTTCTGAAGGTGAAGGAGACGTCCCTTTCTGACCGGGCGGCGTCTCTTGACCTTTCCCAGATCCTCTGCAATCCTTACGAGGGGACGAAGACGCCGGTGATCTTCAACCCGAAAAAGGTCTATGATTTTGAGCTTGAGAAGACGTTAGACGAGCGTGTTCTGGTGAAAAAGCTGCTCCCGGCTCTTGAAAAGAAGCAGAAGAGAAGCATCGAGGTGGAGGTCAGCAATATCAACCGTACATTTGGCACCATATTCGGCTCAGAGATCACCAGGCGGTATCCAGACGGGCTTGAGGAGGACAGCTATGTGGTGAAATGCAGGGGCGCAGGCGGACAGTCCTTCGGCGCCTTCATCCCCGGCGGCCTGACACTGGAGCTTGTAGGGGACAGCAACGATTATTTCGGAAAAGGCTTATCCGGCGGCAAGCTGATCGTCTACCCGCCAAGAGGCGTAAAATATAAGCACGAGGAGAATATCATCATCGGAAATGTAGCGCTTTACGGCGCCACCAGCGGAAAGGCCTTCATCAACGGTGTGGCAGGCGAGCGTTTCGCGGTCCGCAATTCCGGCGCAGCAGCCGTCGTGGAAGGCGTGGGCGACCACGGGTGCGAGTACATGACCGGCGGGCGCGTGGCGGTTCTCGGAAAAGTCGGGAAGAACTTTGCCGCGGGAATGAGCGGGGGAGTGGCCTATGTGCTTGACCTTAAAAGCAGCCTTTACCAGAATGTGAATAAGCAGATGGTGCTGATCCAGAAGGTGACGTCCAAGTATGATGTCAATGAGCTAAAGACGATGATTGAGGAGCATGTGGCATATACCAACTCAGAGGTGGGCAAACGGATTCTGGAGCAGTTTACAGATTACCTGCCGAAATTCAAGAAGATCATCCCTGTGGATTATGAGAAGATGATGACGAGGATCCTGCAGATGGAAGAGCAGGGGATGAGCAGCGAACAGGCGAAGATCGAAGCCTTTTATGAGATTAAAGAAGGAAAGCTTTAGGAGGTGGAAAAGATGGGAAAACCGACAGGATTTATGGATTATGAGAGACGGGATAAGCGGGCGGAGGATCCGAAGGCGCGGATCAGGCATTTTCAGGAATTCCATACACCGCTTCCGAAAGAAGAGCAGGAGCGCCAGGGCGCGCGGTGTATGTCCTGCGGCGTGCCGTTCTGCCAGTCGGGGCAGATGATCATGGGAATGGCCAGCGGCTGTCCTCTGCACAACCTCGTGCCGGAGTGGAATGACCTGATCTATCACGGCAACTGGGAGGAGGCATATCTCCGGCTTAAAAAGACCAACAATTTCCCGGAGTTTACCTCCAGGGTGTGTCCGGCCCTGTGTGAGGCGGCGTGCACCTGCGGACTTTACGGGGATGCGGTATCGACTAAGGCTAACGAGTACGGGATTATTGAAAATGCTTACGAAAAGGGCTACGCCGCAGCGAAGCCGGTCAAGGTGCGTACCGGGAAGAAGGTGGCGGTGGTCGGCTCCGGGCCGTCCGGGCTTGCAGCGGCGGATCTGTTAAACCGCAGGGGCCACAGCGTCACCGTCTTCGAGCGGGAGGATAAGCCGGGCGGGCTTTTACGCTACGGTATCCCCAACATGAAGCTGGAAAAGCAGATCATTGACCGCAAGATCAGGATCATGGAAGAGGAAGGGATCACCTTCGTGACCGGATGCAACGTGGGGAAGGAGAAAAAGGTTTCTTCTATTATAAAGGAATTCGACCGGGTGATCCTTTGCTGCGGGGCGTCGAAGCCCAGGGATATCAATGCTGCGGGGAGAGATGCAAAGGGCATTTACTTTGCGGTGGATTTTTTGAAATCTACGACGAAGGCGCTCTGGGCGAATGAGATGAAGCTTAAGGAGGGCGCTTACATTTCTGCAAAGGGAAAACGGGTGATGGTTATCGGCGGCGGCGATACGGGAAATGACTGCGTAGGAACTGCTATGCGCCACGGGGCGAAGTCGGTGCTCCAGCTTGAGATGATGCCGAAGGCTCCAGATGAGCGGACAGAGCTGAATCCGTGGCCGGAGTGGCCGAAAGTGTGCAAGACCGATTACGGCCAGGAGGAGGCGAAAACGGTGTTCGGCGCCGACCCGAGAGTATACCAGACGACCGTGAAGGAGTTCCATAAGGACAAGAACAACAGTGTCTGCAAGGCGACATTAGTGAAGCTTGAGCCGAAGAAGGACGAAAAGAGCGGCCGCATGATGATGGCGGAGGCGGCGGGAAGCGAATATACGGTGGATGTTGACCTTGTGCTGATCGCGGCTGGATTTCTCGGAAGCGAGGAGTACGTGACGGAAGGCTTTGGCGTGACGGTGGACGCCCGGACCAATGTGGCGACGCCGGAGGGCAGATACAGCACGAATGTGAAGCATGTATTCGCCGCCGGGGACATGCACCGGGGACAGTCCCTTGTGGTGTGGGCCATCCGGGAAGGCCGGGAGGCGGCGAGAGAAGTGGATATGAGTCTGATGGGGTATACGAATCTGAATATTCAGTAGAAATATGAATTGAGGAATAAATGAAAAAAAGATGTAAAGACTCTGGCAATTAGATGAGAGGCTTTACATCTTTTTTTCATTTTTCGCTTGTCTGATTCTGTGAGATTAACCTGTGATCAGATAAGATACAATTTAAAAATAAGGCACATTGGTCATAATATATGAGACGGGAATGTTCCCGATTCGCTCCCCAGTACGTCACGCAGAATGCGTGTTCCCGGAGTCCTGGCATACCAATACGCAGGCCTTATGCCTGCCTTCTAATGCTGTGGTCAGCCGCAGCTGTTTTTCTATCACAGATGGAGACCATCTGCATATCATAAACCTTCGCCCAGTCCTTCCGGTAAATATGTCCCTCGTGGGTGGTGAGCATGGCAGACATGCCCAGGGAAATCCCGACCTGATTCACATAATCCGAATGAAAATGAACGGCTGTCTGGATAGCAGCTTTAAGTTCCACGCCGTTTCTATCCGGGATGAGCTTTACATAGATCTGGCTTTTGTATTGGTTGCCGTCGGTTAAGGGGATAAATATACGTCTCCTGCGCTCCTTAGTGGTGAGGTAAATGCCGTGTTCTGCGTAGCAGTGGGTTCCGGTGGAGGAGAAAAAACCGTCGCAGGTATCCGAGTGGGATTTTGTGTGATGCTTCTGCACCTGCCGGCAGAGATAACGGTGAAGTCTATATACGACATCCGGGTTGATGTGATAGCGCACGGCGAATTTTTGAGCTGCCCGGAGATGCCACATGGTGTGATGGGTGAGCCGTACCGGTTCAGAAAAAGGAAACCGCTTTGCCGGCATATTTCCCTGAGCCAGAACAGCGTTTCTTCCTGCAGCGCTTTTGGTATGTAGATCCTGCGCACTTTTCCCCCTTTCGAGTAGATGCCCAGATGTCCGAGCCTTACGTCCTCAACCTTGAGCTTTGTCAGTTCATTGACCGGATGCCGGTAGCGGCGAAGAAGCGGATGACGAAGTACCACAGCCATTCGTCGTCCTCTCTGAGGCGGTTTTTAAAATAAATGTAATCCGCTTGGATGATGACATTTTCTGCAAAGGGCTTCTGCTGCATACGCACGAAGCTTAATTTCCGGTCTGCCCGGCCTGTGCTTTCCAGATAGCAGTTGATCGCGCGCAGGCGTAAGTTCACGGTCTGGGGACAGTATTGTGCGATAAGCCATTCCCTGTGCTTTTTCAGGTTTTGCTTTGCAGGTGCAGGAAACCGCTCCGCGAACTGGCGGAGTGCATAGACATAGGACTTGACAGTGTTTTCGGAAAAGTTCTTTTCCTGTAGATACTTTTTGAAATTTTCTGTCATGAGAAAAACCTCCTTTTTTCATGATTGTAGCAGAATTAAAAGGGGGGAGGGCACTGTCCGCACAGCTCTGTATAAGAAGCGGAAGACTATGTTCGTTCGAGGGTAAGAGAAAGGAGAGTATTGTAATTTATATGGGGGGAAAATATAGTAGAGGAATTAACAGCGCGGCTGGCGCAGAAAGTCTGTGGGAAGGAAGTGAATCTATGGCTGGCAAGATTGAGATTCGCCTTTTTCGGAAAAAAGGTGCAGATCGGGGAAACTGTTTAATAATATTACGGGCAGATTCCCCTCGTAAAGAATCTGCCCGTAAAGTTATCGTACTATCTGAATTCCGGTTCGATCAGACCAAAGGAACCATTCTTCCGGCGGTATACCACATTGACTTCGTCAGTCTCAGCATTGCAGAATACGAAAAAGTCATGTCCGAGAAGATCCATCTGTACGCAGGCATCCTCGGGATACATCGGCTTGATGCCAAAGCGCTTCGTACGGACGATCTTTATCTCATCCTCATCCGGAATCAGGTCGTCGGTTTCAAAAAATTCCTGCTTGAAATTGCCGCCCTCCTGATGTCTTGCAATCAGTTTGTTTTTATATTTGCGAAGCTGCCGCTCGATGACCTCCTCAACAAGGTCAATAGAAACATACATATCGCTGCTTACCTGTTCCGAACGGATGATGTCGCCCTTCACAGGGATGGTCACCTCGATCTTCTGGCGCTCTTTTTGCACACTTAAGGTTACGTGGATCTCTGTGTCCGGGGTAAAGTACCTCTCAAGTTTTCCCAGTTTGTGTTCTACGGCTTCTTTTAAGCCAGGTGTCACATCGATGTTTTTTCCGATAATGATAAACGTCATGCTCCCCAACTCCTTTTTAATAGAATTTCAGAAAGTATAATCTGACAATTAGTGATATTAATGTCGATGATTCTGATATATTTAGTATATCACTTTTTTCGTCTAATGTATAGCATGTATTACTTCAATTCTGGAAATTTTTCCCTCGTGCATTTTTGCAACGCGCAGACCCACGTCTCCGATGTAGACACAGGCCCCGACCCCTGTCTCGGTATCGAATTCATCAAACTTGGCGGTGATGAGGTCTAGCAGAGTCTCGCCCGGATCATGGGGGAGGTTCACGTGGATGATCTTGTTGACTGCATTGACCTTTGTGGTGGCGCGGAAGATGAACTCGTCAGTGATGTCAAATTCACAGAACAGATATTTTCTTGTGGCAAAAAGCACGGCGATGGCGCACACGCCGATAAGGCTGCTGAAGATGGAGGAATTATCGATGATGATATGCCTCGCGATGGCAAAAAGCAGTACCTCGAATACGGTGTCGGGAGTGTGCTGATACATCATGCGGATCAGCTCAACGCCGATGATCAGGTTGAAGCAGGTATCCAGAAGATCATTGTAGTTGGGCCATACCTCGAGATCCGGGATGCTGGCGAGGGAAGTACCCATGCGCAGGCATAAGAGCAGTATGCCGATACCAAGCATGATCGTGATGAAAAATTCAAGGACGATAGCGAAGCGTTTAATAAAAATGGTCACATATAATCTCATACAGTTCTCCTTATCACTTTCTGGGGGATTTACCCGGCGGCTTTGCGGGCGGCTGCTTTCGTAAACAGGTACGGATAGATTACCAGTACCCATAATACCAGTATAAAGTATTCCGCCATTTTTGCCAAGACAGAACTTCCGAAGAATTGGGAGAAACTGCTCTTTATGACAAATGCTGCCAGAAGTCCTGCGGCGAGCTTGAAGAACTGCCCGGGCAGCGTCCTTGTGCGGGTGCTGAAGTTCAGGTACGTGCGCTCAGTGTACCAGCCGGCACAGAAGCCAAGGCCGGCTCCGGAAGCGCGGCAGCAGTCCAGGGCATATTTAGCTTCGATCGTCCCGGTATGGTTGAGGAAAAGCGCATAGGCGGCGACAGCCGCTGAGAGGAGGGCGAGAACGGCAGCGATCTGCTTCAGATACCGGGAATCGTCAAGCAGGAAGCTTTGGAAACGCCACATGATTAAGGATACGCCTATAGTGAGAGTTATGGAGACAAGGACATCCTTCGGGGTGTGGCACCCCAGGTACATCCTGGAGAAGCCGACCAGAAGAAAGGCGAGGACGAAGACTGCTCTGAGGGCGGGAGTTTTTGCCTTAAGGGCAAGAGGAAAGTAAAGCGCTGTCGCTCCCTGGGTGTGGCCGCTGGGGAAGGAATATCCGGTTGCGGCAGGAACGGCGCTTTTGACCGCGGAAAAGGAAGGATTAAGAATCCACGGCCTTGGAATGCGGAAGGTGATCTTCAGAGCCTGGACACCAAGACCGGCGGTAAAGTAGGTAAAGCCGAGAAGATAGGCAAAACGCTTATCTGTGCACCAGTACAGTGCGCAGATAACGGCGATAATGATGATCTCCTGTCCAAAATAGGTGACAAACTGCATGAGCTTGTCGAGAAACGGGGTTCTGATGTCATAAAGAAGCCATAAAAAAGCCATTAGCGGTTACTCCTTTTTCTCATTTTTGGATCTAAGATTTTTTTGCGGATCCTTAAGTTTTGCGGCGTTACCTCCAGAAGCTCATCCGTGTCGATAAAGTCAAGCGCTTCCTCAAGGCTTAAGATCTTCGGGGCGGTCAGCCGGAGGGCGTCGTCCGCGCCGGAGGAACGGGTATTGGTCAGATGCTTAGTCTTGCAGACGTTTACCTCGATGTCGTCGGTCTTGGCATTCTCCCCGATGACCATGCCGGAGTATACCTTTTCCCCGGCGCCGAGGAAGAGGACGCCCCGCTCCTGAGCCTGGAAAAGGCCGTAGGTGACGGATTCCCCGGTCTCGAAGGCGATGAGGGAGCCCTGCTTGCGGTACTGGATGTCACCTTTATAGGGGGCGTAGCCGTCAAAAGATGTGTTCATGATGCCGTTGCCCTTCGTGTCGGTCAAAAATTCGCCCCGGTAGCCGATGAGCCCCCGTGAGGGGATAGAGAACTCAAGCCTCGTATAGCCGCCGCTTGCCGTACCCATATTCATCAGCTCGCCCTTGCGCTGGCTGAGTTTTTCGATGACTGTCCCGGTAAACTCCTCCGGCACGTCCACATAAGCAGTCTCCACAGGTTCAAGGAGCTTGCCCTTTTCATCCTTTTTATAGAGGACCTCCGCCTTGCTGACGGCAAATTCGTAGCCTTCCCGGCGCATGTTCTCGATGAGGACAGAAAGGTGAAGCTCTCCGCGGCCGGAGACTTTGAAGCTGTCGGTGCTGTCGGATTCCTCCACCCGGAGGCTGACATCTGTGTTAAGCTCGCGGAAAAGCCGGTCCCTTAAGTGGCGGGAGGTGACGTATTTTCCTTCCTGTCCGGCAAATGGGCTGTCGTTGACGATAAACTGCATGGCGATGGTAGGCTCGGATATCTTCTGGAAAGGGATGGCCTTTGGATTCTCCGCCCCGCAGATGGTGTCGCCGATGGAAATGTCAGCGATGCCGGAGATGGCTACGATGGAGCCGATGCCTGCTTCCTTTACCTCTATTTTATTCAGGCCGTCGAATTCATACAACTTGCTGATGCGCACCTTTTCCTGGCGTTCCGGGTTATGTTCATTTACGACGACAGCGTCCATGCCGATCTTTATGGTGCCGTTATCTACTTTGCCTACACCGATGCGTCCAACGTATTCATTGTAGTCGATGGTGCTGATCAGAACCTGGGTATCTGCGTCCGGGTCGCCCTCCGGGGCAGGGATATAGTCTAAGATCGTCTCAAAGAGAGGCTTCATGTCCCGCTCCTCGTCAGTCAGGTTGAGGACGGCAATGCCTGACTTTGCGGAAGCATACACGAAGGGACAGTCTAACTGCTCATCCGAAGCGTCAAGATCCATGAAGAGCTCCAGTACTTCATCGATGACTTCGTCAGGCCGCGCCTCCGGACGGTCGATTTTATTGATGCAGACGATGACCGGAAGACTCAGCTCCAGCGCCTTTCTTAGAACGAACTTTGTCTGGGGCATGGCACCCTCAAAAGCGTCTACTACGAGGATGACGCCGTTCACCATCTTAAGCACGCGCTCCACCTCGCCGCCGAAATCCGCGTGTCCGGGGGTATCGACGATGTTGATCTTCGTTCCCTTATAGTAGACGGCAGTGTTCTTAGACAGGATAGTGATGCCGCGTTCTCTTTCGATGTCATTAGAGTCCATGACGCGCTCGGCGACCTCCTGATTTTCACGGAATACGCCGCTTTGCTTGAGCAGCTCGTCTACGAGGGTTGTCTTGCCATGGTCGACATGGGCAATGATTGCAATATTACGTATATCTTCGCGTTTTGTTTTCATATGGATTCCACCTTTATTTACCTATTAAAATATCAAACAATGCTACAACCTCAATAGTTTAACACATTTTCCGGAATTTACAAGTAGTTGTTTTAAAGGGCGAAAAATGCCGTCGAAACGTGTCCTGCGATTGTCACGAAAAAAAGTTCTAATCTGCCGGTTTTGCTCATAAATTATATGGATGGAGAAATACGATTGGAGAAGGGAGAAAATTTATGTCAGATAAGATTATTGAAAACAATCAGGTAACCATTATGGGAGAAATTGTATCCACATTTACATTCAGTCACGAGGTGTTTGGGGAAGGCTTTTACATGGTGGATGTAAGTGTGAGGAGGCTCAGCAATTCTGTAGACACGATTCCGGTCATGATATCTGAGAGGCTGATCGACGTGGAGAGCGACTACAGAGGAGAGTTTCTGATGGTAAGCGGTCAGTTCCGTTCTTATAACCGGCACGATGAACAAAAGAACAGGCTGGTTTTATCTGTATTCGCAAGAGAAGTGTCTTTTATTGAAGAGGAACTGGATGGTGCCAAGACAAATAATATTCTGCTGGACGGCTACATATGCAAGCTGCCGATCTATAGGAAGACGCCCCTGGGAAGGGAGATCGCGGATCTTCTTCTGGCAGTGAACCGCCCCTATGGGAAATCCGATTACATCCCGTGTATCTGCTGGGGAAGAAATGCCCGGTTTGCTTCGGCCTTCGAGGTAGGAGAGCACGTACAGGTACTTGGACGCATCCAGAGCAGGGAATATGTGAAGAAGCTTTCCGAGACAGAGACCCAGAAGCGGACGGCCTATGAGGTTTCCGTAAGCAAGCTGGAATGTCTCGATGAATAGCTGCCGGTCACGGAGTGGACAGTAACCCCGATGAGTAAGCGGCAGATAAAACTTTGAGCAGTTCATTGACATCATGTTTGAATGATGATAGAATTTCTGTAAGTTAGCTGTGAATACAGATGACGGATATGTGGAATATATCTACGATAAGATCAGGAGGAGCATGATGGCGATTTTTACAGGAGCCGGGGTGGCGATTGTCACACCATTTAATAAGGATGAAAGTATCAATTATGACAGGCTGGATGAGCTGATCGATTATCATTGCAGTCATGGTACAGACAGCATCATCATCTGCGGAACTACCGGAGAATCCGCGACGCTGACAGAAGAGGAGCACATTGCGTGCGTGAAGTTTACGATCGATAGAGCAAAAGGCAGGCTGCCGGTCGTTGCAGGGACAGGTTCGAACTGCACAAAAACAGCGGTGGAGATGTCGAAGGAGGCGGCGGATTACGGCGCAGACGGACTTCTGCTTGTGACGCCTTATTATAATAAAGCGACGCAGGCGGGGCTTATGGCGCATTATAAAGCAGTTGCGAAGGAGGCGAAGGCTCCTATTATTATGTACAGTGTAGTCAGCAGAACGGGCTGCAATATCGAGCCGGCTACCGTTGCCGCGCTGGTGAAGGATGTGGATAATATCGTGGGGGTTAAGGAAGCTTCGGGTAATATCTCACAGGTGGCGAAGATCATGGAGCTGACCGACGGGAATATCGATCTGTATTCGGGAAATGACGATCAGATCGTACCGCTGCTTTCTCTGGGAGGAAGGGGCGTGATCTCCGTATTGTCGAATGTGGCTCCTAAGGAGACCCATGATATCTGTGAGAAGTTCTTTCAGGGAGATATTGCCGGAAGCCGCGAGCTTCAGCTTCGCGCGCTGCCGCTTATCGAGCAGTTGTTCTGTGAGGTGAATCCGATCCCGGTCAAGCGGGCGATGGCCCTGATGGGGATGGACTGCGGGCCTTTGCGTATGCCGCTGACACAGATTACCCCAGAGCATGAGAAGGCACTTGAGCAGGCGATGAGGGATTTTGGAATTCTGATGGCGTAATGAGGTGAAGGATTTGGGAGGATATCATGGCCTAAGGAAAGGGTATGATATCCTTTCTTTTCCGGTACTAGAACAAAGGAGGATATGAATTATGGTACGTGCAATTTTGCATGGATGCAACGGAAGGATGGGGCGTGTCATCACCGGCCTCGTCAAAGAAGATGAAACGATCGGGATAGTAGCAGGAGCGGACACTTATACGGAAACAGCCAATGATTACCCGGTATTTGCGCAGATCGGGGCGTGTGATGTGGAGGCGGATGTGGTCATTGATTTTTCCAATGCGGGAGCGGTGGATGCGCTGCTAGACTACTGCACAGAGAAAAAGCTGCCGGTAGTGCTCTGCTCTACCGGGCTTTCCAAGGAGCAGCTTGATCGGGTGGAGGAGAGCGCCAAAGAAGTTGCAGTGCTTAAGTCCGCCAACATGTCCATGGGCATTAACTTGCTGTTAAAGCTTTTAAAGAATGCCGCGAAGGTGCTTGCCCCCGCGGGGTACGACATTGAGATCGTAGAAAAGCATCACAATCAGAAGCTTGACGCTCCAAGCGGCACGGCCATAGCCCTTGCAGATTCCATCAATGAAGCCATGGAAGATGCTTACGCGTACACCTACGACCGGAGCAAGGAGCGCAAAAAAAGGGAGAAACAGGAGATCGGCATATCTGCAGTGCGCGGCGGCACCATCGTTGGGGAACACGAGGTGCTTTTCGCAGGTGTGGACGAGGTGATCGAGTTCAAGCACACTGCATATTCCCGGATCGTCTTCGCCAAAGGAGCCATAGAAGCCGCTAAGTATCTGTCTGGCAAACCTGCCGGCCGCTATGATATGTCGGATGTTATTCGGTTCTAACTTTACCGAAGAACGGGAATCCGTTCTATATATCCGAAGCGCGGGCTAAGCGCCAGCCCCAGAGCGAAGGATGTATGGAACGGATCGCATCCTGCGAAATACATATACCAAATATTGGGAGGAATATTTATGAAAGATTTGGAGGCGCGCTACTTAGAACGTCTGTCTGAGCTATACCCGACCATAGCTAGGGCATCAACAGAGATCATTAATCTGCAGTCGATCTTAAACCTGCCGAAAGGAACAGAGCACTTTATCACGGATATCCACGGGGAGTACGAGGCGTTTTCCCATGTATTGAAGAATGGTTCGGGAGCGGTCCGCCGCAAGATCGATGAGGTGTTCGGTAATACGCTGACCAACAAGGATAAACAGACCTTAGCTACGCTGATCTATTATCCGGAGGAGAAGATGGCCCGGATTAAAAAGTCGGAGGACAATATGGAGGACTGGTACAAGATCACGTTGTACCGCCTGATTGAGGTGTGCAAGTGTACGGCAAGCAAGTACACCCGCTCTAAGGTGAGAAAGGCTCTGCCTCCGGAATTTGCCTACGTCATAGAAGAGCTGATCACGGAGAAGGTGGAGGTTTCGGATAAGGAATCTTACTATAACTCGATCATCAGTACGATTATCGAGATCAGCCGGGCGGAGGACTTTATCATCGCCCTCAGTGAGCTTATCCAGAGACTGACGGTGGACCATCTGCATATTGTGGGGGACATCTATGACAGAGGTCCCGGACCGCATATTATTATGGAAGAACTGAGGAAGTATCATTCTGTCGATATCCAGTGGGGGAACCACGACGTGCTCTGGATGGGCGCGGCAGTCGGACAGAGAGGCTGTATCGCCAATGTGATCCGCATCTGCGCAAGGTATGGGAATCTGGATATCTTAGAGGACGGGTACGGGATCAACCTGCTCCCGCTGGCTTCCTTTTCTATGAATACATACCGGGAGGATCCCTGCGAGTGCTTCCAGCTTAAGGGCGAGCCGGAATACGGCGACAGCGAGATGCTTCTTGACATCAAGATGCATAAGGCCATGTCGGTCATCCAGTTTAAGGTGGAAGGGCAGATCATCCGGGAGAACCCGGATTTCCATATGGAGGACAGGAATCTTTTGCATCATATAGACTTCGAGGCGGGGACGATCGAGATCGACGGCGCGGTGTACAAGCTTAAGGACACCAATTTTCCGACGGTAGATCCGGCGGATCCGTATGCGCTTACCGCGGAGGAAGAGGACATTATGCACAGGCTGGAAAAGGCATTTTTGAACTGCAGTAAGCTACAGAAGCATATGCGTTTCCTTCTGAACAAGGGCGCGCTTTATAAAGTGCATAACGGCAATCTCCTCTACCACGGCTGCGTGCCCCTCAACGAAGACGGCAGCTTTAAGAAGGTGAAGCTTTACGGGAAATATTACAAGGGCCGGGCTCTTTATGAGGTGCTGGAAAGCTATGTAAGGAAGGGGTTCTATGCGTTGGACGAGGAGGAGAAAAAGCGGGGCAAGGATATGATGTGGTACATCTGGCTCAATGAGAATTCCCCGCTGTTCGGCAAGAATAAAATGGCCACCTTCGAGCGGTATTTCCTGGAGGAGAAGGAGCTTCACAAGGAAAAGAAGAATCCCTATTACGCCCTTCTAGAAGATGAAGATGCGGTAGACCATATCATGAAGGAGTTTGACCTTGACCCGGCACAGTCCCATATCATCAACGGCCATGTGCCGGTGAAGACCAAAAACGGCGAGAGTCCGGTAAAGTGTGACGGGAAGGTTCTGGTCATCGACGGCGGGTTTTCAAAGGCTTACCAGAAGGAGACAGGGATCGCGGGGTATACACTGATCTACAACTCCCACGGCATGATCCTTGCAGCCCATGACCCCTTTGAGTCCACAGAGGCGGCCATCGAGAAGGAAAATGATATCCACGCCAAGAGCGTGACCGTAAAACGCATGGTAGAGCGTAAGCTTGTGGGGGATACGGATATCGGAAGAGAGCTTAAGGAGCAGATCAAGGATTTAGAACATCTTCTTTGCGCTTACCGGAGCGGCGGGATCGCAGAGAAGATGTAGCTGTAAAAAAATCCCAATCATGGAAGTGTATATTTTTTTTGAATCGGTAAATATTACTGGTAACAAGTATTACTTGATTAACAGATAAATATACATGAACATGAAAGGGAGAGTAACAATGAAGCAGTTAAAAAGATTATTTCTTGCACTTGTCTGTGTGGGAGCGATTATGGGTATGACAGCCTGCGGAAGCAGCAATGATGCAGATGACAACGGAGCCGCGCAGGACGGCAATGCGACCGGGATGGCGGATGATGCCGCAGGTACCAACGATACAGACAACACAGACAACACGAACGATGCGACGAATGGCAACGACAACGCAGACGGCGACGGTGTCATGGATGAGATCGGCGACGATATTAAGGACGGCGCGGACGATCTCGGCGACGATGTAAAAGACGGCGTAGATAATAATGACAATAATGACCGGAATGTGGATGACACAAACCGGTAATAAAGATCAAAGGACAGATGCAACAAGGACAGACAGGGCGCACCGGCAGCGGCGCGGCCCTGTTCTTTTTGCATGCCCGCAAAAAATGTGATATACTCATAAGATGATGCGTGCATCAGGGATTATAATTACTGGAGGAAATATCATGAGATTCAGGCCGTGTATTGATATTCACAATGGAAAGGTAAAGCAGATCGTGGGCGGGAGCCTTAAGGACCAGGATGACCAGGCGCAGGAGAACTTCGCATCCGCCCATGATGCGGATTATTTTGCGGAAATGTATAAAAGTGACGGGCTCTTGGGAGGCCATGTGATCTTACTGAATCCCCCTTCGTCGGAATATTATGAGGCCACGCTTGGGCAGGCCCGAAAAGCTCTTTTGGCTTACCCCGGCGGGCTTCAGGTCGGAGGCGGCATCCGGGCAGACAATGGGGAGCGCTTCCTTGCGCTGGGGGCAAGCCATGTCATCGTGACTTCCTATGTATTCGGGGACGGGCAGATCCGGTGGGAGAATCTTGAAGCCTTAAAAAAGGCGGTGGGGCGGGAGCATGTGGTTGTGGACTTAAGCTGCCGGAGGAAAGACGGAGAATATTATATCGTGACAGACCGCTGGCAGAAGTTCACGGATGTGAAACTTTCCGCCCAGGTGCTTGAGGAAATGGCGGCGTACTGTGCCGAATTTCTTGTTCACGGTGTGGACGTGGAGGGGCGCTCCTCCGGCGTGGACGAAAGACTGGCAGAGCTTCTTGGAGGCTATGAGGGATTGCCGGTCACCTATGCCGGGGGGATCGGGACGATTAAGGATCTTGAACGGTTCCGGGAGATTACAGAGGGAAGGCTTGACTTTACTGTCGGAAGCGCGCTGGATATATTTGGCGGAAAGCTTCCATATAATACAGTGAAGTGTTTTCCCTAGGGAATGGGATAACCCGAATAGTAAGTTACTGTTCACGGTCAATGTCAGTCATCCAGGAGATTTCTCTAATCACCCTGAAACGGACCTCTCGAGAAACAGAAAACTGGATTTTCACAATTTACTACAGCTTATCGTTTCTATGGAGGCGGGCTCTGTAAAGGATGAACTGCTAAAGTTCTTCTCTTTTGCGAAAGATACTGCCTCTCATTCTGCTTTCTTCCAGCAAAGAGACAAGCTTTCGGATGATGCGCTGCCTTATCTGTTCCATTCCTTTAACAAACTTTATCCATACACTTTCTCTAAAGACAAGTACCAGCTTCTCGCTGCGGATGGGTCTTCCTTTACTTTTACCAGAAATCCGTTGGATATTGATTCCTATTTTGCTCCGGACGGCAAGACCACCAATGCTTACAACCAAGTTCACATCATCCCCCTTTTTGACCTTATATCAAAAAGATATACCGACTGCGTGGTTCAGCCAGTCAGAAAAAAGAACGAGTTTCGTGCTCTCTGCGCCTTAATTGACAGGCATCAGACAGTTCCCAGTATAGTTCCTATCTTTATCGCGGACCGGGGGGGGGCATTCGTTCAATGTCTTTGCACATGCCGCCGAACATCATTTTCATTTCATGATTAGAGCTGCTGACATTAAAATGCAGCGCATCCTTGGTAACGACTTCCCGGCTCAGGACTGCTTTGATGTTCAGGTTAATCGTATACTCACCAGGTCCAATTCAAAGAAAAAACGCCGCCACCCAGAATTGGAAGAACCGTACAGATTTATCTGCAAGAATGTCGCCTTTGATTATATCGATTCAGATAAAACGACGGAATATCCTGTTGCCCTGCGCATTCTCAGATTCAGAATCTCAGAGGATGGTTATGAGAACATTATCGCAAACCTGTCTCCGGAAGAATTTTCGGTCGATGGAATCAAATACCTTTACCATCTAAGATGGGGAATCGAAACTTCTTTCCGTGAATTGAAGCATGTGCTTGGGGCTTCGAACTTCCATTCCAAGCAACGCAGATTCATAGAAATGGAACTATGGGCGCGGCTTCTTCTATATAACTTCTGCTCCATCGTTACCGGACAGGTAATCATCAACCGCAAGGGCAGGAAGCATCAGCTTCAGGTGAATTACTCTGTCGCCTACAAAGCATGTCACTATTTCCTGCGCCTTCAACGTGGAGAATCTCCGCCAGACATAGAAGGCCTGACAGCAAGGAATACCCTTCCCATCAGGCCCGACGAACCTATGCCCGCCAGCATAGGTTCCGGGTTCCGGTCAGCTTTACCTATCGTTTTGCGTAAAGCTGGCTAACCCAACACTGATAGTGTAACACATTTTCAGACGGATGGCTATTCGTCTACTTGGTGTGCAAAAAAAAAGTTACTTTTACCGGAACATATCAAACAAACGCCGATGTTCCGTTTATATCCTTTACATTCCTCCGATTGTAGAAAACGATAGGCTTAGGGTTATTCAAAAGCGTCCCTAACTAACTGACATTGCCCATGAACAGTAACCCGAATAGTAACATTTATGTGAACAGTTTGTAAATTGGTTGAATTGCGGCGGGGTTAGTGCTACAATGTAGGATAGCAAATTTTACGGACAAGGAGTTTTTTCGATATGGGTCTATTACAGAAAATATTTGGAACGCATAGTGAGAATGAGTTAAAGCGTATATATCCGATCGCAGACGCGATTGAGGCGTTGGAACCGCAGATGCAGAATCTCTCGGACGGGGAGCTTCGGAATAAGACGAAGGAATTTAAAGAAAGGCTTGCCCAGGGTGAGACGCTGGATGATCTTCTGCCGGAGGCGTTTGCTGCTGTGAGGGAGGCGGCTTATCGCGCGCTTGGCATGAAGCATTACCGTGTGCAGCTGATCGGCGGTATCATTCTCCACCAGGGACGTATCGCGGAGATGAAGACCGGTGAAGGAAAGACTCTTGTGTCGACTCTGCCAGCTTACTTGAATGCGCTGACGGGAGAGGGAGTGAATATCGTCACAGTCAATGACTATCTGGCGAAGCGTGATGCGGAGTGGATGGGGCAGGTGCATGAGTTTTTGGGTCTGACTGTTGGCTGTGTGCTCAACAGTATGGATAATGACGAACGGCGGGAGCAGTATAACTGCGACATCACTTACGTGACGAACAATGAGCTTGGATTTGATTATCTGAGGGATAATATGGTGATCTACAAAGAGCAGCTTGTTCAGAGAGGGCTTAAGTACGCCATCATCGATGAGGTGGATTCGGTGCTGATCGACGAGGCAAGGACGCCTCTGATCATCTCAGGCCAGAGCGGGAAGTCCACGAAGCTGTACGAGGCTTGCGATATCCTTGCACGCCAGCTTGAACGCGGTGAGGCCAGCGGGGAATTTTCCAAGATGAATGCCATCATGGGCGAGGATATCGAGGAGACCGGAGACTTTATCGTCAATGAGAAGGAGAAGAATGTCAACCTGACGGAGGATGGTGTCAGGAAGGTGGAGAAGTTCTTCCATCTGGAGAACCTTGCGGATGCGGATAACCTGGAGATTCAGCACAATATCATCCTGGCGCTCAGGGCCCACAACCTGATGTTCAAGGACCAGGATTATGTGGTGAAGGATGACGAGGTTCTGATCGTCGATGAATTTACCGGGCGCATCATGCCGGGACGGCGCTATTCCGACGGTCTTCATCAGGCGATCGAGGCGAAGGAGCATGTGAAGGTGAAGAGGGAGAGTAAGACCCTTGCCACCATTACCTTCCAGAACCTGTTTAATAAATTCGAAAAGAAAGCGGGGATGACCGGTACGGCGCTCACGGAGGAGAAGGAGTTCCGTGAGATCTACGGGATGGACGTTGTGGAGATCCCTACCAATGTTCCGGTTATCCGCCAGGATCTTAACGATGCGGTATACAAGACCCAGAAAGAGAAGTTCAGGGCGGTATGCGACGAGATCGAGGCAGCCCACGCGAAGCACCAGCCGGTTCTTGTGGGTACGATCACCATCGAGACATCGGAGCTGTTAAGCGGGATGTTAAAGCGGCGTGGCATCAAGCACAATGTTCTGAATGCCAAGTACCATGAGATGGAGGCGGAGATCGTGGCGCAGGCCGGCGTCCACGACGCAGTTACCATCGCCACCAATATGGCAGGGCGTGGTACGGATATCAAGCTTGACGATGAAGCGAAAGCGGCAGGCGGCCTTAAGATCATCGGAACAGAACGACATGAGTCGAGGCGTATCGACAACCAGCTAAGAGGGCGTTCCGGACGTCAGGGCGACCCGGGGGAATCCAGGTTCTACATTTCCCTTGAGGATGACCTTATGCGCCTGTTCGGTTCCGAGCGTCTGATGAATATTTTCACCGCCCTCGGCGTAGAGGAGGGGGAGCAGATCGAGCACAAGATGCTTTCAAGCGCCATCGAGAGGGCGCAGGAGAAGATTGAGAGCAACAACTTCGGAATCCGTAAGAATCTGTTAGAGTACGACCAGGTGATGAATGAGCAGAGAGAGATCATCTATGAGGAGAGAAGGCGGGTTCTTGACGGTGAGAACATGCGCGATTCCATTTTCCATATGATCAATGATTATCTGGAGAATACAGTGGATAAGATGATCCCGGCGGACATGGATTATGAGGACTGGAACTTAAAGGAGCTTTCACGGGCGATCCGGGCGACGATCCCCATGGATCCGGTGACAGAAGAGGATGTCAAGGGCATGAGCCAGAAGCAGCTTAAGCACATGCTCAAGGAGCGCTCCGCCAAGGTCTACGAGGCTAAGGAGGCTGAGTTCCCTGAGGCAGAGCATCTGCGTGAGATTGAGCGTGTAGTCCTTCTGAAGGTGATCGATGCGAAGTGGATGGATCACATTGACGACATGGACCAGCTCAGACAGGGGATCGGCCTGCAGGCGTACGGCCAGAGAGACCCGAAGGTAGAGTACAAGATGCTCGGTTATGATATGTTCGGCGAGATGACCAATGCCATCACCGAGGATACGGTGCGCACCCTGTGCCATGTAAAGATCGAGCAGAAGGTGGAGAGAGAGCAGGTGGCGAAGGTGACGGGTACCAACAAGGACGAAAGCACTGCCCGCGCCCCGAAGAAACGGGCGGATAAAAAGGTATATCCCAACGATCCATGCCCCTGCGGAAGCGGCAAGAAATATAAACAGTGCTGCGGACGGAAGTAATGCAGATTATGACATCATATGATGATAGTATAGAGAAAGAGGTGATAGAGTGGTTGAGTTAGATCAGTTTAAAACATTGATGAATGCTTATGAAGAACCTCTTGCCGAGATGAGGGATTCACTTTGACGCCGCCGGCAAGGAGAACAGGATCGAGGAGTTAGGACGCAAGGTAGAGGAACCTGGCTTCTGGGACAATCCGGAGGAATCCCAGAAGATCATGAAGGAGCTCAAGGACTTACAGGAGCTGGTGAAAAAGATCCAAGGGATGTATACAAGCTATGAGGATATACAGCTTCTGATTGAAATGGGCTATGAAGAGGAGGATCCATCCATCGTCCGGGAGATCGAGGAGGAGATCGGAAGCTTTGAAGCGTGCTTTGAGGAGTTGAGGCTTCAGACCCTTCTCTCTGGGGAGTATGATCCCTGCAGCGCCGTGATGACGCTCCACGCCGGGGCGGGCGGAACAGAATCCTGCGACTGGGCGGGGATGCTATACCGCATGTACAGCCGGTGGGCGGAGAGAAAAGGCTTTTCCATCACGGTCCTTGACTATCTGGACGGGGATATCACGGGCATTAAGACGGTCACCTTCGAGGTAAAGGGTGAGAATGCCTATGGTTATCTGAAATCCGAGAAGGGCGTGCACAGGCTGGTGCGCATCTCTCCGTTTAACGCGGCAGGGAAGCGGCAGACATCATTCGCATCCTGCGATGTGGTGCCGGACATTGAAAAGGAGATCGACATCGAGATCGACGAGGACGACTTAAAGATCGACACTTACCGGGCCAGCGGCGCCGGAGGGCAGCATGTCAATAAGACATCCTCCGCCATCCGCATCACCCACCTGCCTACCGGAATTGTGGTGCAGTGCCAGAATGAGCGTTCCCAGCACCACAACAAGGAGAAGGCGATGCAGATGCTCAAGGCAAAGCTTCAGCTTTTAAAGGAGCAGGAGCAGGCGGAGAAGGTGTCGGACATCCGCGGCGAGGTGAAGGAGATCGGCTTCGGCAACCAGATACGGTCTTACGTGATGCAGCCCTATACGCTGGTGAAGGATCACAGGACGAACGAAGAAAACAGTAATGTTACTGCTGTGCTGGACGGCAATATTGATGCGTTCATCAATGCCTGGCTTAAAAGCACGGCACAGCAGACGTAAGGGAGGAAAGTTATGATAAATGTAGCAGTGATGGGTTATGGGACAGTTGGTTCTGGTGTTGTGGAGGTAGTGAACACCAACGGCGCAAGGATCAACCAGAGGATCGGCGAGGAGCTTAAGATTAAGTACGTGCTGGATCTCAGGGATTTCCCGGGGGATCCGGTACAGGACAAGATCATCCATGATTTTGAGACGATTGTAAATGATGACGAGGTTCAGATCGTGGTGGAGGTTATGGGCGGTATCGAGCCGGCTTATACATTCGTTAAGCGTTCTCTTCAGGCAGGAAAGAGCGTGGCTACCTCCAACAAGGCGCTGGTGGCAAAGCACGGCGCGGAGCTTTTGTCTATCGCTAAGGAACAGAATATCAACTTCCTGTTTGAGGCAAGCGTGGGCGGCGGCATCCCCATTATCCGTCCGCTGAATTCATCTCTTACGGCGGATGAGATCGAGGAGATTACCGGGATCTTAAACGGCACGACCAATTATATGCTGACGAAGATGTTCTATGAGGGCGCCGATTATGATACGGTGCTTAAGGAGGCGCAGGCGAACGGCTATGCAGAGCGTAATCCTGAGGCAGACGTGGAAGGATACGACGCGTGCCGCAAGATCGCCATCCTCTCTTCGCTGATCTCGGGGCAGCAGGTGGATTTTGAGGATATTTACTGTGAAGGGATTACAGAGATCACCGTGGAGGATATGAAGTATGCGAAAGCTATGGGGACGGCCATCAAGCTGTTGGCATCCAGCAAGCGTACCGGTGACCGGCTCCATGCCATTGTCGCACCGTGCATGCTCTATCCGGAGCATCCGTTATATAATGTCAACGATGTCTTCAACGCGATCTTTGTCCACGGCAATGTGCTGGGCGACGCCATGTTCTATGGCAGCGGCGCCGGGAAGCTTCCCACAGCCAGCGCGGTCGTGGCGGATGTGGTGGATGCGGCGAAGCATCTGAACCGCAATATTATGACCATGTGGAAGCAGGAGAAGCTTACCCTGGAAGACAAGGGCGATGCTAAGAGGAGATTCTTTATCCGCATGAAGGGCGATGCCGAAAAAGAGCTTCCGAACCTTAAGTATTCCTTCGGGGATGTAGAGATTATCAAGGTTCCCGGGCTGGAGGGCGAGTTTGGCTTTATCACTCCGGTCATGATGGAAGGCGACTATGACACAAGGGCGAACCGCTATAAGGATCAGATCCTGCATATGATCCGTATTGAAGGTTAGCAGATAAGGAGAAGGAAGATGAAGTATATTGTAGTTTTAAGCGATGGAATGGCGGGAAGGCCCCTTGAGGAGCTGGGCGGGAAGACTACGCTTGAGGCGGCATATGTGCCGGAGATGGACCGGCTAGCGCCCATGTCTGAGGTGGGTCTGGTATCCATGGTTCCTGAGGGGATGGCGCCGGGCAGCGATACGGCTAATCTGGCGGTTATGGGCTATGACCCGAAGATTTACTACACTGGCAGGTCCCCGCTGGAGGCGCTGAGTATCGGTGTGGATATGAAGCCTTCTGACGTGTCCTTCCGGTGCAACCTTGTGACGCTTTCGGAGGAGGACTGTGCTTTTGAGGATCAGACGATCATTGACCACAGCTCCGATGAGATCACGACAGAGGAGGCTGCCGCTTTGATCGAGACGTTAAAGATCAGGCTTAGGAAGGACGGGTATCATCTCTTTTCCGGGACCAGCTACCGTCATCTGCTGATACAGGAGAAGGGAAAGGTGATAGAGCTTACCCCGCCCCATGATATACTGACCCAGAGGATTGGAGACTATCTTCCAAAGGATCCGGTGCTTCTTGATATGATGAAGAAAAGCTATGATATCCTGAAAGAACATCCGGTGAATACAAGAAGGCGCAAGAAAGGTCTGCGCCCGGCTAACTCCGTATGGTTTTGGGGCGCGGGCAGGAAGCCTGCCCTTGACTCTTTTGAGAAGAGAACTGGTAAGAAGGGCGTGATGATTTCTGCCGTCGACCTGCTAAAAGGAATCGCGGTAGGGGCCGGCATGGACATTGTCCTGGTGGAGGGAGCCAACGGAGGGCTTCACACCAACTACAGGGGGAAAGCGCAGGCGGCAGTGCGGGCGCTGGCTTATGAGAGCTATGATTTTGCCTATATCCATGTGGAAGCTCCGGATGAGATGGGGCACCAGGGCAGCGCGGCGGATAAGATAACCGCCATCGAATATATTGATGAAAAGGTATTGAAGACCGTGATCTGCGGATTGGAGGAAGCCGGGGAGGAATACCGCCTGCTTCTCCTGCCCGACCATCCTACACCGGTGGAGGTGAGGACACATACGTGTGAGGCGGTGCCTTACCTTTTATATGACAGTACGGCGGAGGAAAAGGGGCCGGCAGTATATAATGAAAGGACAGCGGCAGAGACCGGCAAGGTATGGCGCGACGGCTATAAGCTGATGGCTCATCTGCTGCAGGAGGAAGTATGCTGATCGTTAAGAAATTCGGGGGAAGCTCAGTTGCGAATAAAGAGCGGATATTCAATGTGGCGAGACGCTGTATTGAAGAGTACAGGTCAGGGAAGGATGTTGTAGTCGTCCTTTCTGCCATGGGGGATACGACCGATGGGCTGATCGCGATGGCGGAGGACATCAACCCGAAAGCAAAGAAAAGAGAGATGGATATGCTGCTCACTACAGGCGAGCAGGTGTCGGCGGCGCTGATGGCCATGGCCATGCAGGCTCTTGATGTTCCGGCAGTCTCGCTCAACGCATTCCAGGTCATGATGCACTCTACGTCGAGATACGGCAATGCCAGATTCAAGCGTGTGGAGACCGAGCGGATCCTCCATGAGCTGGATTCCAGGAAGATCGTGATCGTCACCGGTTTTCAGGGCGTGAACAAATATGACGATATCACGACGCTCGGCCGCGGCGGGTCAGACACTACGGCGGTGGCGCTGGCCGCGGCGCTCCATGCAGACAGATGCGAGATCTACACAGATGTGGACGGCGTGTTTACCGCGGATCCACGGGTAGTGAAGAATGCGAGGAAGCTTGAGGAGGTCACCTATGATGAGATGCTTGAGCTTGCGAGCCTGGGAGCGAAGGTCCTTCATAACCGCTCCGTGGAGATGGCGAAGAAATATAACGTGGAATTGGTCGTACGGTCCAGCCTGAACTATTCGGAGGGGACTGTGGTCAGGGAAGGAGCAGACATGGAGAAGCTGTTAGTTACCGGAGTTGCGGCAGACAAGAATACGGCGCGCATCTCGGCGATCGGAGTATTAGATAAGCCGGGCATCGCATTTAATATATTTGACACTCTGGCGAAGAATAATATTAATGTAGATATTATCCTGCAGTCCGTGGGACGCGAGGGGACGAAGGATATCTCCTTTACTGTTGCAGGGGACGATATGGAGCAGGCCATAGAGATCCTGGAGAAGAACAAAAAGAGGCTTACGATCAAGGAAGTGAGCTGCAATCCCAATGTGGCGAAGCTTTCCGTAGTAGGCGCGGGCATGATGAGCAACCCCGGCGTTGCGGCGAAGATGTTCGAGGCACTGTATAACTCAAGGGTGAATATCAATATGATCTCCACATCAGAGATCAGGATCACGGTTCTGGTCGATGAGAAGGATATCGATAAGGCAATGAACGCCGTCCACGACGGATTCGCGATGGGAGAGTAGGATCTGTCCGGATAAAACCGGTAATAACCAGTCACAGGAATTATTACCGGTTTTTCGATTTAACGCTGGCTTAAAGTACTGTTGTGGTATTCACCGGAAAAGGTCACATCCTCTCCGAACCAGTCCGGCGGGGTGAAGGAGGAGGCGCTCTTTTCGTCCGGAAATTCTACTTCCGCCAGGACAAGCGGCGCAAGATCCCCTTCAAAGAGGTCAAGCTCTATCGTCAGCCCGTCTCCGAGAGGGATCATATAGCGACGTTTCCTGATTAGGCGCCCGTCGGTCTTTGGAAGCAGATGGCTATAGGCTTCTTCAGTCAGGGGAAGATTATACTCCTGGCGGACCATCAGTCCCTTTGACTTATAGGTTAGCTCATAGCGGCCGTTATCCCTGCGGATGCGGATGACCGGGGCGGTGCATAAGTATCCCTGCTCCATGATCCGGCAGGGAAAGTCGTCTAAGTTGTCAGGTATGCTCTTTACGAGATATTTTCGTTCGATTTCCATGTTTTACCTCCCTTTATAGTGAAGATGACGGGGGCTCAGCCTTTGCCCCTGATATCATCATAAATTAGTTTACACCAAAAGTAAACGGTGATAATATTTAAAGTAACAATTCTATGCCGCGGGCGCCGGTCACGGAGTGGACAGTAACCGTCTCCGGTGCCTGCGGGGTATCGTGCAGCGTGCTTGGGGCAGTGCCCTGCCTGAAAAGATTAGAACAAGAAAGGAGATTTCCCATGATTAAAGTAAATGTATTGCTGGCAGACGGATTTGAAGAGATTGAGGCGTTGACCGTTGTTGATCTGCTGAGAAGAGCGCAGATCTATGTAGGCACAGTATCTGTGGGTGAGGAATATCAGGTTCACGGTTCCCACGGGATCAATGTGACGACGGAGGATCTGTTCGAAGAGGTGGATTTTTCGGAGGCGGATGCTATCGTGCTGCCGGGCGGCATGCCGGGCACGACGAACTTAAAGGAACACGAGGGCGTGAGAAAAGTGGTGACGGAGTTTGCGGAGAACGGCAAGGTGGTAGGCGCGATCTGTGCGGCGCCGACAGTGCTCAGCGACCTTGGGCTTATTAAGGGCAAGCGCATCGCCTGCTATCCGTCAGTGGAGGGAGAGATCCAGGGCGCCGTTATCGTGAAGATACCGGTAGTGACAGACGGAAATATCGTCACCAGCCGGGGAGTAGGCACGGCTATTGATTTCGCCCTTGAGCTGATCAAGGTGCTTGCGGGCCGGGAAAAGGCAATGAGCATTGCAGAGTCTATCGTTTATGGATAGAAGGGGCAGATGAGAGGAGCATTATGGCACGATTGAGAAAACTGAGAGCTGTCCTTGCTGCTTTGGCGCTCCTTCTTACCGTGACCGGGTGCAGCGGCCGCTTTGACGCGTCAGGATATACGGCGGCTATTCTTGACCTGCAGTTCCAGGGAGATACGAAGAATGCACGGACGCTTGTGGCGGGGGCGACTCAGCAGAGCCTAAGCGAGATGTATCAGGAATTTATCAGCAATTTTACGGCGTCGTATATTACAGACGGCATGGAGATCTCAGACGCGGATGAGCAGAAGTTTGCCGCCTTGGCCGCATCTGTGCTGGGATCTGTGCGGTACGAGGTAGGCGAGGCCAAAAAGACCGGCAAGAAAGAGTATGAGGTTCCGGTTGTCATACAGCCTGTGGATACGTTCTTAAGATACAAGGATCTCCTGACGGAAGATGCCTTAAGGATATCGGAAAGGGTAAAGAGCAAAAAATACAAGGGGACTGATGAAGAAGTGCGGAGCCAGGTGATGGCTGAGATTGCCGCAAATGCGTACGATCTGCTTGAGCGGGCCTATACAGACAGCACATACGACGGTAAGCAGACGGTGATTCTGAAGATAAAAGCGGATACAAGTGATATTTATTCCATTGATGAGGATGATATGGACAATTTAATCGCAAAAATACTTCGATTAGATGAAATCGGGGGCTAGATATTTGAAAATGTTTGTGTTATACTTCTTTAATGAGTGTAAAGCAGTATGCCCATTTTACAGCTACCAATAGATGGGATAGAAACAGGAGGAAATAGTAAATGAGTTTACAGGTAGAAAAATTAGAGAAAAACATGGCAAAGCTCACTATTGAGGTTTCGGCCGATGATTTAGAGAAAGCGCTCCAGAACGCATATAAGAAGCAGAAAAACAAGATCAACATCCCGGGTTTCAGAAAGGGTAAGGTTCCGCGTCAGATGATCGAGAAGATGTACGGCCCGGATATCTTTTATGATGACGCGGTTAATGATCTGATGCCGAAGGCATATGCGGACGCATATGAGGAGTGTGGGCTTGACATCGTATCCAGGCCCGAGGTTGATGTCGTTCAGATCGAGAAGGGCAAGCCGTTTATCTTCACTGCAGAGGTTGCGGTTAAGCCGGAGGTCACTCTTGGCGAGTACAAGGGGCTTGAGGTGGAAAAGATCTCGGCAGAGGTTGAGCCGGAGGAAGTAGAAAAGAGACTTAAGGAAGAAGCAGAGAAGAACGCAAGGAAGGTCACGGTAGAGGACAGAGCAGTACAGGACGGCGACGAAGTGATCATGGACTTTGAGGGCTTCGTTGACGGCGAGACGTTCGAGGGCGGAAAGGGCGAGAACTACCCGCTGACTATCGGTTCAGGTTCCTTTATTCCGGGCTTTGAGGAGCAGCTTATCGGCGCAGAGACAGAGAAAGAGACAGAAGTTAAGGTTACCTTCCCTGAGAATTACCACGCGAAGGAGCTTCAGGGCAAAGATGCTGTGTTCAAATGCACGGTGCATGAGATCAAGGCGAAGGAGCTTCCAGAGATTGACGATGAATTTGCGGCAGAGGTATCCGAGTTTGATACATTAGATGAATATAAGGCTCACCTTGAGACTAAGATTAAAGAGCAAAAAGAGACGGAAGGCAAAAGAAAGCAGGAAGATCAGGCTGTTGAGAAGGCTGTCGAGAACGCTTCTTTTGAGCTCCCGGAGGCGATGATCACGACGAACGTCAGCCAGATGAAGGAAGATTTTTCCAGAAGAGTACAGGCCCAGGGAATGACTTTAGAGCAGTACTTCCAGTTCACGGGCATGACTGAGGAGAAGATGGACGAGGAGATGCGCCCGCAGGCAGTGAAGCGTATCGAGACACGTCTTGTCCTTGAGGCTGTTGCCAAGGCTGAGAATATTGAGATCAGCGATGAGAAGCTTGATGAAGAGATTCAGAAGATGGCGGACAATTATAGGATGGAAGCAGATAAGCTCAAAGACTTGATGAGCGATGCAGAGAAGAAACAGATGAAAGAAGATATGGCTGTTCAGGAGGCGGTTACCTTCCTTGTGGACAATGCCGTAGAGAAATAAAGCTTAAGTAAGTATATTATGGACAGGAGGCATATATATGAGTTTAGTACCTTATGTCATCGAGCAGACGAGCCGCGGCGAGAGGTCTTATGATATTTATTCCAGACTGTTAAAGGACAGGATCATCTTTCTCGGTGAGGAAGTGACGGATGTGTCGGCAAGTATTATCGTTGCGCAGCTTTTGTTTTTGGAGGCGGAAGACCCGGAGAAGGATATCCACCTTTATATTAACAGCCCGGGCGGTTCTGTGACGGCAGGTCTGGCAATCTACGATACGATGCAGTATATCAAGTGCGACGTGGAGACGATCTGTATCGGCATGGCCGCGAGCATGGGTTCTTTCCTGCTCTCCGGCGGCAAAAAGGGCAAGCGTCTTGCGCTTCCTAATGCAGAGATTATGATCCATCAGCCCTCCGGCGGAGCCCAGGGACAGGCGACAGAGATACAGATTGCTGCAGAACATATTTTAAGGACCCGCCAGAAATTGAACCAGATACTGGCGGAGAATACAGGACAGCCGCTGGATGTGATCCGCGTAGATACAGAGCGTGATAATTTCATGTCTGCCGAGGAGGCAAAAGAATACGGCCTGATCGACGAAGTTCTGTCGCACCGTTGATCTAGGAACCGGATAATATGAGGTGAAAGCATGTTAGGTAGAGGTGACGACCAGATTAGATGTTCGTTTTGCAATAAGACACAGGCGCAGGTCAGAAAGCTGATCGCAGGGCCGAATAATACGTATATTTGTGATGAGTGTGTTGATGTATGCTCCGAGATCATCGAGGAGGAGTTGGGATACGAGGAGAATGGACAGAACTGGAGTCCGTTTTCCGATGTTAATCTGATAAAGCCAAAGGAGATCAAAGCATTTCTGGATGAATATGTAATCGGACAGGATGAGGCGAAGAAGGTTCTTGCGGTTGCCGTGTACAATCATTATAAGCGGATCATGGCCGGTAGGGACTTGGGAGTGGAGCTTGGAAAGAGTAATATCCTGATGCTTGGTCCTACAGGCTGCGGGAAGACGCTTCTGGCACAGTCTCTGGCAAGGATTCTGAATGTCCCATTCGCCATTGCGGACGCTACCGCACTGACAGAGGCGGGTTATGTGGGGGAGGATGTGGAGAATATCCTTCTTAAGATCATCCAGGCTGCGGACGGAGATATTGAACGCGCTGAGTACGGCATCATTTACATTGACGAGATAGACAAGATTACGAGAAAATCTGAGAATCCTTCCATTACCCGTGATGTCTCGGGCGAGGGTGTACAGCAGGCACTTCTTAAGATCATCGAGGGTACGGTTGCCAATGTACCGCCCCAGGGCGGCAGGAAGCATCCGCATCAGGAGCTGATCCAGATAGACACGACGAATATTCTGTTTATCTGCGGCGGCGCATTTGAAGGAATTGACAAGATCATTGAGAAACGGATCGACAAAAAGTCGATCGGGTTTAATGCAGAGATTGCAAGCAAGCATGAAAATAACATGGATGTCCTGCTCTCACAGGTGCTTCCCCAGGATCTGATCAAATTCGGGCTGATCCCCGAGCTGGTAGGAAGGGTTCCGGTGAATGTATCCTTAGAGCTTCTTGACAAGGAAGCGCTGATGCGTATCCTGACGGAGCCAAGGAATGCGCTGGTGAAGCAGTATCAGAAGATGATGGAGTTAGACGGCGTGAAGCTTACCTTTGAAGAGAAGGCGCTGGAAGAGATCGCTGACATCTCCCTGAAGAGGAAGACAGGGGCCAGAGGACTTCGCGCTATTATGGAAGATGTGATGATGGACATCATGTATGATTCACCGTCAGATGAGACGCTGCAGGCGTGCTGTATCACGGAGGATGTCGTGAAAGGTTACGGACTGGCGGAGTGTACACATGCGGCTATTCGGTCTGAAAGTGCATAGTGATGATAGACAGGTTGATTGACGAATATTGATTCGTATGTGGGGCGGGTGCAAAGGATAGTTGCGCCTGCTTTTTTACTTCATTTTTATTGAAAAGCAGAGATTACCGTTACGGTCCATGCTGTGATCGGTGACGGATGATGATCAGGAGAGAAGATATGGAAAATAATACAAGAACCCTGCCTATGGTGGCGCTGCGGGGGATGACAGTATTGCCGGAGATGGTGATCCATTTTGACGTAAGCCGGGAAAAGTCGCTGGCGGCCATCGAACAGGCCATGGAGGAGGAGCAGAAGCTGTTTTTAACTGCCCAGAGAAGACCGGATACGGAAGATCCGGGGCTTGAGGATGTATATGAGACCGGCTGCATCGTTACGATCAAGCAGATCATCAAATTACCGAAGAGGCTGAGCCGTGTGCTCATTACAGCGGATGCACGCGCCAGGATGAATTATGTGGAGGATACCGGAGCGTACCTTCTTGCTAATGTGTCGGTGGTGGAGGATGTAGATACCTCGGCAGAGGAGATCGGCGCGGAGAAGTATCCGTTGAATATGGAGGCCATGGTGCTTGGCCTTAAGGATATTTTCAAGGAATATATGGATAAGAATCCGAAAGCTTATAAGGAAATGGCGGCGCAGGTGGGAGAGATTAAGGAACTGAGGAAGCTGGTGGATGTGATCGCCGCCAATTTCCCGCTCCCATACCTGCAGCGGCAGGAGCTTTTGGAGGAAGTGAACCTTATGCGCCGTTATGACATGCTGGCGGCTAAGATCGTCCATGAGGTGCAGGTACAGGGCATCAAGGAGGAGATTCAGTCGAAGGTCAGACAGCGTGTGGATAAGAACCAGCGGGAGTATATCCTGAGAGAGGAGATCCGGCTGATCAGGGAAGAGCTGGGCGACGACAGCACAGTGTCTGACGCTGATGAGTTCGAACAGGCGGTAGGCGAGCTTAAAGCGCCGGAGGAGGTCAGGCAGAAGATCGGCAAGGAGATCAAGCGGTTTCGGAATATCATGAACAGCCCCAGTGAGACGGGCGTGATCCGGACCTATATCGAGACTATGCTTGAGATGCCCTGGGATAAGGCGTGCAAGGAACACAAGGATATCGGGTATGCGAAGAAAGTCCTTGAAGAAGACCATTACGGTCTTAAGAAGGTTAAGGAGCGTATTCTGGAATATATGGCGGTACGGGCATTGACGAAGAAGGGGGACAGCCCGATCCTCTGTCTGGCAGGCCCTCCGGGCACCGGGAAGACGTCTATCGCGAAATCTCTGGCGCGGGCGCTTAAGCGGCCCTATGTGCGCATTTCCCTGGGGGGAGTGAGGGATGAGGCGGAGATCCGCGGACACAGGAAGACCTATGTGGGCGCTATGCCGGGAAGGATCGCCGACGCGGTAAGGAGCGCGAAGGTTAAGAATCCGCTGATGCTCTTAGACGAGATTGATAAAGTGAGCAATGATTATAAGGGCGATACATTTTCCGCCCTTTTAGAGGTGCTGGACAGCGAGCAGAACCGGAAGTTCCGCGACCATTATCTGGAGGTTCCTCTGGATCTGTCGGAGGTGCTTTTCGTCACTACGGCCAATACACTCCAGACGATCCCGCGGCCGCTGCTTGACCGTATGGAGGTCATCGAGGTGTCAAGCTACACGGAGAACGAGAAGCTTCACATTGCCATGGAGCATCTGATCCCGAAGCAGATGGAGCGTCACGGGCTTAAGAAGAAGCAGCTAAGCGTGAGCAAAAAGGCAGTCTGGAAGATTGCCAGATGCTACACGAAGGAGGCAGGCGTGCGCCAGCTTGAGCGCAAGATTGCCGACATCTGCCGGAAGGCGGCCAAGGAGATATTTGAAAAGGAGAAGGAGTGTGTACATATCACGGAGCGCAACGTCCAGCAGTATCTCGGCAATGAGCTTTACAGCTATCAGATGGTCAATGATTCGGATGAGGTAGGCATCGTCCGGGGGCTGGCCTGGACCAGCGTCGGCGGCGACACCCTCCAGATCGAGGTGAACATCATGCCGGGAGAGGGTGAGATCCTGCTCACCGGGCAGCTCGGTGATGTGATGAAGGAGTCGGCAAGGACCGGGATCAGTTATATCCGCTCTGTCGGCAAGGATTACAAGATCTCCGAGAATTTCTTTAAGGAGCATGATGTTCACATCCATATTCCAGAGGGGGCGGTTCCGAAGGACGGACCTTCTGCGGGCATCACCATGGCGACGGCTATCCTGTCTGCGGTCACCGGGAAAAAGGTGCGGGCGGACGTGGCTATGACCGGAGAGATCACCCTGCGGGGAAGAGTCCTTCCCATCGGCGGGCTTAAGGAGAAGCTTTTAGCGGCGAAGAGCGCCGGTATCAAGACAGTGGTCGTGCCGAAGGAGAATATGCCGGATATCGGTGAGATCTCCTCCGAGATAACGAAGGGACTGAAGATCGTACCGGTGTCACAGATGGATGAAGTGTTAAAGACCGCCCTGGTGAAGCCGAAAAAGTAACGGGCGGAAGATGTAAGTGATTAAGGAGCAGCGTATGGTAATAAGAAGCCTGAATCTTGAGACGGTGTGCGGGATCACCAGCAGCCTGCCGGATAATCCCTATCCGGAGATTGCCTTTGCGGGGAAATCGAATGTAGGAAAATCCTCGCTGATCAACGCGCTGATGAACCGGAAGTCCTACGCGAGGACGTCTGCTACGCCGGGGAAGACGCAGACCATTAATTTTTATAATATCAACGAAGAGCTGTACCTGGTAGACCTGCCGGGGTACGGCTATGCGAAAGTGTCCGAGAAAGAGAAAGCGCAGTGGGGGAAGCTGATCGAGAGGTATCTTAACGGCTCGAAGCAGCTTAAGGCCGTCTTCCTGCTGATTGATATCCGCCATGCGCCGTCTGCCAATGACCGGACCATGTACGAGTGGATCACGGCAAACGGATACCGGCCGGTGATCATCGCCACGAAGCTTGACAAGATCAAGAGGAGCCAGAAGGATAAGCAGCTTAAGCTGATCCGGGAAGGGCTGTCGGTCCTTCCGGGGACGCAGATCATTCCTTTCTCCTCAGTGACCAAACAGGGAAGGGACGACATCTGGGAGCTTGCGGAGACGAAAGTATTGGGACAGACGCAGGCGGAGTAAAGCCTTTTGTGACAGCGGGGAGAGTCAGATATGGAGATGAATTTCAAAGAGAAGATAGGAGATACAAGACCGTATTGGAAGGTGGCTGTGAGTTTGGCGTTCAGCCTGGCGGGGACAGTGCTGTTTCTCGTCGTGGGGTACCGGCTGATGGTGTTTTTCATGCCGTTTGTGATCGGATGGGTGATCTCGTCCATCGCGGCGCCATTGGTGAACCTGCTTGAGAAAAGGGTGAGGATCATGCGCAAGCTTGGCTCGGCGCTGATCATCATCGCTGTTCTTGTCGGGATCATTCTGCTTGTCTATCTGCTTGTCAGTACGCTGAGCAGGGAGATTCAGGCACTGATCTGGGACATTCCTTCCATGTACGAGGATCTGGAGACAGGCTTGCATGAGATCGGGGAAGGGATGCAGGGAATTCATAAAAAGCTTCCGGAAGGCGTTAGGGATGCTGCTGAGGCGCTGCTTTTAAAGCTGGATGCGCAAATGGACAGTATCGTGGGGAATATCAGCAGGCCCACGGTGACTGCCGCGGGAAGATTCGCAAAAAAGATCCCCTCTGTGCTGGTATCGACGATCGTGACTTTTATCTCCGCTTATTTTTTTATCGCGGACAGGGACGAGGTGCTGCGGCAGGCGAAGAGGATCACGCCAGAGCCGGTGGTCAGAAGGATGACGATGGTGTGTGACAATCTAAAATACGCGGTGGGAGGTTATTTTAAGGCGCAGTTTAAGATCATGGGCGTGGTCTTTTTGCTGCTGGTGATCGGATTTATGCTGATGGGGCTGCATTTTACGTTTCTTTTGGCGATTCTGATCGCGTTTTTGGATTTTCTTCCCTTTTTCGGGACAGGGACGGCTCTCCTGCCGTGGGCAGTCTACAAGCTCCTGGTAGGAAATTATAAGATGACGGTGGGGCTTTTGGCGCTTTATGGGGTGACGCAGCTTGTCCGCCAGCTCATCCAGCCCAAGCTTGTGGGCGACAGCCTTGGGATGAACCCTTTGCTTACGCTGGTATTTCTTTTTATGGGCTACAAGGCGGGCGGCCTGTTCGGGATGATCTTTGCGGTCCCAGTGGGGATGATTGTCATCAATCTTTATCAGGCGGGTGCCTTTGACTATATTCTGGACGATGTGCGGATACTGGCGGAAGGGGTGTTAAGCCTCAGGGAGAACAGGGATTGATTTGCAGAAAGCAATTGACATTTCACCTGGGATTCATTAAAATGTTTTAATGATGTTTGATAGATAGAAGAGGTGCGTGATGCAGAGAAATATATTAGAATACCTGGAGGAATCCGGCAGGAATTTCCCGGATAAGATTGTGTTTGCGGATGACAGGGCGGCGGTCACCTATGAGGAACTGATCCGGCAGGCTCGGTATCTCGGGGCATATCTCCTTGAGCACAGGAGGAGCGGAGAAGGATGTGCGCCGGTGGCTGTGTTTATCGACCGTTCGGCTGCCAGCCTGACCGGGTTTTTCGGTGCGGTCTACAGCGGCTGTTTTTATGTGCCGGTTGACCGTCAGATGCCGGCGGCGAGGATAGAGCTGATCTTGAATACGCTGAACCCAGAGGCGGTACTGGGGGAGGAGAAGGATAAAAAGATTCTTGCCCAGATGGGGATGGAGGAGAAGCTCACCGTGTTAAGCGGGATTCTTGCTAATGGCGGGGATCTGAGGCTTGGCAAAGAGCAGGAGGAGGCGCTTCGCGGAGTGCGTATACGGGCGCTGGATACGGATCCTTTGTATGCCATCTTTACTTCCGGCTCCACAGGCGTCCCGAAGGGTGTGCTGGTCAGCCACCGCTCGGTGATCAACCTTATCGATAATTTTAAAGAAGAGTTTGCTTTTTCAGCGGATTGTATATTTGGGAATCAGGCGCCTTTTGATTTTGATGTGTCGGTGAAGGATATCTATTCCACCATAAAGAACGGGGCCACTATGTACGTGATCCCGAAAGTGATGTTCTCTTTTCCGGCGAAGCTTATCGCGTTTATGAATGAGAAGCGGATCAATACTATCATCTGGGCGGTGTCGGCGCTTCGGATCATCGAGAACCTGAATGCATTCACCGGGGAGCTTCCGGAGTATTTAAGGACGGCTATGTTCTCCGGGGAGGTGATGCACAACAAGGTGCTCAATTACTGGAGAAGGTATCTGCCGGATGTCCGGTATGTGAACCTGTACGGGCCTACGGAGATTACCTGCAACTGTACATTTTATAAGGTGGACCGCCCCTTTGCGGACGACGAGGCGCTTCCTATCGGGATTCCCTTTCAGAATTCCGGCGTATTTTTGCTGGACGGGGATAAGCTTGTGACGGAAAAGGAGGCGGCAGGGGAGATCTGTGTCAGGGGCAGCAGCCTTGCCCTGGGCTATTACAACAATGAGGAAAAGACGGCGGAGAGCTTCTGCCAGAACCCGCTGAACCGCGTATATCCGGAGCGGATCTACCGTACCGGGGACATCGGGAAGTACAATGACGAGGGCGAGCTTGTCTTCCTTTCCAGGAAGGACGACCAGATCAAGCATATGGGCCACCGGATCGAGCTTGGGGAGGTGGAGGCAGCGGCCAATTCCCTTGACCTGCTGGAGGCGGCGGTGTGCATCTACGACAAGGCGGAGGGGAAGATTCTCATGTTCTATCAGGCGGTTGCGCCCTGCGATAAGGAAGTGCTGAAGGCTTTGGGAAAGAAACTTCCGAAATATATGTTCCCTAACAAGCTTTACCATTTTGAGAAACTTCCAATGAACAAGAATAATAAGATTGACCGTACTTATTTGCGGGAGCATTATGTCTCTAGGGATGCCTAACGCAACAGATTACTGGTGTTTTGACGGCTGTTTGGTAAATGTTACTGGTCACCGGGGTGAGCAGCAGCAAATAGATGACAAAGAAAGGAAAAAGAAAAATGAGAGAAGAGATTATGGAAATTTTGACGGAGCTTAGGCCGGATGTGGAGTTTGAGAATGAGAAGAAGCTGATCGACGACGGGATTCTGGACTCTTTCGACATCGTTTCACTGGTTGGAGAGCTGAATGATGCTTTTGACGTGTCCATCAATGTACAGGACCTGCTTCCGGAGAATTTCAACTGTGTGGATGCCATGGTCGAACTGATCGAGAACCTTCAGGAAGAGGAGTAAGCAAAGCGTATTATGGGTCTTACATCACTGAATTTTTTCCTGTTTTTAGCAGCCAGCCTGGTGGTATATTTTCAGCTGCCTGAAAAGTACCAGTGGCGCTGGCTTTTGGCTGTGAGTTGCTTTTTCTATGTGTACTGTAGCAGGACGCTGTCGGTATTTATCGCGGTAACCTGTGTGTCGACCTATGTCTTAAGTATCCTGATCGAAAGATCTGAGATCCGGTATAAGGATGAACTAAAAAGGATCAAGGCTGGTGAGCTTACTCTGGATAAAAAGGCAGCGAAGGCGCAGAATATCCGCAGGAAGCGGGCTTGTATCTGGGCGGCGGCGCTGATCAACGTAGGCATGCTGGTGGTGCTGAAATTCTGGGATCTGATCTTTTCGGATATCAATACGAGATTTTTCGGGGGAGCGGAGAATTTTGTTCCGCTTCTTCATATCGGCCTGCCCCTTGGGATTTCCTTCTATACCTTTCAGGCGGTGGGCTATCTTGTGGATATCTACCGCAAGCAGGCGGAACCGGAGCATAACTTTTTCAAAGCGGCGCTGTTTATCACCTTTTTTCCTCAGATCGTGCAGGGGCCGATCTCCAGGTTCTCACAGCTCGCGCCGGAGATTTACGGCGGGCACAGATTCGACTTTAAAAATCTTACGGACGGCTTTTACCTGATGCTGTGGGGGATGTTTAAAAAGATGGTGATCGCTGACCGGGCGGGGATCATGGTGGATTATGTGTTCTATGATTATCAGAATTTTTCCGGCTGGCAGTTCTGGGTGGCGGCTTTTGCCTATGCGTTCCAGATGTACGGGGATTTCTCCGGGGGAATTGATATCGTGCGGGGAGCGGCGAAGATGTTCGGCATCGAGATGGTGGACAACTTCGAGCGGCCTTATTTTTCCAAGGATATCCCGGAGTTCTGGAGACGGTGGCATATGACGCTGGGAACGTGGTTCAGGGATTATCTGTTCTATCCTATGTCTTTATCTTCCACTGCCCAGAAGGTGTCAAAGTCCCTGCGGAAAAAGGGGCATCTCCATCTGGCGAAGATGCTGCCTGCGCATGTATCCTGTATCGTCCTCTGGCTTGCCAACGGCGCGTGGCACGGGGCGGGTACCCAGTATATTGTATTCGGGCTCTATCACGGGATACTGACGGTGCTTTCTGAGGAATATCACGGGAAGCTGGTGCAGCTTGGGGATAAGCTTCACATTAACCAGAAGTGCGCTTCCTGGAGTTTTTTCCAGATGGCAAGGACCTTCTTTCTGGTGGCTGTGGGGCGTATCATCTATATTACGCCGGATTTCGGGGCGTCGCTGGTTATCTTGAAGTCCATGTTCACGGCGAAGAATGTAGGGATCTTTTTCAACGAGGGATTGTATAAACTGGGTCTTGAACGGCCGGATTTTTACGTGCTTGTCTTTGCGTGTCTGGTGCTCCTTGTAGTGGAGATCTTCCAGGAGAGGATGAAGATCCGCGAGTGGCTGTATGAGCAGAATCTGTATTTCCGGTGGGGACTGGCGTTCGGACTTATCTTTACCGTGCTGATCTTTGGCGTGTACGGGCACGGGTATGATGCGGCCGGATTTATCTATATGCAGTATTAGGGCTGCGATTAAATGCTGCTTTGCCGGCCTGGACTCAAGGACTGGGCGGCAGCATGTGTTAGGAGTAATAATATGACGCGGAAAAATGTGATCAAGATGATCTTTGCATCGCTTATTTTTATCATAATATTCGGGATACTGACTGCCGTGCTGGAGCCGAAGTGGAATTACTACGGCAACCAGACCCAGACCAGGGTTCAGGCATTTTACCGGCAGGAGAAGGGCAGCCATGATGTCATCTACCTTGGCTCGAGCTTTTCCTACTGCGGCATTTCTCCCCTTAAGATCTGGGAGGAGCAGAAAATCTCCGGTTATGTATTTTCAAATCCGGCGCAGAAGGCGTGGATCAGCGCCTACTATCTTGAAGAGGCGTTAAAATACCAGACCCCTGAGGTGGTCGTCTATGAGGCGGGCGCGATCCTGGATGAGGAAGAGACAGACGAGGGGCATAACCGGAAGAATATCGATTACCTGCGCTGGTCGCCCACGAAGCTTAAGGCGATCATGACTGTCTGTGCGAATACCGGGGAGTCGAAAAAGGAGTATCTGTTCCCGCTCCTTCGGTTCCATTCCAGGTGGAGCGACCTTGACCAGGCAGACTTCCATCTGGCCTGGGATTCTTCTTATTACCTCATGGGGACGGCGCTTAAGCTTACCACGAGGCCGGCTTCTAAGAAGAATATTGCCAGATATCATGCATGGCAGCCGGGGACCATGGAGACACCCAGGACCGAGGTAGGGCCGAAATGCAAAGATGCGGTCCTGAAGATGAAAAAGCTCTGCCAGGAGAAGGGGATTAAGTTCCAGCTTGTGCGCATGCCCAGTATGCAGTGGTCGCCGGAGGCAGGCGAGATCGTGCAGCGGTTTGCCGATGAGAACCAGATCCCGTTCCTGGATATGAATCTTTACCGGGAGGAGATCGGGGTGGACTGGCGGGCAGACACCCACGATAAGGGTATGCATCTTAACATCCTGGGCTGTGAGAAGGCTTCTTCTTTTCTCGGGAAATATCTGAAGGAGAACTACGAATTCGAGACAAAGATGAGTGACGATAACCGGAAGTTCTGGGATACGTCGGCGATGAAGTTCAATTCTCTTGTGGAATCCTATACGCTGCCGGTGATCGGGGACTGTGAGGCTTACGTTGGCGCCCTGGACAATGAGGACTTTATTACAGCGGTCACCCTGTGCGCTGCGCCGGGAAATGATTTGACGGGAGAGCAGAGGAAGGCATTTTCGGAGCTTGGGCTTAATGTGCCGGCGGCGGACGCTGGAAAAGGAACGGCTTATCTTGCGCTTCTTGACGGCAGGAAGGTGGTCCGTGAGAAATCTGGAGAAGGTATGGTTAAGAGCAAGCCATATACGTGGGGCGAGGATACCTTCCGAATCGTCAGCGGGGATCCGGTCCACAGTGAACAAACTCTGGTGGCGGTGAGTGAGCGTGAATATGAGGTGAGCAAGCCGGGAATCAATATAGTCGTGTATGACAAGACGCTGGGCCAGGTGGTAGATGTGGTGAACTTTGATACGGCGCAGAAGAATGCTCCCGCGGAGCATGTGAAGCAGCCGCTGATCGAGGATGACGGCGGAGAGTAGGCGCATAATAGAAACGGAAGAGGAGGAGAGCCGGGGATTTTTGTATCCATGGCTCTCTTTTGAGCTGCAGACAGGAGAATGCGGATTTAAACTTTTCTGGAGTGAATTTGTGCATGATCCAGATTAATATAAATATACGCGTCTTCTAAAGTAATCTCCGCCGGCACGGTACCTGCAAAAGGCTGCTTTTTACTCAATATTTTCAGGCGGATCCCATCTTCTGCGAACTGCTTTGCCGTAACCATATATTTCCTTTCGATCTCTTCTGCATCTGCCTCAGCTTTTGTACAATAATTCCAAAACTTCCCTTTCGTTTCTGCAATAAGACTGCCCGCATGGCCAGCATATTCTAATTTTCCTTTTTTCATGATTAAGATCTGGTCTGTCGTTGCTGCAAGATCTTCTACGACATGCGTAGAAAGCAGCACTGTTCTGTTCTTTGAAAAATCAACTAAGAGTCTTCGGATCCGCACCCTTTCTTCTGGATCAAGCCCCGTTGTCGGTTCGTCAACAATCAAAAGTTCCGGTTCATTCAGCAGGGCCTGTACTAATCCTGCACGTCTTTTCATTCCTCCGGATAATTGCTTATTCTTTTTCCTTTTATGCTCTTCCAGGCCAGTCCGTTTTAAATAGTATGTTACCCTTTTTTCGCATGTTCGCTTTTCTACCCCCGACAGGCTCCCCAGATACATCAGTGCGTCCTCGACAGTCAGATTCGGATATAAGTTTAATTCCTGGGGCAGATATCCGATTCTTTTCTGGATCTCACTGTAGTTTTTTTCTGCATAAGGAATATTTTCAAACATGATCTGTCCTGAGGCAGGCGTAATGATCGTTGTAAGAACCCGCATAAGCGTTGTCTTTCCGGCTCCATTTTCTCCTAGTAGACCATAGATTCCATTACCGATCCGAAAGCTCATATTTTGTATTCCTCTGCAGCCATTCTTGAACGTTACGGTTAAATTTCTTGCAGTTAAAAGCATGTTAAATCCTCCTTCTTTTTATCGTCTGCGGTATGAGCAGGGACATCATCAGTACCGCAAGTACAAATCCAATTATCTTTCCCGGTATCCAGTCGGCGCCGGTTCCTCGCCCATAACTGCGGAATACGTAGGAAAACACATTGTACTTTCCAAACATATCGGCGCCGAACGCTGAATTAAGTACCAGCCATATCGTTAATGAAATCCCGATCCCGCACCATATATTTTGAAACAAGTTCGCCCCGGTAATTGCCATACTCCCCCAGAACAACAGTGAGACGCTTACTGCAGACAAATATTCGAAATACAGCTTCGCCTCAGTTCCCCAGCCCTCCTTAGACGGATTTTGTATAAAAAACAGAAAGTATCCAATGGCCGCCAACAGGAACAGATATGCAAATTGTACGAATATCCGCTTATAAACCATGGCTTTCTTTTTATCCAGAGCATAAAGCGCAAATATTTCCCACCTTTGCTCCTTATGCTCAATAAGATAAGTATCGACCATAAACACAGCAGATAACGCGGCCAGCATCGGATCTAAGGTAACACCGATTTCTCTTGTATCTGCAATGCCTCGGAATATGGACAGAAAGATCATAAAAAGGAGCGGATAGATGATTCTGTAAAGGGGAAACATAATTTTTAGCTCGTTTTTCATTGTCTTCTTTTCCTCCAGCACCAGATTCCAATACCTAAAAACAACAGCGTCAGCAATAGCAATGCTATTTGGTTCAGCAGAAAGACAGGAAGAACTTTTGTTTCAAAAAATTTCCCCTCAAACCGGAAAAGCATTCCCAATAGCTGCCCGTAAAAACCATAATTCCCATTTGTATCGCAGCTCCCCATATTGGAATAAACAATATACGCCAGGATTAATGGAATTGCCGGCAGCGGATTTCTAAACAAAAGGGCGGTCAGAACATAGATGCCTGTAGAGATCAGTACGGTAGGCATGACATATAATAGCGCCGCTAAAAGCATATGGCCAAGGCTGTCGACCATACTGATCTGAAGCTCATTGCTTTGGCACAGCACAGCGAATATGACCGTAATGATCAGGACCGCCAGACTCAGCGGCAGGACCCCGCCCAGATATTTTCCGAGAACATAGCTTTTTGCTGATACAGGTTTCGTATGAAGCAGCTCATAAGTATCTTTTTTCGTATCTCTGACAAATAAAAATGCAAGTAATACAGTGGCGAAGAAGGCAAGATGAAATCCGATGATATCCACATACTTCTTCGCAAAATAATAAGCATAGGAATGCTCGGATATCTTCGATATAATATAATCATTCAGTTCATCCATTGTCCCCTTTTTTTGTTCTGCTTCCTTAAAAACGGCTTTTCCATCGTAAAACTGATATTCATCTTCCAAATACTTTATTGTCCCTGCAATAGATAGATTTTGCGCTTTTACATCTTCTATCGCGGCTTCAGCCTCCTGCTCTGTCAGGTCATAGCCGTCAATAAAGGTCTGCTTGATATCATTTAATCCGATGTCGGTTCTTTCTTCAGATGAAGTCGGAATATAGCCGTTTGTCACATCCGCGTCTGTCGGTCTGGCATTCTTCAATGATTCTACTTCCTGGCTGCTTGAAAATGTGTGTATCTTCAGATATTCGCTTAAACAACTGTACACACTGAATATAAAAATAACAATTCCGATCCAATACAAAGGATTTTTCATATAGTTTTTGAATTCTCTGCATATAATCGCCTTCATAAAAACTCCTCCTGCTGATTTTTCTTCATTTGCATGCAAATTCCTTCTATGATTTTTCTGGCTTTTATTATACCTTCAAAATATCAACAAATTAGCAACAAGAAAAAAATCCGGGATCTATATCCCCGGATTTTCACTGTTAACTTCAAATCTTGCTACAGCCCGTGCTCCTCCATGCTTCATATTTTCCAGACACAATTCTCCCCGGTGTGCCGAGCATAAGGACTTACTTATATATAACCCAAGCCCATAGTGGACGTCCCCCTTTTCCTCTTTACGTTTACCGTAGGCCTGCAAAAGCTTTTTGGGTGATTCCTGGAATCCAGGTCCATCGTCCTCAACAACGAGTTCAAGCTCATCTCCTGCCAGCCCTAAAGAAACGGTTACTTTATTCCGTGCATAACGGAGCGCATTTGTCAGAAGATTTTCTTCGACTTCAATTACGAACACAGGATCCACCTGCATTACACAATCCAGATCATGATGTTCGAATGCAAAGTCTTTTTTGCTTTTTTCACAGAGCTCCTTCTGAATCTCATATACTTTTTCGGCAAGCTTCTTGTATGCCGTCTCTTTATATTCAGGCTCCAGATCGACGATGCTGTTCAAATATTTCATTATATCGACAAAATGCTCTAAATGCTCTACATGCTGAATTGTTTTCGTTACGATTTCTGCCACTTTCTCTTCAGACAATTTATGGAGCGGGAAAAATTCATCGATAATCTCTAAGTTCCCCTTCACCAGTGCGACAGGGGTTCGGATATCGTGCGCGATTGCGGACCGCAGCGTCCGCTCATCTTCGACCAAACGCCAGACTTTCTTTTTATTATTGGCCAATTCCCGTCTCATTTTCTCAAACTCTTTGCATAAGCGCCCCATTTCGTCTTTGCTCTCATAGGTGACCTCAAACGCCAGATCATTCTCTGATATACGGTTAGAAGCCCTCGAAAGCACCCGCAGAGGAGTCCTTAATTTTTTCCGGTAAAAAAGAAATACAGTGATCGTACAAGACATAAATGATAAGATCAGACCTCCCCACGTTTCCATCACATCGCAGGCCTCTACGATAAAAACATCCTGGCCAGACATATATTTTGCCGGTATTCTGGGAATGATGGTAAGATAATTATTCCCGCTTTCATGGGCGATGCTTTCCATATATTCTTCTTTGTCAACATATTTAAACCAAATATCTTCCTGGACGTTTTCTGCATAATGGGTCAGGCTGAAGCTAAGGACGGTACTGATCGCCAGAGCAGCTGCCATATAGATGATGATTGCCGCTTTTAGAGATAAATCCTTTATTTTTTCCATCGATACCCAATTCCCCACACGGTTTCTATATATTCCTGTTCTGTACATTTTCGGATTTTCTTTCGGATTCTGCTGATCAGAACGGTGATCACCCTGCTTTCCGCATCGCTGTCATAGCCCCCGGTATTCTCATAAATTTTTTCTGTATCAAACACTCTGCCTGGATTTAACGATAAGAATTCGATGATACCAAATTCTAAGCTTGTAAGCACGAGCTCATGCTCATGATAAAAAAGCTTTTTTGCAGAGTAGTCGATCAGCAGCCCATCATGGTATTGTATGACACTTTTTTTCTTTGCGCGTTCCTCCCTGTTTAAATGAGCTTTTATCCTTGCTTCCAGTTCTTTCAGGCTGAAGGGCTTTAGAAGATAATCATCCCCGCCTATTTCCAGTCCTTTTATCCTGTCCTGCTCTTCTTCGCGCGCAGTCAGAAAAATGATCGGGCATGATACCAGGTCTCTGATCTTCATACAAACTTCAAATCCATCCATTTTGGGCATATTGACATCCAGCAAAATGATGTCCGGGGCAAACTTGATTTTATTTAATGCGGTCTCGCCGTTAAGTGCGGATAAAATCTCATATCCTTTTAAAGATAAATATTCCTGCACCATCGCATTCATATCTGCATCATCGTCTACGACTAAAATTTTATACATATCGTTCAGCTCTCAATCTTGACTATTGGCAGCGCCCGGTTTGAGCAGTAAATACACAAACCCATGTGTATTATAACACAGAATGTAACCGTATGCTTCCAGAGTTTCATATATTTACCAAAATACTCTCGACAAGATCAGAGGAATATATTATAATTAAACTAATTCTAAAATGAGGGCGGTGTTGAAATGACGAAGTATGCAAAACGGATATTGGAACTGATCGATCAGTCTGATCAGCATATGACAGCGGAACAGCTCTTTTTTGAACTGAAGAAAACAGAGCCAAGAGTCGTTCAGGCGACCGTATACAACAATCTGCATACCCTGTACCAGGAGGGCCTGATCCAGAAATTATCTATAGAAGGCTCTGCCGACCGCTATGATAAGATTCAGAAGCACGATCACCTTGTATGCAAAAAATGCGGCGCAGTGTCGGATAAGAGCTTTAAAGATCTGACAAAGGATCTGGAAAAGCAGCTTGGAGAAGGAATCGTATCTTATGAGCTGAAGGTATTTTATCTCTGCCCGGAATGCAGAGAGGAAAAATAAAAAGGAGGAAAGAAACATGGGAGCAACAAAGTATGCAGGAACAAAGACAGAAAAGAATCTGGAGGCAGCATTTGCAGGAGAATCACAGGCGAGGAATAAATATACTTATTTTGCCTCTGCAGCAAAGAAGGAAGGCTATGAGCAGATTGCGGGCCTGTTTTTGAAAACGGCGGACAATGAAAAAGAACACGCAAAGATGTGGTTTAAGGAGCTTAGCGGAATCGGCAGCACAAAGGAAAATCTTGCCGAAGCTGCGGACGGTGAGAACTTCGAGTGGACAGATATGTATGAGGATTTCGCAAAGACGGCCGAGGAAGAAGGTTTCCCTGAGCTGGCAGCAAAGTTCAGGCTGGTGGGGGCCATCGAGAAGCATCACGAGGAAAGGTACCGCGCTCTGCTGAAAAATGTGGAGACGGCAGCAGTATTTGAAAAGAGCGAGGTGAAGGTGTGGGAATGCCGCAACTGCGGACACATCATCGTCGGGACAAAGGCGCCTGAGGTATGCCCGACTTGCAATCACCCCCAGAGCTATTTTGAGGTGCATGAAGAGAATTATTAAGCAGATTTTTCTATACAGAGCTTAAGAAAAGCTGTGGATGATCAGGGCACATCGGGTAGTGTAAAATAGTTTGTGTTTTTGGTAAAAAATGACTCCTTTTTGGTAAGAATTAAGATATGACAATTCTTATGGAAAAGGAGTATTTTTATGGCAGTTGCAAAGGAACAAATTCGACAAATCATCTCACAAAATAACATTAGCAGTGTGGCAGATATTTATTCCCTGCTCAAAGAAAGCTTTAAAGACATTCTTCAGGAGCTTATGGAAACAGAACTGGATGCTGCTCTTGGTTATGAGAAAAATCAAAAAGGTGGTCTACTGACAGATAATAAAAGAAACGGCCATTCGTCTAAGACGCTTAAAAGTCAATATGGTGAGTTTCAGATTGATGTACCCAGAGATAGAAATGGTGAATTTGAGCCAAAGTTAATTCCTAAGTACCAAAGAGATATTTCTGGAATTGAAGAAAAAGTGATCTCACTATATGCACGTGGAACGAGTACCCGTGATATCCATGACCAGTTAAATGATTTGTATGGGATTGAAGTGTCTGCTGAAATGGTCAGCAAAATCACGGATAAAATCCTGCCGCAAGTAAAAGAATGGCAGTCTCGCCCTTTAAATCCAATCTATCCTTTTATATTCATGGACTTCATCCACTATAAAGTGCGGGAATATGGAGGGATCCTGAACCGCGCTGCATATGTTGTGCTTGGTGTTACGCTGGATGGATACAAGGATATCCTGAGCATCACAGTCGGTGCAAATGAAACCAGCAAGTTCTGGCTTGGCATGTTAAATGACCTGAAAAACCGGGGCGTAAAAGACGTATTTTTTTCTGCGTAGACGGACCTCCCGGCTTTAAGGACGCAATACAGGCTGCTTATCCACAGGCAGAGATCCAGCGGTGCGTGATCCATATGCTGCGGAATTCTTTCAAATATATCAACTAAGCGTATTTCCAAGCGATACCTCCTTTGAAAAAATGTTATATCTGGCCAGTGAGAATGTAGTGAAGAAATGGACGCAGAGATATCGGAACTGGGATCAGGTATTGAATCAATTGATCGTCCTGTATGGCGAGAGGATAACCGATTACCTGTAAGACAAACGGCGGGATGGCGTCACCACGACCTGCCATCCCACCCTTATTCCATCGGCATCTGTATTATTGCCAGACCCCCCCCAATCTTATTCCGGAGACCGGGTGTGGGCAAGAGCCCACGAATAAAAGCAATCAATACAGAGCCTTAATAATTGTGCAAAAAATTACAAAAAACAGTATAACTTTACTGGAAATAGTTATACTATAAATACAAAGAAATATTCGACAAAAAATTGACAACACAAAAGATGTAAAACTGACAAATATCCCCATACATATCTAATACTTATCAAAAAATTTTAGTTCCTATAGACACAAAACTTTTTACAGCCTCCTTTTCTGTCAAAAAAGTAAGTGGTGTAAAAAGTGGTCTCAATCTCCAAAATGAACAGATAAGCAGATAATAAGAATCTCTGAAAACCCCATAAAAAGGGAGGATGCCGGGTAACCGCTCATCACGGTTCCCGGCATGTATTATGAAAAAGTTTATTCAAAATAGTGTGCTACTACGATAACGTCATTGCTTTCTTTCGATGATTCTATTATACGAATCAGCTATGAAGAAACCATGTTAAAGGAGTAAAAGAATTTTGAAAGATAAATGAACAAACTGTTAACATACCTCCTGTCCGCTGCTACGTATCCACTGCTTGTCCACTGATTACCAGCCACTTATCCGCGGTACGCGAAAAGCGGGATACCATTCTTTGTAGGAAGCTCCACATACCCCTGGGTCAGTGGTCTCGCATAGTCGATAAATGCATCGCTGATATCTGACCCTTCGCTAATGATCCACTCTGCCGGGACTGGCTTTTCCTTGTTGCAGATCATATTCACATCCGCAGTACCGTAGGAAAGCTCATAAGGTACGCTCTTGTTCCGGACGAATGTGATCATCTTCCCGGTCTCTCCGTCAAGCGCCACCTGGACGGCATATATGCCCGCATTAACCGCCTCGTCAAGGTCTACCCTGGACAGATGTGCGCAGGAGCAGCGCTGGCATACATTCAGCTCTATGGAGCGCACCTTTACGCCGATCTTTTCTTTCACTAGGTTCTCCAGATATTTCCCCGAGCCGGTGAGCATCTTGTGGCCGAAATTATCAACACCAACGTCGCTTGCGTACTCGCAGATAAATGTCCCTTTTCTGTCATGGATACCCTCTGAGATACAGACCACAAGGTTCGGCGTAGTATCTAAGCAGGCCCTGACTTTTTCGATAAATGCGTCCTGGTCAAAAGCAACCTCAGGAAGATAGATCAGTACCGGATTGTCGCCTTCGAATTTGCGGGCGAGTATGCTTGCGGCCGTAAGCCATCCCGCATGGCGGCCCATGACCTCCACGATAGTCACCGACTGCTTGTTGTCGTAGACAGTGGCATCGGTAGCAATCTCCCTGACAACGGTAGCGACATATTTTGCCGCGCTTCCGTAGCCTGGCGTGTGGTCGGTTTCTACAAGGTCGTTGTCGATCGTCTTCGGGACGCCGATAAAACGGATATCGCTGCCGGCCTTGTCCGCATAGCGGGAAAGCTTGCTTACGGTATCCATGGAATCATTTCCGCCGATGTAGAAGAAATATCCGATGTCCTTCTCATCAAACTTTTTGAACAGATCCGGGTATACCGGATCGCTAAGGTCTTCTGGAAGCTTATAGCGGCAGGAGCCAAGATATGCTCCGGGAGTCGTGCGCACAAGTTCCAGCTCATTGGTGGCGTCAAGGGCGCCGATGTCCATAAAATGGCCGTTAAGGAAGCCCTCGATCCCATTGATCATTCCGTAGATACGTCCTGCGCCGTCCATGTGCTTTAAGCCCTCCGATACGACACCGTAGAGACTTCCGTTAATAACTGCTGTTGGTCCGCCGGATTGTCCGACAATTATGTTTTTCTTCATATATCATTCCTCCATCTGTAATAACTATATCGGATATTTGATGATTTTACAATGAATAATTGCTTTTCTTAAAAATTAGTTGGAAAATCGGTCAGAATGATTTATACTGGAAGGCAGTGCATAAATTCGAGGAGGAGATAAGGATGAAATATATTTCATTTGCAATTCCATCATATAATTCAGAGGACTATATGTCCCGCGCGGTTGAGAGTATCCTTCCGGGCGGGGAAGATGTGGAGATTATCATCGTCAATGACGGCTCCAGCGACCGGACGCTTGAGATCGCCCGCGAATATAAAAAAAATTATCCCGGTATCGTGAAGGTAGTAGACAAGGAGAACGGCGGACACGGAGACGCGGTGAATTCTGGGCTTGCCAGTGCGTCAGGGAAATATTTTAAAGTCGTTGACAGCGACGACTGGGTTGATCCGGAGGCTTTAGAGAGGATCATTGCTTATCTGAAAGAGCTGGAGCGGGATGATAAGGAGATTGATATGCTGGTTTCCAATTATGTCTATGAGAAGGTGGGGGCGGCGCGCAAAAAATGCATCCATTACCGCAACGTACTGCCTCAGGATAAGATTTTTTCGTGGGATGAGATCGGACGCTTCCGTCTGGACCAGTATATCCTGATGCATTCGGTGATCTACCGTACATCCATGCTGAAGCTCAGCCAGATGACGCTGCCCAGGCATACGTTTTATGTGGACAACATCTATGTCTATTATCCGCTTCCTTATGTGCGTAAGATTTATTATCTGGATGTGGATTTTTATCGGTATTTTATCGGACGGGAGGATCAGTCGGTCAATGAAAGGGTGATGATCTCCAGAATTGACCAGCAGATCTTTGTTACGAAGAAGATGATCGACATGTACCAGCTTAAGGATATCGAAAGCAGGAAGCTGCGTCACTATATGGTGAATTATCTGGCGATCATGATGACGGTTTCTTCCATCCTGCTCATACGCTCAAAGAAGCAGGAGAATCTGGAGAAGAAGCGGGAGCTCTGGAGATATCTCAAGAAGAAAGATATCAAGACTTACCTGAGGATCCGTTACGGAATCCTCGGCCAGACGATGAATATCCCGGGGCGGCCGGGGCGCAGGATATCTTCGCTGGCGTATTCCGTAGCCAGAAGGCTGATCGGGTTCAACTAAGGGGAGGCGGCTGTCTGGAAGGGTATTTTCCCTGCCGTCACTCTTTTTCAGTAGTTTCCCGTCTTATGAGTATAGGTGTAATGACTTTGTGGACCGGTTCTTTCAGCGGGACCGGCCTTCTTTTTTTGCGCTCGTTCATCTGCTCCACAAGAAGGCTGACCGCTTCATAGGCGATCTTGTCGATCTGCTGACCGACGGTGCTGATGGGAATGATGGCCTCCCTGGAGATGAGAGAGTTGTCGAAGCCGACGATCAGGTAATCTTCAGGGAAACACTTATGTTTTTTAATAAGGATATTGAGCAGTATGTTAGCCTGTGTATCATTGGAAATGAAAATGCCTTTTTTCATGCCTGCGTATTTCTGATCCAGGTTATCGACGATCTCGCTTAATTGCTTCTGCGCAGTTTCATAGGTGTCCCCCGTCATTTTTAAATAGACTTCGTGAGGGAGGTGCTTTTCCTGGCAGATATCGATAAAGCCCTGCACACGCCCGTAAGTAGGGGATTTTTTGTCGCAGGAGGAATTAATGTGTATCAGGATGTCGCAGTTATGGCTTGCGAGAAGGCAGGTCGCCTGGCAGCCGCCCATGTAATTGTCTGTGTTTACGCTGCATACATAAGTATCTTCACGCTCTATCGTTACGATCGGTATCTGCAGGCCGGCCAGTTCCTTTGAAGGGATAGTATGGCTTAATATGATCAGCCCTTCAATCTTGTAGGCAAGAAGCTCGTCAATATAACTGCGTTCATGATCTTCATTCTCATTACCGATGAAGATGAGGAATTTATAGCCGAATTGTTCGTAGGTGGAGAGGATCCTATCCAGCATCTCAGAATAATAGTTGTTGAACAGATTCGGGAGGATAATTCCGATAAATTCAGTATTCCCGTTTGCAAGTATGCGTGCCACCTTATTTTCTTTATAGTCTAAGTCAACGAGGGCTTTCGCGATGATCTCCTGGTTTTCAAGGGTCAGGGAATCCGGATTGTTAAAATACCTGGAAATCGTTGTCTTGGAAAAATTCGTATATTTTGCGATGTCGTTGAAAGTTACATTTTTTTTCTGTCCCATAGCTGCCTCTTTTCCGTGCTAGTACATCAAATAATAAGTAACTAGCCATGTCACTTGTCTGATTTCCTGGCTACTGCGTTAGATTTTCTAGCAGTAGCCATCGCTGCGCCGTCGAAAATCTGCCTTGCATCTGAAAAATTATCCTGCGTGATATAGCCAGATACTTATTTTTCGATGTGCTCGTAGTGTTAATAGCTGCGAATCTGGTTCGCTCTTTATATTTTTGCTACTCATTATTATATCAAAAGAAAAAATCGCGGGCAATGAGTAATCGGTTAAGTAACCGGTTTTGTGAAAGGTATACAAGTTTGACGCTGTGAAATCAGACATATTTCACAAAGTTGCATTTGCCAATTGACGGGAGGGGGATTCAGTGCTATGATAAACATACAAAAAGTAACCGGTTACTTTACCGATTACTTTACCGGTTACAAAAAAGAGAACAGGAGGAATGATTCATGAGAAAGAAAGTCATGGCAAGGATTGTCTCAGTAATGCTGGTAGTAGTATTGATGATGACGATGCTGACAGGCTGCAGGTTCGGATTTGCCAGTGACCCGGACGATCCGAATGAGGAGGAGAAGAAGGAACCGATCGATACATCGATCGATACCTTCGAGTATGACTCGTCCCTGAACGGGACGAATATCACGCTTCTTAATACGAAAGCGGAGATTCAGGTGGCGCTTGAGGAGATGGGGGCGGAGTACGAAAAGAAGTCCGGTATTCATGTAGAGATCATGCCGGTCAGCGATGATTCACCCTACACGAAGATGATCAGCCTGTATAATTCAGGCACTCCGCCAACAATCGCGATCCTGGATACCACGGACGTTATCGCGCTGGCAGAGGAGAAAGCCTTAGATCTGTCCGGGGAGAAGTGGCTTGCAGAAGCAGAAGGGTATACAACCCAGATCAATGGAAAGACGTACAGCTTTCCATTATGTATTGAGGGCCGCGGGATTATTTACAACAAAAAGGTAATCGAGGAGGCTCTTGGAGAAACCTTTGATCCGGAGTCCATTACCACCTTGGACGAGTTTAAAGCCTTTCTTGACAGACTGGTAGACAGCGGGATCGAAAAGCCGGTGTCTATGGCGAAGGAGGACTGGTCTTTAGGCGCGCATCAGCTTCAGTACATTTACGAGACTTATGACGGAACTAATGAGGGCGCGCAGAAATCCATCGAAGAGATTAAAGCCCACAGGCTGGATCTGAGTACTTATAATCGCATGTCCGAATTTCTGGATATTTTTGACGTGCTGAAAGAGTATAATGTAGCAAAGGGCGATCCGCTGGGCGCAGATTATGACGAGATGGCGATCGATCTGGCGGACGGCAAGACCGCATTCTGGTTCAACGGTAACTGGGCGTGGCCGAACCTTGCTGAAGCGGGGGCTGAGGAGACGGATGAGTATGGTTTTCTCCCATATTTTATGAACAATGACAAAGATGATTTTGTCAATCAGATGATTCAGGGCGCGCCGTCAAAGCAGGTGATGGTCGACAGGGAGATTGCTACTGAAAAAGAGCAGGCGGCGGCGAAACAGTTTTTAAACTGGATCGTATACAGCGAGATCGGGCAGCAGATGCTTGTAAAGACATGTAACATCATCCCGCCGTTTAAGAATAACCCATATGAGCTGAGCGATCCGCTGAGCCGTGACCTTTACGAAAAAGTGCATGATCAAAAAGTGTTCAGCGTATCTGTGATCGTGCCCAATGACCACTGGGCAGTGCTCGGGGCGGCCATGCAGAAATATCTTGCAGGCAGGAGCGACCGTGCGGAGCTGATGGAATCCATCCAGGATTACTGGGATGAGCAGGAATAGGAGGAGCAGAATATGAGAGCAAAAAATAATGGAAAAGATTTCTGCATGTTTGCATTACCGGGAATGTTTTGCTTCTTTGCAGTTGTGATCATACCGTTTATCTATGGTGTGTACCTGACGTTCACGGACTGGAACGGTGTGGCTACGGTTAAGAATTTTGTAGGATTTAGGAACTTTGGGGGAGTGGTAAAGGATACCCAGTTCTGGACTTCTCTCCTTCTGACATTCAAATACGTGATCTTTGTTGTTATTATTGTAAATGTGCTGGCTTTTGCTATCGCATACCTGCTAACCCGCGGTATGAAGGGAGAGAATTTCTTCCGGGCTGGCTTTTTCACTCCGAACCTGATCGGTGGTATCGTACTCGGATATATCTGGCAGTTTGTATTTTCCAGAGTATTTGTGAGCATCGGGGAGAGTACCGGGTGGAAGCTTTTTGAAGTGTCGTGGCTGTCCGATCCGACGAATGCGTTTATCGCGCTGGTGGTTGTGTCTGTATGGCAGTTATCCGGTTATATGATCCTGATCTATGTGGCAGGGTTTATGGGACTTTCTGAGGATGTGATGGAGGCGGCAAGTATCGACGGGGCATCCGGGTTTGTAAAATTAAAGAGTATTATCATGCCGCTTATGATGTCCTCCATCACGATCTGCTTATTCCTTACGCTGTCCCGTGCATTTATGGTGTACGATGTGAACCTGTCTTTGACGGCGGGCGCTCCTTACGGGACGACAGAGATGGCAGCGATGCATGTGTATGAGAAGGCCTTTACATCCAGACAGTTCGGTGTCGGCCAGTCTGAGGCTCTGATCTTATTTATCATCGTAGCATGTATCAGCGGTATTCAGGTATACCTGACAAAGAGACAGGAGGTGGAAGCATAATGAAGAAGACGACGATCGGAGGAACGAAGAGAAAAGTCGCGGATTTACTTGCGGTACTAGGTCTTATCATCATCTTTATCGCATATATGTTCCCGTTTATCATGGTGGTGATCAACTCCCTGAAACAGAAAAGAGATATCATAAAGAGCCCGTTTTCCTGGCTGTTTACGATCAAGGGACTTTCCTTTGATAACTTTGTAAAGGCTTATACCCAGATGGATTTTTTAAATGCGTTTAAGAACTCGCTGATTGTGACAGTATCTGCGACGGTACTGGTGACGCTGCTTGCGGCGATGCTGGCCTACTATATCGTCCGTCACAATAACGGAATATCAAAGCTCACCTTCGGACTGATGGTGGCATCCATGATCATCCCGTTCCAGGCGATTATGATTCCTCTGGTGAGTATCTACGGAGGCACGCTTAATCTTTTAAACCACAGGCTTACGCTGATCTTTCTACATACCGGGTTTTCCATGGCGATGTCGGTGTTCATGTTCCACGGATTTATCAAGGGAAATGTGCCGATGGCTCTTGAGGAAGCCGCTTATATAGATGGGTGTACGCATTCACAGACGTTTTTTAAGATCGTACTGCCGCTGCTGAAGCCGATCATATCTACTATGGTGATTCTGAACTCGCTGGCATTCTGGAATGATTTCCTTCTGCCGTCTCTCGTACTGACCGACAAGAAGCTGCTTACACTTCCTCTTTCTACCTACAGCTTCTACGGAACCTATTCCGCGGATTATGGTACGATCATGGCGGGGCTGCTGTTGTGCGTAGTTCCGATACTTATTCTGTACGTTGCACTGCAGAAACAGATTATCGGCGGCGTTGTTGCGGGTGCTGTGAAATAAGAATATTTTGCGTATCGCCAAAAGAGGGTATTGAAAAATACCCTCTTTATTACTATACTGAATTTAAGAATATATGGACAGGAGATTGGCATAGTGAAGAATACATTACATCTGAAGGCACCGGGGAACTGGATTAATGACCCGAACGGGTTTATCTATTATAAAGGAAAGTATCATCTGTTCTATCAGCATTTTCCCTATGCTCCCGTGTGGGGGACGATGCACTGGGGACATGCGGTAAGTGAAGACCTGGTGCACTGGGAGCATGTGGGGATCGCGCTTTTCCCGACGAGATCTGAGGATCGAAACGGCTGCTTTTCAGGAAGCGCCGTGGAGCATGAGGGGAGGATGCACCTGTATTATACGGGGATTCATCACTGTAAGATAAATGCGGAAAATATACATGTTAATGAAGGGGACTATGAAGCTTCCCAGCTTACGATCTCGTCGGAAGACGGATATTCTTTTGACAATTTCGCCGGCAAGAGGGTGGCAGTACCGGTGATCAGGGATGGAGAAATGGGAGATCATAAGGATACGAGAGACCCTAAGGTATGGAAGGAAGGCGATACCTTTTACATGGTTCTCGGCAGTACCTACCGCGGAGAGGTTGGACGGGCGTTGTTTTATCGGAGTGAGGACGGTGTCAACTGGCAGTATGCGTCCCAGTACCGGAGCGAGAGGTTCGGGAGGATTCTGGAATGCCCAGATATCTTCCGGACGGGGGACGGCTATATCTTTATCGGGTCGCCTATGTATATTGAACAGGAGGCAGGCGGCTATGAACATCATGCGGTCTGCATGCCGGCTGATTTTGAGCCGGAGACTTGCTCGCTGTCTCTTCACGGCAATTACCAGTATATTGATTACGGCCTTGATCTCTATGCGCCCCAGACAAATGTGGACGCTGATGGAAGGCGTGTCATGATCGCCTGGATGCGTATGCCGAAAGCGGTAGAGGAGCCGGAAGGTGCGCCGTGGAACGGTATCATGTGCCTTCCGAGGGTTATAGAGATTGAGGGCGGGCATGTCTACTTCCGGGTGCATCCGGAGGTTGAGCGGTATTTTGGGAAGGAAGTGCTGGGGAAGGAGACGGTATTTGCCGGCGGGGAGGATATGACGGGTATCCTTGACGGAGATGGATTCTGTGAGTCTGGTGTACTGTCAAAAGAAAATGACGGCGTACCGGGCATCGGTGACGGAAGAGGGGCTGACAGGCCGGGCATCCTGAATGGTGAGCCGTGCCGGGTTCAGGTGACGCTTAAGGACGGGGAAAGCATTGATATCGGCGGGTTTAAGATCCGGGCTGAGAGGGATTTTATCCGGACGGACAGGAGCAGTGTGTTCGGCGGTATCGAAGGGCACCGGCTGGTGAGCAGTACGCCGAAGCTTTACGGCCGTTATAAGCTTGATATCTTTGTGGAGCCGAATCTGATCGAAGTGTTTATCAATGACGGCGAGTATGTCATCAGCAATGTGGTCTATGGGCTTGGCCAATACATCAGCGGACGGGCGGAAAAAATATTTGCCGGAAAATAATCATGTATAAATCTGACAGCCATGGCACACACTACCAAAAAAGGAAAGAAGGAGTGTGTAACATGGCTGTTGAATTTAAAGAGAGCAAGACAAGGGAAAATCTGATGAGGGCATTTGCAGGGGAAAGCCAGGCGAGGAACCGTTATACGATAGCGGCGGAGACGGCGAAAAAGCAGGGCATGTATGCGGTAAACCAGATTTTTTTGTTTACTGCGGATCAGGAGAGAGGACATGCGGAGAGGTTCTACGGGCTGCTAAATAGCCTGGCGGGGACGACAATCTATATCGACGGCGGATACCCGGTGGATCATTCTGATGATGTGGTGAAGCTTTTGCAGTCCGCCCAGCATAATGAGATGGAAGAGTTCGGGGATGTGTATCCTGCGTTTGCAAAGGTTGCGAAGGAGGAAGGATTTTCAGAGGTGGCGTATGCATTTCAGGAGATTGCGAAGATCGAGGAGATCCACGGAAAACGGTTCGGGAAGCTGGCAGAGCTGATCAGCAATGGCAAGTTCTACGAAAGAGATGAGGAGCAGGACTGGATGTGCTTAAACTGTGGGCATATCTATCATGGGAAGAGCGTCCCGGTGCAGTGCCCGGTGTGCCTGCATGATAAGGGATATTTCATACCGGCGGGGCTTGCGCCTTATCTGGCACAGTGCTGTATGAAATAGCGGGGAGCAAATGAATTAACCGTACCAATTGCTTGGTTGTTTTGAGACGGTGAGGATGTCTTTTGTCTTACTTTTTCGGAATGTTTTCACAGGACATGCACGGCTATGCATACGATAGATAGATAAAGGATAATGGAGTAATAGTTTGGCAGGTCAGAAGGTAGAAAATCTTTTAAATCTGGCGCTTGACGCCACGGAGGATGAGAGGGAGAAATCTCTGCAGCTTGATATCGGATATGATCCGATCGAAAGGTCATGGGAGCTGATCGTAAAGTATTCAGGGAATCTTGACCGGGTGAGGGAGCTTGCGGAGCAGGTGACAGAGCTTATGAATGAATATGCGGTGATCGTGATCCGGGAATCGCGCATCAGTGAGCTTGCCGCGCTTCCACAGGTGGAATATATCGAAAAACCGAAAAGGCTGTTTTTTCAGACGGCGGACGGAAGACGGGTATCCTGCATTGACCCGGTGCAGGATACTCGTTTTTCTCTGTTTGGACAGGGGGTTTTTGTGGCAGTGATCGATTCGGGGATCGACTATACACTGGCGGATTTTTGCAGTACCGACGGCACGACGAGGATCCGCGCCCTCTGGGATCAGTCTCTGAGGCCGAGAGAGGGGGAGAAGCCGCCAGAGGGGTATGCGGTCGGAGTCGAATATACGGAAGAGATGATCAATGAGGCGCTGAAGGCGCAGACCCCGGCGGAGAGGGGAAGGCTTGTGGCTTCCAGGGATACTTCCGGGCACGGGACCGCGGTGGCGGGGATCGCTGCAGGAAACGGCCGGGGAGCGGGCACGGATTACCGCCGCTATGCGGGAGTGGCACCGGAGAGCGGGCTTTTAGTTGTAAAGCTGGGGAATCCTTCAGGCGACGGCTTCCCCAGAACGACAGAACTGATGATGGGAATTGATTATGTTGTCAGGAAGGCCTTGGAGTATCAGATGCCGGTGTCGGTGAATATAAGCTTTGGGAACACTTACGGCTCTCATGACGGCACGTCCCTTCTGGAGCGGTTTATCGACGACATATCCAATGTATGGAAGAGCTGTATCTGTATCGGGACGGGGAATGAAGCGGCAAGCGCCGGGCATGTGTCTGGGCGTCTTATGGATGACCGGGAGACGGTCATCGAGTTTGCCGTCCAGGAGAACCAGCCGTCACTGAACGTACAGATCTGGAAGGAATATGTGGATGTGGTAGATATCTCCCTGATATCGCCGTCGGGCATACGGATCGGGCCGGTGCAGGAGATCTTAGGCCCCCAGCGGTACGTGGCGGGGCAGACGGAGATTCTTTTGTATTACGGAGAGCCTAGCCCTTACAGCACGGCGCAGGAGATATATATCGATATGATCCCAAGAGAGAGCTACATAAACAGCGGTGTATGGCGGATTGTGCTGATTCCGAGAGATATCGTGTCCGGGGAGTTTCAGATGTGGCTGCCTACCGAGGGAGTGCTTAACCGGGGAACAGGATTTTTGTATCCGACGGATAATCTTACCCTTACCATCCCTTCAACGGCCAGACGGGTGATATCCGTGGGTGCGTATAACGGGTTAACATTTGCCTACGCGGACTTTTCCGGAAGGGGATCGCTGTCTCGGTGGGGAGAGAATATCGTCAAGCCGGATATCGTGGCGCCGGGAGTGGATATTACTGCGGCGACGGCAGGCGGCGGGTACGCGGCGGTCAGTGGGACTTCTTTCGCCACGCCGTTTGCGGCGGGCGGGGCGGCGCTTTTGATGGAGTGGGGGATTGTGAGGGGGAATGATCCTTATTTGTATGGGGAGAAGGTGAAGGCGTATTTACGGCGTGGGGCGAGGCCGCTTCCAGGGTTTACGGAGTATCCCAATCCGCAGGTGGGGTATGGGGCGTTGTGTGTGAGGGATAGTTTGATTAACTGACGGATATAGAATGAAAACAACGGGGTGCAGGTAACCAGGCATCCCGTTATTTATTCGTGAATATAGTACTGTATCCGATTAGTAATAATAGTTTACGTTTATAAGGTTTTTCGTTATACTCCATTAAAAACGGTATTGGAGGATACAGATATGCCACGTTATGTTGTTACTCTGACAGATAACGAAATACAGGAGCTTAAAGCACTCGTGCAGAAAGGCGGGAAAGGTTACCGCATCAGGCATGCACAGATACTTCTGAAACTGGATCAGAGACCTGAAAACAAATCCTGGACATATGATCGTATCAAAGATGCATATGGTGCCTCTCACAGTACGATTGCAGCCATTGCAAAACGGTTTGTCATGGAAGGCATGGAAGCCGCCCTCAACAGAAAAAAGCAGGAAAACCGCCGCCGCAAAGTAACCGGAGATGTGGAAGCCCGAATCTGCACCATTGCGTGTTCTGCCCCTCCTGAGGGTGCCTCCCGCTGGACCATGCAGGCAATTGCTGATGAACTGATTCGTCTGGAAGTAGTCGATTATATCACCGACAGCACGGTCTGCGAGGTTATGAAAAAACGAAATCAAACCGTGGCTTGTAAAGGAATGGTGTATTCCTCAGGCAGATGCTGAATTTGTGGCAAAAATGGAGGATGTACTGGAAGTTTACCATCGGCCGTATGATCCTCTCAATCCGGTTGTCTGCATAGACGAAACAAATAAACAGATGGTAAAGGAAATCCGTATTCCCTGTGAACCCGGACGGCCTGAGAAGGTGGATTCCGTATATATCCGCAATGGTGTTGCAGATGTTTCCATGATTTCCGAACCGCTGGCAGGCAGGCGGGAAACCGTTGTGACGGAAACCGGGACAGCACTGGACTTTGCAGAGATCCTAAGGTATACTTCCGATGTGCTGTATCCGAGGACAGAAAAGATTGTCCTTGTTACAGATAATCTGAACACGCATTCACCGGCATCCCTGTACAAAGCATTTGCGCCGAAAGAAGCACGTCGACTGGCAGAACGTTTTGAATGGCATTATACCCCAAAGCACGGCAGCTGGCTGGATATGGCCGAGATTGAGATCGGTGTCATGAGCCGCCAGGCACTGGGCAAACCGCTCCCGGATATGGAAAGTTTCAGACAACAGGTCCGTGCCTGGACTGTAAACAGGAATAAAGAACATGTAAAAATCAACTGGCAGTTTAAAACTCAGGATGCAAGAATCAAGCTGGCAAGACTGTATCCGATTATACTTTGAAAACTAGTCGGATACAGCACTAGTACCGGCTTAAGTGTAATACCTGTCTCGCTCAGGGAATAATCCGACCCTGGGAGGGATTTTCGGAAATTTCCGCACGATGTTTCCTGTTGAAATGATTATTGACAGTCATGAGCCTATTATGTTTCCAATGAAGCTGAAGTTGGCGAAGATGGATGCCGCCGGTCATGATGCGCTTTGGGGGATAAATGGTGTTGTGGCAGAGATAGCGGTATGATAAGATAAATAGGTAAAGGAGGGGTTATCAAGATGGCACTAATGCATGTAGATTTTTTTTCAGATGTTCTGGGAATGAGTATGAATATGGATGTGATCCTGCCTCAGCAGACAAAGGGGCAGATCGGTATGGAGGGTGAGGCAGGGAACGGGCGGTATAAGACGATGTATCTGCTCCACGGTATGAGCGATGACCAGACGGTCTGGCAGCGCAGGACTTCCATCGAGCGCTATGTGAGCCGGCTTGGGATCGCAGTGGTGATGCCCACAACCCATCTGGGATTTTACACTGATACCACCTACGGTATGCGCTACTGGACGTATATCTCAGAGGAACTTCCACATATCTGCCGGGAATTTTTCCCGCGCATGTCGGACAGGAGAGAGGATACACTGGCGGCGGGACTGTCCATGGGCGGCTACGGCGCATGGAAGCTGGGGCTAAGAGCCAGCGGAACCTTCGGCGCGGCAGCGTCTCTTTCCGGCGCTCTGGATATCGTAGACGACTACCGGCGCATTGAAAAAGAACAGGGTGGAGATAAAGGCAGGCTGCGGCTGTTCCAGGGAATCTTCGGGAGCGCGGCACAGCTTGAAGGGTCAGACGATGATATCCTCGCGCTGGCGGGCAGGCTGGCAAAAGACAGCGGCATGACAGATGAGGGGAAAGGCAAGTCTTTGGCAGCAAATGGTAAGCCTTTGGCGGGGCAGTGCAGGCTTCCTAGGCTGTATGCCTGGTGCGGTACCGCGGACTTTTTGTATGAGGGGAATCAGAGGGTCTGGACACAGGTGAAAAAACTCGGCTATGACCTTACCTGCAGCGAATCTTTTGGAGATCACCAGTGGAAATACTGGGATGAAAGGATCAGGGATGTGCTGCGCTGGTGGCTGGATACGGATCTGGAGCTTGACTAGTACATCATTGCATTAATTCTCGAGTAATAAGCACTCGCTATCCATACCGTCTGCACACCTGCTAACCTAGACGCAGCCCGCTACGTCTTCGGTTAGCAGATGCACAGATGACACGAATATCAAGCACTTATTACTTCAAGATTAATGCAAGGATGTACTAGCCTGTTCGTACCTTTGTTGAGAATATTTTTGTTCGTTGAAGGTAAGGGAGGGAGAGGTTTTGAAAAGCGAAGAGGATTTAAACAGGGCCATGGAAGCTTACGCCGATATGGTGCGCAGGATATGCTTTTTGCATTTGAAAAATAAGTACGACACAGAGGATGTCTTTCAGAATGTATATTTGAAATATCTGCTTTATGACAAGCCTTTTGAGAGCGGGGAGCATGAGAAGGCGTGGTTTGTACGGGTGGCGATCAATGCATGTACCGACCATCTCAGGTACGCATCCCGCAGGAAATGGGTGCCTCTGGATCTGATCGAGGAGGAGAGGGAGGTTCTTGACGATACGTCCTCGGAAGTCTTAGAGGCGGTGCTCTCGCTTCCGGAAAAGTACAGGAACGTCATCTATCTGCATTATTATGAGGATTATCCTGCGGTGGAGATTGCCAGGATACTTGGGAAAAAGGAAAATACCGTTTATTCATGGCTTTCAAGGGCGAGAGAGCTTCTGCGGGAAAGGTTAGGAGGTGAGTGGGTATGAATGTGATTCGCGATAGCATGAAGGATATCCGGGCATCAGAGGAGCTTAAGCGGAATACGCTGGAGTATCTGAAGGAGCAGAGACGGCGCGGATTAAAGAGGCTGCGCCGCTTAACTCTCGCGGCGGCAAGTATATGCCTGCTCATTTTTGCGGGAGGATACATGGTGTATGCAAGGCCGGTCTCCTATATTAGCATAGATGTCAATCCTTCGGTGGAGCTTGGCGTCAACTGCTTTGGGAGAGTCGTGGAGGCAGACGCCTATAACCGGGACGGAAGAGATATCCTTGATCAGGTGTTGCTGAAAAATGTACCTTATCTTAAAGCGATCGGCCGCCTGCTCGGGGATGAGAGCGTTTCCGGCTATCTGACCAGAGACTCACGGGTGTTTATCACGGTTATTTCGGACAGCTGGGAGACTATGCTCAAGGAGATTGGAAGAGATGAGTTGTCCGAAAAGTACGGCGCGCAGACCTATAAAAGCGACTTGGCCAGCAGGGAAGAGGCCCACCGGTACGAGATGTCTTTCGGGAAATACCGGGCCTGCCTGGAGCTTTCCCAATATGACGGGACCGTTACCGTGGAGGAATGCCACAGAATGTCCATGGGTGAGATCGAGGACAGAATCAAGACGTGTAAAGGTCATGGGAATGAAGGAGAAGGCGGAGGGCACCAAAGAAGGAACCAGAGAAGGAGCAACTGCCAGAACAGTGAAAGCGATGAAAGCTTTGGGAGTGCTGAAAGCGGCGGAGATACCGGGAATGATGGGAGCAGCGGGAGTGCCGGAGATACCGGGAATGACAAAAGCAGTAAAGAACCCGGAAATGATGAATATGACGATGATGCCGGAAGTTATGGAAGCCATGAGGGACACCATGGACACGGGCACTGATACCTTACTGAAATTCGACATCAGGCATAGGGCATTTCCTGTGCAGGAGAACAGTGGAAGCTGTCTGTATGAAAAAAATAATTTTGTCTGCAAGGATTGTAAAAGCCGGGACGTATTATTTATAAAAGACAAAATTTTACAACACAAGGAGGCACTGGAAATGAGGGTATTAAAGAAATGGAAAAAAGCAGTTGCAGCCATGCTGGCCGCCGTCGTTCTGTCGGGAAGCTTCGCCGCCCCTGCCATGGCCCACGGCCACCACGGCAGCAGCCACCACAGCAGCTCTTACAGCAAGAGCAGCAAGGGAGTCTACTGTCCGTACCATCACAAGCGGCATAAGAAAAAAAGCAATTGCAAAAGATACTGCACTGCGCATAAAAAGATTCATAAGAACGGAAAAAGACACCATTTGGGACACCACTAAAAGCATCCCCGCAGGAATCCGTAAACAACCATAACGGTCTGGATTCCTGCGGGGATATTTGCGCTCTTGTATCACTTCCGCGCAGTCTGTGCAGTTTAGTGCACAAGCACAGTGTTTACTTTCAGACAAGCCTTACTCCTCAGAATCAATATTTGACACATCTGAGTTCGGCGGGAGAAAATGATACAGGTCCTCATAGGACTCAAGCTCTGCTGCGGACTCGGGCACGGACGGGATCAGCCCGGTGCAGTCCTGCATGGACGCCGCACTGGACAGATAATCATAGGAATCAATGATTTCCTGATTAGTCTTTTCCTGCTGGTTTTTTCTGTTTTTTTGCTCCATAATGTTTATACCTCGTTTTGATTTTAGATTTAAAAGCCAATAATGGATATTTTTTACCGAATGAAAAAAATGTATGCATATTCCGGCGATTTATCGGTGAGTTTGGTCGGATTAAGATTTCACTATGGAGAAAAATGTCAGATAGTGTTACAATAAGTATGAAGGCAGAGAGAAATTCCTGAAAGAAAGAGGGGGCTTTTATGAAACGGATATCTTTGGAGCGGCTGGTTTCTGCTAAGGGGGAGCTTTCGTACAGCCAGCAGTATGAGTACGTTACGGAGCTGATAAAAAAGGGAAAGATCAAGCCCCTGAAGGCTTCAAAGACCAACGGGAAGAAGCCGGCGCTGTACCGGGAATACTGGCTTACCGGGCCGAAGAAGGATTACAGCGCCCTCGAAGAGGAATTAAAGTACCGCCTGCATTCTCTGATCGCCGTGGACTATTATCTGGCCCATCCAAAAGTCTATGAGCGGGAGAGAGCGTGGGTGATAAAGCTCAGTGATTACCTGAAGAAGAACAGGGAAAAACTGGAATATAGAGTGTCGGTAAATGAACGGAGCTTTGAGATCTGGAGCCGGGAGAAGTTTCTTTCAAGGGAGCAGGGGAAGGCGGTATTAAAGCACTGCGGGCTTGGGGAGGAATTTCTCAATATGTACGGGACGAGCGAGCCGTTAGCTTACTATTCCCGCACGGAAGATACGCCCCAGAACATGGTCATCCTGGAGAATAAGGATACTTTTTACAGTATGCGCGGCTATCTGCTCAAGGGCGGTGAAAGGATCTTCGGGATGCCGGTAGGGACACTGCTCTACGGCGCGGGGAAAGGGATCATTAAGCGGTTTGAGGATTTTGACCTCTGCGTGGAGCCTTATCTGGCGGATAAGGAGAATGGGATCTACTATTTCGGGGATCTGGATTACGAGGGGATCGGAATCTATGAGCGTCTGGCCGCTTCGTTTCAGGAGGAGTGGGAGGTCATTCCCTTTGTCCGGGCGTATGAACGGATGCTTGAGAAAGCTTTGGATATCGGCTTAGAGGGGCTTCCGGAGACGAAGGAAGGGCAGAACCGGAATATAAGCGGAGAGTTTTTCCGGCATTTTTCCGGGGAATCTGCGGACAAGATGAAGGCAGTGATAGTGAGCGGAAGGTATATTCCGCAGGAGATTTTGAATATATCGGATTTTTATCGGTGATAATTGAGGAAAAAGATGCAGTATGAATTTTTGAAATATTTTCCCAGAAGGATGAAGAACGTGGGGTTGTATGCGCTGATCATACAGAACAGCGCCCAGAAGACGATCTGGAAGCAGTACGGCTTCCAGAGGCTTGACGAGCAGCTCAACGTGATCTTTGCAGTGATGCTCTATATCATGGAGCAGTCGTTAAAGGAGGAAAACTGTGTGATGGACGATATCGGGGCTTATATCGATACCGTCAATATGCAGTATTTCCGGAAGGATATGACTTATGACGACTGCAGGAAGCTGGGAGATTTTATTGTAAATGTGGTGCTGTCGAATGAAGGAAAGGTTATGCATTTTGACGGCTTTGATTTTGGGAAGAACGGCTACCAGAGTATGCATATCAGCTATGTGGCCAACCGGATCGTGTACATCGACCGGGAGATTAAGCGGACGTCCTATTATCTGACGGACGACGGGTACAACCTGATGCTTGCGACCCTTGAGATCGAGAATAATATGAAGCTGACGATCCACGAGATGATCTTCCAGATGCATCTGGAGAAGCAGAGCTACGACAAGGCAGTGGATGAGATTAAGAATGTATTCAACCTGCTGCGCATCCAGCTTCAGAAGATCCAGGAGGCTATGGGAAAGATCAGGCGCAATGCCCTGAATTATTCGGTGAAGGATTACGAGGATATTCTCAGGGAGAACCTTCAGACCATCGATGAGACGAAGCAGAAATTCCAGAATTACAGAGACCGGGTAAAAAGCCGGGTGAAGGAGCTTGAGCATGAGAATATCGACGTGAAGCGGCTGGATACGAAGGACGAGGAGAAGCTTAACTATCTGCGGGAGATCGAATCATACTTAAACCGTACGATCGATGAGCACCAGAAGATACTGGGAAGCCATTTTGATCTTAAGGCGCTGTATACGAAGGAGCTTGAGGAGCTTATCCAGATGTCCTTTATCAAGCGGTTTTCCCTGCGTGCGGAGCTTTATGACAAGGTGCTTGAAAATCCTAAGGCCCTTGAGAGCCTGGACTATTTTTTGCGGCCGCTTTTCGGGCGGGAGCTGGACAAGACCTACAACCTGAATAAGGCGTTTCAGCTCCAGCGTCCGGTGAGAAAGAAGCGGGAGGAGGATACCCAGGAGGAGCTCGACTTTGACGAGGAGGAATGGCAGCTTGAGCAGGAGAGGCGTTTGAAGAAAAAGCTTAAGCGGTACGAGATGAGCCTCGGCTTTCTCCTCAGGGAGACTAAGGGCAGAGGGGAGCTTACCCTTAAGGAGCTTGGCGCCCGCTTAGAGCGGTCGGGGCAGGATAAGGAGCAGTTTATTCCCACCGCAGAGATCTTTAAGGAGATCATGGTGGAGCTGATCAAGAACCGGGAGATCGATATCGATGCCCTGAAAAAGGAGCGGAGCGAGTATATCCAGGACCGGCGGGGGGAGTTCCAGCTGAATGAGATGCTGTTGTATCTGGTGGAAGAGTTCCCGGAGAACAGTGATATAAAGAGGATAGAGGTCAACCGTATCGAGGATGGGAGTACAGTGGTCTTTGACGGCGTTCTGAATGAGGACGGCGTCAGGAAGAGCATCCGCTGTTCCAATGTATCGGTGCGGATAGAACGAAAGGAATAGGGCTATGGCTTATGAATTGGATGAAATAAAGGCGAGCCAGGAGATCTTTTATTATCTTCTGGAAAACCACGAGCTCCGTGAGGAAGAGGAGATGCTTCTTTATAAGGCATACACGGAGGAGGAAGAGGTTCAGAACCTGGTGAAATCCCAGGGGGAGATCGCAGGCAGCACCATCGAGCGGTACGGCAACGTGATCTACCTGATCCCTAAGGAGGAGAATAATTTTCTTGGATTTTCAAAGGCGCAGCTTAAATCGGCGCTCTGCAGGTCGGGGGCTACGGACAAGGATTATTATCTCTCTCAGTTCGTGATCCTGACTTTGCTGGTGGAATTTTTTGACGGGCAGGGGAGCAGTAGCAAGGCGAGGGAGTATATCCGGGTAGGAGAGTTGCAGAACCTTGTTGCCGGCCATCTCAAGGAAGGGGCGGAGAATCTTGGTGAGGAGGAAGAGGAACAGGCGGGGATAGCATTTTCCAACATGTATGAGGCATATGAGGCGCTTAAGTCAGATGAGAAGGGCTCCCGCGCCAAGACGACGAAGGAAGGATTCCTCCATCATATCCTGCTGTTTCTGCAAAAACAGGGGCTGATCGAATATGTGGAGCAGGATGAGATGATCAAGACCACCAAGAAGCTGGACAGCTTCATGGACTGGAATCTCTTGAACCAGAACAATTATCAGAGAGTGCTGCGTGTACTGGGGGTGACGGAAAATGAGTAAGATACAGACAGTCAGGCTGATCAATATCGGCTATAATAATAATGCGATGCGCATCAGTGACGAGTGCTTCCACATGAACGGGGAGAGCACCCTGTTATCCCTGCGCAACGGCGGCGGAAAATCAGTGCTGGTGCAGATGATGACGGCGCCCTTTGTGCATAAGCGGTACAGGGATACGAAAGACCGGCCTTTCGAGAGCTATTTTACCACCAATAAGCCGTCGTTTATCCTGGTGGAATGGGCGCTTGACAATCAGGCAGGCTTTGTGCTCACCGGGATGATGGTCAGAAGGAGCCAGGATACGTCGGAGGGTAACAATGAGAATCTGGAGATGGTGAATCTCGTCTGTGAGTACAGTGGGCCATGCGAGCAGGACATCCACCACCTGCCAGTGGTGAAGAAGGAGAAAAAGGAGATGATCCTGAAAAACTACGCCGACTGCAGGCAGCTCTTTGAGGGCTATAAGCGGGACCGATCGAGGAAATTTTTCTGCTATGATATGACTAATGCGGCTCAGTCTAGGCAGTATTTTGAAAAGCTTAAGGAATACCAGATCCACTACAAAGAGTGGGAGACCATCATCAAAAAGGTGAATCTAAAGGAGTCCGGCCTGTCGGAGCTTTTTTCCGACTGCAGGGATGAGAAGGGGCTGGTGGAGAAATGGTTCCTTGACGCGGTGGAAAGCAAGCTCAATAAAGAGAAGAACCGCATGAAAGAATTTCAGGATACGCTGGAAAAATATGTGGGCCAGTACAAGGAGAATAAATCCAGCATCAGGCGGTATGACACGATCCAGAAGTTCAAGGAGGAAGCGGTAAGGATCCGGGAGCAGGCTCGGGAGTATCAGCGGGCGGAGGAGGAAAAGGGGGAACAGGAGAACCTTGTGGCCTGCTTTATCGCGCAGCTGAACCGCCTCCATGAGGAAACGCACAAAGAGCTTTTACAGACTCAGGAGCAGGAGGACGAAGTCTTAAGGCAGATGGAACGGGTGGAGTATGAGCGGCTGTCAAGCGAGATCCACAGGCTGGATAAGGAATGCCGTTTCCATATCAGCAGCAGGGACATGCTCGACAGCGAGAAGGAAGGCTTAGAGCACGAGGTGGAGAGAATTGAGCGGAAGCTTAACCTTCTGTTCTGTGCGAAGCAGGAGAAGATCCTTAAGGAAGAGGAGGACGAGCTTGAATATATTCGCCAGAGGCTTCAGGTAGTGAGGAAAAAGGAAGAGGACTTAGGGCCGGAGAGGAATTATCTTGGCTATATTTTGCGGCGCTGGTATGAGTCTCTTCTGGAAAAGAACAAAAAAGAATACGGGCAGAATGAGAAAGACTGCCGCAGACTTTTAGAGGAGCTTATCCGCGAGCGGGTGAAGCTGTCCGACCTGGGTCAGAAGCTTTATGATAATGCATCGAGAGAAGGAGCGCTTAAGAGCAGGACCGGCTTTTACGACGACCGGGAGGATGAGTTCAACCAGCGCTACGGGGAAGAGCTGGCGCGCAACATTCTCGGGGAGTATGAGCCGGGGATGCTGGACATTAAGCAGGCGTCATATGAAAAGGCTCTCAGTGAGGAGACGAGAAAGCGTCTCGGTATGAGAAAGCAGCAGGAGCAGGAGCGTGAGAAAGCAAAGAGCATGGAGCGCAGCCTTGAGGATATGCGTACGGACAAGATCAAAAAGAGCGCCGGGTTCTCGCAGCAGAAAAAGATAAGGGAAGATTATGAAAAGGAGCTCGAGGACCGGCGGGTGATCCTGCGGTATCTGAACCTGGAGGATTCCCTTCTTTTTGAGCGGGAGGAGATTCTGCGTGTATCGGAGAGAAAACTTTTGGAGATCGATGGTGTCCGGCGGAATCTTGAAAAGGAGGAGGACGCTCTCCAGAAGGAGTATCAGCGCCTGACTCAGGGAAAGGTATTAGAGCTTTCCGAGGAGCTTAAGACCGGCTTTGAAGAACTCGGGATCCATGTGGTGTACGGCATGGAGTGGCTTAAGAAGAACGGCTATTCAAAGCGGCGTAATCAGGAGCTTGTGCGGAGCAATCCATTTCTCCCCTATGCCTTGATCTTGTCCGAGCAGGAGCTTGGCAAGCTGGCCGAAAGCGGGAAGGAGCTTTACACATCCACCCCGATTCCGATCGTTTTAAGGGAGACGCTTGAGGAGGGCAGGGAATCCGACGGCGGCGGAGTCCAGGTATTTTCAGGGGTCAGCTTCTATGTATTCTTTAATGAGAATCTGCTGGATGAGGAGAAGCTTAGTCTCCTTGTGCAGGAAAAAGAACGGCAGATTCAGAAAAAACAGGAAGCGCTTTCGATCCGCCGGACGGAATATAAGGAATACTTTGAACGTCAGGAGCAGCTTCGCAACCAGCGGGTGAATAAGCTTAACTGGGAGCAGAACGAAAAGGCCATAAAGAAGCTGGAGACAGAGATCGGTACTCTGGAGGACGAGATCAGAAAGACATCCGGCAGCCTTTCAAAGCTTAAGGACGAGGTCGAGAAGCGGGACCAGGATATCCGCCGGGCAGAAAAGGAGATCGAGCGCCAGAAGCGGCGCCTTGAAGATTTCCATAGGCTTTATCAGGCTTATGAAGCCTATGAGGCCAGCAGGAGGGAGCTTGAGAAGTGCCGCCAGGAGAGGGAGAAGCTTGAGGAGCGCCAGAAGCTTGCCAGGAATCAGGAGCAGAGGCTTCTGGACGAGCAGAGGACGAAGGAGGCCAAAAAGGACAGCCTTGCAAGAGAGCAGGAAAAGATCTGTGAAAATATCCGCAGATACGAGCGGTATCAGAGCCTTCCCGCGAATGCGGTTAAGCCGAAGATCCTCAGAGACGGGAACGCACAAGCCTGGGCAAAGTTCCAAAAGGATGCCGGAGAGGACGGGAATAAGACCGGGGACGATGAAGCGGCGGACATAGATAGCGCGGATATTGATGCCGCGGATATCCGGGAGCTGGAGGGCAGGTATGCTGCCATCACCATGAGTATGTCCCAGGAGCTTCAGGATCTGGAGGAGCAGGAGCAAAAGGCTGCGAAGCGGTACCAGAGTGCATCTGATGAGCTTATGCAGCTCGGGGAGAAGTACGGCCTTAAGCCGGATGACTGGAAGAACGTTACCTACAGCCGCAAGGAGGAGCAGCATCAGGAGAGCATGCAAAAGATCAGGCGGGAAAAGATCGCGCAGAAGCAGCGTCTCTGGAATGAGGAGGACAAAAAGATCGCCCTGACGCTTCAGAGAAGGGACGACCGGAAAAAAGAGATGCTTAAGGAATGTGGACAGGATACGCCGCTTTCCGAAGACAAGATCCAGAATCTGGATTTTGCCGCCAGAAAAAATAAGCTGATTTATGAGAAAAATGAGCTCCACCGTCAGGGCGAGGGCTTTAAGGAACGGATGAAAAGCTATGACGAGAACCTGACGGCGCTCTCTGAGTATAGTGATTTCAAGATCGCCGCTGAGGTAAAATGGGAGCAGGACTTCGGCGCCATGGACGGCCGGAAGCTGCGTGATTTTAAAGGAATACTCATCAGAGATTACAACCAGAGGATGAGAAAAAGACAGGAGGAGAAAGAGCGCCTTACCCATGTGCTCAACCGTGTTGTGCGGCTGGAGGACTTCCAGGAGGATTTCTATAAGAAGCCTTTAGAGGCCATGCTTGAGCTTACCGATGATGCTTCGCAGGTACTTTTGCAGCTTTCCACAACGATACAGTCTTATAACAGCCTGATGGAGAAGCTTAAGGTGGATGTGTCGCTGGTAGAGCAGGAGAAGGAGAACATCGCGGGGCTTTTGGAGGATTATGTGAAGGAGGTTCACCGAAATCTGGGTAAGATCGACTGCAATTCTACGATCACCATCCGCAGCCGTCCGGTGAAGATGTTAAAGATCCTGCTTCCGGAGTGGGAGGAGAATGAGAACCTATACCGTATCCGTCTGCAGGATATGATCGATAAGGTGACCCAGAAGGGTCTGGAGCTGTTTGAGAAGAATGAAAATGCCCAAGAATATTTCGGTATCCAGATCACAACGAAGAACCTATACGATACAGTCGTCGGTATCGGAAATGTGCAGATACGCCTCTATAAGATCGAGGAGCAGCGGGAATATCCCATTACCTGGGCAGAGGTGGCGAGAAACTCCGGCGGCGAGGGCTTTTTGTCGGCATTTGTCATACTCTCAAGCCTTCTTTATTATATGCGCAGGGACGATACAGACATCTTTGCGGACAGGAATGAAGGCAAGGTGCTGATTATGGACAACCCATTTGCTCAGACTAACGCAGCCCATCTGCTTAAGCCGCTGATGGATGTGGCGGAAAAGACCAATACCCAGATGATCTGCCTGACCGGGCTTAGCGGGGAATCTATCTACAACCGGTTTGACAATATTTATGTGCTGAATCTGATCGCGGCGGGCCTCAGGGGCGGCATGCAGTATCTGCGGGCGGACCATATGCGGGGGGATGAACCGGATACGATGGTGCTATCGCAGATTGAAGTGATCGAGCAGCAGGAGTTGGTGTTTTAAGCAGGCTTTGCGTTGGAAAAACCCCTGGACGGCCTTGGATAAAGGGCTGGTTTCAGGGGTTTTTATCTGCACAGGAGATGACCGGGCGCGGATAGGGAGAACTTATTCCTCGAGAATTAATGCAATAATATGCCGGTGCTTTGCCGGATCAGGTCAGCTCCGCGATCCTTGAGACGCCCACGTAGATTTCTGATATTTTGTACCAGGTGGGGTAATCCACGATTCCGGTCTGGGGAAGCCCGAACACGGACTGGAATACCCGGACGGCCTGGGCGGTCTTAGGGCCGTAGATGCCGTCGGCAGCGATCTTCGGGATCGCAGGATAGGAGCCGGCGATGACAGCAAGCTGCTCCTGCATCTGCCGTACCTTGCTGCCGGTGGAACCCTGGGTCAGGTTATAGCCGGGCCAGGATGAAGGTATGCCGGAGATGGCCTCGGCAGTATTGATGTACATATTATCCCCGTAGTAGTAGCGGAGGATCTGGATGGGGGTGTAGCCTTGGTCGCCTAAGGACTTGGACCCCCACTGAGTCATCCAGTTCGGACACTGCACCTGCCGCCCGTCACAGTACTGCGTAAGAATCGGCTGGCGGACATTAGGTCTTGACAGGTAATTTGGAAACAGCTCATCTACGATGACAGAGATCGTATCATAGATATTGCGGTTCGGGATCCATTTGTGGTCAAAGGCGGTGGAGGAGGTGATGGTGAAGTCATACCCCTTGTTCCTGTACCATTCCGTGTAGACCCGGTTCAGTGTAAATGACATGATCGCCAGTACATTTGCCCGGATGGTATCGGCGGGCCAGGTGGCGTAGATTTCGCTGGAGGCTACATTTTTGATGTAGTCTTTATATTTTACATAATAATCCTTGGCGGTGGAATCCCTGGGGCTTCCGTCGTGAACGACGATGTATTCGGGGATCACCACGCGGTTCAATACGATCTCGCCGGTTTCTGTGACAGGCTTTATTTCATCTTCCGGAATTTTCGGAGGATATGTCCCGTATAATGTATGTGCAGGGATGACAAATACTTCCTCTGCCCCTTCGTCTGTTGTAACCGGGCGCATCCGGATATTCTGGAGCGCTTTGATGGTGGGGAGGATCTCGGCGCCGGCCACGCTGACAGGCTCATAGCCTGGAGCAGTCACGTCGATGGTGTATTCCGCGTAAGGCTGGATCTCATTGTCAGGATCCAGGCTGTATTCCAGGGGCGGGGCATCAAGGTCGATGGTCTCTGTCTGGCCGGAAGAATCGGTGGTAAGCTGTTCCAACTGGCTGTCAGGCACACCGGTATAAGAGATGCTTATACTGGCGTCAGCGATCGGGGATGAGGTGACCTCAGAGGTAAGGTTTATCTGAAGCTGGCCCTTATCCGAAGTGTCTGTAGTGGAAGAATTAGGTGTAGGCATAAAGCAAACCTCGAAAAAGACTATATCAGTATCAGCATATTCCGGGAAAAGGGAAGGTGTGCGAAGATGGGGACGGATTTTTTTGATTGCTATTTGGGCGGCATGTCCGTATAATAAAAGAGAATATTTTGTCGAAAGGAAGCGGTTATGGGACAGGTAAAACGAAAAAAGAAAAAAAAGCACGGATGTCTCTGGACGATATTCTGGGTATTGTTTGTCCTGATCCTGGCGGAGATTGCGGCAGGAGCAGTGATATACCGGGATAAGATCACGGAGGAGGTGAAAGACCGCCTGGCTCCGGACGTGCCTTATCAGGAAGTCAGCATAGAAGAAGCGGATATTAAGCAGAAGTATTACTACGGGCAGCTTGAGAAAGAGGAAAAGACAGTATATAAGGAGATCCTGCAGGGCATACAGGACCTTTCCCCGGAAATTTACATACATTCTTCGGACGCCAGACGTACCAATGAGATCTTTGAGAGCGTGTTAAGGGACAGCCCGGACGTGTTCTGGTGCGACGGGACGGCAAAGACGACACATTACGAGGGCAGGGAAGAGTACACGGTCCTGGAGCCGGTCTACGGCTGTACGCCGGAGGAAAAAGAGGAACGCCAGGCACAGATTGAAGAGGAGGCAGAGAAGTGTCTGTCGGAGATCTCCTCATACGCGTCGGATTACGATAAGATCCTCTATGTATTTGAATATATTGTGAATACGGTGGAATATGATGCAACGGCGGAGGACAACCAGAATATCTACAGCGTATTTGCCCACAAGCGCTCAGTATGCGCAGGATATTCCAAGGCGGCGCAGTATCTTTTGGAGCGGCTGGATGTGTTCTGTACGTATGTGACCGGAGTGGTCAGAAGCGGGGAGAACCACGCCTGGAACCTGGTCATCTGCGAGGGAGATTACTACTACGTCGATACGACATGGGGGGATCCGGTATTTTTAAGCTCTGCGGAGGCTATAGACAATGATTATATCAGCTATGATTATCTTTGCTGCAATGACCAGGAGCTTTTAAAGACCCACAAGCCGGATGCGGATATCCGCCTTCCGGAGTGTACGAAGATGGATTACAATTATTATGTGGTAAATGGCTTATATTACGGGGAGTACGACAGCAAGCAGGTGCTTCAGGAGATGAATGATACGATCGCGGCAAAGGAGAATCCTTCCGTGTTCAAATTCGCGGACGATGAAAGCTACGAGGAGGCTCACAGCGGCATCTTCGGCAAGCTGATCGATAAGGCGGCGCAGAATCTTGCCAAACAGTATGACTTAGGACAGGTGAAGTACACCTACATGGATGATCCGGAGCTGAATAAGATCGTCATCTACTGGCAGTATGAGTAAGTAGGCATTTCCCAAATTGATGGTTGAAAATCACAGGCAGATGTAGTATAATCTTTACAATTTGGAAGGACATATGTCGCTGATCACGGAGTGAAGGGTAATCGATATATCTGTCCGGGGCAACGGAGTTAACAACAGGGCGGTTGTGCATGCACATACTGCCTTTTTTATGGAAGGAAACGGGTGGATGATGAAAGCATTTCTTATTTTGGAAGACGGAACAGTATTTGCCGGAACCAGTATCGGTTCAACAAAAGAGGCAGTCAGCGAGATCGTCTTTAACACCTCTATGACGGGATATCTGGAGGTGCTCACAGACCCTTCTTATGCAGGGCAGGCGGTAGCGATGACCTATCCCTTGATCGGAAATTACGGGATCACGCCGGATATGGAGTCGGAACGGGCATGGCCTAAAGGCTACATTGTGCGGGAGCTGTCAAGGATACCAAGCAATTTCCGGAGTGAGGGGACGATTCAGGATTTTCTGGAAAAGCAGGATATCCCGGGGATCGCCGGGATCGATACGCGGGCATTGACGAAGATCTTGCGGGAGAAGGGAACCATGAACGGGATGATCACGGTCAATGCAGATTATGATCTGGATGAGATCCTTCCCCGGCTGAAGGGCTACCGCGTAGGGGATGTGGTGGCGGAGACGACCTGCAGGAAGCCTTACACGATAGCAGGCAGCGGGCCGAAGGTGGCGCTTATGGACTTCGGGGCGAAGAAGAATATCGCCAGGTCGCTTAACTGGCGTGGGTGTGCGGTTACCGTGTATCCGGCGTTTACCCCGGCAGAGGAGATCATCGCTTCGGCGCCGGACGGCATCATGCTGTCTAACGGGCCGGGCGACCCGGAGGAATGCGCGGCTGTTATTGAAGAGATCAAGAAGCTCTATGACACGGACATTCCAATCTTTGCCATCTGTCTCGGCCATCAGCTTATGGCGCTGGCCAACGGCGCGAAGACTTACAAGCTAAAATACGGACACCGGGGCGGGAACCATCCGGTCAAGGATTTAAGCAACGGAAGAGTATATATTTCCGCCCAGAACCACGGGTATGCGGTGGATGCCGCTACCCTTGACGCCTCGGTGGCCAAAGAGGCGTTCGTCAATGTCAACGACGGGACCAATGAAGGATTTTCCTATGTGGGGAAGAATATTTTCACGGTGCAGTTCCACCCGGAGGCATGTCCGGGCCCCCAGGATTCAGGGTATCTGTTTGACCGGTTTATGGATATGATGAAAGGAGCGAGATAATGCCAAGAAATAATGAAATCAAAAAAGTGTTAGTGATCGGCTCCGGTCCTATCGTCATCGGGCAGGCGGCGGAATTTGACTATGCAGGAACCCAGGCGTGCCGTTCTCTCAAGGAAGAGGGGCTTGAGGTGGTGCTCCTTAACTCCAATCCGGCTACGATCATGACGGACAAGGATATTGCGGACCGGGTCTACATCGAGCCTCTTACCGTGGAGGTGGTGGAGCAGCTTGTCTTAAAGGAAAAGCCGGACAGCGTACTGCCTACCCTGGGCGGGCAGGCGGCTCTTAATCTCGCCATGGAGCTTGAGGAGAATGGATTTTTAAGAAGGAATAATGTGCGCCTGATCGGCACGACTTCTGAGACGATCAAGAAGGCGGAAGACCGGCTGGAATTTAAGACAACGATGGAGAAGATCGGCGAGCCGTGCGCGGCTTCTCTTGTGGTGGAGAGCGTGGAGGAGGGCGTGAGGTTCGCGGAAAAGATCGGCTATCCCGTAGTGCTTAGGCCTGCCTATACCCTGGGCGGAAGCGGCGGCGGCATCGCGAAGAACCGGGGACAGCTTATGGAGATCTTAGAAAACGGGCTTCGTCTTTCTCGTGTGGGGCAGGTGCTCGTGGAGCGCTGCATTGCGGGCTGGAAAGAGATCGAGTACGAGGTGATGCGGGATGGCGCGGGCAACTGTATCACCGTGTGTAATATGGAAAATATCGACCCTGTAGGCGTCCATACGGGGGACAGTATCGTCGTTGCGCCCTCGCAGACTCTGGGGGACAAGGAATACCAGATGCTGCGTACTTCTGCCCTGAATATTATCAGCGAGCTGAATATCACCGGCGGGTGCAACGTGCAGTATGCCCTCCACCCGGAGACCTTCGAGTATTGTGTCATCGAGGTCAATCCCCGGGTCAGCCGTTCCTCGGCGCTGGCATCCAAGGCGACGGGCTATCCGATCGCAAAGGTGGCGGCAAAGATCGCCCTGGGATATACGCTGGATGAGATTAAAAATGCAGTAACGAAGAAGACCTACGCAAGCTTCGAGCCTATGCTTGATTATTGCGTGGTCAAGATCCCGCGACTCCCCTTTGACAAATTTATCAGTGCCAAGCGGACGCTGACAACCCAGATGAAGGCCACCGGAGAGGTGATGAGCATCTGCGATAATTTTGAAGGGGCGCTGATGAAGGCGATCCGTTCCTTGGAGCAGCACGTGGACAGCCTGATGTCCTACGACTACTCACATTTGCCGCAGGAGGAGCTTTTGGAGGAGCTGGCGGTGGTGGATGACCGCAGGATCTGGAAGATCGCAGAGGCGCTCCGGCGGGGGATAAGCTACGATGAGATCCATGAGATCTCACAGATCGACAAATGGTTCATCGATAAGCTTGCAGTCCTTGTGGAGATGGAGGCGCGTCTTAAGAAAGAGCCTCTGACCAGGGAGCTTCTTAAGGAAGCTAAGCGGATAGAGTTCCCGGATCAGGTGATCGCACAGCTTGCAGGAAAGACAGCTCAGGAGATCAGCAATATGCGTTATGCTGATGGCATCACTGCTTCTTATAAGATGGTGGATACCTGTGCGGCGGAGTTCGCGGCGCAGACGCCTTACTATTACTCGGTGTACGGCAGTGAGAATGAGGTGGAAAAGACCTCTGGCAGAAAGAAGGTGCTGGTTCTTGGCTCCGGCCCGATCCGCATCGGGCAGGGGATCGAGTTCGACTTCTGTTCTGTGCACTGTACCTGGGCATTTTCCAGGGAGGGGTACGAGACGATTATCGTCAATAATAATCCGGAGACGGTGAGCACGGATTTTGATATCGCGGACAAGCTTTACTTTGAGCCGCTGACGCCGGAGGATGTAAGGAGTATCGTTGATCTGGAAAGACCCGACGGGGCGGTGGTGCAGTTCGGCGGGCAGACAGCCATCAAACTGACGGAGTCGCTGATGAAGATGGGAGTTCCGATCCTCGGCACTTCTGCGGAGAATGTAGACGCTGCGGAGGATCGGGAGCTGTTTGATGAGATCCTGGAAAAATGCGGGATACCAAGACCTGCAGGCGGCACAGTATTTACCGCAGAGGAGGCGAAGAAGGTGGCCGATGAGCTGGGCTATCCGGTGCTGGTGCGCCCCTCCTACGTGCTTGGCGGCCAGGGAATGCAGATCGCCATCAATGACCATGACATCGAAGAGTTTATCGGTATCATCAACCGGATCGCCCAGGATCATCCGATCCTGGTAGACAAATATCTCCAGGGCAAGGAGATCGAGGTCGACGCAGTGTGCGACGGGGAAGATATCCTGATTCCGGGAATTATGGAGCATATCGAGCGGGCGGGCATTCATTCGGGCGACAGTATTTCCGTGTATCCGGCCCGGAGCATTTCCGAAAAGACGAAGCGGACTATCGAGGAATATACAAAGAAGCTGGCAAGGTCGCTTCATGTCATAGGATTGATCAATATTCAGTTTATCGTGTGCGGGGAAGAGGTGTATGTGATCGAGGTTAATCCCCGTTCCAGCCGGACGGTTCCTTATATCAGCAAGGTGACGGGCATACCGGTAGTTTCGCTGGCGGCGAAGGTGATCATCGGCGGAAAGATCAGAGAGCTTGGCTATACGCCGGGACTTGCGCCGGAGGCGGACTACTTTGCGGTCAAGATGCCGGTATTTTCCTTCGAGAAGATCCGCGGCGCGGATATCAGCCTGGGGCCGGAGATGAAATCGACGGGAGAATGTCTTGGTATTGCGAAGACATTCGATGAGGCGCTTTATAAAGCGTTCTTAGGAGCGGGTATCAAGCTGCCGAAGCATAAGAACATGATCATCACAGTCCGGGACGAGGACAAGGAGAAGGCAGTGGAGATCGGGCGGAGGTTTGAACGGATCGGATACCGTATCTTTGCCACAAGAGGAACTGCGCAGGCCATGAAGGCGGCAGGCGTCAGGGCGAACGCGGTCAGTAAGATCGAACAGGAGTCACCGAACCTGATGGATCTGATCCTCGGGCACAAGATCGATTTGATCATCGACACACCGCCTCAGGGCGCGGAGCGTGCGAAGGACGGCTTCGTGATCCGCAGAAATGCTATTGAGACAGGGGTGAACGTGCTGACGGCCATTGATACGGCAGAGGCACTGATCGAGAGCCTGGAGAATACGAATATCCGGAAGCTGACGCTTATAGACATTGCTGCGGTGGGGTAACCGGCTGACCTATGGGGCAGAGAGAGGATCAAAGCCGCTGCCGGTCACGGAGCGGACAGTGACTTGAAGCCGGCGGATATGGTGAAAATGAAATCGAATAAGAGCCTGACCGCGGAGAAACTTTTGTGGATCAGGCTCTTTTTATGAGAGACGATTGAAGCGGCATAGATATTCGCCGTGCAAAGCTTGTTTCTGACTGAGGAAGTATGATTTTAAGCTTGCTTTGACTTCCTGACTGCCTCCTCAAGGTCAAAGGTCATACTGCCGTCTTCGAAGACGAAACAGGGAATCCCGATATTCCCTTTCTCCTTTGCCGGGCCAAATTCCTTGTGACTGTCCCGGAATCGTAAAAATTCCTTCAGAACTTCTATAGATTCTGTGAAATCGGTATATTCGTATGCGATACCTTCATGATCAAGTGTCTTTTTTGCTTCGCGGCAATCGGTACACAGATCTGTTCCGAGCATCTTCATCGCGGCTCCTCCTTTGTGTATTAAAAATTTTTCTCATTCTATTATAACCAAAAAGGGGCTGATTTTCAAATAGACTAAACAAATAAATGGCGGTGATTTATCAGTAACCTGATGGTGTCAAAACCTGGGAAATCAATGCGTAAGGTATTGTCAGCCCCACAACCTTAAGTTATAATCAAAAGCACAAGTATATGAACAAAGGAGGCGTTTACTATGACAAAAGCTGGACAAAGAGAGATCATCAAAGCTGAGCATGCCTACGGCGGCGAGGGGTATATCACAAAGGAGATGCTCATCTCCGACGAGGCCCGCGGGGAGCACTGCAAGATGTATGCAAAGGTGACCGTGCCTGTCGGCTGCGAGATCGGCTATCACGTACATCATGGAGATGAGGAAGGCTACTACATCCTGACCGGAACCGGAGTTTACAATGATAACGGTACAGAGATGCCGCTTGACCCCGGCGATTCCTTCTTCTGCAAAGAAGGTGACGGGCACGGCATCAAAAATACCGGCGGGGAAGATATCACTTTTGTAGCATTGATTCTGAAGAAATAAGTGCAGATTTCTGGTATGCCAGAACAGATATCATGATAAGCCCGTCTTTCGGCGGGCTTACAGTTCATCATCTCTTATTTTCAGATCTTCGCAAGCACCGACAAAAGCCGCGTATTATCCTCCGGCTTCATCACACAGAATCGTACAAATTCCCCTTCAAGGCTCTGGAAGGAGGAGCAGTCCCGGATCATCAATTTTTCCTTAACCGCCGTCTCGAATACTTGAAAAGAATCCACCCCTTCCTTGAGAATCTTAAGCAGGATAAAGTTGGCATAAGCCGGATATACTTTAAAGGAATCAAGAGCTTTAAGTTCCCGGCACATTCTGGTGCGCTCGGCATCGATCAGACGGCGTGTCCGCCCGATATATTTTTCGTCCTTAAGCATAAGCTCCCCCGCGAATGCGCCGACGCTGTTTAAGCTCCAGGGATTCTGGTGGGTCAGCAGCATGGACAAAAATTCCTTGTTGCTGGTGATGCCGTATCCGAAACGGAGTCCCGGGGCGGCGAAGAATTTGGATACGCCGCGGATGACCATGAGATTGTCATAGCGTTTTGTTATGGGGACGGCGGTGATCTTTTCAGTGTTCGGCGCGAATTCTACATAAGTTTCGTCGATCATGACAAAGATATTTCTTTTCTGGCAGAAGTTGACGATCTTTTCCATATTTTCTTGATGGACGGCAGAGGAGGTAGGATTGTTGGGGTTGCAGATAATGACAAGATCCGCGTCCTCAGGAATGGAATTGATAAAATCTTCGGTATCGAGTATAAAATTATCAGATTCCTTCAAATTATAATAGGAAAGAAGCCCTCCGGTCAGGGCAAGCTCCCGTTCGTATTCCGAATAGGTGGGGCCGAGGACGAACGCCTTTTTGGCGGAGCGCTGGCTGATCAGCAAAGAGATCAGCTCCGTGGAGCCGTTGCCGACGACGATCGTTTCCGGGCTACATCCGCAGTAGCGGCTTATGGCCTGCTTAAGGGAAGTGTAGCTGCGGTCGGGATAGCTGCTGATGATGTCTAAATGGGCAGCAAGCGTTTGTTTGACAGCGTCTGAGAGTCCGAGGGGATTGACGTTAGCCCCGAACATGACGATCGCCTCTTTGGGAATGTGGTAGTATTCTGCGATCTTTTCAAGATCGCTTCCGTGAAATTCAACTTTTTTTGACATTTTGTCTCTCCTTGTTTATACTATTATAGCGGATAAATGATTATTCGTGATGCAAATCAGTATGCTGCCGGCTTCTGTTCACAGGGCGGGTATGCGCACTGGGTGTACCTTCCGTGAGAACAGGATACAGGAGTGAGGAGTGGCTTTTGCGCAGCAAAACTTGGAATGCCGCCACGAATCGTTGCTATGAGCAGCCCTTGGGCTGTGAATAGCAACAAGGTTCTACATATATTTTCAAGATTTTGTGTTTCGGCATTGCCATAAGCTATATAATAATGCTATAATTTATTATAGTATGTTTTGAAAAAAAAGCAACGAAAGAAGCAGGTGTCAGGCTTGAAAAATAAGATTCAGAAATTTTCCAAGGGAGACTTTCGACTTGTCAGGCCGGATGTAGAGTTTGAAGAAACGAATCTGGTACTGATCATCGGCGAAGGAGAAGTATATAAGACCGGCTTCCAGATCAGGAGCAGGAATGATAGTAAGATCAGGGGACTTATCTACCCCTCTTCTTTTCGTGTCTCTTTTAAGGATCAGGGATTCGAGGGGAATCCTGCGCGGGTGGAATTCACCTATGACGGCAGGGGGCTTAAGCCTGGACATGTGGAGAAAGGGAAGTTTACCGTCGTATGCTCAGGAGGTGAGTATGAGCTTCCCTTTACGGCGATCATAGAAAAGCCGTATATTATGACGGCCTACGGCAAGGTGCAGAGTACGGACGACTTCCGTAAGCTTGCGGTCAAGGATTATTCGGAAGCAGGACGGCTGTTCCGTTCGAAGTCCTTTTATGAGATATTGAAGTATGAGAATGAACGTATTTTCTATCTGTATGACAATATGCGCCGCTGGTCTCTGGGCGAGCAGGCGATGGAGGAGTTTTTGGTCGGCATTAAGCAGAAGGAGTGTATCTTTCTGACCCTTGCGGGGGAAGGGATGCTTTTTGAGGATATTGACGAGCCGACGAAGGGTATTATCTCCGTGATGAAGAATACCTGGGGGTATATGCCCATTAAGATCAGGGCGGAGGGAAGGTTTTTGAAGGTGATGCGCCCGGAGATCACGACGGAGGATTTCGTGGGCAATACGCTGGAAGTGGAGTACTTGGTGCGGCCGGAGCATTTGCACGGAGGGCGCAACTATGGGTCGATCCGCTTTATCACGCCCTACGAGGAGATCACCTATGAGGTAGAGGTCCTACAGAGCATGGAGTATGATGAGAACCATCATCTTCCGGAGCTTCTGTGCGCCCAGGTGCTGAAGGAGTATATCAGCTATGTGGGCGGCAGGAAGGAACTTAAGGCATGGGTGGACAGCGCGGAGGAGAAAGTAGCCTCCTTGAGGAAGCTTGACCCTAACAGCGAGCTTTATCAGCTCCTTCAGGCGCACATTTACATTAAGGGGCGCAAGATGGAGGAGGCGAAGTGGATTTTGGAAAATTTTAACTATAACCGCTTTGCCATTGGTAAGGATCCCATCATTAACTGCTATTATCTGTACCTGACTGCGCTGATCAGAGGAAAGGGAAGTCACACGGAGCGGGTCCTTGACGAGATCGGCAAGACCTATATGCGCTACCAGGACTGCTGGATGCTGCTGCAGATGCTGATCCACCTGGACCGCAGGTACCGGAATCCCTATAAGAAGCTGGAGGTCTTAGAGCAGCAGTTTGAGTTCGATTGCCATCAGGTGATGTTCTATCTGGAGGCGTACCTCTGCTATCAGGAGAAGCCCATACTCCTGAAAAAATTAGGAAAATTCGAGATACAGGTGCTGGAGTTCGCCTCCAAGTACCGGCTGATGTCCAAGGAGCTGGCTCTTTATGTGGCGAATTTTGCCAGCCAGCAGAAGTCCTACAGTGAGCCGCTGTTCCGCATCTTGGTGCGTATCTATGAGATGTACCGGGAGAAGATGATCTTGAACACGATCTGTACGCTGCTGATCAAGGGCAATAAGATGCAGAGGAAATATTTTATCTGGTATCAGCGTTCTGTGGAGGCGGGGCTTAAGATTGCGCAGCTTTACGAGTATTATATGGTTACCCTGGATACGTCTTCGGTGAGAGGTGCTTTGCCGAAGTCTATTTTCCTATATTTTATGCACGGGAATTCACTGGATTACAAGAAGACGGCCTTTCTGTATGCCAATCTTTTGACCTATGAGGTGGGCGGTGAGGATCTGTTCCTCAACTACCGGGAGCAGATGGTCTCCTTTACCTGGGACCAGCTCATGAAGCGGCATATCACGGAGCATCTGCGGGTGCTCTATAAGCGGTTCTGCATAAAGGAGGAGATGACGGATGAGCGCATGGAGGCCATGCGGGATATCTGCTTTTCCTACAGCGTGACCACGAAGGTCTCGGATATGAACTATGTGCTGGTCATTGAGAAGAACGGCGAGGCGAAGCAGAAGGTTCCTTATGAGCATGACGGTACGACCATCATCTGTCTGTACAATAAAGAATCGCGTATTGTGTGGGAGTCGGTTTCGGGAAGGTATTATACCGATTCTATTCCCTATGAGACGAAACGGCTGTTTTACGAGCCGCGTTTCCTTGAGATGTGCAAGAAATACGAGGAGACAGAAGGAAAGGGGCAGGAATTCCAGGCGAAGGAAGAGCTGACGCTGGAGAATGTCCGGGAGAAGGGAATCGGTGCCTTTGATGAGCAGGAGGTATTCCGGTTCTGCAGCCATGTGGTGAGGGATACTAATTATAAGGAAGATGAATTTCTCACTCATCTGTGCTTTGCGCTGTTTGGGCTTGGACAGTACGACAAGGCGACGCTGATGTATCTGGCCAACTGGTACTGCGGCGCCACAGACGATATGAAGAAGCTGTGGGCGGTACTGAAGGATTATGAGATTCCGTCGTATAAGATCGGGGAGCGCATTATCACGCAGATGGTCTTCTCGGAAAATTTGTTTGACGAGGAGAAGATATTTGAGGATTACTATCTGTCAGATAATACGTATTTCCGGCTGAAGCAGGCGTATCTGGCCTATGTTGCCAGGGAATACCTTGTGTTTGGGCGCGAGACGAAGCGGTGTGTGTTTGATATCATTGCCAATGAGTGTGAGCAGGGGGAGGAGCTGCCGGATATCTGCAAGGCGGCGCTTCTTAAGTATTTTTCCAGACAGAGCTTTTCGGCTGACTATGAGCCGGTGCTCCATCAGGTGCTGAGGGAGATGTGCGAGCGGCAGCTTGTATTCCCGTTCTATCTGAACTACGATGAGGCATGGCTTCGTGAGCTGCAGCTTTATGATAAATCCATGGTGTTTTACCAGGGAGAGCCGGGTAGCAGCGTGGAGCTCTATTACAAGATGCGCCGCGGCGGGAGAGAGGAGCTGGGATATCATAAGGAGACGCTTCTTCCGGTATTCGAGAATTTATATGTGAAGCAGTTTGTGCTGTATGACGACGAGCATGTAAGCTATTATTTCCAGGAGACCAGGGGCAAGAAGGTGACGGCCTCTGAGAAGGCGGTCCTTGACGGAAGGAAGAAGACTGCCGCCGGAAAATACGGGAGGATCAACGCATTGATCCGCATGTCCCCTGCAAGCCGCAAGAAGATGATGGCGGTTTTTGAGGAGGATGAACGGATGGCGGATAGGATGTTTAAAATATATTAAGTGTTGTTTTAGGAGGAAATGGGATGGAGCGAGGGAGTATCCTTGGATATGACCTGAATGAAAAATACTGCCAGATCAGTTATTATAACGAAGCTAAGAATGAGCCGGAGACTCTGGAAGTTTCCTCTGACAATTATCAGATCCCCCTTTCCCTCGGGAGGATGGACGGGCAGTGGGTCTATGGTATGGAGGCGGAGTGCTTAAAGGCGGTGGATGACAGCCTTTTTGTGGAGGATTTGTTTGTCAATGCGTTCTATCACAGGAAGGTTTCTCTGGGAAGGAAGGTCTACGATGCCGTATGGCTCCTGGCAAAGTTCATCAAGCTTACTTTAGAAAGGTTTGACGAGATCGAATATCTGACCTTTTCCACGCCCTTTACCAGTGTGGACATGTCTAAGATGTTAAAAAGCATCGGCAGGCATCTTGGGATCCCGAAGGATAAGATCTATGTGCAGGATTACAAGGAGAGCTTTTGCCAGTATATGTTCTACCAGCCAAAGGAGCTGTGGCAGTACGAGTCTGCGCTGATTTTCTGCGATGCACAGAAGATCAAGGCATTTATGCTGAAACGGCTTCATGTGGTGAACAACCGTGACAAGGAAGTGTTTGTGACGGTGGATGAGGTGGCGAAGGCGCATATTAAGGAACTTGAGGCCATCCATCTTCTGCTTGACGACGAGGAGAAGGCCCGGAGTGCGGACGAGACTTTCAAGGCATTTATCCAGAGTGTGTTTGAGAAAAAAGTGATCTCCTCGGTGTATCTGACCGGCGAGGGATTTGAGAATAACTGGTATCCGAATTCCCTCAAAGTGCTCTGCAACGGGCGGAGGGCATTTGTGGGGAATAATCTTCACAGCAAAGGTGCTTGCTATACTTCTGTACGTGTATGCAGAGATGACAATGAAGGGCCGGTCTATCTGGATGAGTCGAAGATGACTCAGCAGATTTCCCTGCGGATGCGGGTGAACGGCAAGGAAGGGTGGTACCCGGTGGTGTCCTGGGGTACCCGCTGGTACGAGGCAGACGGGGAATGGGAGGTGCTTCTTGAGGACGATTCGGATCTGGAGGTCCACATTGAGTCACTTGCAGGAGAGGAGCTCCAGGTGGAGCGGATATCCTTAAAGGGGCTGCCTGAACGGTCGGATTATTCCCTGCGGCTTAAGATAGAGATCATGTTTCTGGAGGAGCGTCTCTGCAGGCTGACGCTTAAAGACATCGGCTTCGGGGATTTTTATCCTCCTTCCGGATTTTCCGTGACAAAGGATATACATTTAGGAGGGATCAATGGGCAGTTTAATTCTATGTCATAATAAGAGGGCGCAGCAGCCCTACGAGATCGGCCGCATCCATTTGCGCATTTATACAATAGAAGAATTGTGTTATTATGTATGTAACAATCTCTATCTGATCGACCATACGATTATGAACCGCCAGCTCTGTGAATGGATATCCACGGAGCTTCACCTGGACGCGCTTGCGGAGAAGCTGAGGGAGGAGCTTTCGAAAAACTGCTCGGAGGAGCAGTTCGTGATCTCGCTGCTCCGGGGGTCCTATATCTACGCCCAGTCGGAGATCAATAAGATCCAGGGTCTCCTTGAGAACCTTAGAAACCAGAGGGAAGTAGAAAAGATTAAGTTTAAAGGGGATACGCTGCTTAGGAGCGGTGAGTATTCTGCGGCGATCCTGGTCTATCAGTCCATCGTGAATGCGGAGTGGGACGATTCTGCAGGAAAGAGGTTCTACGGGCATGTCTACGGATGCATGGGGTCTTCGTACGGGCACTTGTTCCTCTATGAGGAGGCGCTGGCTGCGTACAAGGAGGCATATTATCTCTGCGAGGAGCCAGATATGCTGAAGGCTTATCTTTATTGCTGTTATCAGGCGTATACGAGAAAGGATTACACGAAGATGCTGTCGGGGAATCCTTTGTTTCTCAGTATGGCGTCAAAGCTTAAGGAAGAGATGAAAGAGGTGCATGAAAAGATAGACCCGGATGTGCCGGAGGAGAAGCTTTCACAGTGGAAGAATGATTACCGGAGGCTTGACAGCCGCAAGGGGATGAAGAGTACAGTGAACGGATGAATAAAAAATTAAAGAGGAGATAAGTATGATGACGAATGACAGATACCAAAGTCCGCTCTCAGAGCGGTATGCCAGCAAGGAGATGCAGTACATTTTTTCGCCGGACAAGAAGTTTTGTACATGGCGCAGGCTGTGGATCGCGCTTGCCGAGACGGAGAGGGAGTTGGGGCTTAATATCACTGAGGAGCAGATTGAGGAGCTAAAGGCCCATGCAGAAGATATCAATTATGATGTGGCAAAGGCGCGGGAAAAGGAAGTGCGCCATGATGTCATGTCTCATGTCTATGCTTATGGGCAGCAGTGCCCGAAGGCCAAGGGAATCATCCATCTCGGGGCGACCTCCTGTTATGTAGGCGACAATACGGATATCATCCTGATGTCGGAGGCGCTCAAGCTGGTGCGGAAAAAGCTGGTGAATGTCATTGCAAAGCTGGCAAGGTTCGCTGATGAGTATAAGAGCCTACCCACCCTTGCTTTCACGCATTTTCAGCCGGCACAGCCTACGACGGTGGGAAAGAGGGCGACGCTTTGGATGCAGGAATTTGAGATGGATCTGGAGGATCTTGAGTATGTGATGAAAAGCCTTAAGCTTCTGGGGTCTAAGGGGACGACGGGGACACAGGCAAGCTTTCTTGAGCTGTTCGACGGGGATCAGGAAACGATCGATAAGATCGATCCGATGATCGCGGAAAAGATGGGCTTTCCGGCATGTTATCCGGTATCCGGGCAGACCTATTCCCGCAAGGTGGATACAAGAGTGCTAAACGTCCTTTCCGGCATCGCGGCCAGCGCCCACAAGATGTCCAATGATATCCGCCTTCTCCAGCACCTTAAGGAGGTAGAGGAACCATTTGAAAAATCCCAGATCGGCTCTTCTGCCATGGCTTACAAGAGGAATCCCATGAGGAGCGAGAGGATCGCCTCTCTTTCCAGGTATGTGATGGTCGATGCACTGAATCCGGCGATCACCTCTGCCACCCAGTGGTTTGAACGGACACTTGACGATTCTGCCAACAAGCGTCTTAGTGTGCCGGAGGGCTTTCTTGCTGTCGACGGCATTCTGGATCTGTGCCTGAACGTAGTGGACGGGCTGGTCGTGTATCCGAAGGTGATCGAGAAGCGTCTGATGAGCGAGCTTCCTTTTATGGCTACGGAAAATATCATGATGGATGCGGTGAAGGCAGGCGGGGACAGGCAGGAGCTTCATGAGCGCATCCGCGAGCTTTCTATGGAAGCGGGGCGTAATGTGAAGGAAAAAGGACTGGATAATAACCTTCTTGAACTGATCGCGGCAGATCCGGCATTCGGCCTGACCTTAGATGAGCTGAAGCAGACGATGGACCCGTCCAGATATACCGGGCGCGCTCCCCTGCAGGTGGAGGAATATCTTTCGCAGGTCATCCGTCCCCTTCTTGAAGAGTACAAGGACGTGCTGGGGGTAAAGGCAGAGATTAATGTATAAGCGGATGTGGGGATAAGCAGATGGCAGTTATCATCGGACAGAAGTTTGATAAAAAAATAGCAAAATGCCGAAAATAAAAAATTATCTATCGGCAAATAGTAAGAAGCAGCGTGAAAAACCTTTATTTTCCGCTGTTTCTTTTATTGAGAAAATGATTGACAAATGGGAGGATTAGGAAAATTGACGAAAATTATTCATGAAAAGTCAGAAATGTTGAAAAAGTATCATTGAAATGTTAAAATGATGTCTATAAACACAATGATGTTATTAATAATATCTATAATGAGAAAAGGGGGAATTACAGTATGGAAGCATTAAATAACATTGTTTTGACCATTCAGCATTATCTGGCAGATTACATCCTGATCGTTGCACTTCTTGGAGGCGGTATCTGGTTTTCTGTTAAGCTTGGCTTTATCCAGATCAGGGGCTTTGGAGAGGGAATGAGAAGGACCTTCGGCGGCCTGTTCTCCAAAAAGGGAGAGGCGGGGGCGGACGGGATGTCGTCTTTCCAGGCGCTTGCCACAGCTATCGCGGCGCAGGTAGGTACCGGCAATATCGCCGGGGCAGCCACAGCTATCGCTATCGGAGGCCCGGGAGCGATCTTCTGGATGTGGATCGCAGCATTTTTAGGGATGGCGACGATCTTCGGCGAGGCGGTTATGGCGCAGAAGTATAAGCAGGTAGGTGCGGACGGGGAGATCACCGGCGGACCGGTATATTACATACGGGCAGCATTTACAGGGGCTTTCGGGAAGATCCTGGCAGGACTCTTTGCCGTGCTTCTGATCTTCGCCTTAGGCTTTATGGGCAATGCAGTTCAGGCGAACTCTATCGCGGCGGCGTTCAATACCGCTTTCGGCCTGCCGCAGATCGCTATGGGCGTTATCCTTGCAGTTCTGGCGCTGTTCGTATTTATGGGCGGTATGCAGCGTATCGCGAAGGTTACAGAGACGATCGTTCCGGTTATGGCAGCTTTATACATTGTAGGCGCGCTTATCGTGATCATTGCTAACTTCAGCCAGATACCCTACGCGTTCTATTCTATCGTTGTAGGTGCGTTTGCTCCTTCCGCGATTACCGGCGGCGCTGCAGGCGCGACCATTAAGCTTGCCCTGACAAAGGGTGTTGCCAGAGGTCTGTTCTCCAATGAGGCAGGTATGGGTTCTACTCCTCACGCACATGCAGTTGCAAAGGTTGACCATCCGGTAGAGCAGGGCTTTGTTGCCATGATCGGTGTATTTATCGACACCTTTGTGATCCTGAACCTGACGGCGCTTGTTATCATTACGACGGGCTCGATCCCAAGCGGCAAGACCGGCGCGGAATTAAGTCAGTATGCTTTCTCTACGTTGTACGGTAAGGGCGGGGATATCTTCATCGCAATCTGTATGTTCTTCTTCGCCTTCAGTACCATCCTCGGCTGGTATTTCTTCGGTCAGGCGAATGTTAAGTACCTGTTCGGCGTGAAGGCGGTTAAGGTCTATTCCATTCTTGTTGCCGTGTGCGTATTGCTCGGCTCTCTGGCGCAGGTAGACCTTGTATGGAACATGGCGGACTGTTTCAACTCCATGATGGTTATCCCGAACATCATCGCCCTGTTTGCGCTCAGCGGGACGATCAAGAAGGTTCATGATGATTATTATAAGAACCACAAGAAGTAGGAAGATTATAGTAAATACAATAAAATAGGGAAATTTATACAAAACAGAATATCTATTTTTGTGCGGAATAACCAAAATATGAGATAATAAAATAAGTGGTTGAAAAACATTTGACAATAGGTTATTATAGAAACAGGCAATGGAACTAATCAGAGTTGTCTATGAATATAACCAAATAGTGGGTTGATGTTTTCCGAGAGAGATCTGTCGCAGTACAGGCGCCGAAGAGGCAAGCTTCTGTGTGTTGGTGGCACACTGGCGAGTGAAACTTTCAGGCAAAAGGACCGGGAAACGTACCACATTCTGAATCTTGTGCTGTATGGTAAGCGTTTAACAGACCAATTATCGGGGCAAAAGACAGGAAGGACGGTTTAGGGCACGGAAAGTGTTTTGAAGCGTCCTTTTTTACATTTCAAAATCCAATGCCGGGAAAGGAGAAACGTATAATATGAACAGGGGAAACTATATTATCGTGACGAACAATCCGCTGGTTTTGGAAAAGCATGGGGACACGCACAATGTGATCTACAAGGAAGTCTCCTATGAAGATGTATTAAGAGAGGTAAGAGACAGGATTCACGAAGGACACTCGATGCTGACACATCCGTTGTCGGGAAGTGTCAAGCCAAATGAAACACCGTATAAATCAATTATGATTTCAGCAGAGAGGAGGGCGATAGACGGGGAATCGGTCGCGCTGATCGAGAACGCCATACATGCCTGCGGAAAGTTTGAATTTAAGTCAGACCGTTACCGGCCGGAAGTGTATGAGGATTTCAGGCTTATCGACTGTACCCTGATAGAAAGCGGGATGGCATCGGCAGATGCACTGCATTAGGCGGCGGTCGCACGCCGGATGTCTGGTGCAGAGGTGAAGTCAGGAGAGGTTATAAAACATTGCAGTTTTTAACAATAATATCTATAAAATTAAAGGAGGGAAACTAAAAGTGAGATTAGAATTGGGACACATTTACATTAAGGATATCCAGTTCGCAGCAGAGTCTAAGATTGAAGACGGTATCCTTTATGTATCAGAGGAGGCTGCTAAGGCGGTTGCGCTTGAGGATGAGAAGATCAAGAGCGTATCATTTGACATCGCAAAACCGGGAGAGTCTGTAAGAATCACTCCGGTTAAGGATGTGATCGAGCCACGTGTGAAGGTAGAAGGAAGAGGAGGAATCTTCCCGGGAGTTATCGCAAAAGTTGATACTGTAGGAGACGGTAAGACTTACGCCCTTAAGGGAATGGCTGTGGTTACGGCCGGAAAGATCGTTGGTTTCCAGGAAGGTATCATCGATATGACAGGTCCTGGAGCTGACTATACTCCGTTTTCACAGACACTTAACCTGGTTATGGTATGTGAGCCGGTTGACGGGATCAAGCCGCATGACTATGAAGCAGCAGTAAGGTTCGCAGGGTTCAGGGTAGCGACATATATTGGGGAATTGGCGCGCGACCTGACTCCGGACGAGACAAAGGTTTATGAGACATGTACCATCAAAGAAGGTATGGAGAAATATCCGGACCTTCCGAGAGTTGCTTATGTACAGATGCTCCAGAGCCAGGGTCTTCTTCACGATACATATGTATACGGCGTAGACGCTAAGAAAATTGTTCCGACAATCATGAGCCCGACAGAGGTTATGGATGGGGCCATCGTATCCGGTAACTGCGTATCCGCATGCGATAAGAATCCTACCTATGTACATCTTAACAACCCGGTTGTTCACGATATGTTCGAGCAGCATGGCAAGACGATTAATTTTGTCGCTCATATCATCACTAACGAGAACGTATATCTGGCGGACAAGCAGCGTTCCTCTGACTGGACGGCTAAGCTCTGCAAGATGTTAGACCTTGACGGCGCGATCGTTTCTCAGGAAGGATTCGGTAACCCGGATACGGATCTGATCATGAACTGCAAGAAGATCGAAGCTGAGGGTGTTAAGACAGTTATCATTACCGATGAGTATGCAGGACGCGACGGAAAGTCACAGTCGCTGGCAGACGCAGATCCGTCCGCAGACGCAGTAGTAACCGGCGGTAATGCAAATCAGGTGATTATCCTGCCGAAACTTGATAAAGTAATTGGAACTTTGGATTATGTGACAAAGATTGCAGGCGCAAGCGAGGATACCCTCCGCGAGGACGGATCTCTTGAAGTGGAACTTCAGGTGCTTACCGGCGCAACGAATGAGACTGGTTTCAACAAGCTGAGTGCAAGATAGGAAGGGAGGATAATACAATGGCTAAATTAAAAGTAGTTCATTACATCAATCAGTTCTTTGCACAGATTGGTGGAGAGGAAAAAGCAGATTATCCGGCAGAGATCCGCGTTGGCGAGGTTGTTGGACCGGGTATGGCATTGACACAGAAATTCGGCGATGACGCTGAGATTATTGCTACTATCGTATGTGGCGATTCATATTTTAACGAGAATCTGGAAAAGGCTAAGGCGGACATCCTAGCGATGGTTAAGGAGCAGGCTCCGGACGTATTCGTAGCAGGACCGGCGTTCAATGCGGGACGTTACGGCGTTGCGTGTGGAACGATCGCGGCAGCGGTTCAGGAAGAGCTTGGAATCCCGGCTGTAACCGGTATGTATGTTGAGAATCCGGGCGCAGATATGTTCAAGACCCAGGTTTACATCGTTTCCACAAAGAACAGCGCGGCAGGTATGAGAGACGCGGTTTCTAAGCTTGCTCCGTTAGCGGTTAAGGTGGGAAGAGGAGAGGCGATCGGCGCATCCGCACAGGAAGGCTACATCCCGAACGGCGTTCGTGTGAACTTCTTCGAGAAGGAGAGAGGCTCTAAGAGAGCGGTTAAGATGCTCCTTAAGAAGCTGGCGGACAAGCCCTTTGAGACAGAGTTCCCGATGCCTGATTTTGACAGGGTTGACCCGAATCCGGCAGTTAAGGACTTAGCTCACGCTAAGATTGCCCTTGTGACATCCGGCGGTATCGTGCCGAAGGGAAATCCGGACCACATCGAAAGCTCCAGCGCGTCCCACTACGGCGAGTATGACATCGCAGGAGTTATGGATCTTACAGAGGAGACATACGAGACCGCTCACGGCGGATACGATCCGGTATATGCTAATGAAGACTCTGACCGCGTGCTGCCGGTTGACGTTCTTCGTGATATGGAAAAGGAAGGAAAGATCGGGGAGCTTCATCACCTGTTTTACACAACGACAGGAAATGGAACTGCAGTTGCATCCTCCAAGGCATTTGCGGCAGAATTCTCTGCAAAGCTTAAGGCAGACGGTGTTGACGCGGTAATCCTCACCTCCACATGAGGTACCTGTACTCGTTGCGGTGCAACGATGGTTAAAGAAGTAGAGAGAGCAGGAATCCCTGTAGTACATATCTGTACGGTAACTCCTATTTCCATGACAGTAGGCGCTAACAGAATCGTGCCTGCTATCGCAATTCCACATCCTCTTGGAAATCCGGCTCTGGATAAAGGTGAGGAAAAAGAACTCCGCCGCAGGATTGTAGAGAAAGCGCTCGACGCCCTCACAACCGAGGTGGACGGACAGACAATATTCGATTAGAGCACTTGGCGAGATCTTTTCGAGCTTAGTGCAAAACACATCTGTCCACTTGACGAAACATTGAACACTTGGCGAGGTATTATCTAGCCTAGTAAGAAAGCTCACCCTTGCGGTGTGTTCTTTCGAGCTGAGTGGAGCAGATGCTACCTTATAAAGGAGAGTAACAGACAATGAGCAAAATTTATGATGTTATTGTTCTTGGTGCAGGTCCTGCCGGTTTGGCGGCGGGACTGTACGCAGGAAGGAGCCGTCTTTCTGTTCTGATTATTGAAAAGGGACAGGACGGCGGACAGATTGCAATTACGGATGAGATCGAGAACTACCCGGGACAGATCGTTGAGGGCGAGTCAGGCCCGTCCCTGATCGCAAGAATGACCGAGCAGGCTAAGAAGTTTGGTGCTGAGAGAGTATCCGATACCATTAAGGAAGTAAGCCTTGATGGCGAGGTTAAGATCTTAAAGAGCGAAAAGGCTGAATATCAGGGCAAGAATGTGATCATTGCCACCGGTGCGCATGCAAGGCCGATCGGCTGCAAGGGAGAGGCAGAGTTTACTGGAAAGGGTGTTTCCTACTGCGCGACCTGTGATGCGAACTTCTTCGAGGACTTTGAAGTGTATGTTGTAGGCGGTGGCGATTCCGCTGTTGAGGAAGCGATGTACCTGACCAAGTTCGCAAGAAAGGTAACGATCATCCACAGAAGAAATGAGCTGCGTGCGGCAAAATCCATCCAGGAGAAAGCGTTCAAGAATCCGAAGATCGCATTTATGTGGGATTCTGTTGTGGAGGAAGTCGGCGGAGACGACATCCTGCAGTGGATGAAGGTTAAGAATGTTAAGACCGGCGAGATCACTACGGTTGAGGCTGACGAGGACGACGGAATGTTCGGTGTATTCGGATTTATCGGAACGATTCCTAACAGTAAGCCGTTCGAGGGCATTATCGATATGGATGAGCGCGGATATATTAAGACGGATGACGATATGCATACCAACATCCCGGGCGTATACGCAGCAGGCGATGTGCGCATCAAGAGTCTCCGTCAGGTAGTAACGGCAGCGGCGGACGGCGCGATCGCGGCAGTTCAGGTAGAGCGCAGCATGTCGGATTACTTCTAAGATGTATCATTGCTCATGAAGTAAGCGTGCTTAAGTTCCGGCAGATGTGGAAATGCTTTGCGCTGATGCGTCAGGCATATTCTATATATTTTATAAAGTAAGGAGGAGATTCCAATGTTAGATTTAGACAAGACCAATTTTGAGGCAGAGGTGCTTAAGGCAGAGGGATATGTATTCGTAGACTTCTACGGTGACGGATGCGTTCCGTGCCAGGCTCTGATGCCGAAGGTACATGAATTTGCAGACACCTACGGTGACAAGCTGAAATTCACGTCCTTGAACACAACAAAGGCACGTCGTCTTGCTATCGCACAGAAGGTTCTTGGACTTCCGGTTATGGCAATCTATAAGGATGGAGAGAAAGTAGAAGAACTGGTTAAAGATGACTGCACACCGGAGACGATTGAGGCGATGATTAAGAAATACGTTTAAACAGGCGTTTTCTCTATCATATAATATCAATTTTTACAACAGTTCAGTCGGACATGATGTGTGATATGCTCTGTTCATGCTTGCATGGTAAAGAGAATATCATACATCATGGAATGGAGCAAAGCACCCATTTAGCGAGAAACGTAGCAGCTTTAGCTGCGGAAGAGCTGCGTAAGCAGCGGTTTGGAGCCTGGCTGAACGCAAAACAAACGAACATCAATGAAAGGAGAAGAATAATTATGGCTATATTAGAAGGAAAAAAAGCAATAATTATCGGTGACCGTGACGGAATACCGGGACCGGCTATCGCTGAATGTGTTCAGACAGCCGGCGCGGAAGTGGTATTCTCATCAACGGAATGTTTCGTCTGAACGAGCGCAGGCGCAATGGATCTGGAAAACCAGAAGAGAGTTAAGGAGTTTGCTGAGGAATACGGCGCAGAGAATTTAGTAGTAATTCTCGGTGCAGCAGAAGGCGAAGCTGCAGGCCTTGCAGCAGAGACTGTTACAGCAGGAGATCCGACTTTCGCAGGTCCGTTGACAGGGGTCCAGCTTGGACTCACGACATATCACGTTTGTGAACCAGAGATGAAAGAAGAGTTTGACGAAGCAGTTTATGACGAACAGATCAGTATGATGGAAATGGTACTCGACGTTGATGACATCATCAGTGAGATGAGCGCCATCAGGGATGAGTTCTGTAAGTTTTTATAAACGATAAAGTTGGCTTAAAATGGGGCAGACCCGATGGTGACCCGCCGTGGGTCTGCCCTCTTTGTGTAGAGCACTTGGCGAAATATTGAACACTTGGCGAGGTATTATCAAGCCTAGTGAGAAAGTTCACCCTTGTGGTGTGCATTTTCGAGCTTAGTGCGAACCACATCTGACCACTTGGTGAAACATTGAACACTTGGCGAGGTATTATCGGGCCTAGTGAGAAAGTTCACCCCTACGGTGTGTTCTTTTCGAATCTAGTGGAGCAGATGTAACCTCTAATTATAAGAAAGGCGGAAAACCAATGAACAGTGTAATTAAAGGCGCAAGCTATGTACTGGCACATACCCCTCAGATGGTGGTATATAACGGAACAACTCAGACGACAGAAAGGATCGTCAATCCGGAGTCTGAATATTTAAAGGAATTAGAAAGCCATCTGCGTTCTTATGAAGAGTGCGTGAATTACTGGCCGAATCAGGTATATATCGGAAACGCAACGCCGGAAGACCTTGCAGGCGTAGAGTTCCCATACTATGACAAGGCAAAAGAGGGTGCCCAAAGATACGGAAAATACGGCGAGATCATGCCGGAGGAGGAGTTCATCCTTCTCGTACAGGCCTGCGATCAGTTTGAAGTTGTAAAAGTTGATAAAGAATTCGTAAGCGCCCACAAGGCAGCACTTGCAGCGGACCCGATCATCACAGAGGACATCATTGCAAGGGTTGAGGAGGGCGTGGAGCTTTCCGAGATCGAAACAGCGGTGAAGGATGAGCATGCAGAAGGGATCTATGTTGCAGGAAAGCTTGTAGCATGTGTAAAGAGGGCCCACGATATTGACGTGAACTTATCTGCGCATGTTATGCATGAGAATCTGATGAGCAAGGCATCCAGTGTGCTTGCTTTATTATACGGCATAAAGAATGCAGGGATCAGCAAGGACGATGTGGAGTATGTCATTGACTGTGCGGAAGAGGCATGCGGTGATATGAACCAGAGGGGTGGCGGTAACTTCGCAAAGGCAGCGGCAGAGATCGCGGCGCTTAACAATGCGACAGGCTCCGACTCCCGCGGTTTCTGTGCAGGACCGTCCCACGCCCTTATTGAGGCGGCAGCTTTAGTTAAATCCGGCGCGTACAAGTGCGTAGCCGTTACCGCTGGCGGATGTACGGCAAAACTTGGAATGAACGGAAAGGATCATGTAAAGAAGGGCCTTCCGATCTTAGAGGACTGTCTGGCAGGCTTCTGCGTGATATTGTCTGAGAACGACGGCGAGAATCCGGAGATCAACCTTGACATCTTAGGACGCCATACGGTAGGGACCGGAAGCGCTCCGCAGAACGTTATCGGAAGCCTTGTTGCAGACCCGCTTGAGAGAGCCGGACTCAAGATCACTGATATTGACAAATTCTCTCCGGAGATGCAGAATCCGGATATCACAAAGCCGGCAGGAGCAGGAGACGTTCCGCTTGCGAACTACAAGATGATCGCGGCGCTGGCAGTGAAGCGCGGTGAGTTAGACCGTAAGGAGTTAGCGTCATTTACTACAGGACACGGCCTTACCGGATGGGCGCCGACACAGGGACATATCCCGTCAGGCGTACCCTACATCGGATTTGCGAGAGAGGATATCCTTGCAGGTAAGATCAAGAATGCCATGATCATCGGAAAGGGAAGTCTGTTCCTTGGACGTATGACCAACTTGTTTGATGGTGTTTCTTTCGTTATCCAGGCAAATACAAAGGCAGAATCGGAAGCAGCGGCAGGTGTGTCTGAGGAAGAAGTAAAAGGATTGATCGCAAAAGCGATGAAAGATTTCGCCGCATCCCTGCTGGAAGAGTAAGGGGGTGGCAAAAGATGGCTAATAGTATTGAAAAGATGATTGCCGATACCTTTATGCAGATGGCTGAGGGGTTAGAGACCGGGAGTTTTGGAAAGAGGCCGAAGGTAGCCCTTACCGGCATGGGCAGCGAGCACGGAGAAGAAAACTCTATGGCTGCGGCTGTTGAGGCGGCAAAAGACGGGATCGATGTGTACTACATTGGAACCCTTGAGGCAGAGGGTGTGACTACGGTTAAGGTGGCAAATGATGAGGAAGGCCATGACCGGATGGAGGAGATGCTTAAAAACGGAGAGGTAGACGCTGCCGTGACTATGCATTTCCCATTCCCTATCGGCGTATCTACAGTAGGACGTTGCGTGACTCCGGCTACCGCAAAGGAGATGTACATCGCCAACACGACAGGAACCTCCAGCACGGACCGTATCGAAGGCATGATTAAGAATGCCGTATACGGGATCATCGCGGCGAAAGCCTGTGGCAAGAAGAATCCTACGGTGGGTATCCTTAACGTAGACGGCGCGCGCCAGACAGAGAAGGCGTTAAAGCAGCTTAAGGACAACGGCTATGACATCGCATTTGCAGAATCCGGGAGGGCGGACGGCGGATGCGTCATGAGAGGAAATGATGTACTGCAGGCGTCCCCGGATATTATGGTTACGGATTCCCTGACAGGAAATATCTTGGTAAAGATGCTGTCCTCCTTTAATACAGGCGGCAGCTTCGAGGCTACAGGCTTTGGTTACGGGCCGGGAATCGGCGAAGGCTATGAGCAGTTAGTCATGATCGTATCCAGGGCAAGCGGCGCTCCGGTGATCGCCAACGCGATCCGCTACGCAGCGCAGCTTGTCAGAGGAAAGGTCTTCGAGGTGGCGAAAGAGGAATTTGCGGCAGTGAAGAAAGCCGGATTCAAGGAGCTTCTTGACGGGCTTAAGGCATCTGCAAAATCTGCGGGAGCCGCAGAGGATGTAAAGGAACCGCCGAAGGAGATCGTGACGGCGCAGATCCCGGGAATCGAGGTCATGGATCTTGAGGACGCGGTGAAGGCGCTGTGGAAGATAGGTATCTACGCGGAGAGCGGCATGGGCTGTACCGGGCCGATCATAAGAGTGTCTGAGGCCAACCTTGCGAAAGCGGAGGAAGAGCTTAAAAAGTCCGGGTATGTGAGCTGATCTGGACAGATCTGGTAATGCATAATATCAGGCGCAGGATCTGCGTGTGATGAAAAGAAAGAGGCGTTTCAGAGCATCGGAAGGATGTTCTGGAACGCCTTTTAATTGCCTTTTCTGCGCTCTGGAAAGATCTCAAAGTCAGGATCAATGGAAAAAAACGGATTGCCAGACGTTATATTCCGGAACAATAAAGGGGTGTTTTGGAACGCATCTATTTATCTGTACTTTTGCATTTTATAATGGAAAGAAATGGAAAAGAGGTACAGAAGTTATGGAATTGATCTTAGACATCTTTTGGGAAAAACAGAAGGCTTACATCGAGTGGAAACAGGTTGCATGCGCTGTAATTCTTGCACTTCTGTTGGCGGGAATGTATAAGTATGCTGCCGGACAGCGTGCGCTTGCCGAAAAATATCTGGAGCAGGCTACGCTGCCGGTCAGTCTGACGGTAACAGAACCGCTTGTGAGTATACCGATGCTGCCGGAAGGAGAGATGATCTTTTTGCAGGGCAGTGTTTTCCAGAGATCAGGGGAGGGACAGCAGGAGGAGAAAGACAAGGCTTATCCGGCTGCAGCGGGAGCAGGGGAAGAGAACGGGCATCCGCATATAACAGCAGGGAAGCAGAATTATGGGGTGAGTTACGGCGGGATCGGGGATACAGAGGACGGAAGCGGGATGAAGGCTGAAGCTGCCGGAAATAACATAAAAGCTGCCGCAAACAGCGAAAAAGCCGCAGGAAACAGCACAAAAGCCGCAGGAAACAGCACAAAAGCCACAAAAAACACAGCAGTACAGAAGGCAGACCAGAGTATCGGGGAGGAGCAGAAGACGGTGACGGTTATTCCAGATATAGATACGGCTACCGGAAATGCCGGTATTCTGTCAGGCAGGGAAGAAGGAGGCGGCAAAGAGACGGAAGATGAAAGGGCAGATGCAGACGCAAAAACAGAAACGGATGCGGGAGGAGTCTGGGGAAATCCGGCCGCGGGAATAGAACGGTTCCCGGGCTTTCTTGCCGATGCACAGGGGCATATCATCGGATACACGGATGCCGCAAAGATCATGAAGGACAATCTTTTAGTGCTCCCGGTCCATCAGGCGTGTACCGGCATTGAGAAAAATGCGCTGAAAGGGCTGGAGGCAGAGATTTTGGAAATCTATATTCCGGCCAACATCATCTATATCGCGCCCGGCGCTTTTGATGGGATGACGAATTTGTATTACATAGAGGCGGAGGACGGAAACAGCGCATTTTACAGCAAGGACGGCATTTTGTACCATAAAAACGGGAAGGTGGCGGCATGGCCCGGAAGGCTTAAGTAAAATCTTGTAATAATTCATCATAAAATCTTCATTTTAATTTAAAAGTTTTTTCCTATACATTTGCAGGAAAGCATATTATAATAAAACGGTGAAGATGATATTGAGGGAGTATAGTCATTCATCGTGCAACCAAATGACATAATAAGGAGTTAGAGTATGGCTGGCAAGAAAAAGAATAAGAAGAGGGAAGATTTTATCGAGGATATTGACGATTTTGAGGATATCAGTGATCTTGATGACATTGAGGAGACGGTCAGGGAGATTTATGACGACGGCCGGTCTGTTAAGGGAGGCCCTGGTGATAAAAGGGACAGAAAAAAGTGTCAGCGCAGGAGGAAAGGCGGTGCGGGCAAAGCTGTGCTGATCTCTCTGGGCATTGTCACAGCGCTGCTGGCTGCATCTTATTTCGGGGTGGCCATGTATTTTAACAGCCATTTTATGTTCGATACGAAGATCAACGGGGTGGATTTTTCGCTGAAGGATGTCAGCGAGGTGGAGAGCTACTTAAAAAAGCAGGTGTCGGATTATACGCTGACATTGGAAGAGTCGGACGGAAGCAGGGAGGTCATCAAGGGGGCGGACATTGATATCGAGTTTACTTCGGGAGAGCGCTTAAGGCAGCTGGCGGAGGGTCAGCAAAAGCTTCTGTGGGTGAAGTCCTTATGGGAGCCGACGGAGATTGAGGCGAAGGTCGGCGTGAAGTATGATGCGGATAAGCTTAACGCTGTTATCGAGGATCTGAAATGTATGGACGCGAAGAAGCAGAAGTCTTCTAAGAATGCTTATCCGGCGTTCAAGGACGGTAAGTTTGAAGTAGTTCCGGAAGTGATCGGGACGAAGATTGACGAAGAGAAGTTCCGGGCGGCAGTCACTAAGACAATCGACGGCTTCCAGAGCAGCGTGAACCTCAGGGAGGAGGACTGCTATATTCTGCCCAAATATACGTCGGAGTCCAAGGAAGTGGCTGAGGCGGCGGAAAAGATGAACAGTTATCTGGGCGCTGAGATTACTTATGATTTTGGCTCTGAGAAAGAGGCTGTGGACTCTGCCGTGATATCAGAATGGATCAAGATCAATAAAAAGAAGATGAAGGTGTCGTTCAATACGGACGAGGTGAAGGAGTATATCAAAGACTTGGCGGGCAAGTATGACACAAGATATAAGGCGAAGAAGTTCACGACGGCAGACGGCGATACGGTGACGGTAGAGGGAGGCAGCTACGGCTGGCAGATCAATCAGGATGCGGAGTATGAGCAGCTGACGAAGGACATCAAAAAAGCCCAGGTCATCACGCGGGAGCCGAAGTACACCAGCAAGGCAGCTTCCCACGACGGCGCAGGAGTGGGCAATACTTATGCGGAGGTTGACCTTACGGACCAGCATATGTACTTTATCAAGAACGGAAAGGTTGTCCTGGAGACGGATATCGTCACGGGGAATCCCAATAAAGGCAACGCCACGCCCCAGGGTGTCTATACGTTATCCTACAAGACGAGGAACGCCACGCTCCGGGGAGAGAAGAAGGCGAATGGTGAGTATTCCTATGAGACTCCGGTGAAATACTGGATGCCCTTCAACGGCGGTATCGGTTTCCATGATGCTACATGGCAGCCGACTTTCGGCGGGGACAGGTATAAAAGCCACGGCTCCCATGGGTGTGTCAACATGCCGGAGGAGAAAGCGGCGAAGCTTTACGATCTGATCAGTGCGGGCATACCTGTAGTGTGCCATTATTAGGGCTTGATCCGTGACCGGTCTTGACGCCCGGACCAATATTTATCGAATGGAAAAGGATGATCGCATGTATGAATTGCTGAAAAAGGACGGAGCAGCGAAGCGCGGCAGGCTGACTACTGTGCACGGAATCATTGAGACTCCGGTATTTATGAATGTGGGGACTGCGGCAGCCATCAAAGGAGCAGTTGCCACAACGGATTTAAAAGAGATCGGGACACAGGTGGAATTGTCGAATACGTACCACCTTCATGTGCGTCCCGGAGATAAAGTGGTGAAGAGATTAGGCGGCCTTCACCGGTTCATGGCTTGGGACCGGCCGATTCTTACGGATTCCGGCGGGTTTCAGGTATTTTCGCTGGCAGGGCTTAGGAAGATCAAGGAGGAGGGCGTCTATTTTAACTCTCACATTGACGGAAGGAAGATCTTCATGGGGCCGGAGGAGAGCATGCAGATTCAGTCTAATCTGGCATCTACTATAGCGATGGCTTTTGATGAGTGCCCATCCAGTGTGGCGGACAGGGAGTATATGGAGAGATCTGTGAACCGGACAACCAGGTGGCTTGTCCGCTGCAAGGCAGAGATGGAGCGGCTTAACCGGCTTTCGGACACGATCAATCCGCAGCAGCTCCTTTTTGGGATCAATCAGGGTGGTGTGTACGCGGATATCCGGATCCGCCATGCCGAAGAGATCGCGCGTCTTGACTTGGACGGCTATGCGGTGGGCGGTCTGGCGGTGGGCGAGTCCCACGAGGAGATGTACCGGATCCTTGACGCGGTGGTTCCCTGTCTTCCGCAGCATAAGCCGACCTACCTGATGGGTGTGGGTACGCCGGAGAATATCCTGGAAGCAGTGGGCAGGGGCGTTGATTTCTTTGACTGCGTGTATCCGAGCCGGAACGGAAGGCACGGCCATGTATACACGAACCAAGGGAAGCTTAATCTGTTCAATGCAAAGTATGAGCTGGATGAGGATCCCATCGAGGAGGGCTGTAACTGCCCTGCCTGCCGGAATTATTCCAGAGCCTATATCCGTCACCTTTTGAAAGCGAAGGAGATGCTAGGGATGCGCCTGTGCGTACTCCATAACCTATATTTTTACAATACGATGATGGAGGAGATCCGTAAGGCTATTGAGGCGGGCGCATATCGGGCTTATAAGGAGAGAAAGATTGCCGGGATGAGAGGAAAAGCTAATAAAATATCTATGAATTACTAAATTTTACTTGATGAAATATGTAATATTGTGTATGATAGCAATAGTGTTTAAATATAGTAGGAGGAATTGATCATGTTTAGTTTAGCAGCGCAGAATGCTGCCGCTCCCAGCGGTATGGTTCTAATCATAGTTTATGTAGCTATTTTTGCCGGCTTTTATTTTATCTTTCTGCGGCCGCAGAAGAAGGAGCAGAAGAGAGTCCAGGCGATGCTCGCAGATCTGGAGGTAGGCGATACCGTGCTTACTACAAGCGGTTTTTATGGTGTGATCATTGACATCACCGATGCCGACGTGATCGTGGAGTTCGGAAGCAACAGAAACTGCCGTATCCCGATGCAGAAGGCGGCGATCGCGCAGGTGGAGAAGGCTTTGGCAGAGTAGAACAGGGTGTCGGAGCAGATCAGAATAAGATAAGGGTAGCTGAGCAGAAGGATTTTCGTACAGAAGGTCCTTCTTTTTCTATATTTTTTGGGCAAAATGCTATTAGACAACATATGGCAGTTATGGTAAACTATGGCTTTAAAGCGTTATTGTTCATTCGGTGACCAGTAACTTAAAGCAGCAATTGAAGAGATTGCCATGGATGCTGCAGTTCATTTGGCGGCCAGTATCCAATAGACGCGATAAGATTATCACTTAGGAGGTAGACTATGCTTAGAGATGAATTGAATGATCTTGTACAGAGGAGAAGCCAGAAGACGATTAAGGAGGCGGATGACCGTGAGCTTTACGGCGTTCTGCTGGAATATACGAAGGAAAAGCTTAAAGATACGCCGGTTATCCAGGGCAGTAAAAAATTATATTATATATCGGCAGAGTTTTTGATCGGGAAGCTTTTGTCCAACAATCTGATCAACCTTGGCCTGTATGAAGAGGTGGCGGAGATCTTGAAGGAGAACGGAAAGAGTCTGGCGCGCATCGAGGAGATGGAGCCGGAGCCGTCTCTCGGTAACGGGGGACTTGGGAGGCTGGCCGCATGTTTCCTGGATTCGATTGCCACACTGGGACTTTCCGGAGACGGGATCGGACTTAACTACCATATGGGACTTTTTAAACAGGTGTTTGAGAGCCGGAGGCAGAAGGAGGTTCCTAACCCGTGGATTGAGCCGGAAGGGTGGCTCAATGACACAGGGATTTCCTTTGAGGTGCCATTTAAGGATTTTACACTGACTTCTGTGCTGTATGACATCGATGTGGCGGGATATGAGAACGGGAAGAATAAGCTCCATCTGTTTGACGTAAAGAGCGTGGATGAGCGTATCATAAAAGACGGCATTTCTTTTGACAAAAAGGAAGTGGCAAAGAACCTGACTCTGTTTTTGTATCCGGACGACAGCGACGAGGCGGGAAATCTGCTGCGGATCTATCAGCAGTATTTTATGGTGTCAAACGGCGCCCAGCTCATCTTAAAGGAGTGTGAGGAGAAGGGCTATGACCTGAGAAAGCTTCATGAGCATGTGGCGGTTCAGATTAACGATACCCACCCGTCTATGGTGATTCCGGAGCTTATCCGCCTGCTGGTGACGAAAAATATTGATTTTAACGAGGCGATAGAGATCGTGGAGAAGACCTGTGCTTACACGAACCATACGATTCTTGCAGAAGCGCTGGAGAAGTGGCCGGTTCATTATCTGGAGCAGGTGGCGCCGCAGATCGTGCCGATCATTAAGGAGCTGGATATGCGGGTGAAGGCAAGGTTTAATGACCCCGGGGTGGCGATCATCGACGGGCAGAACCGCGTGCACATGGCACATATGGATATCCATTACGGGTACAGTGTGAACGGTGTGGCTGCGCTCCACACGGAGATACTGAAAAATTCCGAGCTCAAGGCATTTTACGACATTTACCCGCAGAAGTTCAATAATAAGACTAACGGCATCACCTTCCGCCGCTGGCTCCTCCACTGCAACCATGAGCTTACCCGGTGGATCGGGAAATATGTGGACGGATATGAAAAGGATGCGGGAAAGCTTGAAGGGCTTCTTCAGTATATCAATGATGAAGCGGTGTTGGATGAACTGCTTGCGGTGAAGCAGGGAAAGAAGGGAGAGCTTTGCGCGTATCTTAAGGAGACGCAGGGATTAGAGCTTAACCCGGATTCCATCTTCGATATCCAGGTGAAGCGGCTTCATGAGTACAAGAGGCAGCAGATGAACGCACTTTATGCGATCTATAAATATCTGGAGATCAAGGCGGGAAGGAAGCCTGCGACTCCGGTCACGATGATCTTTGGGGCGAAGGCGGCTCCGGCTTACCACATTGCCAAGGATATCATTCATCTGATTCTGTGTATCCAGGAGCTTGTTCAGAATGACCCGGAGGTATCGCCGTATCTGAATGTGGTGATGGTAGAGAATTATAATGTCACGATGGCAGAGCACCTGATTCCGGCATGCGACATCTCCGAGCAGATTTCCCTCGCATCTAAGGAGGCGTCAGGGACGGGCAATATGAAGTTTATGCTCAACGGCGCAGTTACTCTCGGAACCGAGGACGGCGCCAATGTGGAGATCCATGAGCTGGTAGGCGATGAAAATATCTATATCTTCGGCGAATCCAGCAATCAGGTGATTGAGCATTATAAAAATTATGATTACCGGGCTGCGGATTACTATATCAACGACGGACAGATCAGGGAGCTGATCAACTTTATCATCAGCCCTGAGATGATGAAGCTCGGGGAGCCTTATCATCTGCTCCGGATCCATGCGGAGCTGATCCAGAAGGACTGGTTCATGACTCTTCTTGACCTGAAGGAATATATCGCGGCCAAGGAGCGGGCATATCAGGATTATGAGGACCGCAGGGCATGGAGCAGGAAGATGCTTGTGAATATTGCAAAAGCGGGGTATTTCTCATCAGACCGGACTATTGCACAGTACAATGAGGAGATCTGGAAGCTGAGAGGATAGGGATAAAAAGTGCGCACATCTAGAAAATGTGCGCACTTGCTTTATCTTCCGGCACTTCTTTATCTTCCGGCACTTTCTTAAAGTCCCAGCCTTCTTAGGATTCCGTCTGGGTCAACGCCAGGATGTGTCAGATACATTCGGTTGATCTGATCGGATAATTCTTCGGAGATATGATGTTTTCCAGCGATCCATGCTACAGACTTCCCGGCGTCAATTTCCCGCATGATGGCTGGAAGCATCACGGCGATATTGGCGGTAATCTTTTCATCAGTAATCGTTTCACCGGCAGCCTTTTCGCCGGCATTCTTTTTGACGTTATCTTTGCTGCCAGCCTTTTTTGGGTGGCGGATCAGGATCTTTTTGGTTCTAAAAGATTTATCGTCCCCGATATACAGAATTGCAAATGTGATTTCCTGATGGAACCTTCGCGGCCCGCAGCTTCCGGGATTTAAGTAAAGGATTTTGCCGGATGTCCGTTTTTCATATTTGTGAGAATGGCCGTAGATTACGATCCGTATTCCGGTCAGGTCTTCCGGAATGAATTTCTTGTCGTGGACCATAAAGATTGGTATGCCACAGATATCTAATGTCAGTGATTCCGGCAGATGTCTGGCCCATGTTTTGTCGTTGTTGCCCCGGACTGCGTGAACGGGCGCGATCTGTTCCAGCTCGTCTAAGACTTTCTGCTTGTTGATATCGCCGCCGTGCAGGATCAGCTCGCATCCTTTTAGTGCATCGGTCACTTCCGGACGAAGGACACCGTGGGTATCAGATATAATTCCAATTTTATGCATAATCTATCTCCTGTTTTGATTGCTGAGTTGTCTTTTGCTCATGCTATTATATACTATAACAGGAGGATTAGTCTATATGCAAGATGGATGTTACGGAGTTACTGTTCATGGGCAGGAATGCGCACTGGCAGCACATTCCGTGAGAACACGATGCAGGAGTAAGGGGCGGCTTTTGCGCAGTAAAATCCGGAATGCCTCCACGAATCGCTGCTATGAGCGGCACCTGGGCCGCTCATAGCAAGGCCGGAAAAAATATATGGTGATTTTGCGTGAAGAATGTTATGATAGAAAAAAGAGGCTGCTGGTTACGGATGGAACAGCAGCAGGAAGAGAAAAAGGAGGGCGACACTATGGGAACACCGCACAATGCAGCAGAAAAAGGGCAGATTGCCAGGACAGTCCTGATGCCGGGCGATCCGCTCCGGGCGAAATATATTGCAGAGACTTATCTTGAGCATTCGGTCTGCTTCAACACGGTCAGAAATATGCTCGGGTATACGGGGACATACCGCGGAAAAGAGGTCTCTGTTATGGGAGGAGGCATGGGTATGCCGTCTGTCGGCATATACAGCTACGAGCTGTATCATTTTTACGATGTGGAGAATATCATCCGGATCGGTTCGGCGGGGGCGATGCAGGATGATGTGAACGTGATGGACATCGTGATCGCTATGGGGGCGTGTACGAATTCTAATTACGGGGATCAGTATCAGATTCCCGGGACATTTGCGCCGATCGCAGATTATGAGCTTTTGGACAGGGCGGTGCAGGCCGCAAGAAAGAAGGGCGCGAATGTGAAGGTAGGAAATGTACTGTCGTCTGATGTATTTTACCATGACAGGGAGGATTTTAACGACCGGTTCCGGCGCATGGGCGTGCTGGCGGTGGAGATGGAGGCGGCGGCGCTCTATATGAACGCGGCGAGGGCCGGAAAGAAGGCGCTGTGTATCCTGACGATCTCTGACCATTTGTATAAGGATGCGTCTCTTAGTGCGAAGGAACGGGAGACAGGCTTCCATCAGATGATGGAGACGGCGCTGGAACTTATATAGCAAAAGACGCGGGCATGCAGAGGGATTTTGTGCTGCGGCAGGAGCAAAAGAGGTGGGTTCTGTGAAAAAAATCAGAATGAGCAACGAGCTGATCTACGGGCTGGCGGTGGTTGTGCTGTCCTTTGCTACGGCTATGCTGGCGGCGGCGGATCTTGGCATGTCCATGGTAGTGGCCCCGGCTTATATCGTCAGCCTTAAGATGGAGCTTTTGACCTTCGGACAGGCGGAGTATATCGTGCAGGGGATGCTGTTTGTCGTTTTCTGTATCCTGATGAAGCGGGTGAGGGTGCTTTACTTCTTTGCCTTTGTGTCGGGGCTGGTCTATGGGGCGGTGCTTGATTTTTGGCGGATGGCGGTTCCGCATTTTAATCCGGAGCTTTATCCGCCGGGGACTTTGCCCCTGGGTGTGCGGATCTGCTATTTTGCCGTAGGCTTTTTGCTGAATTCGCTTGGGGTAGCGCTTTATTTTAAGACTTATTTTTATCCGCAGGTATATGAGTTCTTTGTGAAAGGGGTCAGCGGGCGTTTTGGGGTGGCGCTGCCAAAGTTCAAGATCGGGTTTGATCTGGCCTGTCTGGTGACGGCAGCCGTCTGTTCCCTTGTCTTTTCCCGCGGCATTGTAGGTATCGGCGTCGGGACGGTAGTGCTTGCGTTTCTGAATGGACCTTTGATCGGGTTTTATGGGAAATGGATGGACAGACATCTGGATACGTGGAACAGATGGGCAGATTTTGCCAAGAAGTTTGATTGACAGGGATGATAATATGGAAGCGGGCAGTAACGTTTCGTTTTCCTAAGATATGCAAGCTGAGTAAATAGCAGTTAAAAATTTCCAACGGTATATGTGTGTTGGAAATTTTTACTTTTATAGCTATTATCTAATTAAGGAAAGTCCCATTACCGGAGACATTTAAAAGGATTATTGTATGCTGCCGGTCACGGAGTAAACAGATAGCCAAGAATTTTATGAATTTCCATCAAGATTTCAGTAAATTAAAGTCTTGAAACATACTCTGAAATAAGATATGATAAAAAACATAGGTTTTTTTGCGAAGGAAGGAAGATGGATATGAATTTGAATATTGGAGTGATCAAAGGCGACGGAATCGGACCGGAGATTGTTACAGAGGCGATGAAGGTCCTTGACAGAACAGCAGAAGTTTACGGGCACACTTGCGGGTATACCCAGCTTTTGCTAGGGGGCGCATCAATAGACGTACACGGAGTGCCGCTCACGGACGAGACTATCGCAGAGGCGAAGCGGTGCGAAGCGGTGCTGATGGGCTCCATCGGCGGGGACGCGAAGACCTCCCCATGGTATCAGCTTGAGCCGTCAAAGCGGCCGGAGGCAGGGCTTTTGGCCATACGTAAGGCGCTGAACCTGTTTGCAAACCTGCGGCCGGCGATTCTTTACGATGAGCTTAAGGGTGCCTGTCCGCTGAAAGAAGAGATCACGGAGGGCGGATTTGACCTGATGATTATGCGGGAGCTGACCGGGGGGCTTTACTTCGGGGAGAGGAAGACTGTGGAGGAGAATGGGGTGCTGACCGCCTATGATTCCCTTACATATAATGAACATGAGATCCGGCGGATCGCAAAGCGCGCTTTTGACATCGCGATGAAGCGCGGAAAGAAAGTGACCAGCGTAGACAAGGCTAATGTGCTTGACTCCTCAAGGCTCTGGCGAAAAGTCGTTGAGGAGGTCGCGAAAGATTACCCGGAGGTAACTCTTGAGCATATGCTTGTTGATAACTGCGCGATGCAGTTGGTAAAGAATCCGAAGCAGTTTGACGTGGTGCTGACGGAGAACATGTTCGGAGACATTCTCTCTGATGAAGCCAGCATGGTGACAGGCTCCATCGGGATGCTGGCGAGCGCCAGCTTAAACGAGACGAAATTCGGTCTCTACGAGCCAAGCGGGGGCTCTGCGCCGGACATTGCAGGAAAAGGAATCGCGAATCCTATCGCGACCATCCTTTCTGCGGCCATGATGCTCCGTTACAGCTTTGACCTGGACAAAGAGGCGGATGCTATCGAGACGGCGGTGGCGAGGGTCTTGAAGGAAGGTTACCGCACCATCGATATCATGTCCGAGGGCAAGACACAGGCCGGTACGGCGAAGATGGGCGATTTGATCGCATCGTATATTGCATAGTGCTGAAATTCAGGATTCGTAAAAGATACAAAGATATGCCAGCCGGCTCTCGCCTGAGCGCCGCAGCAATATGAATAACATACAGATCAGGAGGATATGACCATGAAAAGTGATACAGTTACAAAAGGGAAGCAGCAGGCGCCCCACCGCTCCTTATTCAACGCGCTGGGACTTACGAAGGAGGAGATGGAGCGTCCGCTAGTAGGCATCGTAAGCTCTTACAATGAGATCGTTCCGGGCCATATGAATTTAGATAAGATTGTAAATGCAGTAAAGCAGGGTGTTGCCATGGCGGGGGGAACCCCCATCGTATTCCCGGCCATCGCGGTGTGCGACGGGATCGCCATGGGCCACGTCGGCATGAAATATTCGCTGGTGACCAGAGATCTGATCGCGGACTCTACAGAGGCCATGGCTTTGGCGCACCAGTTTGACGCTCTTGTTATGGTGCCGAACTGTGACAAGAACGTGCCGGGGCTTTTGATGGCGGCGGCCAGGATCAATGTGCCTACTGTATTTGTCAGCGGCGGCCCCATGCTTGCAGGGCGCGTGCAGGGAAAAAAGACCAGCCTTTCCAGCATGTTTGAGGCAGTAGGCGCCAATGCGGCGGGAACTCTTTCTGACGAAGGGCTTTTGGAGTTCGAGAACAAGACCTGTCCGACCTGCGGCTCCTGCTCCGGGATGTATACGGCCAACAGCATGAACTGCCTGACAGAGGTGCTTGGCATGGGCCTTCAGGGGAATGGTACGATTCCGGCTGTCTATTCTGAACGGATCCGCCTAGCGAAGCAGGCAGGCATGAAGGTCATGGAGATGCTGGAGAAAAACATCCGCCCGCGTGACATTATGACAGAGGATGCTATACTGAATGCGCTGACGGTGGATATGGCTCTTGGCTGTTCTACCAACAGTATGCTCCACCTTCCGGCCATCGCTCATGAGATCGGCATGGATTTTGAGATTGATTTTGCAAACGGCATCAGCGAAAAGACGCCGAACCTGTGCCATCTGGCGCCGGCAGGCCCGACATATATGGAGGATCTTAACGAAGCAGGCGGCGTGTATGCGGTGATGAATGAGCTGGATAAAAAGGGACTGCTCCACACGGATTGCATGACCGTGACGGGAAAGACTGTGGGAGAGAATATTAAAGACGTGGTAAATAAGAATCCGGAGGTTATCCGGCCGATCGACAATCCGTATTCGGAGACGGGCGGCCTTGCGGTGCTTAAGGGCAACCTTGCGCCGGACGGCAGCGTGGTTAAGCGCTCTGCAGTTGTGCCAGAGATGCTTGTGCATGAGGGCCCGGCGAGGGTATTTGACTGTGAGGAGGATGCCATTGACGCCATCAAGGGCGGAAAGATCGTGGCAGGAGATGTAGTCGTTATCCGCTATGAGGGACCGAAAGGCGGGCCGGGTATGCGTGAGATGTTAAACCCGACTTCCGCTATCGCCGGCATGGGGCTTGGCTCAAGCGTTGCACTGATCACGGACGGACGGTTCAGCGGAGCGTCCAGGGGCGCATCTATCGGCCATGTATCGCCGGAGGCGGCGGTGGGAGGTCCCATTGCGCTGGTAGAAGAGGGCGATATCATTAAGATCGACATCCCGAACTTAAGGCTTGAGCTGGCGGTTTCCGATGAAGAGCTTTCTAAGAGAAGGGAAGGCTTCAAGCCGAGAGAGCCGAAGGTGACAAGCGGGTATCTGGCAAGATACGCATCTATGGTGACAAGCGGGAACCGGGGTGCGATCCTGGAGATTCCCAGGAGATAAGCGGTGAAAGAAGCGTTATGGTGAACGGAGCGGACAGTACAAAGAATCAGAGAAGATAAGGAGATTTTAAAGGTATGCAGTTGACAGGGTCACAGATAGTTATCGAATGTCTGAAAGAACAGGGTGTAGATACCGTATTCGGATATCCGGGCGGTGCAATCCTCAATGTATATGATGAATTATATAAGCACAGCAGCGAGATCACGCATATTTTGACCTCCCACGAGCAGGGGGCGGCACATGCGGCGGACGGCTATGCGAGGGCTACAGGAAAGGTGGGCGTATGCTTTGCCACCAGCGGGCCGGGGGCGACCAATCTGGTGACGGGCATCGCCACAGCTTACATGGATTCCATCCCGATCGTGGCCATTACGTGCAACGTGGGCGTGGCATTGCTTGGAAAGGACAGTTTTCAGGAAATTGACATCGCAGGCATCACCATGCCGATCACCAAGCATAATTATATTGTAAAGGATGTAAGGAAACTGGCGGAGACGATCCGCAAGGCATTTGTCATCGCGAAGTCGGGAAGGCCGGGGCCGGTGCTTATCGATATCCCTAAGGATGTGACCGCGGAAAAGACGGAGTACAAGAGTGTGCAGCCTGGGGTATACTGTCCTTCCTGGGAGATATGCGAGGAGGAGATTGAGAATGCCATTAAGCTGATCAGGAAGTCAGAAAAGCCTTATATCTTTGTGGGCGGCGGCGCGGTGCTCTCTGGAGCCAGCCAGGAGCTTAGGACATTTGCAGAGAAGGTGGATGCTCCGGTTACGGACAGCCTGATGGGCAAGGGAGCATTTCCGGGGACGGACGGGCGCTATACCGGGATGCTTGGGATGCACGGGACAAAGACCTCCAACTACGGGGTCAGCGAATGCGACCTGCTGATTGTGCTGGGCGCAAGGTTCAGCGACCGGGTGACGGGAAATGCGAAGAAATTTGCGAAAAATGCGAAGATCTTGCAGGTGGATGTCGACGCGGCAGAGATGAATAAGAACGTCCTCATCACCGAGGGTGTTGTAGGGGATCTGAAGGTGGTCCTGTCAATATTAAATAAACGCTTAGAGCAGCAGAACCACTCCCAGTGGATGGAAAAGATCATGGATTACAAGGAGCGCTATCCCATGAACTACCATCCTGAGGCGCTCACCGGGCCTTACGTGGTGGAGGAGATCTACCGTCAGACGAAGGGCGAGGCGGTCATCGTCACGGAGGTAGGACAGCACCAGATGTGGGCGGCGCAGTTTTACAAATATACGCAGCCAAGGACACTCCTTACTTCCGGAGGCCTCGGGACTATGGGATACGGCCTGGGGGCCTCCCTGGGCGCGAAGATGGGGATGCCGGATAAGGTGGTGGTAAATATCGCGGGAGACGGATGCTTCCGTATGAATATGAATGAGATCGCCACTGCGGTGCGCCACAATATCCCGGTCATCCAGGTGGTGGTAAATAATCATGTGCTGGGTATGGTGCGCCAGTGGCAGAATCTGTTCTACGGCCAGAGATATTCGGCTACGGTGCTCAATGACGCGGTGGATTTTGTGAAGCTTGCAGAGGCTATGGGAGCGGCAGGGATCCGGGCGTCAAGCCGCGAGGAGTTCGCGGATGCTTTTGGGAAGGCTCTGGCTCTCGGAAAACCGGTGGTCATCGACTGCCAGATCGACAGCGATGATAAGGTATGGCCTATGGTGGCGCCGGGCGCAGCGATCAGCGAAGCATTTGACGAGAAGGACCTGGAAGAAAAGAGCAAGTAAGTGATCGCAGTCTTAGGTGAACTGTGTTAATGAAGGAAAGTTTGAAAACGGAGGAATGAATGATGGGCAGAGTGTACAATTTTTCGGCAGGACCGGCGGTTTTACCGGAGGAAGTGTTAAGGGAAGCGGCAGAAGAGATGTTGGACTACAACGGTTCCGGGATGTCTGTGATGGAGATGAGTCACCGCTCAGAACCTTTTCAGGAGATCATCGATGCGGCAGAGGCGGACATCCGCGAGCTGATGGGGATCCCGGACAATTATAAGGTGTTGTTTCTCCAGGGCGGGGCGTCTACCCAGTTCGCCATGATCCCTATGAACCTGATGAAAAATGGCGTGGCGGATTATATCGTTACCGGGCAGTTTGCGAAAAAGGCGTGCAGCGAGGCGAAAAAGTACGGCCGCGTGAATGTGATCGCATCTTCGGAGGATAAGACATTTTCCTATATTCCGGACTGCTCGGATCTGCCGGTTTCCGAAGAGGCGGATTACGTATATATCTGTGAGAATAATACGATCTACGGGACGAAATATAAAGAGATTCCCGACACTAAAGGAAAGCCTCTTGTGGCGGATGTATCTTCCTGTTTCCTGTCGGAGCCGGTGGACGTGACAAGATATGGGCTGATCTACGGAGGGGTGCAGAAGAATGTAGGGCCTGCGGGCATGGCGATCGTCATTATCCGCGAGGATCTGATCCGTGAGGAGGTGTTCCCGGGGACACCGGCCATGCTGACCTATAAGATCCATGCTGACGCGAAATCCCTTTATAACACGCCTCCGGCATACAGTATCTATATCTGCGGCAAGGTATTTAAGTGGCTGAAAAAACAGGGCGGTCTTGCGGCCATGAAGGAGCGCAACGAGAAAAAGGCGAAGATTCTCTATGATTATCTGGACGAAAGCCGGCTGTTTAAGTCCTCGGTGAATCCAAAGGATCGGTCGGTGATGAACGTTACCTTTGTGACGGGCGACGCCGGGCTGGATGCGAAATTTGTAAAAGAGGCCAAGGAAGCAGGGCTTTTAAGCCTCAAGGGACACCGGAGCGTCGGAGGGATGCGCGCCAGCATCTACAATGCCATGCCGATAGAGGGTGTGGAGGCTCTTGTGGCATTTATGAAGAAGTTTGAAAAGGAGAATCTGTGATCATGTATAAATATCATTGTCTGAACCCGATCTCTCCTGTGGGTACAGAGCAGTTTACGGAAGAATATGTGCCGGTCAGCGCGGTGGATAAGGCCGATGCCATCCTGGTCAGAAGCGCAGCCATGCATGACATGGAGTTCGGCAAGGAGTTAAAAGCCATTGCCCGGGCAGGGGCAGGGGTCAACAACATTCCTCTTGATAAGTGCGCGGAGGAAGGGATCGTTGTCTTCAATACACCGGGGGCCAACGCCAACGGAGTTAAGGAACTGGTGATCGCGGGGATGCTTCTGGCATCAAGAGATATCATCGGCGGCATCAACTGGGTGCAGGAAAATGAGGAAGACGGCAACATCGCCAAGGATGCGGAGAAGGCGAAAAAGTCTTTCGCAGGCTGTGAGCTGGAAGGGAAAAAACTTGGCGTTATCGGCCTTGGCGCCATCGGCGTGCTGGTTGCCAATGCGGCGACAAACCTGGGGATGGAGGTCTACGGTTTTGATCCCTATGTATCGGTAGAGTCCGCATGGCAGCTTTCCCGGAGCATCCGCCATGCAAAGACGGTGGATGAGATCTACCGGGACTGCGACTATATCACTATCCATGTTCCTGCTATGGAGAGCACGAAGGGCATGATCGATAAAAATGCCATCGATCTGATGAAGAAGGGCGTCGTTGTGCTGAACTTTGCCAGAAATGTGCTGGTGGACGAGGAGGCGATGGTGGATGCGCTTATCGGCGGGAAGGTGAAGCATTATGTGACGGATTTCCCGACGCCGGAGATCGCTGGGGTTAAAGGGGCCATCGTGATTCCCCATCTTGGGGCTTCCACGGAGGAATCAGAGGATAACTGCGCGAAGATGGCGGTGAAGGAGATCAGGAATTTTCTGGAGCACGGCAATATCCGGCACTCGGTCAATTATCCGGACTGTGATATGGGATACCGGGGAGACAATACAAGGATCGTGCTTCTTCATCACAATGTGCCGAATATGATCGGGCAGTTTACGAAGATCCTGGCGAAGGATAATATGAATATCGCCGACATGACCAACAAGAGTAAAGGCGGATACGCCTATACGATGATCGATATCGATTCGGAGGTTCCGGAGGGAGTTGCCGACGATCTGCGGGCAGTCAGTCATGTGCTTAGGGTGAGGGTCATCCGGTGATGCATATTTTGCAGGATGAGGATGAGCGCTGCCGGCCGCGGGCTGATTGGTAGCGGATAACACCTTAAAAAAAACATAATAATTGTAATAATTACGTCAGAAATATTCAATAATAATTAAGAAAAGTTTTTTGACTGTTCATTGCGGATTTTGTCGAAGTAATGTATACTGAATTATGGTAGATTTATAGATACCATGGGGGATATTACGGATGACTGATAAGAGGATGCACAAGATACAGGAATTAAAAAAGCACCGCATAAGAGCAAGGAGGATACATATTGCCCTTACTGTTTTTGGGGTGTTTGCAGTAATCATTTTAGGGGTTAAGGCAGTTTCATTTTTCCGTGGACTGACTGCGGCAGTGGTAGAACTTTCTGTCCAGAATACCGAGATCGTCCAGGGAGAAGCGATGCCGCCTTTTCTGGCGGATGTGAAGCTGGTCAGGAAGGGCGAGAAGGTACTGGATAAGGATAGTGAATATACAGCGGCCGACTTTGTCGCCGACTTAAAGAGCGGGAAGGGCTATACCCTTTCCTGCAAGGGGGATCCGAATGTGGAGGGGTCCTATCAGATCAAGGTTGTGCTGGAGGAGTCGGTCGCGAAAAAGATAGAGAAGGACTGGAAAAGGCTGCTGAACTTTACGGTGAAGAACGGGCATTTTGTCGTGAAGAATGCAGTAGGCACATGGGAGGGAGACAAGTTTAAAAAATATGACAATTCCTATGTGAAGAGCGATTTCATCGAATCGACGGCCAATACTTACTATCTCGGCAAGGATGGCGTGAAGGTGACCGGCTGGCAGAAGATTAAGGGCAAGCGGTACTATTTTGACAAGGACGGCGTTATGCTTAAGAGCCAGTGGAAGAAGGACGGCGACGATAAATATTACCTTGGCAAGAACGGTGTTGCTGCTACCGGCTGGAAGGAGATCAAGAAGAGTACTTATTATTTTGCCGCAGACGGGAAGATGGCGACGGGAGATGTCAAGATGGGGCTGTCGTTGTGCTCCTTTGACGAGGACGGGAAGCTGGTGTCGAAAAAGGATGCGCAGATAGACCCGGGTCAGCCCATGGTTGCCCTTACTTTTGACGACGGGCCGGGCAAGCGGACCGGCGAGCTTCTGGATGCCTTGGAGAAATACAATGCCCATGCGACATTCTTCATGCTTGGGCAGAAGGTTCCGTCTTATGAGACAGAGGTCAAGAAGATGAAGGAGATCGGCTGTGAACTTGGGAGTCATTCCTATGACCATACGAACCTTGTGTCGCTGGACAGCAAGGGAGTGAAGAAGCAGATGTCGGACACGGACAATAATATAAAGAAGGCAGTAGGAAGCGGCGTGACGGTTATGCGTCCGCCCTACGGAGCGATAAACGATACCGTGCGGAAGAACGTAGGACTGCCGATGATCCTGTGGAATATCGATACGCTGGACTGGAAGACGAGGAACGCGAAGAAGACCATTAACACAGTGATGAAGAATGTGGGGGACGGAGATATCATCCTGCTCCACGACATTCATACCGAGAGCGTGGATGCAGCGATCAAGCTCATACCGAAGCTTCAGAAAGCGGGATATCAGCTTGTGACAGTGTCAGAGATGGCGGCTGCGAAGGGCCTGGAGCTTGAAGACGGCGGAAAATATACCGACTTTACAAAATAAAATCAAACCCCGGTTATCCCTTGAGATAAGAAAAGTGATCTTACCGTGAAGGAGAACCCGGGGTTTTTCTTTATATTTTACTATTATGCACTTCTAAAAGCCGGTGAATCTTATCCGTTGGAACCATGACAGAGCTGATCGGGATATCATGATTCAGAGAATCGATGATCAGTGCGATGAACTTGCTCATGTCGGCTGTCACAAAATATGGCTTATTCTTTGTGCAGGGCGGAAGGTAGGTGAGATTGGTGACGATCACACGGTCGATATAGCCCCGTTCGTAATATTCATCGAATTTGTCAAAGCCGTCGGTGAAAAGCCCGAAGGTAGTGCAGACGAATACCCGTCCCGCGCCCCGTTCCTTGATCTGTTTTGCGACGTCGAGCATACTCTCGCCCGAGGAGATCATATCGTCGATGATGATCACGTTCTTTCCAGCGATATTGTCCCCGAGAAATTCATGGGCTACTATGGGGTTCTTCCCGCCGATTACTTGGGAGTAATCCCGCCGCTTATAGAACATACCCATGTCCACGCCGATGACATTGGAAAAATAGACGGCCCGGTGCATCGCACCTTCGTCGGGGCTGATGATCATCAGATGTTCCTTGTCTACCTTGAGCTTGGGCTCGGCGCGCAGCAGCGCTTTCATAAACTGGTAGGCAGGGCTGAAGTTGTCAAAGCCCTGAAGCGGGATGGCATTCTGTACCCGCGGGTCGTGGGCGTCAAAGGTGATGATGTTGTTCACGCCCATGTCCATCAGCTCCTGAAGAGCAAAGGCGCAGTCTAAGGACTCCCGTTTCGTGCGCTTATGCTGGCGGCTCTCGTAGAGAAAGGGCATGATCACATTCACTCGGTGTGCCTTGCCGTTTGCAGCAGAGATAATCCGCTTCAAATCCTGGTAATGGTCATCCGGCGACATATGGTTACGATGTCCGTTCACCGTGTAGGTCAGGCTGTAATTGCATACGTCCACCATGACGAAAAGGTCCGCCCCGCGGATGGATTCCCTGAGGATGCCCTTTGCCTCGCCTGTCCCGAACCGCGGACAGCTACAGTCGATCAGGTAATTATCCTGCTTGTAGCTGGAAAAAAGATGTGAGTTTAAGGAAGTATTATAAGTCTCCTGCCGGAATCTTACGATGTAGTCGTTCACCTTTTTCCCGCGATCCAGACAGCTTTCCAGTGCTGCGATCTTAAGGGGAGCCACCGGAAGGGCAGTCTCCATTTCTTTTATATCATTTGTCATAAATCCTCTCCTGAATATAAAATAGAGTTATAGTTTCCTATTTAGTTATATCACTATTTATAGGATAAGGTCAATGTTTTGACACAATTTTTTAAGTTATTACTTTATTCGTGTAAATTGTACGTAAAAGCATGGCAGAGTATGATGGAAAACACCGTGGTTTAGTGGTATAATGTGAGATATATCCGGAGAAGTATATAGCGTGGGAGCTTTTCGCGGCACATGTTGAAAAACGCATTGAAATATACGTTTAGGAAAGAAAGGATTCCGATATGAAGCACGAACATATTGTAAAATACGTCAGCCCTGGAAGCATTGCGCAGGAGCTGGAGATTGAGCCGGGAGATGTCCTGATCTCCATCAACGGCAACGAGATAGAGGATGTATTTGACTATCATTTCTATGTAAATGACGAGTATCTGACGGTTCTGATCCGTAAGTCCTACGGGGAGGAATGGGAGCTTGAGATAGAAAAGGATGCTGAAGAAGATCTGGGGATAGAGTTCGAACAGGGGCTGATGGATGAGTACAGGTCCTGCCGCAACAAGTGTATGTTCTGCTTTATCGACCAGATGCCCCGGGGGATGCGGGATACGCTGTATTTTAAGGATGATGATTCCAGGCTTTCCTTTCTTCAGGGGAACTATGTTACGCTGACGAATATGAGCGATCATGATATTGAACGGATTGTCCGTTTCCATCTGGAGCCGATCAATATCTCCTTCCATACAACGAACCCTGCTCTCCGGTGCCGGATGCTAAATAACCGGTTCGCGGGAGAGGCGCTTCATAAGGCGAAGAGGCTTTACGAGGCCGGGATCCGCATGAACGGGCAGATCGTATTGTGCAAGGGGATCAATGACGGGGAGGAGCTAACGCGCAGTATCCGGGAGCTGTCCTGCTATATCCCGTATCTGGAGAGTGTATCGGTGGTTCCGGTGGGACTGACCAGGTACCGGGAGGGCTTATATCCGCTGGAGCCGTTTACTAAGGAGGATGCAAAGGAGGTTCTTGGCATCATCCACGGATGGCAGGATAAGCTGTATGCACAGAACGGGATCCATTTTATCCACGGAGGAGACGAGTGGTATACGCTGGCGGGGGAGGAGCTTCCGGAGGCGGAACGCTATGACGGATATCTCCAGCTTGAGAACGGTGTCGGTATGCTAAGGCTTCTTATCGATGAGTTCACAGAAAGCTTGAGGGAGTTATCCGGCGATGACAGGACGAGGGAGGTATCCGTGGCCACAGGAAAGCTTGCGTATCCGTATATCTGCGGGCTTGCCGGAAGGCTTGTCAGGAAGTATCCGGGCACGAAGGTTCATGTCTATGCCATTGAAAATACATTTTTCGGGGAACAGATCACCGTGTCCGGGCTGATTACCGGGCAGGATCTGAAAGAACAGCTTAAAGGTAAGCCGCTGGGGGATAAGCTTCTCCTTCCCTGTAATATGTTCCGCAGCGGCGAAGAGGTATTTTTGGACGATATGACCCTCACTCAGCTTACTGAGACTTTACAAGTGCGCGCAGATATTGTAAAATCAAGCGGACGGGATTTTATCGAAGCAATTTTAGATTAGCAGATGAGGAGATAGATTATGAGTAAACCAGTAGTTGCGATTGTGGGAAGGCCGAATGTAGGGAAATCCACGCTGTTTAATGCGCTGGCGGGAGAGAAGATATCGATTGTAAAGGACACGCCGGGAGTGACGAGGGACCGTATATACGCGGATGTGTCGTGGCTGGATCGGAATTTCACCATGATCGATACAGGAGGTATCGAGCCGGACAGCAAGGATATCATCCTGTCTCAGATGAGGGATCAGGCCCAGATCGCCATTGATACTTCTGATGTGATCGTATTTATGACCGATGTACGACAGGGACTGATCGATTCGGACTCCAAGGTGGCGGACATGCTAAGGCGTTCGGGGAAGCCCATCGTCCTTGTGGTGAACAAGGTGGACAGCTTTGAAAAGTATATGCCTGATGTATACGAGTTTTATAACCTTGGCATCGGGGAGCCGGTGCCCATATCAGCGGCGTCGAGGCTTGGCATCGGGGATATGCTTGACGAGATCACCGGCCATTTCTCGGAAAAGGACGAGGAGGACGAGGAGGACGAGCGCCCAAGGATCGCTATCGTAGGGAAGCCGAACGTGGGGAAATCTTCCATCGTCAATAAGCTTCTTGGTGAGCAGCGGGTGATCGTCTCGGACATCGCGGGGACCACGAGGGACGCCATCGACACAGAGATCGTGCATGACGGGCGGGAGTATGTGTTCATCGATACTGCCGGGCTTCGCAGAAAGAGCCGGATCAAGGAGGAACTGGAGCGCTATAGTATCATCCGTGCGGTGACGGCGGTGGAACGTTCTGATGTGGTGCTCGTGGTGATCGACGCGTCAGAAGGGGTGACAGAGCAGGATGCCAAGATCGCCGGGATCGCCCATGAGCGGGGCAAGGGCATCGTGATCGTGGTCAATAAATGGGACGCCATCGAGAAGGACGACAGAACCATGAAGAAATATGAGAACGAGATACGCCGCGTCCTTTCCTTTATGCCCTATGCGGAGGTTATGTATGTGTCTGCCCAGACCGGCCAGCGCCTGAATAAGCTTTACGATGTGATCGATATGGTGATCGAGAACCAGACCCTGCGCGTGGCGACGGGCGTCCTCAATGAGATCATGATGGAGGCGGTAGCCATGCAGCAGCCGCCGTCAGATAAAGGGAAGAGGCTGAAGCTGTATTATATCACCCAGGTGTCGGTGAAGCCGCCGACTTTTGTGATCTTTGTCAATGACCGGGAGCTGATGCATTTTTCCTATACGCGGTATCTGGAAAATAAGATCCGGGAGGCATTCGGGTTTAAGGGAACTTCACTGAAGTTTTTCATTCGCGAGAGAAAGGAAAAGGAAAGGTAATCATGGAAAGAATTATCTGTGTATTTATCGGGTATGCTTTCGGACTTCTGCAGACAGGATATCTTTATGGAAAGCTCCATCACGTAGACATCCGCAAGCAGGGGAGCGGCAATGCGGGGACCACCAACGCCCTCAGGACGCTGGGGTGGAAAGCCGGGGCAGTGACCCTCTTGGGCGATGCCTTCAAATGTGTGTTTGCGGTTGTTGCGGTTCATCTGATCTATAAGGACAGCCGCACAGATATCCTGCCGCTGCTTGGGATGTACGCCGGGATGGGGGCGGTGCTGGGGCATAATTACCCATTCTATATGAAGTTCAAGGGCGGCAAGGGGATCGCGGCGACAGCCGGGCTTCTGCTCAGCACGACGACACCGGTGATGGTGCTGATCTGCCTGGCGGTGTTCGTCAGCATCGTGGCGGCGACGCGTTATGTGTCGGTGGGATCTCTGGTGGTGGTGATCATCTACCTTTTTGAGATCATCTACCAGGGGGAGACGGGCGCCTACGGGATGGAGGCAGGTTATCTGTACGAGATGTACGGGATCGCCGCATTTCTGATGCTGCTGGCATTCTATAAGCACCGGGAGAATATCAGGAGGCTTCTTAAAGGGACAGAGAACAAGATCAGCGTAGGTAAAGGCAAGGGAAGATAAACGTAAAAGAAATGGTACAGCAGGAGATCAAGGATAGAATAAGTTATGTCAGGAGGAGTTTTAAAATGGCGAATGTAGGTATTATGGGAGCAGGAAGCTGGGGAACTGCGTTGGCGCTTCTGCTTCACAGCAACGGACATCAGGTGACGGTATGGTCGGTCAGTGAGGAAGAGGTAGAGATGCTCTCTAAGGAGCGGGAGCATAAGAGCAAGCTTCCGGGGGTTTTAATCCCGGAGGATATGGTATTCACGGGCAATATAGAGGAGACGGTAAAGGGAAAGGACTTTATCGTCATGGCTGTACCGTCTCCGTTTACGAGAAATACGGCACGCAGCATGAGCCCGTTTGTTGCAGAGGGGCAGATCATCGTGGATGTGGCGAAGGGGATTGAGGAGAGCACACTGATGACTCTTTCCCAGCAGATCGAGGAGGAGATCCCTCAGGCCGATGTAGCGGTACTCTCGGGGCCGAGCCATGCGGAAGAGGTAGGCAGAGGCCTTCCTACAGCGGTAGTCATCGGTGCAAAGACGAAAAAGACAGCAGAGTATCTGCAGGATGCATTTATGAACCGGGTGTTCCGTGTGTATATCAGTCCGGACAGGCTCGGGATGGAGCTTGGCGGATCTCTTAAGAATGTCATTGCCCTGGCGGCAGGTATTGCCGACGGGATGGGGTACGGCGATAACACTAAGGCAGCGCTGATCACGAGAGGAATCGCGGAGATCGCGCAGCTCGGCGTAAAGATGGGCGGGGCGATCGAAAGCTTTACCGGACTTACGGGAATCGGCGACCTGATCGTTACCTGTGCCAGCGTCCACAGCCGGAACCGGAAGGCCGGATATCTGATGGGGCAGGGGAAATCTATGCAGGAGGCCATGGATGAGGTGCAGATGGTAGTAGAAGGCGTCTACTCTACAAAAGCGGCGGTGAAGCTTGGCAAGCTCCACAATGTGCCCCTTCCGATCGTCAGCAAAGTAAATGAAGTTCTGTTCGAGGGGAAAGATCCGAAGGAAGCAGTGAACGAACTGATGTTAAGGGATTCCAAGGCAGAACACCTGGCGCTGCCTTGGAAGGAAGAATAAATAGCGTTACCGGCCGCGAAGTGTACGGTAACAAAAAAGAGTTGCTGCGAAAAGATTTATCACGAAAAAGATTTATCACAGAAAGTTCTAAATGAAATACCCTCTTGCATACACTGTTATCAGCAGAACAAGGGGGTATTAGAATGAATACGTTTCAATTATACAAGGATATCGAAGCCCGGACAAAGGGAGAAATATACATAGGGGTAGTAGGTCCGGTGAGGACCGGAAAATCTACATTTATCAAACGATTCATGGATGTGCTGGTGCTCCCGCATATGGAGGATGAGCATGGGAAGGAACGGACGAAGGATGAGCTTCCCCAGTCGGCATCCGGGCGCACGATCATGACCACAGAGCCTAAGTTCGTGCCCAAGGAAGCAGCGGAGATCCGCCTTTCGGAGGATGTCAGGGTGAAGGTGCGGCTCATAGACTGTGTAGGCTATATGGTGGAGGGCGCATCCGGCCATGTGGAGGGGAACGGGGAGCGTATGGTGAAGACGCCCTGGTTCGACTATGAAATCCCGTTTACCAAGGCAGCAGGGATCGGTACGCGCAAGGTGATCCACGACCACGCCACCATCGGGATCGTGGTGACTACAGACGGAAGTATCGGTGAGATCGAGAGAGAGCATTACCGGACGGCGGAAGGCCAGACCATAAGAGAGCTTCAGACGATCGGTAAGCCTTTTGTAGTGCTTGTGAATTCCGTAAAGCCTTACGGCGACGACGCAAAAAAGGTGGCTGCAGAGATCGAGCAGGAGTATGGCGTCAAGGCGCTCCCGGTCAACTGCGAGCAGCTAAAGGAAGATGACATCTATAAGATATTAGAGGAGGTCATGTTCGAGTTTCCTGTGTCGGAGATCCAGTTCTTCATTCCCAAATGGGTTGAGATGCTGCCCAGGGACCATGTGATCAAGCAGGATCTTTTGGGGCATATCCGGGATGTGATGGAGCAGATGAGCGAGGTGCGGGACGCGGCCCGTGGGCTGGGGGTGCCGGAGAGCTCTTACATAGATGAAATGAAGATCGACCATATCGGTATGGATAATGGCTGTGTCAAGGTGCGCATCGGCGTTGCGGAAAAGTTCTACTATCAGATGCTGAGCGACCTGACCGGCATGACCATCGCAGGGCAGTATGAACTGATCGCTGCGATGAAGAACCTTTCGGAACTTAAGACCGAGTATGAGGACGTGAAGGATGCTTTCGCCTCTGTGCGGATGAAGGGCTACGGCATGGTGAGCCCCAAGAAGGAGGAGATCACCCTGGATGAGCCGACCATCATCAAGCAGGGCAATAAATACGGCGTGAAGATCCATTCCCAGGCGCCGTCCATCCACCTGATCCGCGCCAACATCGAGACGGAGATCGCGCCGATCGTCGGTAATGAGCAGCAGGCGCAGGACCTGATCGACTATATCAAGACGATGAGCGACACGGAAGAAGGAATCTGGGGCACCAATATCTTCGGTAAATCCGTGGAGGATCTGGTGACGGACGGGATGCGCAATAAAATGCTGTCCATTAATGACGAGAGCCAGGGGAAGCTGCAGGATACGATGCAGAAGATCGTCAACGACAGCAATGGCGGTATGGTGTGTATTATTATTTAAAGACAGAATGCGGGGCGCCGCCCAATCATCTGGACAAATGATTGGGCGGTGCCTTTTAAGCTTGTTTTTATCCTATGGGTTTAGCATGCTGTGAATAATAACGCAAATAATTTGGCAATTAAATAAATTTCAAATAAATTGTATACATTATTTAAAAGCTCTGCTATAATTATATATTAGGTAATAAAAGTCTTGGGATAACCTGTATTTCCCGGGCTGTTCAGAAGGAGGATGTGCAATGTTAAAAGGGAAGATCGCTGTCGTGACAGGCGGTACGAGAGGAATTGGTTTTTCAATTGTAAAGAAATACCTGGAGAACGGGGCAAAAGTAGTCCTGTTCGGTTCGAGGGCAGAGACGGTGGACAAAGCGTTAGCCGCACTGAAAGAGGAGAACGCAGACTGGGAGGTGAGCGGGGCGCACCCGGACCTTAAGGATGCCGCGTCTGTGGAGGAAGCCATCACAAAGGTAAAAGATAAGTACGGAAGGATCGACATTCTGGTGAACAATGCGGGTGTATCAGACAGTACGAAGATCGGGGACTATACGTCAGAGCATTTTGCCAATATCATGCAGCTTAATGTCAACGCTATCATGAATGCGGTCATACCGGCGGCAAAGATCATGAAGGAGCAGGGCGGCGGCTGTATCTTAAACACAAGCTCTATGGTCAGTATATGCGGACAGCCAAGCGGCGTCGCCTATCCTGCGAGTAAATCTGCGGTGAATGGCCTTACCTGGTCGTTAGCGAGGGAGCTTGGCCCCGACGGTATCCGTGTGAATGCGGTGGCGCCGGGAATCACGAAGACAGATATGGTAGCGGCGCTCCCCGAGAAGATGATTCAACCGCTGATCAACGCGATCCCCCTTCGCAGGGTCGGGGAGCCGGAGGATATCGCCAATGCATTTTTATTCCTTGCAAGCGATATGGCAGGCTATGTGACGGGAGAGATCCTTTCCGTGGACGGCGCCATGAGGACATAAGTTATCTTTCATCTATGACGTTGCGGAATATCTGCATACCCTAGTGCTCCATCCTGAAAACGCCGATGTGCGTTGAGACACTGCTGAAAGAGATTTTTGATGAATATGAGCTGAAGATGAATTTTGAACAATATGTCCTGGTCGGGAGTACGGTGTGCTCTTATCTGCCATGGATGAAGGACAGCGGGAAAGTCGAAGCAGCTTTCAGGAACAATATGGTGATGTGGAACAGTTGAACAGGGACTTGCTGGAAAGTCATAAAAAATTCCGCAAAGACAGGACGTGTCTTTGCGGAATTTTTAAGTGAATTATTCTGTTTCTTTAGCCACGTATACGATACCGAAGGCCCCGGTCCCGATATGGGTCCCGATGATCGGCCCGATGCCCCGCACCTTCGGGGATTCGATATCAAGCCCGCTCTTCTGGAGCGCATGGACAAATGCCGCGCAGTTTTTCTGGTCGTAGGCATACAGGAAATATATGGGGCAGTCCATATCCGGCGCGTCGGCCATCGTAAGCTTCGCTACCTGCCTGCAGGCATGACGGATGCCCATCTGCTTGCCGCAGAGGGTGACATTGCCGTCTCCGGTAAAGGTAATGATGGGCTTTAGGTTGGCCAGGTTCCCAAGGACAGCGGCAGTCCTTGGCAGACGCCCGCCTTTAGCCAGATATTCTAAAGTGTCAAGGCCGGCAAAGAGGCGCAGCCTTGGCTTTAAGCTCTCGATCTCTGTTACGATCTCCTGTGCGGTGCGCCCCGCGTCCCGCATCTTGACTGCACGGTCGACCAGGATACGCATTCCGAGGGTCGCGATTCTGCTGTCGATGATATAGATATCTTCATATTCTGCCATGCTCTTTGCCAGATTTGCATTCTGCAGTGTGCCGCTCAATGCACTGGAGATCAGGATAGCGATCACGGCGTCGCCGGCCTCCTTCGCCTCCTTAAAGCACTGAAGAAAGCTGGAAGGCGAGGGCTGGGAGGTCTTTGGGAAATCCTTTCCTTCCATCAAAAGGCGGAAAAATTCTTCCTTGGTAATGTCGTGTCCATCCAGATACTCCCTGTCGCCGAAGGTTACGGTCATGGGGATACAGGTGATCTGCCTCTTTTCAATCTCCTGTGCGGAATAATCAGCGGCAGAATCAGTAATAATGCGGATTGCCATAGTGTTTCACTCCTTTGCTTCTGCTATTTTTTTCTCTATATTTGAATTACATGTAAATTGATGATCAGGTTACTGTACGCCCACAGAAGCAGCAATGTGCTAAAATCCATTTAATATTGCCTTCGGCAATGGGACTATGTGAACAATAGTAGTAACAGAACTATATCGTAAACATTTGAAAAAGTCAATGTATATAGAGGAATAATGTGTTATACTATATCCGGATACATAGAAAAGGAGAAGCATTATGGGAGATTTTACGCATTTTGATCTGCAGGGCAATGCGGTTATGGCGGACGTGAGCGGAAAGTCTGTCACGGACGGGGAAGCGGTGGCGTGCGGCCGTATCCTGATGTCGCAGGAGTGCTTTCATCTGGTGAAGGGCGGCGGCATGAAGAAGGGCGACGTGCTCGGGGTGGCGAGGGTCGCCGGTATCATGGGGGCGAAGAAGGCCTCAGAGCTGATCCCATTATGTCAGATTACCGGGCTTACCGGAGCGGAGATCGAGTTCGAGCTGCGGCCGGAGATCTGTGCCATAGAGGCTCGGTGTACAGCCCGGACAGAGGGCAGGACTGGGGGTGAGATGGAGGCTTTAACGGGGGTGAATATTGCACTTCTTACCATATATGACATGTGCAAGGCTGTGGATAAGGGCATGTTTATCGAGAGCATACATCTGGTACACAAGTCCGGCGCTAAGAGCGGGACATGGACTGATGGGGAGGAAGCGGCCCCAGGCTCCCTGAAGCTGTGGGGCGAAAAGAGGGAGCAGGCATGCCGGAATAAGAAAAGTGATCCGGGAGACGTAAGCCTCTGGGATATGAATAAATAAATTGAAGAAATTATTTTAATGCTGGTTTAATGTGGTATTATATAATGGTAACTAATGAATACAATAAAGAGGTGGACGTATGATGATGAAAAAATTTACTTGTAAACTGATTGCTGCTGCGGTCTGTGCCTGCCTGGCTGTGTCTGGCTTTACGCTGGAAGGCCGGGGAGAGGTCCTGGCACAGGATATCAGCGAGGGATATGAGGATGCGGATGTCCGGGATGCAGACACGCTAGGGGAAAGTGCAGGCGCAGAAGGCATTAAGGATGCAGGCGACCTCCGGGATACGGAAAATATCCAGGATGCGGGGGATAAGGACGGGGCAAAGGGAACAGGTGAAGCAGCGGACATGAAGGAGCAGGGCAGTACGGGCACAGCGGAGCGTCAGATTGCTGAGACTGCCAAAGCGAAGATTTCTCTCGATGATCCAGAAAAGATCCTGATCGAGTTCAAGATCACCAAGAGCAAAGTGAACGATGATCCCTTTGACGGGGCATTTTATTATAAGGACGCCAATATGCATCCGGTGATGCTCGTGTACCCGATCGAGCGGATCGCGGATGATGCGGGGATAGATGAGGATAAGATTTATAAAAACGAGCAGGGAGAGCTGTTTGAAAAGGGGGGAGCGCTGACAAAGGGAACGGATTATACGGTAAGCTACCCTTCTGCCTGCCAGAAGCCCGGCAAATATGAGCTGACGGTAAGTGCAGCTGCCAGTTCCGGGGAATATGAGGGGGCGAAGAAGATTCCCTACGAGGTTGTAGAGAAGGAGCATAAGTGGAGCGATTGGAAGACGACCGTTAAGCAGACCGTATTTAACGATGGGCAAAAGCAGCGTACCTGTTCTGTCTGCGGGAAGACAGAGACGGTAGTGCTGGCGAAGCCGAAGGCGAAAATTACGCTTAATATGACGACTATCCCGATCCAGGCCAAGAAGACGACAACGCTGTTTAAGGTCAGCGGTCTTGCGGCAGGCGACTCTGTCAAGAAGTATGAAAGCAGTAATAAAAAGATATTCACGGTTGATAAAAAGGGTAAGATAAAGGCAAAGAAGAAAGGAACGGCCAAGCTTACCGTCACGCTGGCCAGCGGAAAGAAAGCGACGGCGAAGGTCAAGGTGCAGAAAGGGGCGGTCAAGACCACGAAGGTGACGGTCAACGCGTCCAGTCTTGTTTTATTAAAGGGAGGAAACTATACGCTGAATACCACGCTGGCGCCGCTTACCACCCAGCAGAAGGTTACTTACTCATCTTCCAATAACAAGGTCGCCACAGTGAGCAGCAAGGGCGTGGTGACGGCAAAGAAAAAGGGAACAGCCAATATCACGGTCAAGTCCGGAAGCAAGAAAAAGAAGATCAAGATCACGGTGCAGGTCCCGACTTTCCCGAAAGGAGATGGCAATGCATTTTTAGAGTCCTGCAAGAAGATCGCCAACACCATTATGAGCGACGGCAACTGGATCTATTACAGCGGGGCAGGGATGAAAAAGAGCTTTGCCGAGGCCAGGGACTATACCCCGAGGCAGACAAGCTGTGCTAATTATGTGAATTTCTGCATGCAGGATTTCGGGACGCTTGAGGCTGGAATGGCATTTTACAGTGACGGCAACGGCAAGCTCGTCTATCAGGGCAATGCTGCGAAAAAGGCTGCCACGAAGGCGCTTGTGGAGAAGAACTACGACATCATGAAGATCGGCGGAAAAAAAGCAGTAGTTGCAGGGCTCGTGCCAGGAGATATCTGTCTGTATAAGGGACACACCAACGTATTTGCGGGAATGAACAGCGAAGGCGTGCCGATGTGGTATGACGCGGGAAGGAATTCGACTTCTGACGGGAAGCCCCAGAGCGGATATTTTACCAATATGTACAGGGCGTCATACTATAATTCAATGCCGATCTACATCGTGCTGAGGCTGAAAAAAGAATAAATAACGTTGGCATTGCATTATTTTAACAAAAGGGTTAAAATCTAAGTTAATGATTTAGAGGAACCACGCAGGATAAAAGGGAGGTTATACGATGAGGGTAGCTATACTGACAGCGAACACAGCAGTATATAGGGAACAGGAAGAAGATAGGGGCGGAAAGGCGATCAAGAAGATGGTGGAGAAGGCCGGGGAGCAGGTTGTGTTCATGAAAGCCGTTCCCAATGACAGGAAGGTATTGTCAACGATCATGCAGAGGATGGCAGACGGGGCGATCGCCGATCTGATCCTCACCACCGGAGGAGCCGGGTGCGGGCCGGATGACTGTACGCCGGAGGCGACGATGGATGTCGCCGAGCGTTTGGTGCTTGGGATTCCGGAGGCCATGCGCGCATATATGATGTCCCTGACGAAGCGCTCCATGCTGAACCGCTGTGCGGCGGGCATAAAGGGAGAGACGATGATCGTGAACCTTCCGGGCAAAGAGGGCGCGGTGAAGGCAGCGCTTGAATATCTTCTTCCAGAGATACAGCATGCAGTGAAGGTGATAAAAGGAGAGGTCTAGGATGAAGGTCACTTATCTGTACCACAGCGGATTTACGGTGGAAGTTGAAGATATAGCGCTGGTGTTCGACTATTATAAGGGCGAGCTCCCTGAGACAGTGAAGGGAAAGAAGCTTTATGTCTTTTCCAGCCATTATCATAAGGACCATTTCCAGTACAAGGTGTTTGACTGGGCAGAGGAATACGATGTTACTTATCTTCTGTCTAAGGACATTCGGGCAAGAGGGCCGGAGGGGAAGACGATCAAGGTAAAGAAACGGCAGGAGCTTAAGGTGGATGACCTCTGGATAAAGACGCTGTGTTCAACGGACGTGGGAGTGGCGTTCTTTGTGCGCGTCAGGGGAACCTGCATATATCACGCGGGGGATTTAAACTGGTGGCACTGGGAGGAGGAAGGCCCGGTTTATAATGCGAAGATGAAGGCGGATTACCAGAAGGAGATCGGGGCGATAGAAGGGGAGCACATAGACCTTGCCTTCGTCCCGCTGGATCCGAGGCTTGAGAAGGCGTATGGATGGGGGATTGATTATTTCATGCGGCATACGGATACGGCGCATCTGTTCCCTATGCATCTGTGGGGCGGCTATAAGACGATCCTGCGGTTTCTTGAGGATCCGCTGTCGGAAGGGTACCGGGACAGGATCGTTAAGATCGCAGGAAGGCAGCAGAGCTTTGAACTGCCGGAAGCCTCAGAAGGGAAAGCAGGGAATTGACCGTTAAGACCGCAGGAAAGCAGCAGAACTTTAAGCTGCCGTAAGCCTTGGAAGGGAAAGCAGGGAATTGACCGTGAAGGAGTCAGAGGGCAGGACTTTGGGCTTTTTAAGGATAAAGGAGGATTTATGAAGGTCAGTATATACACAGACGGCGCTGCCCGCGGCAATCCGGACGGACCGGGAGGCTACGGGACAGTTCTGGAGTATGTTGATACGAAGGGAGAGCTTCACCGCAAGGAGATCTCCCAGGGATATAAGAAGACGACCAATAACCGGATGGAGCTGATGGCCGTGATCGCCGGGCTTGAGGCGCTGAACCGCCCCTGTGAGGTCGCGCTTTATTCGGACTCAAAATACGTGGTGGATGCCTTTAACCAGCACTGGATCGACGGGTGGCTGAAAAAGGGCTGGAAGCGGGGGAAGAATGAGCCGGTTAAGAATGTAGATCTCTGGAAGCGTCTTCTGTCCGCCAAAGAAAAGCATCAGGTGAAGTTTATCTGGGTCAAAGGCCACGACGGCCATCCGCAGAATGAGCGGTGCGACAAGCTCGCGACTTCAGCGGCAGACGGCAGTGAACTGATCGAGGATACGATAGTCGAAAAGTGATTTGCCAACAGGCGGAAAGTATGTTATAATCGTAAACTGCGAGTAAGACAGGTAATTGCGGCTGCAGGAAGCCGAAAGGCTGCAGGTGAGGAAAGTCCGGGCTTCACAGGGCAGGATGCCGGATAACGTCCGGTGGAGGCGACTCCAAGGAAAGTGCAACAGAAATGTACCGCCTTCCCTACGGAAGGTAAGGGTGGAAGGGCAGTGTAAGAGACTACCGCTCTGCTGGTAACAGCGGGGGCACATGTAAACCCCATCCGAAGCAAGGCCGGAAAAAGACAATGTGGCGGCCCGTCACGTCTTAGGTTGGCCGCTTGAGCCTGTCGGCGACGGCAGGCCTAGATAGATGATTACCAGACGACATGACCCGGCTTATCGTCTTGCTCGCTTTTTTGTAGAAAATAATTTGTCAGGGGCAAAAGCAGAGAGGTACAGATAAAAGATAAAAGGTATGGCTTATTTAGGCCATACCCTTTTCGTTCTCTCAGCTCTTTGCTTTCAGCAGGCTATTTCCGGGCCAGGTGTCCGGTATATTTCTCTTCGCAGTATTTGCAGCGGTAGATCTGCTGTTCCTCGTCGGTCAGCAGGAAGATATGTTCAAGTTCCTGCTCGATAGAGGTGATGCACCGCGGATTCCTGCAGTGGATGACATTTCTTATCTCATCAGGGAGATGGAGCGTCTTCTTGTCCACGATCTGGGCGTCCTTGATGATGTTGACCGTGATATTGTGGTCGATAAAGCCAAGGACATCAAGATCCATAAAATCAATGGGGCATTCGATCTTCATGATATCCTTCTTACCCATCTTGCTGCTCTTGGCGTTTTTGATGATCGCCACGCAGCAGTCCAGCTTGTCCAGATGGAGGTATTTATAGATATCCATGCTCCGTCCGGCCTGTATATGGTCCAGCACGAAACCTTCTTCAATACGTCCTACATTCAGTGTATTCTTTACCATTATGTAATTCCTCCTTATCTTCTTACTTAACTTCAATTTCCAAAAGGGTCAGGATCAATGCCATACGGATGTAGACGCCGTACTGTACCTGCTTAAAGTAAGCGGCCCTAGGGTCAGAATCCACCTCGACGGAGATTTCATTGACCCTGGGGAGCGGATGGAGGACATACATATCCTTCGGTGCAAGCGCCATCTTCTTCATGTCCAGAATGTAAAAATCTTTCATACGTACATAGTCTTCCTCGTTGAAGAAGCGTTCCTTCTGGACGCGTGTCATATAGAGGAGGTCAAGGTTTGGAAGCGCATCTTCCAGACGGACAACTTCCTCGTAAGGAATATTATTTTTATCAAGGACATCGGAGCGGATATATCCCGGAAGCCGGAGTTCCTCGGGGGAGATCAGCACGAAACTGATGCCGGGATATCTCACCAGCGCATGAATCAGGGAATGGACGGTGCGCCCGAATTTCAGGTCGCCGCACAGGCCGATGGTCATGTTGCCAAGATGTCCCTTTAAGGAACGGATGGTCAGAAGATCGGTAAGCGTCTGCGTCGGGTGTTGGTGTCCGCCGTCGCCGGCATTGATCACCGGGATGGAAGAGTGCCGGCATGCGACCATGGGAGCTCCTTCCTTGGGATGACGCATGGCACAGATGTCTGCGTAGCAGGAAATCGTGCGGATCGTATCAGATACGCTCTCGCCTTTGGCTGCGGAGCTTGAATCTGCAGAAGAAAATCCCATGATATTTCCGCCCAGGTTCAGCATGGCAGCCTCATGGCTCAGTCTCGTTCTGGTGCTCGGCTCATAGAAAAGCGTCGCCAGCTTTTTCCCCTCGCACGCATGGGCGTACTTTGCAGGATCCGCTTCAATGTCCCCGGCAAGATCCATAAGCTTATCAAGCTCTTCTACGGAAAAATCCATTGGACTCATTAAATGTCTCATAAATACCTCCTCAATGTGTAGTTAAAATTTCCAAGAGATATCATATAATAAATGAAGGAGTTTTTCAATGTCTGCAGAGAATTTTTTCAAATAGTAAGCCTGCGCCGAACCAGAGCGGCGCATAGTCAAGGCGGATCAGCCCATTTACGTTTAGCGGGCTTTTGCTGTAGTCCCAGGGGCACGCTTCAAAACGGCGCAGGAATGACCCGGTCAGGTATTCGCCGGTGAAGATGCAGACCGTATAGACGCTGCCCCGAAGCCAGAGGCTGTGCTTTTTCAGCAGGCTGCAGACCGGCGCAAGGAGGCTGGCCATGCCGTAGATAGGAAACATCCAGACAGAGGTGTTTCCCTTTAATTTTAAGTCTTTGTCCATGAGACAGTGGGTGCTTGTAAAGATGATTTCCATACACCATCCGGTCATACCGCAGGTGAGGAAATTGTTTCCAAATTGAGAATGCATAATTTACCTTCCTGATCTTCTGTTCTTAGGGGGTAGTATGCCGGAAAAAATGAGATTTTATTCTTGCAATTGGAAACGTACGGCTGTATAACTATAGTAATCGGTGTCAGCAGGCAGGGCAGCCGGAAGGAGAGACGGCCGGTCCTCTGCTGCCGCAGAAAAACCAGGAGGAATGAAAGATATGGCTACATTAGAGGAACTGCGCAGGCAGCTTGACGAAGTAGATGACCAGATAGTGAAGCTTTTTGAGAAGCGCATGAGTATTTGTGAGCAGGTGGGTGAATACAAGGTGGGCTGCGGCCGTAAAGTATTCGACCGCCAGCGGGAGGCAAGCAAGCTTTCGGATGTTGCCGGCAAGGCATCCACGGAGTTTAACAAGAAGGGAGTTAAGGAGCTATACCAGCAATTGATGTCCATGAGCCGGAAGCTGCAGTATCAGCAACTTGTGAAGGCGGGAGCCCTGGGGCGGCTGCCCTTTATCGAGATGTCTTCCATCGATATGGAGAATGTAAGAATCGTGTTCCAGGGAACGGAAGGGGCGTACAGCCAGGCGGCGATGCACAACTATTTTGGAAAGGACTGCAACAGCTTCCATGTCAGCACATTCCGGGAGGCTATGGAGGCGATCGAGGAAGGTGCGGCGGACTATGCGGTGCTTCCTATTGAAAATGCGATCGCGGGAGCGGTCAATGAGGTCTATGACCTGCTGGCTGAGTTTGAGAATTATATCGTAGGCGAGACGATCCTGCCGGTAAGGCATACCCTCTGCGGCCTGCCGGGTGCGGAAGTCTCTGATATCGGGCAGGTGTATTCCAAGGCGGAGGCGCTGATGCAGACGAGCCGTTTTTTAAACGGGCATCCAGACTGGCAGCAGATCAGCGTTGCCAATACGGCAGTGGCGGCAAAGAAGATTCTGGAGGATGCAGACAAGCGGCAGGCGGCGGTGTGCAGCGCCTATGCGGCAGAGGTCTATGGCCTTTCAGTTCTGGCGGATGACATTAACGACGAGAGTGATAACAGTACGAGGTTCATCGTCGTGACAAACCAGAAGGTATTTTCAAAAGAAGCCAAAAAGATCAGCATCTGCTTTGAGCTGCCTCACGAGCCGGCGTCCCTTTACCAGCTTCTGTCGCACTTTGTCTATAATAACCTGAACATGACGAAGATTGAGTCTCGGCCGGTGGAGGGAAGGAACTGGGAATACCGCTTTTTTATCGACTTCGATGGGAATCTGGCGGATCCGGCGGTGAAGAATGCGATTCGGGGGCTCAGGGAGGAGAGCCGTAATCTGCGGATATTCGGGAATTATTAATCTTGTATCATTTTCTCACGGCTTGTGCAGTAAATGCACAAATCTGTGTGAACAGTAACCGGGGCCGCGCATGATTAGCGGCGGATGCCGACGGTTACTTGCACAGAGCTTTTATCTTATGATATAATAGCTTTGCGTTTCTGTCCGTCTGGTGGCCGGGATCATGAGTGGCATGTTCTGCCGTAGTGTGCCGGACAGGACACAGGGAAAAAAGCATAAGGGATGGGACACACATGAAAAGAAGAATTTGTAGTTTGATGTTAGGAATGCTGTGCGCCGCATCGATTGCCGGGTGCGGGAAGGCTGGGGAGAATGAACCGGCGGATGCAAAGCAGAAAAAGGTGGAGCTTACCGTCTGGGGAGCGAAAGAAGACGAGGAGCTCATGGGCCGGATCATTGAAAGCTTTAAGGCGGAGTATAAGGGGCAGGCGGATCTGCAGATATCCTTTCAGGAACAGGGAGAATCAGAATGTAAGGACGCGCTGCTCAGCGGACTGGAGGAGGGCGCGGATGTCTTTACCTTTGCGGACGACCAGGTGAACGCCCTGGCTGCGGCCGGCGCCCTGGATCCGGTTAAACATGCAGAGGGGATCAAGGACAGCAGTCTGCCGGCGGCAGTGGAGGCTGCATCAGTGGGGGACACATTGTACGCTTATCCGCTGACAGCGGACAACGGGTATTTTCTGTATTACAACAAAAAATATATTTCAGGGAAGCAGGCGGAGAAACTGGACGATATCCTCAAAGCCGCGGCATCAGCGGGCAAGCGGTTCGTAATGGACTGGTCCTCGGCGTGGTATGTGTATTCCTTTTTCGGCAATACCGGCCTTACGGTAGGGCTAAATGATGACGGGATCACCAATTATTGTACGTGGAATCAGACGGACGGGGAGATCAAGGGCACTGATGTTGCCAGGGCTATGCTTAGGATCGCGGCCAGCGGGGGCTTTGAGAGCCGGACGGACGAAGGATTTCTTGAGGGCGTGAAGGACGGCACCGTCATCGCCGGCGTCAGCGGCGTGTGGAATGCGGTCGCCATAGAGGAGGCATGGGGAGAGGATGCAGGAGCCGTGAAGCTCCCTACCTATACCTGCGATGGACGCCAGGTGCAGATGGCATCCTTTTCCGGCTGTAAGCTCATTGGCGTGAATGCTTATTCAGAGCATCCGGTATGGGCATCAAGGCTCGCAGAGTGGATTACCAGCGAGGATAACCAGAGGCTCAGGTTTGAGCTTCGCGGGCAGGGACCGGCAGACCTGGCGGTTGCAGGGTCGAAAGAGATCGAGGAGTCTCCGGCCATCGCTGCCCTCTTAGAGCAGTCAGAGTCCGCCCAGCTTCAGCGGGTAGGCGGCAAGTTTTGGGATCCGGTTACCGCGTTCGCAGAGAACATGGCGGCGGGCAATCCTTCCGGGGAAGATCTGCAGGAGCAGCTGGACAAGATGACCGAGGGCATCTGTGAGAGATAGACATAATACATACGCAGCATAATTAGTGAAAGGATTGTAAGATAAGATGAAAAAGAAGCTCACGATACAACAGCGCCTTATCCTCCCGATTATCCTTCTGGGAGCAGTGGCCCTGTTGTCAAATATTCTGTCGGTTTTCAGTATCAACAATGTTAATGCAAATGCCTCAAAGATCGTAGATGACTATATGGTCGGTTCAAAGGTCCTGCAGAATATCCGCCACGCGACGACGAATATTCATAAGATGGCCCTGTCCCACATTGTTGCTACAGATTATGACACGATGATCACAGTCGTGGCACAGATCAAGGAAGAGGAAGAGGTATTGGAAAGCTATCTGGAGGAATTTGAGGCGTACGTTACAACGGAGGAGAGAGAAATCTATGAGCAGCTTCTAAGCAACTATGATTCCTTTAAACACTCTCTTGTCTACCTCGTCTGCGCCAGCGCAGACAGCAAAACGCAGGAGGCATATGCCTTTGCCAACGGCGACGTGGCAAGCTTCGGGGCAGCTATAGAGAGTAATACGGATGAGCTGTACGCTGGGGTAAGCGCCCGCACAGACAGTGCTAGAAAGAGGCTTCTCTTTGTGTATGTCCTCTCGCTTGTCATCGCGGCATCAGCGATCGCTGCGTGCATGATCCTTATGCCTGCAGCCGCCCGCATCATCAGGAAATATGTGATCATGCCGATTAAAGATACGGTGGATACACTGCAGGACAGCTCGAAGAGGCTTAACGAGGTGGCGGGCGAGGTACTCAAGCGCACCCGCACCTCAGAAAAGAGCGCCGGAGGGTTGTCCGACCTGGCAGGAGCGCTGTCAGGCTCTATCCAGAAGGTGGCGAATAATGCGGCGAACATCAATCGCAGCGCCGGTGATATCAAGACAGACGTCCAGGACATGGCAAAAGAATGCGGCGCTATCACCGAGTATTCCGCTGCCATGAAGACGCGGGCCAGTGAGATGGAGGAATCTGCCCAGACGAATACAGAGGTTATCCGGAAGAAAGCGTCGGATATCCTGGAGGAGCTGGGGGAAGCCATTGAGAACAGCAAGAGTGTAGACCAGGTGAACAGCCTGACAAAGGATATCGTAGATATCGCATCCACGACTAACCTGATCGCCCTCAATGCCTCTGTAGAGGCCATGCGCGCCGGAGAGGCGGGGAACGGCTTTGCGGTGGTGGCCAGGGAGATTAAGAGTCTGGCACGCTCCTGCGGCGAGACGGCCGGGCGGATCCAGGAGGTCAATGAGGTCGTCACCAGCGCGGTACATAATCTTTCCAGACATTCCCAGGATATGGTGGACTACCTGAACGATATGATCCTCACAGAATTTCAGGAGTTTGTCAGCTCCGGCAGGCAGTATAAGGAGGATGCGGATTACGTAAAAGAGATGATCGACGCATTTAATGACAGGACGGACAGACTCAGAAATTCCATGACGGAGATTGCAGATTCTATCGAAAGCATTACAAAGGCAATCGATGAAGGCGCGTCCGGGATCAACGGCGTGGCGGGCAGCACGAAGGGGCTGGTGGAGGATATCGCAGATATTACCGGGCGCATGGATGTGAACCGGGAGATCGTAGAGGAATTGAAGAAGCAGATGGAAGTATTTGCAGATTTTTAATGAGACGGGATGTGATCTAGGTTTTTAGTAAGATAGAATGTGATTTTGGAGGGGAAAGAGCAGTGATGAGAACGAGAGAATTAATGCTGTACCGCGGTATGGAGGATGGGCAGATTCTTAAGGATATGGCATTTCTGATGGATAACTATAAAAATGAATATTATAATCAGGAGGATCTAAAAGAGCTTCTTTTTGAGACGGCCAACAGGCTTCTTGAACTGTCGGTAAGCCATGGGTTTGCGGGCAATCTGTGGCATACATACCTGACGTACCTGCTTGCCAGCCATGAGAATGCCTACAGCACCTCCTGTGAGATCACCGGAGAGACCACTGGCAGTATAAACCGGGCGGCGCGGCATGACTTCGGCATTTTTAAGGAGCTGTTTGATTATGATTTTTCAGGGATGAAGGAGGCGCTTGGGGCGGACTGCCTGTCGCTGTTTGAAGTATACGAGGGAAGCGGCGGGCACGGGAAGGTGTTCAACCAGCGGATCCGGGACCGGATCTGTGAGCTGGCCGGGAATCTTTCAGACGCTGAGGACGCAGAAGAGTTCAAGAAGACTGTCACCAGGTTCTACCAGGATTTCGGCGTGGGAAAGCTTGGGCTTCACAAGGCGTTCCGGGTAGAGCACGGTGAAAATGGGGCGCAGATCGTGCCGATTGCAAAGATCGCCCATGTGCATCTTGATGATCTGGTGGGATATGAAGCGGCTAAGAAAAAGCTGACTGACAATACGGAAGCTTTCGTAAGCGGCAGGAAGGCCAACAACTGCCTGCTGTTCGGTGATGCGGGAACGGGCAAATCTTCTTCGGTGAAAGCGGTATTAAACCAGTATTATGACAGGGGACTGCGCATGATCGAGGTGTACCGTCACCAGTTCCACGATCTTAACGACGTGATCTCTCAGATTAAGAACCGTAATTACAGGTTCATCATCTATATGGACGACCTTTCCTTTGAGGAATTTGAGACGGAGTATAAGTATCTGAAGGCGGTCATCGAGGGCGGCTTAGAGAAAAAGCCTGACAATGTGCTGATCTATGCCACATCCAACCGCAGGCATCTTATCCGCGAGAGTTTCCGGGACAAGGAGGAGCGGGAAGAGGATCTTCACAGCAATGATACGGTGCAAGAGAAGCTGTCTTTAGTCGCGAGGTTTGGCGTGACGATCTATTTCGGAAAGCCGGAGAAGAAGGAGTTCCAGGAGATCGTAAGGCAGCTTGCCAGAAGAAATAAGATCACCATGCCGGAGGATGAGCTCCTTTCGGAAGCAAATAAATGGGAGCTCAGCCACGGAGGCTTATCTGGAAGAACAGCCCAGCAGTTTATCGATTATCTGGCGGGGACTTATGAATAAGGATCTGACAGGCGGTAATGTGACAAAGACGATGCTGCTTTTTGCGGGACCGATGGTTCTTGGCAACCTTTTGCAGCAGTGCTACAATATTGCGGATACGCTGATCGTAGGGAGATTTCTCGGGGCGGGGGCGCTGGCTTCGGTGGGGGCGGCGTACACGCTGATGACTTTTCTGACCTCAGTGCTGATCGGGCTGTGCATGGGAAGCGGTTCCGTGGTGGCATATTACTTCGGAAAGAGGGATCACGGGCGGACGGCTGACGCGGTGACGGCTTCATTTCTGTTCATCGGGGCGGTGTCTGTCCTTTTAAACCTGCTTGTCTTCTGGCAGATTGATGCAATCCTTCTTATGCTTCGGATTCCGGGGGATCTGCTGGTGATGATGAAGGAGTATGTGCGGATCATTTTCGGCGGGATATTCTTTGTGTTTTTGTACAATTACTTTGGGTTTATCCTGCGGGCGGCGGGGAATTCTATGGCGCCCCTTTTGTTTCTCGGGTTGTCGGCGGGACTTAATGTGGCGCTTGATTTCTTTTTTGTGGTGAACCTGCGCCGAGGGATTGGCGGGGCGGCTTTGGCTACCGTGGCGGCACAGATTTTTGCCGGAGCGGGAATCGGTATCTATACCTGGGTGAAGGAACCGTTCCTTAGGCCAGGAAAGGCGGAGGGCGGAAGGATAAGAGCGGCGATGCCAAAGATCGTGCGGTTCTCCCTTGCGGCCAGTGTTCAGCAGAGCGTGATGAACTTTGGGATCCTGATGATACAGGGACTGGTCAACAGCTTTGGCACGGTTGTGATGGCGGCTTTTGCGGTGGCGGTGAAGATTGATTCCTTTGCCTATATGCCGGCCCAGGAGTTTGCCAATGCGTTCTCCTTGTTTATCTCCCAGAACAGCGGAGCGGGCAGGAAAGAACGGGTGCACCAGGGCGTGCGCTCGGCTATCCGGACTTCCGTCGCCTTTTGTCTGGCGGTCTCTGTGCTGATCTTTATCTTTGCCCCGCGGCTGATGCGTATCTTTGTGGATGGGCAGGAGATGGGGATCATAAGGGCCGGGGTAGAATATCTGAGAATCGAAGGAAGCTTCTACTGCGGCATCGGTATTCTGTTTTTGCTGTACGGATATTACCGGGGAACGGGAAGGCCGGAGATGTCGGTGATCCTGACGGTCATATCTCTGGGGACGAGAGTACTGCTTTCCTATACCTTTGCCCCCAGGGAGGGAATCGGCGTGCAGGCAATCTGGTGGGCGATCCCCATCGGATGGTTTCTGGCGGACCTGACGGGACTGCTCTATCTGAAAAGAGGGAAAGAGAAGGCAAAAAAGCAATCTGCCTAATCTGCCTGCCTGATCTTGGATATGTCCGAATCGATGACAAGGGAATAATTGGTATAATACACCACAAAGCCTGGCTTTGCGCCGTTAGGCTTTTTCACATGTTTTTTCTCTACATAGTCGATCTCGACTTTGCTGCTTCCCTGTTTTTTGGAATAATATGCAGCCAGCCGGCCGGCCTCCTCAAAGGTACGGTCCGGCAGTTCGCCGCCGCCTGATTTTACGATAACATGGGAGCCGGGAGTCTTTTTGGCATGGAACCACCAGTCATTTCCGTTAGCGAAGGAGAACGTAAGCTCATCGTTCTGGAGATTGTTCTTTCCTACATACATATGGTAGCCGTCGCTGGAAATGTAGTGAAGCGGTTTACTGGTGAGCTTAACCTTCTTTTTGCTGAACTTGCGGCGGATGTAGCCGCTCTGCATCAGCTCCTCTTTGATCTGCAAAAGGTCGGCTTCACTAAGGGCGATGTCAAGGGCATTGCTGATGGATTCCAGATATTCGATGTCGTCGGCAGTTTCTTTGATCAATTCTGACAGCGCTTCAAAGGTCCGCTTCTGCTTGTTGTATTTTGCAAAATATTTCTGAGAATTTTCCTGGGGCGCCTTTGTATTGTCCAGGGGAATCGTGACCTCTTCGCCGGTATAGTAGTTGAGGCAGGCCAGATCCTTTGCGCCTGGCTCAAGGTTATAGCCGTAGGTGTTGATCAGTTCGCCGTAGACTTTATATTTGTCACGGTTCTGGGTATCTTTGATCTGCCTGGACTGCAGGTCGTATTTTTTGCGGCTGCGCTCCAGTGCGGTCTGTACTACGTGGCGCAGGTCGGTGCTCTTCTGGCGGATACGGGTCTGGGTATTCTTTGTGGCATAGTAGGTGGCCAGAACCTTTGAGATGGAGCCGAAGGCTTCCTTACGGTAATGTTCAAAATGGGACAGGGGCAGAGCGCTGAATTCCTTCGGAGTGTTCCCGTCATAGTAGATGACCGGCTGGAAGCTTTTGCAGCGGACCTGTTCAATATAATAGGAAAACTGCCGGTAAAGGTGCAACAGCTCATCTGCGGAAAGGTCCTTAGCAGGTATGCCGGATTCGATCCCCGACAGGGCGCAGACCTCCTCGGCCGCCACCGGACTGATCCCGGTAAAGCTGGTGTAGAAGGCCTTTCCTACAGGCACAGGCTTTTCCTTCAAGGCTTCGGCAAAATCTGTCCCGGACAGGTCAAGAGGATCCTTTTTGGACATGGTGTCGGGGATGAAGTAGTCCCGCCCCGGCAGAACTTCCCGGACCGAACTCATCTGGGACGATACGTGCTTGATGCTGTCGATGATCATGTCTTTGTCGTCGCAGAAGATGATGTTGCTGTGTTTTCCCATGATCTCCACGATCAGTCTTTTCTGGCACAGATCCCCCATCTCATCTAAGTGTTCGATATCGAGCCTGATGATCCGCTCAAGATGCGGCTGGGAGATCTTAGTGATCCGTCCGTTACCGATATGCTTTCGCAACAGCATGCAAAATCCCGGCGCGGTCATCGGACTCGGCTTATTCTCCTCTGTAAGATAGATCAGAGGAAGGGAAGCGCTTGCCGATAGATAGAGCCGGCGCTGCCCCTGGGGGGTCTTCACCGTCAGCAGGAGCTCATCGTTCTCCGGCTGCGCGATCTTGGCGATCCTTCCTCCTGTAAGTACTTGATCTAATTCATCTGCAACCGCAGCGATCGTAATTCCATCCAAAGCCATAATAAAATCCTCCTCATGTTTTCCTGTAATATAGGGCTTATTTTGCATGCTGCCTGTAATAACCCAGGCTGAAACATAAAATATTTTATAGTATACCACAGTTGACGGCGTATTCCAAATGACTTATAATAATTTTGGATTATAATGCCGATGCAACGTTACTGTTCATGGGTCGGGAATGCGCACTGGCTGCGCATTCCGTAAGAACATGATATAGGAGTGAGGGGCGGCTTTTGCGCAGCAAAACTCGGAATGCCGCCACGGATGCTGCTATGAGCGGCCCCTGGGCCGTGAATAGCAGCGATGCAACTTGTAGACAAGGATTAAGACAAAGAAGGGTTCTTAAATATGATTAAAAGCATGACGGGCTTCGGACGGTGTGAAATCATGGAAGGGGAACGCAGGTTTACCGTTGAGATTAAGGGCGTGAATCACCGTTATCTGGATACCAGCATCCGTATGCCTAAAAAACTTAATTTTTTTGAAACATCTATCCGCAGCTTGCTAAAACAGAGTATACAGCGGGGGAAGGTAGATATTTTTATTACTTACGAGGATCTGTCGGAGAGCCAGGTATCACTTAAGTATAATGAGGCTTTGGCGGGAGAATATCTGTCTTATTTTCAGAAGATGGCGGACACATTTTCACTGGAGAATGATATCCGGGTATCCGCTCTTTCCAGATATCCGGAGATCCTTACGATGGAGGAGCAGGCGCCGGATGAGGAGAAGTTGTGGACAGGACTTAAGAGAGCCCTTGACGGGGCTATCGCCCAGTTTGTGGAGACCAGAGGCTTAGAGGGAGAGAATCTGAAGAAGGACCTGACCAGGAAGCTTGACGGGATGCTTATGATGGTGGACAGCATCGAAAAGCGGGCGCCCCAGATCATCGCGGAGTATAGAAAGAAGCTGGAGAAGAAGGTAAAGGAGCTTTTAGAGGATACCCAGATCGAGGACAGCAGGATCGCGGCGGAGGTCGTCATATTTGCGGACAAGATCTGTACCGACGAGGAGGTTGTAAGGCTTAAGAGCCATGTGGAGCATATGAAGGAGACGCTGCTTTCCGATGATAACGGGATCGGCCGTAAGCTTGATTTCATCGCGCAGGAGATGAACCGGGAGGCCAATACGATCCTATCTAAGGCCAATGATCTTGAGATCGCCAACTTAGGGATCGAGCTTAAGACGGAGATAGAAAAGATCAGGGAGCAGATTCAGAATATTGAGTAGATGAAACAGCGATGGAGGGAAAGTCCATGAAGGAGAGAGGGATACTGATCGTCGTGTCCGGCTTTTCGGGAGCAGGAAAAGGTACGATCATGAAGGAGCTGATTAACCGCTATGATAATTACGCGCTGTCAGTGTCTGCCACTACGAGAAGCCCGCGGAAGGGGGAGGCGGACGGCAGGGAATATTTTTTTAAAACTACGCAGGAATTTGAAAAAATGATTGCGAAAGAGGAATTGATAGAGTATGCTAGATACGTGAACAATTATTACGGGACGCCCCGCGCCTATGTGGAGGAGAAGCTTTCTGAGGGCAGGGATGTGATTCTGGAGATTGAGATACAGGGAGCGCTTAAGGTGAAGGAAAAATTCCCGGATACGGTACTTTTATTCGTCATGCCCCCAAGCGCCGGGGTACTGAAGGAAAGACTTGTGGGCCGGGGGACGGAGACAGAGGATGTGATCAGGTCCCGTATGAAGCGCGCGTGTGAGGAAGCAGAAGGGATGGACAGGTATGATTACCTGGTCATCAACGATGAGCTTTCGGCCTGCGTAGAGGAGGTACACCAGATCATTAAGAGCGAGCACAAAAGGAGCTTCCGCAATCAGGAGCTTATGGAGAAGATCAGAGAAGAATTGATAGAATTAAACAGGTGATTGGAAAGGAGAACAGTTTATGTTACACCCATCTTACACAGATTTGATGAAAGTAGTGAACAAGGATGTCGAGGAGGGCGAGACGAAGGTTGTCAACAGCCGCTATTCTATCGTTATGGCTACGGCCAAGCGGGCGAGGGAGATCATCGACGGCTCTATGCCTCTGGTGAATATAAAAGGAAGTGAAAAGCCGTTGTCGGTTGCGATTGATGAGTTGAATCAGGCGAAGATCAAGGTTGACGGAGAGGAAGATTGATCAGGCTTTGGTCAGGACAGGGCAGGTGCCGGAAGGTATCTGCCCTGACAGTTATGTAAGGAGAGACGATGAATTTATTATTTATTTCATTAGGATGCGACAAGAATCTTGTGGATTCGGAGGTTATGCTTGGGATCGTGGAGAAGAATGGCTACCGTATCGTGGATTCGGAGGAGGATGCGGATATTATCGTCATCAATACCTGCTGTTTTATCCATGATGCGAAGGAAGAGAGCATTCAGACGATCCTGGAGACGGCGGAGTACAAGAAGGGCGGCAGGCTTAAGGCGCTGATTGTGACGGGCTGCCTTGCCCAGAGATATAAAGAGGAGATTCTTGCGGAGATTCCAGAGGTGGATGCGGTGCTGGGAACCGCCTCTTATGATAAGATAGCAGAGACTATTGAGCGGGCCTTATCGGGCGGCGGCTTTGTGGAGCTTTCGGATGTTGACCGGCTGCCCTTTGTGGATACCAGGCGCCTGGTGACGACCGGCGGGCATTTTGCCTATCTTAAGATTGCTGAGGGGTGTGATAAGCGCTGTACCTACTGCATCATTCCTAGGCTTCGGGGGAATTACCGGAGTGTTCCCATGGAGCGTCTGGTGCGTGAAGCTGAGGAGCTGGCAGAGCAGGGCGTCAAGGAGCTGATTCTGGTCGCTCAGGAGACGACGCTTTACGGGAAGGATCTTTATGGGGAGAAGTCCCTGCCCAGGCTGCTTCGCCAGCTCTGCAGGATCAGGGGGCTTCGGTGGATACGTATTCTTTACTGCTATCCGGAGGAGATTGATGACGAGCTTATCCAGGTGATGAAGGAGGAAAAGAAGATTTGTCATTATCTGGATCTACCTATCCAGCATTCGGAGGATGAGATCCTTAAGAAAATGGGCCGGAGGACGACGAGGCGGCAGCTGATTTCCACGGTGGAAAAGCTCAGGCGGGAGATCCCGGATATCGTGCTGCGCACTACACTGATTACCGGGTTCCCTGGGGAGACAAAGGAGCAGCATGAGGCGCTGATGGACTTTGTGGACGAGATGGAGTTTGAACGGCTGGGTGTATTTACCTATTCGCCGGAGGAGGATACGCCGGCGGCGGACTTTCCGGGACAGATACCCGAGGAGGTAAAGGAGGAGAGGCGCGCGGAGCTTATGGAGCTTCAGCAGGAGATTGTATTTGAGCAGGCGGAGACGGTGACGGGAAAAGAGCTTCTGGTCATGATCGAGGGGAAGGTTGCGGACGAGGACGCTTATGTGGGCCGCACCTATATGGACGCTCCGGGCGTGGACGGGCTGATCTTTGTCAATACGGGCAGAGAGCTTGTGTCCGGGGATTTTGCGAAGGTGACCGTGACCGGGGCGGCGGAATATGATTTGATAGGAGAGTTGAGCGATGAATTTACCAAATAAACTGACTGTACTGAGAGTGGTCATGGTGCCGTTTTTCGTATTTTTTATGCTGACGGACGCAGGCGGCGCGGCAAATAAGTGGATTGCCCTTGTGATCTTTTGTGTGGCCAGCCTTACGGATATGCTGGACGGGAAGATCGCCCGGGCGCGGAATCTGGTGACGAATTTCGGGAAATTTATGGATCCGCTGGCGGATAAGCTGCTGGTCTGCTCGGCCATGATCTGCCTGATTACTACGGGCCAGCTTGCGGCGTGGATCGTCATTATCATCATTGCCAGGGAATTTATCATCAGCGGCTTCCGGCTGGTGGCGGCGGACAACGGGATCGTCATCGCGGCCAGCTACTGGGGGAAATTTAAGACGGTAGCCCAGATGGCGATGATCATCGTGCTGATCGCGGATTTCGGCGGCGTATTTTCTATGATTGGAAATGTGCTGGTCTGGGTATCCTTAATTTTGACGGTCGTTTCTCTGATCGATTATGTGGCAAAAAATATTGAAGTGTTAACACAGGGAGGTATGTGATCATGGTTGTAGAACTGATATCAGTAGGGACGGAGATCCTGCTTGGGAATATTGTGAATACGAATGCGGCTTATCTGTCGGAAAAATGTGCCGCTCTGGGGCTTTCCTGCTATCACCAGAGTGTGGTGGGGGATAATGAGGGGCGGCTTGAAGAGACTGTCCGCCTTGCGCTTAGCAGGTCGGACATCGTGATCTTAAGCGGAGGGCTTGGGCCGACGAAGGACGACCTGACCAAAGAGGTGACGGCGAAGGTATTCGGAAAAGCGCTTTATGAAGATACGCATACAAAGGAGCGGATCGCCGGATATTTTTCCCAGATGCGAAGCGGGCAGGTTACGGAGAATAACTGGAAACAGGCGATGGTGCCGGAGGGAGCCAAAGTGGTGGACAACCATAACGGCACGGCTCCGGGGCTGATCATCGAGGAGAACGGCAAAACAGCTATCCTCCTTCCTGGGCCTCCTAACGAGATCAAGCCTATGTTTGAGCGGGATATCGTGCCCTATCTTAGAAGCCTTGAGCCGGAGGGCATCTATTCTAAGATGGTGAAGATCTGCTCCATCGGGGAGAGTAAGGCAGAGACGATGGTGTCAGACCTGCTGGAGAACCAGTCTAATCCTACGATCGCGCCTTATGCCAAGACCGGGGAGGTACATTTTCGGGTGACGGCTAAGGCTGCGGATGAGAGAGAGGCGGATGGGCTGATAGAGCCTGTGATCAGGTATCTGTACCGGATATTCGGCGACAAGATCTATACCACCAGCGAGGAGGTGACGCTTGAGGACGCGGTAGTGGAGCTTCTTAAGGAGAATGAGCTTACGCTCACGACGGCAGAATCCTGCACGGCAGGGCTTCTTGCAGGGAGGATCATGAACGTGGCCGGCGCTTCAAAGGTTTACAATGAAGGGTATATTACCTATTCTAACGAGGCGAAGGAAAGGATTCTTAGCGTCAGCCATGAGACACTGGAAAGGTACGGCGCGGTGAGTCCTGAGACGGCCGCCGAGATGGCTGAGGGCGCGGCGAGGGCGGCGAAGGCATCCGCTTCACTCAGCGTGACGGGAATCGCAGGACCTGACGGGGGAACTAAGGAGAAGCCGGTAGGGCTTGTGTATATCAGTTGCCAGGTCAGGGGAAAGATGCGTACCGAGGAGTTCCGTTTTACCGGGAACCGGGAGAAGAACAGAGAATATGCGGTGGTGCGCGCGCTGACACTTTTGTGGGAAGAATTGATGGAAGTATAAATTAGTGGAAGTATAAATTGCTGGAAGCATAAAAGGAGTTGATGGAAGATGGAAGTCAGAATATTACAGAAATCAGAGCTTTTGCCGGCGCTGCATCTTGTGTGGGAGGTATTTGTGGAGGATGTGGCACCCTCTTACACACCGGAGGGCGTGGGAGAGTTTCAGAAATTTATCAAATATGACAGTATCCGTGCCAGCGTGGAGCGGGGGGAGATCATCTTTTTCGGCGCTTTTGAGGGCGCTGATCTGTGCGGGACCATGGCTGTAAAGTCGATGGGGCATATCTGCCTGTTTTATGTGAAGAAGGACTGCCAGGGAAAGGGAATCGGACGGATGCTTTTTTCGGCGGTCTACCATTTCTGCGCGCGGCAGCTTAAGGTGACCCGGATCACGGTCAATGCCGCCCCTGAGGCCGTGGTGAAGTACCAGCATATGGGTATGCGCCAGACGGATGGAGAGCAGAATGTGAACGGGATGCGCTTTGTCCCTATGGAGCTGTATGTGAATCCGGCAGATCTGCCGCAGCAGCAGAAAAAGAGCCGTACCGGCTGGATCGCCGGGGGAATCGCCGCAGCGGTATTGGGAATCGTGCTTATCGCTGCCGGCGGGACGGTGCTGATCAGGAATCTGTATAAGATCAGCCAGCAGATGACAGACAGGATCGAGGACAATACGCCGCAGTGGGATGATGACGATCCTATGAACCCGGACAGCCCGCTTTGGGATGAGCGGGATACTTACGGAGATAACGACGGGGATGACCAGATCGGCCCAGAGGTATCCGGGGGCTCGGGAGTGGCGTCGATTCCCGCGTACCTTGCAGATGATCTGGCTTACGAGATCGAAGAGGATTACTATACATATACGGATGATGAAAAACAGTCCATGCTGATCAGCTTCAACGTGCAGTATCCTGTGCTTAAGGGGCTTGACCAGGCCGTTGAGGACAAGATCAATGCGCAGATCCGGGAATGCGCCATGCTTACGGTGGATGAGATCTATAATAACCCGTCCGGGGAGTTTAAGGAGAAGATACTGGAAACCGCCAGTCCTATCCTTGCCAGCGTGGTCAATTACAAAGTATGTTACGCTAACGGTCAGTTTATCAGTATCGTATTCGAGGATATGGGCGCTAAGGGCAGCCAGGAGGATGCATACCAGCATCTGCGCACGCTGAATATCGGCCTTAAGGACGGCAGGGTCTATACGGTGAAGGACATCGTGAACCTTGACGATGGCTTTGTGGAGGAATGGCTTGAGATCATGCGCGACGAGGCCGGAGACGTCAATTTCCTGGCAGAGCTTGACGAGGAGGATATGATAAAGACGCTGGGCGGGGAAAGCATTGACGGCAATTATGTGGCGAATTTCTTCGTGGATAAGGACGGGATCGAGATCGGCTATGACCTGAACTACGTAAGCGGCGACCCGGCAGACCTCAAATTTGTGTGGGTGACGGCGCCCTTTACTTTTGAGCAGATAACGCCTTATGAGAAGGACAAGGAATTCTGGAAATTCTTTGACTAAAGCAGCGGATAGTAAAGCCTTCGGAAATAATATGGCAAATGGACTGAAAACAGATATAAAAATGTAGCAAAGTACCAATTGACGAACACCTAAATATATGCGAAAATATTTTTATATGGTGTTAAAGATGTAACAAACTTTACACGCAGAAAAAATCAACATAGTTGAAAGGAGTTTTAAAATGATTTATTCACATGAAGTAGAAATGATGTGTCCGGTAGCTCAGGGCGCGAATCACGGACCAGCTCCGATTCCGGAAGAAGCAAAATGGGTAAAAGCGAAAGAAGTAAAAGACATTTCCGGTCTTACACACGGCATCGGCTGGTGCGCTCCTCAGCAGGGGACATGTAAATTGACACTGAACGTTAAAGAAGGAATTATTCAGGAAGCTCTTGTAGAGACGATCGGATGTTCAGGAATGACACACTCGGCAGCTATGGCATCTGAGATCCTTCCGGGAAAGACAATCCTGGAGGCTCTTAATACAGACCTTGTCTGTGATGCGATCAATACAGCTATGAGAGAGCTGTTCTTACAGATCGTATACGGAAGAACGCAGAGTGCATTCTCAGAGGACGGTCTTCCGATCGGCGCGGGCCTTGAAGACCTTGGTAAGGGACTCCGTTCACAGGTTGGTACAATGTACGGAACATTGGCAAAGGGTCCTCGTTACCTTGAGATGGCAGAAGGCTATGTAACAGGCATCGCTCTTGACGATAAAGATGAGATCATCGGCTATCAGTTCGTAAGCCTTGGAAAATTCACCGATTTCATCAAAGCAGGCGATACCCCGAACGATGCGTGGGAGAAAGCAAAAGGACAGTACGGACGCGTAGCAGACGCAGCAAAGATCATCGACCCGAGAAAGGAATAGCCGCCGTAAGCGGTGACACACAGGTTGTAACAGTCTTTAATCTGTGCTCGTACAGGAAATTACATAGCCAAGAATAATTCAGGAGGACAAGTAAATGGCTTTATTTGAATCATATGAAAGAAGAATTGATAAAATCAATGAAGTATTAGGAAGCTATGGCATTGCTTCCATCGAAGAAGCAGAAAAGATTACAAAAGATGCCGGACTTGATGTATACAATCAGGTAAAGGGAATTCAGCCGATCTGTTTTGAGAACGCATGCTGGGCATATACAGTAGGCGCGGCGATCGCTATCAAGAAGGGCTGTAAGACAGCGGCAGAAGCGGCTGCGGCGATCGGAGAGGGGCTTCAGGCATTCTGTATCCCGGGGTCTGTAGCAGACCAGCGTAAAGTAGGCCTTGGACACGGTAATCTTGGAAAGATGCTCCTTGAGGAGGATACAGACTGTTTTGCGTTCCTTGCCGGACACGAGTCATTCGCAGCAGCAGAGGGCGCGATCGGTATCGCTGAGAAGGCGAATAAGGTTCGTAAGAAACCGCTCCGCGTTATCCTTAACGGTCTTGGAAAAGACGCAGCAAAGATCATTTCCAGAATTAACGGATTTACCTATGTTGAGACAGAGTATGATTATTTCACCGGAGAGTTAAAGGAAGTTCAGAGAACACCTTACTCCGAGGGACTCCGTGCAAAGGTTAACTGCTACGGCGCCAATGATGTGCGCGAGGGCGTTGCCATTATGCATAAGGAGGGCGTAGACGTATCGATCACCGGTAACTCTACCAACCCGACACGTTTCCAGCACCCGGTTGCAGGTACATACAAGAAAGAGTGCAATGAACAGGGCAAGAAATATTTCTCCGTAGCGTCCGGCGGCGGTACAGGACGTACCCTTCATCCGGATAACATGGCAGCAGGACCGGCTTCCTACGGTATGACAGATACATTAGGACGTATGCATTCTGACGCACAGTTTGCAGGTTCTTCTTCCGTGCCGGCTCACGTAGAGATGATGGGACTTATCGGCGCGGGAAATAACCCGATGGTAGGTATGACTGTTGCTGTTGCTGTTTCTATCGAGGAAGCGGCGAAGGCAGGCAAGTTTTAAAGAATAGTGTGGAATCAAGGGCTATCGTTGATGTGAGATGTCGGCGGTAGCCTTGAATTTTGCCGCGTAATAGACAAGTAATAGACAAAAACCGTTACAAGAAAAGGGGAATCTGCTGACTGCAAGACACCCCTTAATACGGTTCTATGTAACGATTATATTTATTCCGTCTGCGATATCTATGGGACTGCAGAATTATTGCCATGACGAACAAGCGAAAATAAATAAGCCTACCTTGTACTTGGCGGTCTAGGTAGGCTTATTATATAAACACTATTTTAGGGATGTCAACCACAATTCCAGAGTGAGCAAATCATAGAGCCGGGAACTGAAAAATAAGTTCCCGGCTCTATTTGTTTGCGCTGAATGCTTGATTCTTTGTGTGAGAAAACAGTTATTCTATCGGTGTTACTTTATTTTTCAGCCCCGACCGTTTCCAGATATAGATTCCGGACAGCAGTACGAGAAGCCCGCCGCCGATCATCTCGATCTCATAAACCACGTTATCTTTAAATGTCCCCATTACCGGGAAAGCGGAGGCGGCGATGGACAGCACGCACACGATCAGCTCCAGCCATCCGATAGCGACGCCAAGGCTCTTGCTCTTTGTCATCTGATAGAGATTCGGATCATCTTTTTTCTGTTTCTTGATCTTGATATACGCAAGATATAAAAGCACATACGGGAACAGGGAGGTAAGGGCAGTCATAGTTACCAGTACATTGTAGATCACATCCACACCCGGGAGCAGTGCAACGGCAGCCAAAAGGACAGAGATGATTACTGCCTGCAAAAGGATTGCCTTCTCTGGGATTCCATGCTCATTATTCTCGGTAAATTTCTCCGGGAATACTCCTTTCTCCGCGTTGCCGAACAGTATCTTGATCGGGAAGCCGATATAAAGGATCAGCGCGCCGATAACGGACAGAGTGATGCCGGCGGCGACAACCTGTACAAAGATATAGGGAATACCCAGGAGCTCGCAGGCCCTTGTCAGGGAATCAAGTATACCGGTGGACGCCTGAATCTCAGAGGTCGGAAGCAGGCTTGTAATAGCGACGGAACCGCATACATACAGCACGCAGATCAGGATAGCGGCAGTGATGATCGCCTTCGGGAAATTCTTCTTTGGGTTCTCCATCTCCGTCACATAGGTAGCAGAAATCTCGGCGCCCGTGTAGGCGAAGATGATCCCGGATATGGCCACCAGAGAATTGCCGTTAAGCTTTGGCGTCATGGAAGCTGCCGTGTAGACGGAAGCGCTTGGCGCCTTTTTAAGTACGACGATCGCAAGGAATGCCATCCCGATCAGAAATATGGTCGGGATGGTGGAGCCTAAAGAGCCCACATTGGTAAACAGCTTTCCGAAGGTCATCCCCTTCATGCTGAATATAGACAGCACCCAGATGACTGCCAGCGACAGAATCAGGACAAAGATCTTGCTGTCTGCAAGGGACGGATTGCCCACCATGTAGGAAAGATTGATGGACATAAAGGTAAGGAACGAAGCGAACCAGAAAAGCTTCGCCGTCCAGTTAAGCCACGAGATCAAAAAGCCGTATTTTGTCCCGAAGGCGATCTTCACCCACTCGCCGAGGCTCCCATCGGATGTATACGCCGCGGCAAGTTCCGCACACATCAGCGCCTGGGGGACAAAGCACAGGAACATAAAGATCACCCAGGAAGGGATGCCGGCGAGACCCAGGCCGAAGCTGTCGGCAGTAGACCTTGCGATCCATCGGATACCATAGATCGCGGAGACATTCATCAAGACAAGTTCCCAGAATTTTATTTTTTTACCTGTAGCCATATGTTATAGTCCTCCTTGTTTTTCATTACAGACAAAAGCTTATATAGTTATGCATATTTTCTATATGGTTATTATAATTCATATAAACAAAATAATCAATATTAAAATATAATCATGATTGACAATTGAGAGACGATTGGTTAATATATCCTTAGAAATATTTCTAAATATTAAAAAGAAATGAGGAAAGTGTATGGAAAAAACAGGAATTAAAAAGAATTTCTTTACGATTGTCTTATTATCATTTGCAGGTTCTATCATATATGGTCTTCCCTATTTCAGATCATATTATTACGATGCCTACCAGGAGCTTTACCATCTGACGAATGTCCAGATGGGGCTTTTGGGGAGCGCTTACGGCCTGCTCGGCGTATTTTCCTACATTCTGGGCGGGGTGCTGGCAGACAAGTTCAAGGCCAAGAAGCTGCTGATCATGTCGATGGTCGCTACGGGGCTTGGCGGACTTCTGCACCTTGTATTTACGGATTTTAAAGCGCTGTTTATCATCTACGGGTTGTGGGGATTTACCTCGCTCCTTACCTTCTGGCCTGCGCTGATGAAGATCGTGCGGATCCAGGGGACAGAGGAAGAGCAGAGCAGGGCCTACGGTATCTTTGAGGGCGGACGGGGTGTGTTCAATGCGGCGCATCTGGCAGTTGCAACGGCGATCTTCGGTATCTTTGAGGCGAAGGCACTGCCGGCGCTGGGCATTAAGGGAATCATTATCTTTTATTCCGTAGCTCCGATCATTGTGGCGGTCATCTTTATCTTCATCCTGAAGGAGCCAGAGACGATCAAGAGCGACGGCAAGGCAGAGAAGGTTTCCTGGTCGCAGATTGCAAAGGTGCTTAAGATGCCTGTGGTGTGGTTCGTTGTGTGCCTGATGTTTACCAGCTATGTATTTAATATGTCTTCCTACTATTTCACGCCCTATGCGAGCAATGTTATCGGGACAAGTGCGGTCGTGGCTGCGGTACTTACTGTCCTTGCACAGTACGCAAGGCCATTTGCCTCCACGATCGGCGGATTTTCGGCGGACAGGTTCGGCAAAGGTGAGATCATGGCAGGCGGCTTTTTCCTGATGGCGGCCGGCATGGTGGCGGTGCTCGGGGCAAGCAGGCTTAGCGGAAGCACGCAGATGGTGGTGATGGTTGTGGCATGTATCATCATCTATGTGGGTATGTTTTCTAACTTCGGCCTGTATTTTTCCTTCCTTACGGAGGGAGGTGTTCCTCTTGAGGTGTCCGGTATTGCGATCGGCGTGGCTTCCACATTCGGGTATCTGCCGGAAGTGCTCTGCCCTTTGATCGCTGGTAAGACGCTGGACGTATATGAGGGGGCGAAGGGATATTATATCTACTTTACCTTCATGCTCGTGATGGCGGTGTTAGGACTGGTTCTTTCCGTGATCTGGAGCAGAACTTACGGAAAACGGTACAAAGAGAGAATGCGCCAGGAAAAAGCGGCGGAGGCAGGCGGGAAGAAGTAATTGTCCGGAAGATTTATTCCGCCAGATACTTATTTTCCCAGGTAATCTGGCAGAGCCTGCCGGGGAAAGATATTTCATACATGAAAATGTATAAATATAGATTAACGAGGAGGTTTTTTTACAATGGCAAAAGTAGAGGCAAGACCAAAAAAAGTTTTGGAGAAGAAGGATTTCCCTTATGACTGGGAGGTTATTGAGAACACATGGATAACGATGCCGGACGGATGCAGACTATCGAGCCGCATCTGGCACCCGAAGACGGATAAGCCGCTTCCGACGGTTTTCGAGACGCAGCCGTACCGCAAGCGCGACGGAATGCGCGGCCGTGACGAGCCAATGTATGGATATTTTGCAGGGATGGGCTACAATGTTGTCCGTGTGGATATGCGCGGCGCGGGAGAGTCTGACCAGTGCTTCTATGACGAGTATCTGAAGCAGGAGCAGGACGATGCGGTTGCGTGTATCGAGTGGATCAGCAAGCAGCCATGGTGCGACGGGAATGTAGGTATGATGGGGAAATCCTGGAGCGGCTTTAATTCCCTGCAGGTAGCGGCAAGAAGACCGGAGGCGTTAAAGGCCATCATCTGCGTAGGCTTTGTTGACGAGAGATATGAGCAGGACATCCATTATAAGGGCGGTACGCTTCTTAATGACAATTTCTGGTGGGGAAATATCATGCTGGCTTATATGTGCCGTGCCATTGACAGTGAGATCAAGCCGGATACCTGGAGAGAGGAATCCATAAAGAGGCTTGAGGAGATGCCGCTTTGGCCAAAGAACTGGCTGGAGCACCAGACAAAGGATGATTACTGGAGACACGGCTCAGTAGGCGAGAATTATGATGATATCCAGATACCGGTATTCGCGTTGGATGGCTGGGCTGATTCTTATACCAACAGCGTCCTGACACTGATGAATGGCCTGAAGGTTCCGAGAAAGGCTATGATCGGACCGTGGGCTCATGTATTTGCACATGATGGAGCGCCGGCGCCGGCTATTGATTTCCTGGGAGAAGCTACAAAATGGTGGGATAAATGGCTTAAGGGCATGGACAATGACGCGATGGACTGCCCGATGGTACAGGTCTGGCTAGAGGACAGCATGAAGCCGGAGACGGTACACCCAGTAAGCGACGGACGCTGGGTAGGCCTTGATGGATGGCCGTCTGCAGACGTTGCCATGAAGACTCTTTCCATGACTTTCGGAAAGCTTACGGAAGAGGAGAACACAAAAGAGGAGATCGTAGACCTGTGTACGCTGCCTAACCACGGCCTGCTTGCCAATGAATGGATGGGCGCGGGAGTTCCGGGAGAGAGTCCGGCAGATATGCGCGTGGATGACGGTATGGCGATGGTATTCGACACCGAGCTGCTTACTGAAGAGGTGGAGATATTAGGCTATCCTGAATTTGAAGTAGAATTCACCTGTGATAAGCCGAACGCGTTCCTGTACGCAGAGCTTTGTGATATCCATCCAGACGGAGCGGCGACAAGAGTTTCCTACGGATTGATGAACCTTACCCATCTTGAGGGACATGACAAGGTGGTCTATCTGGAAGAGGGCAAGAAGTATAAAGCGAAGGTCGAACTTGACGTGTGCGGGCACAATTTCCCGGCAGGACACCGGATCCGCCTGGCAATCGCTAACTCCTTCTGGCCGATGATCTGGCCGTCACCAGAGCTTGCTACCCTGAAGCTTGATCTGTCCACAGCCAAATTCGCTCTGCCTATATTCAGCGGCAAGGACTGCAAGGGACCAGGCATGGAGCCGAAGTGTGCACCGCTCACACCGATGACCACTCTTTCCGAGGGCCATGTGGACCGTGAGATCCATTACGATCTGATTACCGATACGTGGACATCCATCACTAATGGTGTCGGCGGCGTCTTTGGCGAGGGTATCTACCGTTTTGACGATATCGGGACCGTGGTTGAGCATAACCTGAAGCGTGAGCTTACGATGTCCAATAAAGATCCGCTGTCGGCAAAATATACGATCTATCAGAAGATGAAAAACGGCCGCGAAGGCTGGCTTACCGATACGGATATCGTCGTTACCCAGACGGCAGATAAGGAATATTTCTATCTGACAGGCTCCATGGATGCCAAGATCAATGATGAGCCAGTATTCCACAGAGAGTATAATGAGAAGGTAAAGCGTAACGGACTGTAAGATTCTTTAGAACGTGTAAGTTAAGAAATAAAATCATCCCCCTGTACTTTTGTGCAGGGGGACTGTTAACCTCTTGTCTCTTCGCCTGCCGAAAAGATCCTGCTGCTGCGTCCTGTCTGACTACAGACCGAGGATAAAGCAGATATAATGATGCATCTTTTCAGAATAATATTTCAGATCCTCCAAAGACTGCTTTTTTTGGATCTTCTGGGTGTGGAGAAGATGATGATACGCGCTGACGATCAATTCGCTGATCGTGTCGATCTGATCTAAGGGGCGGTGCTCCTCCTCCAAAAGTTCCCTAAGGGGCATAATATTCCGTGTGCTTAATTGATAATTGGAAAAGATCGGGTACAAGGTATCCGTAGCTTTAGGCAGCTCCTCAGGGAAGAGTTCATAATACCGGTTGCAGATACTCTCCAGAGAATTGCTGTGCTTATTAAAGAAGATCTGGTAAAAGGCGTCCGGATATTGAAAGGATATCTCGCAGAATACATCCCACATCATAAAAAATCTTTCCCTGGCAGAGGAACAGCCCTTAAGTGACTTCTCCGCTTTCTTATTATATAGCGAAAGATATTTCAAAGACGCAAAGAGGATCACATGGTCCAGATCCTCAAAATAGTTGTATAAAGTGGCGTTATTGTATCCGGCTCCGTCGGCAACCTTCCGGAGAGTAACTCCGGCGATCCCTTCTTTATTCATAATATCCTGCGCTGCTTTGATAAAGTAGGTGAGCATTCTTTTTTTCTTTAATTCCTGATTAGCCATACCGTTCTTTCCTTTGAAAAATAATTTGCATACTTAATTATTATATCATCAGGATACGGCATGATTCAACAAAAAATAACCAAAAGTGTAAAAATAATATAAAAATAAAATATAATTATGATTACATAACATACTATGCTTAGAACGCTGATAAAGATTGTTGCAGCAGGATCTTTTACGGACCGGTGTTCAGATGAAGGATAAAGGTTAGATATTGGAGCATCCGGTCAGTATACTGCTGAAGGCTGTCTTTGGCGGCGGATTTTGCAGACAGGCAGTCAGAGAGCAGGTGCTGATAGGCAGAGACGATCAGTTCGTTCATCAGATCAATATTCGCGGTTGTCTGTCCATTTTCCTTAAGCAGAGGCTCAAGCACCAGATAGTTGCGCGTCAGGAGCCGGTAGTCCGAGATGATCGGATAGAGCGAACTGCTAGAAGCCGCCTGCTCCTCCGGGAAGATGTCATAATACTGCTTACAGATGAGGTCAAGGTCGCTGCTGTGTCTGGTAAAAAATATCTGATGGAAGGCTTCCGGGTATTGGAATGAGATTTTACAGAAAGTATCCCAGGAAATAAAAAAAGTATCTTTGGCAGATCTGCTGCCCTTCAATTGAAGATCAAGCTCCTGATTATAAATCTGAAGGTATTTTAAAGAGGCAAACAAAATCACATGGTCAAGATCGTCAAAATAATTGTATATCGTTGCAGTATTATATCCGGCGCCGTCAGCAACCTTTCTCAGGGTGATGCCGGATATCCCTTCTTCCTTCATAATCTCCTGTGCAGAGCGGATAAAATAGGAGAGCATCCGCCTGGTCTTGATTTCCTTATTGTTCATGGCAAAGTTCCTTACTTGTTGAATTTCATACAGATTATAGCAAAAAAACATAAAAACCGTCAATATTCCTGGAAAAGATACAAAAATTCCTGACCCGTGAGAAGTACCGCGAAGGTGTTACTGTTTGGAAGATAAGATAAATAACAGTAGAGGATTAAAGGAAATTGTGGTACAATTTAAGCATATAAGTGGAAACTGCCGGCATTCATGATTAAAGGAGAGGATTCCATGCGGGAGCGCAGGACAATCGGTTTTTTATTTAAGCAGATCAACAATGTCTATGAGAAGGAGTTTAACCGCCGGCTTAAGAGCCTGGGGATTACATCCTCCCAGTGTGAGGTGCTGGACTTTCTCCTGCAGAGCGGGCAGGAGGAGGTGACCCAGCGGGATATCGAGCGGGCGCTGAACCTTAAGAATCCGACGGTTACAGGGCTTCTTAAGAGACTGGACGAGAAGGGGTTTATCCTGGCGGTTCCAAGCGGCAGGGATAAGCGGTGCAAGAATATCTATCTGACAGAAAAGGCCTACGATATCCAGAAGCGGATGGAAAAGGACCGGAAGAAGCTTGATCAGATGCTGACACTCGGGATGACAAAAAAGGAGACAGAGTCTCTTCATAAGATGCTGAACAGAGTACTGTATAATATTGCCGAACCATAAAAGGTCCGGCTTTTTCTATGCCGTAAGCACAAGGTATATTTTACCCGGATCAGGAAAATGATAGTAGAAGAGGGATTGTATTTTCAAAATTCCTGTGCTATACTATAAATGCAAATGATAATCATAATCAATTTCGAAAATAAATCACAGGGAGAAAAATATGACAGTGGAAGTGCTAACTTATATGGCGGCGGATTCAAACAGGGAGCAAAGGATTGCGTTTGCCCTTGTGGCACAGTGCGCCCCGTTCCTTAAGGGGATGCGGACGGCCAGCGTCCTGAATATCGAGAAAGGGTGGGTGCGGGATCTGTACAGGATGATAAACGCTACGGATATCTCCTGCAGGATCCTGGCTGTGAAAAAGGAGAGCTGCCTTGCGCTGTTTTACCGGGAGGATGAGCTGAAAGAGATGCTTGCCGCACAGGAGATCCGGCAGTTTTTAAGGGAGCACGGCTATGAGGACGGGGAGCCGTTAAGAGCTGTCACCAGGCTTTCCGCAAGGATGAACCGGTACGCAAAAGGGGAGATTCCCTTTCCCCATGAGATGGGCGTATTCCTTGGCTATCCCTTAGAGGACGTGAAGGGATTTATCCAAAATGGTGGGAGAGGAAGCCTCTTTACCGGGTACTGGAAAGTGTACCATGACCCGGAGCGGGCAAGACTGACGTTTCTTGCCTACGACAAGGCGAAGGACAGTGCGGTTAACGAGTTTCTGACCGGGAAAAATATCCGTGAGATTGCCCGGATGAGTGCATAGGAGGAAGACGGTATGAGTGTTGTGATCATAGGCGGAAATGAGAGGATGGAGCAGCAGTATAAGCAGATCTGTAAAAAGCACCGGTGCAAGGCAAAGGTATTTACCAGGATGTCCGGAAATCTGAAGACGCAGATCGGACAGCCGGATGTGATCATCCTGTTTACCTCCACGGTGGCGCATAAGATGGTTAACTGTGCGCTTCAGGAGGCGAAGCGCCACAGCATCCGGGTGGAGCGGACACATTCGAGCAGCGCCAATGCGCTGGAGAACGTGCTTGAGCGGGTCGGATCGGGATACTGATGGGGTGCCGGCGAAGAAGTAGTGGTTGTCATGCCGGCAGCAGTTATGCTATACTGATACCAATTGCCGTATTACGAAGAGAAGGCTGCGGCCTGGTTTTGGCCGGATCACACAGGAGGATATCAGTAGATGAGCTATGCAGACAACGTTTTTATCGCTATGTGCCGGGATATTATCGCCAACGGGACGGATACCAGAGGAGAGAAGGTGCGCCCGGTGTGGGAGGATGGCACGCCGGCCTATACGGTCAAAAGGTTCGGTGTGGTGAACCGCTATGACTTAAGCCGGGAGTTTCCGGCGCTTACCCTCAGGCGGACGCCAATCAAGAGCTGTACAGATGAGCTTTTATGGATCTGGCAGAAGAAGTCGAACAATGTCAACGACCTTAACAGCCGCATCTGGGACAGTTGGGCGGACGAGAGCGGCTCTATCGGCAAGGCGTACGGATACCAGATGGGCGTGAAGCATGAGTACAGGGAAGGGATGTTTGACCAGGTGGACCGGGTGATCTATGATCTGAAGCATAATCCCTACAGCCGCCGCATTATGACCAATATCTATGTACATGAGGACCTCCATGAGATGAATCTGTATCCCTGCGCCTACAGCATGACCTTTAATGTATCGAAGAAGCCGGGGCATGACGCTCTGACGCTCAACGGGATATTGAACCAGCGTTCCAACGACGTACTGACTGCAAACAGCTGGAATGTGTGCCAGTATTCGGTGCTGCTTCACATGCTGGCTCAGGTGTGCGGCATGGAGGCAGGAGAGCTTGTCCATGTGATCGCGGATGCCCACATCTATGACAGGCATATCCCGCTGATTGAGGAGCTTATCAGCCGGAAACCGTATCCGGCTCCAAAGTTCTGGCTGAATCCTGAAGTGAAGGATTTTTACGGATTTACGAGGGACGATGTCAGGCTTTCCGACTATGAGTGCCACGAGCAGATAAAAAATATCCCTGTGGCAGTGTAAGGTAAAGGGAGAGAATGAGTACAGTTTCGCAGGAAAGGAAGCAGAGTGTATGGATTTAATTGTGGCGGTAGACAGGAACTGGGCGATCGGGAAGGACAACCGGATGATGTGGAGTATCCCGGCAGATATGAAGTTTTTCCGGGATACGACTAAGGGAAATGTGGTCATCATGGGAAGGAAGACGCTGGAGAGCTTTCCGCAGGGGCAGCCGTTAAAGAACCGGGTGAATATCGTTATTACGAAAAAGGCTGATTATCAGGTCAGGGGCGCTGTGATCGTCCATAGTGTGGAGGAAGCCCTGAGGGAAGCGAAAAAAGAGGCGGAGAAATGCGCAGGAGAGATCTTTGTGATCGGCGGGGAGAGTATTTACCGCGCCATGCTTGGGTACTGTGACAGGGCCTATGTGACGAAGATCGACCACGCTTATGACGCGGACACGTATTTCCCGGATCTGGATAAGGATGAAGGCTGGGAGATGACAAAGATCAGCGAGGAGCAGACCTGCTTTGACCTGGAATATTATTTTACAGTTTATGAGAGGGTAAGATGAAGATATTAAGTATTACGGCCCAGAAGCCGGACAGTACCGGAAGCGGCGTGTATCTGGCGGAGCTGGTGAAGGAGTTCGCGGTAATGGGGCATGAGCAGGCGGTGGTTGCAGGAGTGTATGAAGAGGATCAGACGGGATTTGAGGAAGGCGTCCGGTTCTATCCGGTATATTTTACGGAAGGCCGGAAGGAGTCCCGGGACAGCGGGGCGCGGGGCAGACAGAATGTGCGGGAATGGGGGGACCGGTCAGCTGCCGGTCCTTCTGGCATGCCTGAAAAGCTCCCTTTTCCCATAGCGGGCATGTCGGATGAGATGCCTTATCCGAGCACCAGATACTGCGAGATGACGCCAATGATGGCCGGGCAGTTTAAGGAGGCATTTTTGCATGCGGTCAAAAGAGCCGTGGACGAGCTTGAGCCGGATCTGATCTTATGCCATCACCTTTATCTTCTGACGGCGGTTGTGCGGGAGGCATTCCCGGCCTATACGGTCTATGGGTTCTGCCATAATACGGACCTGCGGCAGATGAAAAAGACGGATCTCGAGCGGGAATTTATCCAAAGGCAGATCCGGAGGCTTGACCGGATATTCGTGCCTCAGCGGGCGCAGGAGGAGGGAGTGCTTGAGGTCTACGGCGTGTCGCCGGACAAGATCACGCGTGCTGGTATGGGCTACAACAGCAAGGTGTTTCAACGGACCGGGGATGGCCCGTCAGACGGGACTGTGCGGATAGTATTTGCCGGGAAGATTGCGGAGAAAAAGGGTGTGATCAGTCTCCTTCGGGCGCTTGCGCACCTAGACTGCGGCGGGGACAGGCTTAAGGTCTTCCTGGCGGGCAGCACAGGCAATCAGGAGGAGTACAGGGCGATAAAGCGGCTGGCCAGGCAGTGCCCCTATGAGGTTACATTTTTGGGAAGGCTGACCCAGCCGGAGCTTGCAAAGGTCTATAACGCATGCGATATCTTTGTACTGCCTTCATTTTTTGAGGGAATTCCGCTGACGGTGATCGAGGCGTTAGCCTGCGGGGACAGAGTGGTCATGACGGATCTGCCGGGCGTCAGGGAGTGGCTTGTTGAGACAGCGCCGGGAGCGGATATCCGGTATGTGCCTTTGCCTAAGATGCGCAATACGGACGAGCCGGTGCGGGAGAGCCTGCCAGAGTTTGAACAGAAGCTTGCAGAGGCGCTTAAAGAGAGCATTGAACAAAAGGAGCTAAGGTATGCGGAGGTGAGCGGCATATCCTGGGAGAAGATTGCAGAAGAAGTAGTACGTGAAAAAAATACAGGAAGCGGCCGGTGATAAGGAAAGCCTGAATTCTCTGGTACAGCGAAGGATTAATATTTGTTGTATAGGATGAGTGTTCAGGCATTTATATGCAGACCATGTATAAGGTGGCCAGATCCATGCTCCGCTCCGACGAGGATACGGCAGACGCGGAGCAGGATACGCTCCTTAGCTGCTGGGAGAAGATGGGGCAGCTTAAGGACTTCCCGGACCTGTCTGTGGAGGATCAGGGCATCGTTGTGACTGCCCGGCAGAGTATCGTTGACAATTACTACGGGTATCTGGCCTTCAAGGTGGAAGGATATACCAAAGGGAAAGGCAGGGAGCCGGGATTTAACGGGCTTTCGGTCAAGGTGGACGGTAAAGATGTCTCCTGCACTTATGGAATGTATGACCATGAGGAGGAGGTAGTGGAGGAGGACGGAAGCTTTGAGTATCAGATCATGCTTTATGGAGACGGAGAAAGGGGTTCTCTTAAGGATAAACAGATCGATACGGAGTTTGCGGATCTTGGCATTGTCACCCAGAAGGCGGGGCATGCAGAAGATGTAGTGAAGGGGAAATGGGCATTTTCCTGGAAACTGACCGGGAGCGGCCAGATCTATACGGCGAAGGTCAGCGAAAAGCTCGGCGATATAGGCGCGTCAGTAGTCAAAGCGGAGGTATCCCCGATCTCCATAAAGGCAGTGTACGATTTCCCGACGAAAACCGTGAAGGAAAAGGCGGTCAATGAGAGCACGGGGGAAGAGTATGAGGCGGATATGCTGGCGGAGCCTCCGGCGCTGGCGGGCGTTAAGCTTAAGGACGGGACGCTCGTGACAGACACCCGGGGTGGCACGATGGGCTATACCGACGGGGGAAAAAGAGCGTACCAGGAATGCTTTGCCATGGGCAGACTCCTTGATGTTGATCAGGTGGAAAGCCTTTTATTCATCCGGAAAACGCCGGAGACAGACAGGAAGTTTACAGAGGATGACCTGTACGTTGTAAATATCCGTTAAAAATATCCTGTTGACAACCAGTGTTTCCATCCACTATAATAGAATAAATTTATCAGACAAATGCTATGACAGGGAGGAGTATATAGATACCTGATGCGAAGAGAGGAGACGGAAGGTGCAAGTCTCCGTGAAGGATCTGTAAAAGTAGCCCTTGAGCAGTGGACCGAACGCACTGAGGATACGGTGTCAGTAGATTTCAACGCAGTCTCAGCGTTAGAGGAGAGCGGTATCGGAGAAGGAGGACTGGATGAGCCGGGGATGAGGATCCTGGGGAAGCCAGCCGGAGGATTCTCCCGTACCGGATGAGTGCAGGGTTTTTCCCTGAATTTAGGTGGTAACACGGATGATTTATTCGCCCTAAGCGGTTTCGCTTAGGGCGTTTTAGGTGTAAGGAGGATGCAGGTATGAAGAAAATCAGCGGGAACAAATTACTGGTAAAGGCTCTCCGCGAGGAGGGCGTGGACACGATCTTTGGCTATCCGGGAGCGTGTACCATTGACATCAGTGACGAGCTTTACAAGCAGGACTTTACGAAGGTGATCCTGCCCAGGCAGGAGGTCGCTCTTGTCCATGAGGCGGATGCCTATGCCCGTTCCACGGGGAGGACTGGCGTGTGTCTGGTGACCAGCGGCCCGGGGGCGACCAACCTTGTGACCGGGCTTGCGACAGCCTATTATGACAGCGTTCCCCTCGTGTGCTTTACCGGACAGGTGGCCAGACACCTGATCGGCAACGATGCCTTCCAGGAGGTAGATATCGTCGGTATCACAAGAAGCATTACCAAGTACGGCGTGGTGGTGAAAAAGAGGGAGGATCTGGGAAGGATCATCAAAGAGGCGTTCTATATTGCCAGGACAGGCCGTCCGGGGCCGGTGCTTATCGACCTTCCCAAAGACGTGATGGCGGAGCTTGGAAGCCCGGAGTACCCCCAGGAGGTGAATATCCGGGGGTATAAGCCGAGCACAGGGGTTCATATCGGGCAGTTAAAGCGTGCCCTTAAGATGCTGGGGAAGGCGAAGCGCCCGCTGTTTCTCGCAGGAGGCGGGGTCATCATCTCCGGCGCCAGGAGAGAGTTCACAGCCCTTGCAGAGCGGACAAAGGTACCAGTAGTTACGACGGTCATGGGGCGCGGGGCGATTCCCACAGACCACCCTCTTTATATCGGGAATCTTGGCATGCACGGCGCCTATGCTTCCAATATGGCGGTGAATGAGTGCGACCTGCTCTTTTCTGTCGGAACCCGGTTCAACGACCGGATTACCGGAAAACTTCATTCTTTTGCACCGAAGGCGAAGATCGTCCATATCGATATCGATACGGCGGCGATCTCCAAAAATGTCCAGGTGGATGTGCCGATCGTGGCGGATGCGAAAGAGGCAGTGGAAAAGATGCTGGAGTACGTAGAAATGGCGGATACGGAGAAATGGCTGGGACAGGTATGCGCATGGAAGGAGGAACATCCGCTGGTGATGAAGGAAAAGCCGGTGATGACGCCTCAGGATGTGATCGGTGCCATCAACCGTCTGTTTGACGAGGCGGTCATCGTCACGGATGTAGGGCAGCACCAGATGTTTACCGCACAGTTTGCCGAGATCACGGAAAAGAAGCGGCTGATCATGTCCGGAGGGCTTGGGACTATGGGTTACGGTCTGCCGGGAGCGATCGGCGCAAAGATCGGCAATCCGGATACGCCGGTCATCTCTATATCCGGGGACGGCGGTATGCAGATGAATATCCAGGAGCTTGCCACGGCGGTGCTTGAAGAGCTGCCCATCATCTCCTGTGTGTTCAATAACAACAACCTGGGGATGGTGCGTCAGTGGCAGAAGCTTTTTTACGGGAAGCGTTACTCCATGACCTGCCTGCGCTCCGGCGCGGCCTGCCGGGGGAAATGCGGCGAGGTGCCGTGCCCGGAATATACGCCGGATTTTGTGAAACTGGCGGAAAGCTACGGGGCAAAGGGCATACGCATCACGAAGAAGGAAGAGATCGAGCCTGCATTTCTGGAGGCGATGAAGAGTGAGAAGACGCCCTGCATTCTGGAATTTGACATTGACCCGGAGGATCTGGTCTACCCGATGATCCGCCCGGGAGGGACTCTGGAAGATATGATCATGGACTGTTAAGAGAAGGGGGAAGATGATATGAACGGAAATGGAATGAAAAAACGCTGGCTTTCGTTGTATGTGGAGAACCAGGACGGCGTCCTGTCAAAGATCTCCGGATTATTTTCTGGAAAATCCTACAATATCGACAGTCTGACAGTGGGGACGACTGAGGATCCGACGATCTCAAGGATGACCATCGCGACAGTCAGCGACGACGAGACCTTTGAGCAGATCAAGAAGCAGCTGAACCGCCTTGTGGAAGTCATTAAGGTAATCGACTTTACCAACATATTTGTGCGGATGAAGGAGATCATGTACATCAAGGTGAAAAAATGTACGGCGCAGGACAAGGTGGAATGCTTTCAGATCGCAGAGACGTTCAAGGCGAAGGTCATCGATTACGGGAAAGACAGCCTCCTTCTGGAGTTCGTGCAGACCGCCACGAAGAATGACGCGGTGGTGAAGCTGATGAAGGATGAATTTAAGATTATCGAGGTGGTGCGGGGCGGAAGCGTCGGGATCGAATCTATCAGCATGATGGAGAGGTAAAGCATAATACAGTGAGAAAGAAAAAGGTTGTTGACTGGATAACAATTAAATTTTTGATCGTGGGCGTGATCAATACGCTGGTGGGGACGGGCGTGATGTTTCTGTGCTACAATGTAGTTCACACGGGCTACTGGGCTGCTTCGGCAATGAATTACATAATCGGGAGTATCGTTAGCTTTTTTTTGAACAAGTATTTTACGTTTCAGAGAAAAAGGAGATCTTTTGGCGAGATTATCCGGTTCGCGCTTAATATCACCGTCTGCTATGCGCTGGCGTACGGCATTGCGAAGCCCTGCGTGCATGGTGTGCTTGGCGGGTATTCTTTGGCGGTGCGGGATAATGCGGCGATGCTCGCGGGGATGTGCCTGTTTGTAGCGTTTAATTATTTCGGGCAGAGGTTCTTTGTGTTCCGGGAAGAGGGCAGATGATTTCTTCCTGTTGCGGTCACGGAGTGAACGGTAACAACAATAACGAATATTTTCAAAAAACAGAGCACGCTCTTGATTTTATTTAACGGCAGTATTATAATTAAAGTCAGATTTACAGATTATGTATGAACGGAGGAGTTTACGATGGAGAAGAAGAACATTGACTGGTCGGATCTGGGATTCAGTTATATTGAGACGGATAAAAGATACGTTTCCAATTACAAGGACGGAGCGTGGGATGAGGGTATACTTACCTCCGATTCAAATGTGGTGATCAACGAGTGTGCATGCGTGCTCCAGTACGCCCAGACATGCTTCGAGGGGCTGAAGGCGTACACGACGGAGGACGGGCGTATCGTGACCTTCCGCCCAGACCTGAATGCGGAGCGTATGGCGGATACGGCGAAGCGTCTTGAGATGCCGCCGTTTCCGGAGGAGAGATTTGTGGAGGCGGTTAAGCAGGTGGTGCAGGCTAATGCGGCGTATGTCCCGCCCTTTGGTTCAGGGGCGACGCTCTACATCCGGCCGTATCTGTTCGGTTCTAATCCGGTCATCGGCGTGAAGCCGGCGGATGAGTATCAGTTCCGTGTGTTCACGACGCCTGTGGGGCCGTATTTTAAGGGAGGCGCGAAGCCGATTACCATCAGAGTCTGTGATTTTGACCGGGCAGCGCCCCACGGGACAGGGCATGTGAAGGCAGGGCTCAACTATGCCATGAGCCTCCATGCTATTGTGGATGCCCATAAGAAGGGGTATGATGAGAATATGTACCTGGACGCGGCTACCAGGACTAAGGTTGAAGAGACGGGCGGCGCCAACTTCCTGTTTGTCACAAAGGACGGCAAGGTTGTTACCCCGAAGTCGGATACGATCCTTCCTTCCATCACAAGGCGCTCCCTGATGTATGTGGCGGAGAAATATCTCGGGCTTACCGTAGAGCAGCGCGAGGTTTATATGGATGAGGTGAAGGACTTTGCGGAGTGCGGGCTTTGCGGGACGGCAGCAGTCATTTCCCCGGTCGGAAAGGTAGTAGACCACGGGAAGGAGATCTGTTTCCCGAGCGGCATGGACGAGATGGGGCCGGTGACAAAGAAGCTGTATGATACACTGACAGGGATCCAGATGGGAAGGATCGAGGCTCCTGAAGGGTGGATCTGCGAGATCTGTTAGTATAACCTAACTTGATTATGTTGAGTTATACTTTATACTAAGGAAAGGCAGCGCTTAACAGCATAAGTTTTGGCCAATAAGTTTTAGGTAGATGAAGGAAGTATTTCCAGAAAAAGGAGATGCTTCCTTTTTTCATTCTTGTCACTTTTTCTGCCTACGGAATAAAAAAAGAAATAAACAGAATATAACAGTTGACAACAGTGGCAAACTGTTATATACTGTTTATAACGAAGGAGGGATAGGATGAAGTTGATTGTCAATCATTCTTCCATGCAGCCGATCTACGAACAGATCGTGGAACAGGTGAAAGGACAGATCATCAGGGGCATACTGGAAGCGGATACGACGCTGCCGTCGGTGAGGGCTCTGGCGAAGGAGCTTAAGGTCAGCGCTCTGACTGTGAAGAAAGCCTATGACGCGCTGGAGGCGGAAGGGTTTGTTATCACTGTTCACGGTAAAGGTAGCTTCGTCGCCTTTGCCAATCAGCAGATGATGCTGGAAGAAAAGAAGAAGGAAGTGGAGGCTGATCTGGAGAATGCCATACGCAAGGGCAGAAGCTGCGGCATGTCAGATCAGGAGATAGAAGAATTATTTCATATTGTTTTGGAGGAATAACGAGATGCTGCGATTAGAGAATGTGAGAAAACAATATAAAGAGTTTGAGATGGATATTACGATGGAGGTAAAGCCAGGCTGCGTGACCGGGCTGATTGGAAAGAACGGAGCGGGAAAGACTACTGCGTTTAAGGCCGCCCTTGGATTGATCCGGCCGGAGGGCGGGGAGATTACCATACTGGGAAAGCCCCTTTGCAGGCTCAGTGAAAAGGACAGGGAGAGAACCGGCGTAGTGCTGTCAGATTCAGGATTCAGCGGATACCTGAAGGTAAAGGACCTGACGGCTGTCCTGAGGAATCTCTACCGCCGGTTTGACGAAGAATACTTTACCGGGAAATGCAAAAGTTTCGGTCTTCCTTTTGACAAGCGGATCAAGGACTTTTCTACCGGCATGAAACGGAAGCTTCACGTGGCGGCGGCGCTTTCCCACCAGGCGGATTTGCTCATCATGGATGAACCGACGGCGGGGATGGACGTGATCGCGAGGGAAGAGCTTTTAGACATGATCCGGGAATACATGGAGACAGAGGGGCGTTCGGTCCTGATCAGCTCCCACATCTCCGGGGATCTGGAGGGGATCTGCGACGACATCTATATGATCGACGAAGGGAAGGTGATCCTTCATGAGGATACGGATGTGCTGCTGGATGAATACGGTATACTGAAGATGACCAGGGAGCAGTATGAAGCCGTAGATAAAAGGTATCTTCTGCGCGATATCAAAGAGGAGTTCGGGTATAGCTGCCTGACAAAGGAGAAGCGGTTTTACATGGAAAATTATCCGGATATGGTGGTAGAGAAGGGTTCTGTTGACGGTGTGATGACAATGATGATTCGAGGTGAAAAAAGATGAAGGGATTACTGATCAGAGACTTAAAACTGATGAAGAGACAGATTGCTTTTTTTATTCTATTGCCGGTAGTGGGGGCAGTGCTTGTAGCACCCACCGGGGAGATGAGCATGGGATTTGGCTATATTACGGCGATTTCCGGGCTGCTTGGGGTGACGACGATCAATTATGATTCTTATGACAATGGATTTGCATATCTGTTCGCCCTGCCCATAAGCCGCCGGGGATATGTGAAGGAAAAATATATCTTTGCCACGATTTCTTCGGTTGCGGTGATTATGGCTGTCGGGATTTTTATGTGGATACTCATGGCGGCGGTGCATCCGGAAAATGGGTATACCTTCGTAGAGTTCCTGGGGAATATGGAGGATTCTTATGTGGTCGCACTGACAGCGATGGCATTCATGCTTCCGGTATTCTTAAAGTTCGGGGCGGAAAAAAGCCGGTTCGTCATCCTGATCATTGCCGGGATACTCATGGGAGTGATGGCAGGCGTCTCCCAGATGGACGTCCTGCATGACATTGAGTTGTTTGGCGGAGGCTGGATGAGGGTGATCACACCGGTCCTGTGTCTGGTATGGCTTGCCGTATCTTACCTGATCTCTGTCAGGATTATGGAAAAAAAGGAGTTTTAAAAAGCCACCGGACCGGATAGTAAGCTATCCGGTCCGGTGGCTTTTTATGATCAGTCTCACTGACCGGTATAAAAAGGGCTTGTACTCTTCGATGGGCAGCGGCTCGTTGTAAAGGATGGAGTTGTATCCGGCGGAGCCTGCCAGCTCCACGATGGTGAACAGCATGACATCCACGTCTGCGTAAGTATAGGCGTCCTGCTCTACCAGCCCTAAAAATTTTTCGTAAAATTCCCGACCGCTGCTTTCACCGGTCAGCAGAGTAGAGCGCAGCGCGCCCATCACCAGGTTTTTGGAGATAAAGTTTAAAAGGGGCTTGTTGTCTACGAGCATACCGATAATATGATTGATGATAAAGATCAGCTCATCCTCCAGTCCGGTAATGCCGGATTTTTCCAGCGCATCGCCCGCCGCAGCGAAAAGCTCGTTGGTCTTATGGGCGATGAGTTTATTTTTTATATCGTATTTATCCTTAAAATATAAGTAGAAAGTCCCCTTGGCAACCCCTGCCTTTTCCACGATATCGGAGATGGCCGTGGAGTTGATCCCCTTCGTGGTAAACAGTTCGTAGGCGGTATTAAACAGCGCCTCTTTTTTCTTCTTTTTATTCTCATCTACTTTTCCCATAAAAACAGCTCCCTTCCGCTGTGAAATCTACATTAAGAACCATAGGTTAATCTGTATTATATTAGTAAAATGACCAAAAGTCAAATAAATATGACTAAAAGTCAAAAAATATATTGACTAATAGTCATATTTGCGTTATAGTACATTCAGAAAGAATGACCAGTAGTCATAATAGAAAGGAAGAATGGTGGAATGAATAAGTTTGGAAAGGCGGTAGTAAGGTGCCGGGTCGTCATTCTGATCACCAGTATATTGCTGCTCGTCCCGGCGGTATTCGGCTATATCCGGACGAGAGTGAATTATGACGTCCTGACCTACCTGCCCAAGGAGATCGAGACGATGCAGGGGCAGGATATCATGATCGAGGATTTCGGCATCGGCGCGTTTTCTATGCTGATGGTGGACGGGATGGAGCCGAAGGATGTGGCGGCCCTGAAGGCGGAGGTTGAGAAGGTGGAGCATGTAGAGAAGGTGCTGTGGTATGATTCCATCGCGGATATCTCCATGCCTCAGAGTATGCTGCCGGATAAGATCTACCAAGTATTTAATTCGGAGAATGGGACGATGATGGCAGTCTTCTTCGACGAAGGCACATCTTCAGACGGTACGATGGAGGCGATCGGAAAGATCCGTAAGCTGACCGGGAAGCAGTGCTTCTTAAGCGGGATGTCGGCCATCGTTACCGATACGAAGGAGCTTTCGGAGCGGGAGACGCCGGTCTATGTGCTGATCGCAGTGATCCTTTCATCTATCGTCCTAGGGGTGACGATGGAATCCTTTGTGGTTCCGCTGTTGTTCCTGCTAAGTATCGGGATCGCTATTTTGTATAATCTGGGCAGCAATATTGTGTTCGGAGAGATTTCCTATATTACGAAGGCTTTGGCGGCGGTGCTGCAGCTTGGGGTAACGATGGACTATTCCATCTTCCTGATGCATAGTTATGAAGAGCAGCAGGCAGAATGCGGGGGCGATAAGAAGAAGGCCATGGCCTGCGCTATCTCCCAGACATTTTCCTCGGTTATCGGAAGCTCGGTCACGACAGTCGCCGGATTTATCGCACTGTGCTTTATGAGCTTTACCCTTGGAAAGGATATTGGTATTGTCATGGCCAAGGGCGTGGTCTTAGGCGTCATCACCTGTGTGACCATCCTGCCTTCCATGATACTGGTCTGCGATAGATTGATCGAGAAGACGAAGCATAAGCCCCTTCTGCCGAATATTAACCGGATCTCCCAGAGGGTGACGAAGCATTATCTGGTATATGTCGTGCTGTTTTTGGTGCTTCTGTTCCCGGCAGTGTACGGGAATAACCATACGGGTGTCTACTACAATCTGGATGAGACGCTGCCGAAGGATCTGCCGTGCATCATTGCCAATGAAAAGCTTAAGGAAGATTACGATATGAACACGACCCATATCCTTCTGGTTGACAGCGATGTGCCGTCCTCGGATGTAGGAAAGATGCTGAAGGAAGTCGAGAAGGTGGACGGGGTGAAATGGGCGCTCGGACTTGACAGCCTTATCGGGCCGGCGGTTCCAGAAAATATGATTCCCAAGTCCGTGACAAAGCTTTTGAAAAATGATAAATACCAGATGGTGCTTATCAATTCTATCTATAAGGTGGCGTCGGATGAGGTGAACAGGCAGGTGGATGAGATCAATGAGGTGCTGGACAAATATGATGATGGCGCGATGCTTGTCGGGGAAGCGCCGCTGACGAAGGATCTGATCGACATTACGGATACGGATTTTAAGACCGTAAGCTTTGTGTCTATCGGGATCATCTTTGTGATCATCTTCCTTTTGTTCCGCTCCATCTCCCTGCCGGTCATCCTGGTGGGAGTCATCGAATTTGCCATATTTGTCAACATGGGGATTCCGTTTTACACGGGAACTACGCTTCCCTTCGTGGCATCGATCGTGATCGGGACGATTCAGCTTGGAGCCACCGTGGATTACGCCATATTGATGACGACCCGGTATAAGCGGGAGAGAAGCCTTGGGGCAGCGAAGTATGAGGCAGTCACTATCGCCCATCAGGCATCGGCGCAGTCCATCATCGTCAGCGCCTTAAGTTTCTTTGCGGCGACGATCGGAGTCGGAATTTATTCGAATATAGATATGATCAGCTCACTGTGTATCCTGATGGCGAGGGGCGCGATCGTCAGTATGGCGGTTGTAGTGTTCGTACTGCCGTCCATGTTCATGGTATTTGACCAGGTGATCGTAAAAACAAGCAGTGGATTTTTGCCGAAGAGGCAGCAGAAGAATAAAGCAATAGGAGGTATGGTTCATGAAAAATAATCTGGTGAAAAAATTACTGGCAGGATCCCTGGCGCTGGCTGTAGGCGGCGCGGGGCTGACCGGCGTCTGCGGGGATTACCGTTATGGCCTGGGCGAGGTACAGGCAGCGGATGAAGAGAAAGCTGCGGATAAAAATGCAGATAAAACAGATAAGGATAAAGAAAAGGCTGCGGATGAAAAAGCAGGCAAAAAAGCAGATAAGGATATAGAAAAGCTGGAGGAGACGGCCGGCGAGGTGCTAGAGAGTGACAAGACGTCCAAGAAGGAGAAATCCGGGGATACGTTCAAGGATGAGTCGGTCTACATCAAAGCGGATCCGTCGGGAAATGTGACAGAGACTACCGTTACCGAGTGGCTCAAGAATCCGGGAAACGGCGATGTGGAGGATGAGACCGGACTGAGCGGGATCAAGAATGTCAAGGGTGAGGAATCCTTTTCCCAGGGAGACGGCAGTGAGATCAAGTGGAAGTCTGCGGGAGAGGATATCTATTACCAGGGAACGTCAGACGGCGCCCTCCCTGTGGCGGTAAAGGTGTCCTACAAGCTTGACGGAAAGCCCATATCGGCAAAGGAGCTTAATGGAAAGAGCGGCAAAGTAGAGATCAATATCCGGTATACGAACCATTCCGGGAAGACCGTAAAGATCGGCGGCAAAAAGGTGAAGATGTACACGCCATTTACCATGGTGACGGCTATGATGCTTTCCACAGACGAATATAAGGATGTGGAGGTGGACAACGGAAGAGTCCTCTCCGACGGAGACAAAAATATCGTCGTCGGACTTGGCTTTCCGGGACTCCAGGAGAATCTTAACCTCGATGAGTCAGACCTTGACGTTGAGATTCCCGACAGCGTAAGGATCACTGCCCAGGTGACGAAAGCAAGCGTAAACCCGACCGTTACCGTGGCATCCGCCGAGCTGATGAATGAGTTCAGCGCAGATGATATTGACAGCTTTGATGACTTGGAGCAGTCGTTAGACGACCTTAAAGACGCGGCAGAGAAGCTTTCAGACGGTTCAAAGGACGCGGCTGACGGGGCGAAGAAGCTTTCAGACGGCTCAAAGGAGCTGAAGGACGGGACAAAGAAGCTTAAGAGCGGTTCGGGAGAACTGGCGGACGGCTCGAAGAAGGTAGCTGACGGTGTCAGCACGCTGAATGAAAAGAGCGGGGATCTGATCAAGGGTGTCAATTCCCTTGTAGACGGTGTCAATACCTACACCAGCGGCGTAGGAAGCCTGGCAGACGGAAGCAAGCAGGTGGCAGGAGGAGCGAAGCAGGTAAGCGACGGAGCTGCCGCGTTAAGCAGCAAGGCTCCTGAGCTTGGGGGAAGCGTCAAGCAGCTTAAGGAAGCGGCGTCCGGGGTAAACAGCGCCATATCAGCTCTGACAAAGCAGCTTTCCTCCGCGGAGAATGCGGTAAATAAAACTGACGCAGATGTGGAATATACCGGAGATACTGCCGGAAAAGTCGTTGCCACAAGAAGCGCTTCTGAGATTGCAGATTCTACCGTAGGTTCTATATCCATCAGCGTGGATCTCTCCGGGATTCCGGAAGAATATCGGGAGGAGGTGCGTTCCGCGATCCAGAAGGCAGAGGAAGAGGCCAATGCGAAGCTTAGCAGCCAGGCGGAGAGAATTGCGGAAAAAGCGCTGGACAGCACAACAGTTGAGATCACAAAGGAGCGGACGGCAAAAGCAGTCGTGAATACAGACCGGGCTGAGGACGCCATTAACAGCACGCAGGGCAGCATCGAGCAGTTAAAAGCGACTGCCGCGGCTCTTGCAGGCGGGATGGAGCAGCTGAATGGTAAAGTAAACGGCGAAGGCGGTCTGACCGATTCTATCAGCGCCCTTTCCCAGGGAGCGGCCACCGTATCTGAAGGAGCTGCTACGCTGGCCAAGGGAGCCGAGGAGCTAAACAGCAAGAGCAGCCTTCTTACTACCGGCACGAGCGAGCTTAAAAAGGGCGGATCGCAGCTTGCCAGCGGCGTTAAGAAGCTTGATCAGGGCGCCGGGGCCGTGGCAGACGGCGCGAAGGAGCTTGACAAAGGCGTAAGCCAGCTTGATGATGGTGCGGGAACCCTGAATAAAGGGACGAATGAATTGGCGGACGGCAATAAAAAGCTGGCAGACGGGATGTCCGAGTTCAAAAAAGAGGGTGTCGATAAGCTGACGGAAGCCTTCGACGGTGATTTTAAGAAGGTAAAGGACCGGCTTGATGCGATGTCGAAGCTGGGCAAGGAGTATAAATCCTATGCCGGGATAAAGAAGGGCATGGATGGAAAGACGAAATTTATCATCGAGACAGAAGGCATCGATGAGGAATAAAGAGGATAGGTATGCAGAAAAGGTCTCCGGTTAGGGGACTTTTTCTGCATGATATTCATTGCAAGATAACCGCAGGAGCATCCTTATCTGCCATCAGTTTTCAGATGGGTTACACCATATAACTCACGGTACCTGCGCGGAGTCATGCCGGTCAGCGCTTTAAACTGCCTGCCAAAGTGGCTTTGGGATGAGTAGCCCAGGCAGGATGCGATCTCGCTGTAGGAGTGGTCCGAATACATAAGAAGGTTCTGCGCCCGGCCAAGCTTCTGCTTCCGGATAAATTCAGTGATAGATATTCCCTCGCAGCGATGGAAAAGCTCAGACAGATAGCTGGCGTTTAAAGACAGCGCTTCTGCGATCTGAGACAGAGACAGTCTTCCGTGCAAATGTGTGATAATATAATCTTTACTTCTCTTTACGTGATAATTCTCCTGCCGGATACCCCCGGCTTTCTGCGTGCGTTTTATATCCGCTACCATATGGGCGTACTGGTATTTCAAGGCCGTCATCAATTCGTGTACCGTATGGATATCATTGCTTTCTTCTACCTTCTGGATTAGTGTATCGCTAAGTGAAAATGCGATCTCCGGCATCACGCCGCCGCGGATCGCCGCCCGGCAGGACAGAGTGACGTTTACGATGGCAAGGTTCTTTGCGTTGCGCAGATCATCCTTCGCGAGCCGTCCGACCTTACCGGGATAATCTTCATCAAGGCTTTTTTGCAGAGAGTCCGGATCCCCCTGTTCTATGCCCGTCATCTCCCTAAGCTCCTGATCAAAAGGATTGTGAGTGATCCCGGCTTCCTGATTGGTAAAGAGCAGGTCAGAAAACTGCTTAAAGATATCTCCGGATATGGCAGGGCGTATAGTCTTTTTCATGATATTCCAGCTCCTTTCTGTCAAGGTCATGAGAAAAGTATACCATAAAAATATACCAAATAAAGTAATAAAACGCCAAAAAAAGTGATATAAATATGGGCCGCAGGCTACTATAATATGAACAGAATTTAAGAGAAGAAAAGGAGCATGTGCTTATGAAGATGAAATACTATACCGATATGCCAGGCGCCGGCTATGATAACAAATTCTGCCAGACAGTGGAGCTGCATGATGATACGGCAGAAGCGGAAAAACAAGTGATCAATCTGTATCCGGAACTGACCTATGAGGTTTTTGAGGGCTTTGGGGGAGCTGTGACAGAAGCAGCGGGATATGTATATTCGCTGATGAATGAAGAGCAGAAAAAGCAGGTGGTCGGGACTTATTTTTCTAAAGATGAGATGAACTACCGGTTAGTCCGTATCCATATGGATAGCTGCGATTTTTGTCTGGACACTTATGAAGCAATGTCCGATCCGCAGGACGCCGGGCTTCAAAGCTTTACTTTTGAGAGGACGGAGAAATATATTATACCGATGCTGGAGGACATAAAAAGGGTTGCGGAAGATGAATTGAAGCTTATGCTGTCGCCATGGTCCCCTCCCGCATTTATGAAGACAAACGGAAGCCGGAAGATGGGCGGAAGGCTGAAGCCTGAATTCCGTCAGATGTGGGCGGAATATATCTGCAGATATATCCGGGAATTTAAAGACAGGGGTTATGCCGTCCAGAGAATTTCCCTTCAAAATGAACCGAAAGCTGAACAGACTTGGGATTCCTGCCTGTTCAGTGCGCAAGAAGAAAAAGAGTTTCTCCGGGATTTTATGTATCCGGCTTTGCAGGCTCATGGCTTTGGGGATATCGAAATCTTTATCTGGGACCATAATAAGGAAAGGCTTTATGAGCGAGTCAGGGATGTGGTAGATGACAGCACCCGCCGTATGGTGGCGGGCGCGGCGTTCCACTGGTACAGCGGCGATCATTTTGAGGCAATGGAGCTGGTCCGCCAGCATTATCCGGAGGTGAAGATGATCATGTCGGAAAGCTGTCTGGAATACCGCCTGTTTGATGAAAAGAATATTGAGGATGTCACCAATAAGCTGTGTCATGAGATCATAGGCGACTTAAATCATGGTATGTGTGCATTTTATGACTGGAACCTGCTGCTTGATGAAAAAGGCGGCCCGAACCATGTAGGCAATTACTGTTATGCGCCGTTTTTGTACAATACAAAGACTGGGGAGCTGATACCCCAGAAGATACAACGGCAGTATTATCATTTTGCACATAATATTATCCCGGGGTCTGTCAGGATTGGGGCTACGAAATATACAGACCAGATCGATGTGGCGGCATATCATACACCGGAGAATAAAATTGTGATAATACTTCTGAATAAAAGTGATGAAGTGTTCCCGGTCAATATCCGGATGCAGGGGAAGGCGGCGGAAATCCTTCTTTTGGGAAAAACACTGGCAAGCTGCATAATTGACCTGTAATTTTCCCCTTTCGTTTTTTACTTTGGCGGCGGCAGGGCGCCGGGGGGGGGGATTTGGGGGGCAGGAGGATGCTCAAGGACTGTTGCTGTCTTGCTTTCGTGAGCGGCAACAGGAAAAAGTCTTAGAGTGGGCAGTTACAAAATTCTTTCCATAGCCGAAAATCTATGTTATCCTTTTATTACAGATTAAATAGCCAGTATTCTAGTACATCGAATATTAAGTAACCAGCCATATCACCGGTCTGATTTTCCAGCTGCTGCGTTAGAGTTTCTAGTCGTAGCCACCGCTGCGCCGTCGAAAAGCTGCTTTGTATCTGAAAAATTATTCTGCGTGATATAGCCAGATACTTATTTTTCGATGTACTAGATATCCATATACCCGGCATTTCGCCGGGATTTCCAAAAAAGAGTTGAAAGATAAAGAGCAGGAGGGATGCGAAGGTGTAAGTTTCTTTGTTTTTTTCTGTTAAGCTGCTGTAAATTATGATAAAATAAGGAAGAAACATGTGATTGGAAAACAGAATAAAATACCATTAAGTAAGAAGATTTTTACATCCCGCTTTTTGTTTGATGAGGTGGTGGGGATCCGGGGACACAACAGGATATACTCAGCATCATATTCGGATCCATTCTGTCTGCATGGATATTTTTGCCGTAGATGAAGAGAAAAACGTATATAATACAGAGATGCAGGAAAAAAGAAAGACCGATCTGGCCCAAAGAAGCCGGTTTTATCAGTCGATGATCGATAAAGCCTTCTTGATCCAGGGATATCGGATTACAATCAGCTGAACCCGTCATATATCATTATGATCACGCTTTTTGCTTTGTTTGGCTATGTGAGATATAGGTGTCAAAGGAACTGGTGGATTTTCTTCATTATCGGAGCATACCACCGATGAGAATGCAGAAAATGCAGGGAGTGAGCGGATCAGACGTATACATGACCCGGTCTGTAAGGTGAAGCGCAGCGAGGAGGTAGGAGTAAAACATATGCAGGCTTGGGAAGAAAAATATTATGAAAGGCAAGAGGAAAGGGAAGAAGGAAGAAAAGAGACAAGAGCCGAGATGTTCAGAGCGCATGTATTAAAGCTGAACAAAAAGGGGATGGATGCGGAGAAGATCGCGGACTTGCTGGAGGAGACTCCGGAAGAAGTCCGCAGGCAGGGTATTGGAGGATAGGTAAAATGGAGGCATATACCGGTTTTGCTGAGGTTTATGATATATTTATGGACAATGTCCCTTACGCAGAGTGGGCGGACTGCCTTGAAGGGATACTAAAGGAACGGGGAATTTGTGACGGTCTTGTGCTGGATCTTGGGTGCGGTACGGGGAGCATGACAGAGAGCTTTGCAGCCCGCGGTTACGATATGATCGGTGTGGATAACGCGCAGGAGATGCTGGAGATCGCTGTGCAAAAGCGGGAGAAAAGCGGGCACGACATCCTCTATCTTTTGCAGGATATGCGGAATTTTGAGCTGTACGGGACCGTGCGGGCAGTCCTAAGCGTGTGCGACTGCATCAATTACGTGATGGATGACAAGGAGCTTCTTCAGGTATTCCGTCTGGTGAATAATTATCTGGATCCTTCTGGAATCTTTCTTTTTGATTTTAATACCCAGTACAAATATGAACATGTCCTGGGCAGCCGGACATTTGCGGAGAGCAGGGATGAGTGCAGTTTTATCTGGGATAACTATTACGACGCGGACAGCAGGGTGAATGAGTATGAACTGACTCTGTTTATTCAGGAGGAAGATCAGGAGGAGCTTTACCGCAGATATCAGGAGAGCCATTATCAGAGAGGTTATACATCTGAAGAGATAAAGGCATTGATCGAACAGGCCGGCATGGAATTTCTGGCCGCTTATGATGCCTACACACAGGAGCCGGCGAAGGCGTGCAGCGAGCGGATCCTGGCGGTAGCAAAAGAACGGGGAAAGACCTTGTAATATAAGGGAAAACATATTAAAATGAAAGCTGGTGCGTCAGGGCTTCGGGGTGTGAAGCGCAGGCTTTGACAGCGCGGACGCAAAAGAGGAAATATATTTTCGGCAGGAAGGAAAAGATCGATGAAAGATTATATTGTAAGGGCAACGGCAGCGGACAGCCAGGTGCGCGCGTTTGCCATAACAGCAGGGGAGCTTGTGGAAACAGCGAGAAAGCGCCACAACACAAGCCCGGTGGCGACGGCTGCCCTCGGGAGGCTTTTGGCCGGCGGCGCCATGATGGGGAGCATGATGAAAAATGATACGGACATGCTTACGGTCAAGGTGCGGGGAAACGGTCCTCTCGGCGGGATTACCGTCACTGCGGACAGCCATGCCAACGTAAAGGGCTATGTGGAGAACCCGGATGCGATGGTGCCTGCAAAAAACGGGAAGCTTGATGTAGGCGGAGCCGTGGGCATCGGCATCATGCAGGTGATCAAGGATATGGGGCTAAAGGAGCCTTACGTGGGAGATACGATGCTTGTGACCAGTGAGATCGCGGAGGACCTTACCTACTATTTTGCAAGCTCTGAGCAGGTGCCGTCATCGGTGGGGCTGGGTGTCCTGATGGAGAAGGACAACACGGTGAAGTGCGCCGGGGGATTTATCATCCAGATGATGCCCTTTGCGAAGGAGGAGACTATCGCACGGATTGAAGAGAACCTCAAGCATGTCACATCCGTTACGGAGCTTTTGGACAGGGGGTATACGCCGGAAGAGATCTTAAGGGAGCTTCTTGGGAATGTGGGACTTGAGGTTACGGATACTATTCCGGCGAAGTTCTTCTGTAACTGCTCGAAGGAGCGGGTGGAGAAGGCGGTTGCAAGTATCGGAAGGAAGGATATCCAGGAGATGATCGATGAAGGAAAGGATATCGAGGTAAAGTGCCATTTCTGCAACAGCGCATATAATTATACGGTAGAGGATTTAAAGAAGATCATAAAGAGAAGCAGATAACGGATCTGGGTATAAGTTACCGGAGATTGGAGGAGAGCCGATGAAAGATGGATTTATAAAGGTGGCGGCGGTGACGCCGGATATACGGGTAGCGGATGTGGATTATAACACGGAACAGATCTGCGGGCTGATCGGTGAGACGGCCGGAGAGGGGGCAAAGATCGCAGTATTCCCGGAGCTTTGCCTTACCGGGTATACGTGCGGCGATCTATTTACCCAAGACATTCTCTTAGCGAAGGCCAGAGAGGGGCTTTTTCAGGTTGCGGCATACACAAAAGGGAAAGATATGCTTGTCTTTGTGGGCGTTCCTCTGGCGGTTAACGGTGCCCTTTATAATGTGGCTGCCGCGCTGCAGGACGGGGAGATCTTAGGGCTTACGACGAAGACATTTCTCCCGAATTACGGGGAATTTTACGAGATGCGGCAGTTCAGGGAGGGGCCGTCCTTTGCGGAGGATATCTTGCTTGACGGAAAGGAAGTGCCTTTTGGCCCTCAGCTTTTGTTCGAAGCGGACAATGTGGAAGGGCTTATCGTGTCGGCGGAGATCTGCGAAGACGTGTGGTCGGCAGTCCCGCCGAGCATCCAGGCGGCAAGAGAGGGAGCTACGATTATCGTCAACTGCTCTGCCAGCGACGAGACGATCGGAAAGGCGGCTTACCGGAAAAGCCTGATCGAGGGGCAGTCTGCGCGGCTGATCTGCGGATACATTTACGCCAATGCGGGAGAAGGGGAGTCTACTACAGACCTTGTGTTCGGCGGCCACAATATGATTGCGGAGAACGGTGTTACGCTGGCATCGGGAAAGCGGTTTGAAAATGGTGTGATCTATGCGGAGATCGATGTGAAGCGGATATTGAGCGAGAGGCAGAAGAATACGACATTTAAGCCGGCGGACGGCAGGGAGCTTTTGCGGATTTCCTTCCATGCAGATGTTGAGGAGACGTCCCTTACCCGGAGCTTCCCTTCGCGGCCCTTTGTACCGGCGGAGGATGGAGAGCGGGAAAGGCGGTGCGAGGAGATACTTACGATCCAGGCCATGGGGCTTAAGAAGCGCCTTGCCCACGCCCATGCACAGAGCGCGGTGGTGGGGATATCGGGAGGCCTTGATTCTACACTGGCACTTCTTGTGACGGCGAAGGCATTTGACCTTCTGGGAATGGACAGAAAGCAGATCATGGCTGTCACGATGCCCTGTTTTGGAACGACGGACCGGACTTACCGCAATGCCTGCAAGATGTCAGAAAAGCTTGGGGCGACGCTAAAGGAAGTCCCTATTGCGGATTCGGTGGCGCAGCATTTTAAGGATATCGGACATGATCTGGAGGATCACAGCGTTACCTATGAGAATGCCCAGGCGAGGGAGCGCACCCAGGTGATCATGGATATAGCCAACCAGAAGAACGGTATGGTCATCGGAACTGGGGATATGTCGGAGCTTGCCCTGGGATGGGCGACTTATAACGGCGACCATATGTCCATGTACGGGGTCAACGGGTCTGTCCCGAAGACGCTGGTGCGGCATCTGGTGCGTTATTATGCGGATACCTGCCAGGATAAGACGCTTATGGAGGTGCTTTATGATGTGCTTGATACGCCGGTAAGTCCGGAGCTTCTCCCGCCCGAGGACGGTGAGATCGCTCAGAAGACGGAGGATCTGGTAGGGCCTTATGAGCTGCATGACTTTTTCCTGTATTATTTCCTGCGGTTCGGCTATGAGCCGGCGAAGATCTACCGGATCGCGAAGCGGGCATTTGCAGGGGAATATGAGGATGAGACAATCTATAGGTGGCTTCGTACCTTCTGCTTACGGTTCTTCTCCCAGCAGTTTAAGCGCTCCTGCCTGCCGGACGGGCCGAAGGTGGGGACGGTGGCGCTGTCGCCGAGAGGGGACTGGCGGATGCCCAGCGACGCATGCGTCCGGGCGTGGATAGATAACCTGGAGAGGGCAGGAGGTAAGAAGGATGGAGACGAATAAGCAAAAAGCAGCGGCAAATTTTATGGAAAAGCGGTACAATTGCTGCCAGTCGGTGGTCTGCACATATGCCGGGCGGTACGGAGCCGGCGAAAAGGATGTGTTCAGGATGACGGAAGGCTTCGGCCTTGGGATGGGCGGCCTTATGGACACCTGCGGAGCCGTTACGGGGATGTTTCTTGTCATCGGTCTTTATAACAGCGCCGGAGATATGGAAGACCCGCTGCGTACCAAGATGGATACCTATGAAAAGATAAGAAAGGCGGCGGCGCTTTTCAGAGAGAAAAAGGGTTCTGTCTACTGCAGGGACCTGCTGACGCAAAAAGGGCCGCAGCCCCTCCCCTGCTGTGCAGAATGTGTGGAGACGGCGGTAGAGGTGCTTGGTGAGATGGGGATCGGATAACGGACACAGCGGACAAGTGGTTGGTGCCTGCTCTTGATTTTTCAGAATAAAAACCTTCAGAAACGGCGGCGGTACGTGCCGGTTCTGAAGGTTTCCGATTTTCAGTGACAAGATAGCAGTCCTGTGTTTATCTCTGCTTTTCTGGTCTTTGTTATACCGGCTGTCCGATAGTTTTGGACAGCCGGTATTTACAAAAAACCGGTGCTTACAGCTTGATATCCTTGAACAGATCGCCAAGGCTCGTTCCGATATTGCCGGCCTTCGGAATCTCAACCTTTTCTTCCGGCTCTTCTTTTACCTCTTCCAGAGCCTTCATGCTGAGACTGATCTTTCCGTCCTTGATGCCGATTACCTTTACGGTAACCTCGTCGCCTACGCTCAGTACATCCTTTGGCAGCTTTACGCGCTTCTGGCTGATCTGCGATACATGCACCAGGCCGGAGAGATGGTCAGGGAGACGGATGAACGCGCCGTAGTTCTGCAGGGTCTCTACCGTCCCGGTAAGAACCGTTCCCACTTTTACGCTGGCAATCTTTTCCTCACGTTCCTTTTTCTCTTTTTCCTTCAGAATCTCGCGGGCGGAAAGAACCAGACGGTTCTCGGCCTGATCTGCCTCAATTACTTTTACCTCGATATCCTTTAAGAGGTAGGATTCCAGATCCTCAATGTAAGAGAGGGATAACCTGGATGCAGGGATGAAACCGCGGATGCCCTCTACCATTGCGATCGCACCGCCGTTCACAATACCTTCAACCTTTACCGGGAGCACTGTGCCATTTGCCTTATAAGATGCAATCAGGTTCCACGGGTTGGCATCGTCAAAATGCTCCTCAAAATCAGCCATGGTCTGGGTTTCTTCCTGTAATAACTCTTCACTCATTGTACTTTGTTCCTTTCTCATCATTCTAATATCTCTAGTATAGCATATAATCTGTGTATTGTGGGGAGAAAAAATGAGAAGTAGAAAAAATATAGTTGACTTGGCATGAAAAAAATGGCAATCTAACTATTAGAAACTTTCAAAAAAGGTTTTATAAGGAGATCTATATGGGAAAAAAATCGAAGAAAATATATATTGTCGGACATAAAAACCCGGATACAGATTCGATCTGTTCTGCGATCGCTTACGCAGAGCTGAAAAAAAAGGTGACCGGCGACGACTACGTGGCGAAGCGGGCAGGGCAGATCAATGAGGAGACGCACTTTGTGCTGAAAAGGTTCAAGGTGGATGCGCCGGGGCTTTTGCAGAATGTTAAGCTGCAGGTTAAAGATATGGATATACATAGGATCGACGGGGTAGCGCCTAACCTTTCCATCAGGAATACCTGGGAGAAGATGAAGGAGAACAATATCAAGACGCTTCCTGTGCTGAAGGATGAGGAGCTTGTGGGGGTGATCTCTACCGGGGATATCGCGACTTCCTATATGGAGGTGTACGACAACCGGGAGCTGTCAAGTGCCAGGACCCAGTATAAGAATATCATCGACACCCTTGACGGGAAGCTGATCAGCGGCAATGAGCACGGGTGTTTTACGACAGGCAAGGTGACTGTGGGGGCGTCCAATGACGAGCTGATGAAGGAGTTTATCGAGAAGGATGACCTGGTGATCTTAGGGAACCGTCCGGAAGCCCAGGCCTGCGCGGTCAATATCGACGCGAGCTGCATGGTTGTCTGCCAGGATGCAAAGGTATCGCCGGAGCTGATTAAAAAAGCGGAGGAGCAGAGCATCGTCATTATCAGCACGCCCCACGATACCTATACGGTGGCGCGGCTGATCAACCAGAGTATACCAGTTAAGCATTTTATGAGCAAAGGGCCGCTTGTCACCTTTCACATGAATGATTATGTGGATGATATCAGGGAAGTGATGACGAAGAATAAGTTCCGTGATTTCCCGATCCTTGACCGGCACGGGAGGTTCCGGGGATTTATCTCCAGGCGGCGTTTCCTGAATGTGAAGAAAAAGCAGGTCATCCTGGTAGACCATAATGAGAAATCCCAGGCGGTTGACGGCATCGAGGAAGCGGATATCGTGGAGATCATCGATCATCACAGGCTGGGCAATATTGAGACGATGGGACCAGTATTTTTTCGGAACCAGCCGGTAGGCTGCACGGCGACGATCATTACCCAGATGTATGAAGAGGCGGGAGTGGAGATACCTTCGGATATCGCTGGACTTCTCTGCTGCGCGATCATATCGGATACCCTTCTTTTCCGCTCGCCCACCTGCACGGCAGTGGATGAGAAGACGGCGAAGAAGCTTGCGAAGCTTGCCAAGATTGACATGGAAAAGATGTCCATGGAGATGTTCAATGCGGGAAGCAGCCTCAAAGGCAAGAGCGCGGAGGATATCCTGTTCCAGGATTTCAAGCAGTTTACGGTGAATGATACCGTGTTCGGGGTGGGCCAGATTAATTCCATGAATAAAGAAGAGCTGTCAGAGATCAAAGAGATGCTCAGCCCGCATATTCCGAAGGTATTAGAGGGCGGGAAGATGGAGATGATCTACTTTATGCTGACGGATATCTTGAATGAATCGACGGAGCTTCTGTGCTGCGGCCACGGGGCGAGAGCCAGCATCATCAGCGCCTTTGACCTGCCGGAGGATACGGACCGGATCATCCTTAAGGGCGTGGTATCCAGGAAGAAGCAGTTGATCCCCACGCTGGTGGCGTCGCTGCAGCAGTAGAAGGACATTACTTCAAGATTAATGCAATGATGTATTAGGAGGAAAGATTATGGGACGGCAGATCTGGAAGCCGGGAAATATGCTGTATCCGCTCCCGGCGGTGATGGTCAGTACGGCGGATACGAAGGGCAGGGATAATATCATTACCGTGGCGTGGACAGGGACGGTATGCACAGATCCCGCCATGTTATACATTTCCGTGAGGCCGGAGCGGTATTCCTACCACATGCTCCGGGAGAGCGGGGAGTTCGTGGTGAACTTAACCACAGAGAGGCTTGCGAAGGCGGCGGACTGGTGCGGCGTGCGCTCCGGGCGGGATACGGATAAATGGAAGGAGATGCGCCTGACGAGAGGAGAGGCAAAAAAGCTAAAGTATGCGCCGCTGATCATGGAATCTCCGGTGAACCTTGAGTGTAAAGTGACGGAAGTCAGGGAGCTGGGCTCCCACCATATGTTTCTCGCTCAGGTGTTAGCAGTCCAGGTGGACGAAGCCTACATGAAAAAGAGCGGGAAGTTCGAACTGAATTCTACCGGTCTTATCGCCTATTCCCACGGAGAATATTTTTCCCTTGGGAAGTCCAAGGGGAGGTTCGGATGGAGCGTAAAAGGGTCGGGAAAACATTAGTTTCCCAACCCTTTTATTTTTTCTTTATAAATCCGGATGAACAGAAGCGTACAGAGAATAACCGACACAAGCTCGGCGATAGGGAATGACCACCATACGGCGGACAGCCCGAACAGTCTTGCGGATATGTACGCGATCGGCAGGATGACAAAAAGCTGCCTTGCCGCCGATACGATCAGGCTGTAGACGCCATTTCCCATGGCCTGGAAGGTAGAGCTGATGATGATGCTGTACCCGGCAAGAAGGAAATGCAGGCTGATGATCTTAAGCGCCGGGATTCCGATCGCCAGCATATTATCCGATGCGTTGAACAGCGAGGATAAAAGAATCGCCGGACAGGTCAGGAAGATAACCATTCCAACAGCCATGATCGACATGGATATGGCGACGCTTAGGCGTATCGTCTGGGTAATGCGGCTTCGCTTCCTTGCACCGAAATTGTAGGCGATAATCGGGATCATGCCGTTATTAAGACCGAATACCGGCATGAAGATAAAGCTCTGGAGCTTGAAGTACACGCCGAATACGGCGGCGGCCGTAGAGGAGAACATCAGCAGGATCTTATTGAAGCCAAAGGTCATGACAGAGCCGATAGACTGCATGATGATGGACGGGATGCCCACCTTGTAGATGATGCCGATGGTCTTTTTGTGGGGCCTGAATCCCCGGAAGCTGAGGCTGATCTCCTTATTCCTCGTCTGATTAAAATAAAGAGACATGCATACGGCCACGATCTGTCCGGTGACGGTTGCCACGGCGGCTCCCGCTACTTCCATCCGCGGGAATCCGAACAGTCCGAAGATCATGATGGGATCTAGGATAATGTTGATGATCGCCCCGGTTCCCTGGGTGATCATGTTGTAAAAGGTCTTTCCGGTGGACTGCATCAGCCGCTCAAAGGTAATCTGCAGGAAAATCCCCGCCGACATGACTGTGATGATCCTAAGATACTGGGTGCCGTAGCGGATGATCTCCGGGTTGTCCGTCTGCAGGGAAAAGAAAAGCCCTGCGCCAAGGCCACCGGCTATGGCAAATACGATACAGCTTACGACCGCTAAAAATACACCGTTTCTTGCGGCGCGGTCGGCGCTTTCAAAATCTTTTTCTCCTAAGTTCCTGGAAAGCAGGGCATTGATGCCTACTCCGGTGCCGCTGGATACGGATATCATCAGGGTCTGCGCCGGGAATGCCAAAGATACGGCAGTCAGCGCGTCCTCGCTCAGCTTTGCCACGAACATACTGTCAACGATATTATACAAGGCCTGCACCAGCATGGACAGCATCATGGGCAGGGACATAGTGATTAAGAGCTTCGGAACCGGCATGACGCCCATCTTGTTTTCCGGAGCAGAGATCTGCTTTTGTGTCTCAGACATGTGAAAACCTCCTTTAAAATATGCATTGGCTATTATATCATTCATATATTTATAATGCAACGATTTTATGAAACAGCGAGAGAGGTGTGAATTTGATCAGAGGAAAGAAGGAAGGGCACAGGAGAGAATGGGAGGAGAGGCAGGCCATCCGCTGTCTGTGCGCCATATTATATCTGTTCTGCATCCTGAACATGACGGGGATATCCTTAAATTTCCGGGCGGAGGAGAAAATGCACTATAACAACGCACAAAAGGTGAAGGAGGCGGTGTCAGAGAAGGTGGCGGGAGAGACGAAGGAGTATGGCGATATTCCGCCCAAGATCGCGCTTACCTTTGACGACGGCCCTAATGAGGCATGCACAGGAAGGCTTCTTAAGGGGTTAAAAAAGCGGAACGTGCGGGCAACATTTTTCGTGATTGGGAAAAATGTGAAGGCCAACCCGAAGCTTACGAAGCGCATATACGAGGACGGGCACATGATTGGGAACCACACCTACAGTCATATTGATATGAGCAAGGTGTCGGAGGAAAAGGCAGAAAAGGAGCTGAAAAAGACCGGGCGGGCGGTCCATGCCATAACCGGGGAATATCCCCAGTACATGCGCCCGCCTTACGGGGTGTGTTCAGAAAAGCTTGAGGAGTCCATGGATATGATCGTGGTGCGCTGGACGATAGACCCGCTGGACTGGAAGACGGAGAATACGGATGAAATTGTAAAGAAGGTAGTGACGAAGGCGGAGGAAAATGATATTATTCTATTACATGACTGTTACAATACTTCTGTGGACGCTGCATTAAAGATCGTCGATATTCTGCAGGAGAAGGGCTATGAGTTTGTGACAGTGGATGAATTGTTTTTGAATTAGAGGATGGCAGAAGATGGATTTGTTTGATTATATGCATGAGAAAAATATGGAGAAGGAGGCGCCTCTTGCCTCGAGGCTGCGCCCGTCAACGTTAGACGAGGTGGTAGGCCAGCGCCATATTATAGGAAAGGATAAGCTTCTCTACCGGGCTATCCGGGCGGATAAGCTGGGTTCGATCATCCTTTACGGGCCGCCGGGCACCGGAAAGACGACCCTTGCCCGGGTGATCGCCAATACGACCAGCGCCAGATTTACCCAGATCAATGCGACGGTCGCGGGAAAAAAGGATATGGAAGAGGTGGTGCGTCAGGCGAAGGAAACTCTGGGAATGTACCAGCAAAAGACGATACTGTTCGTGGATGAGATCCACCGGTTCAATAAAGGGCAGCAGGACTATCTTCTGCCCTTTGTGGAGGACGGGACGCTTACCCTTATCGGGGCGACTACGGAGAATCCATATTTTGAGGTGAACAGGGCGCTGATCTCGCGCTCTAGCATCTTCGAGCTGTACCCTCTCGGCCGGGAAGATATCAAGACGCTCATCAAGCGGGCGGTCTACGATATGGAAAAGGGTATGGGAAGCTACCGTGCGGAGATCTACGAAGAGGCATTAGATTTTCTCGCTGACGTTGCGGGAGGCGACGCGCGGAATGCGCTGAATGCGGTGGAGCTTGGCATACTGACGACGGAGCGGAGCGGGGATGGGAAGATACATCTGACCCTGAAGGTAGCCTCTGAGTGTATCCAGAAAAGGGTGGTCTATTATGATAAGACGGGAGATAACCACTACGATACCATATCTGCATTTATCAAGAGCATGAGAGGCTCAGATCCGGATGCGGCGGTGTTCTACCTGGCGAAGATGCTCTATGCGGGGGAGGACATTAAGTTTATCGCGAGGCGGATCATGATCTGCGCCGCGGAGGATGTGGGGAATGCAGATCCTATGGCGCTCAATGTCGCCGTATCTGCGGCTCAGGCGGTGGAGCGCATCGGGATGCCGGAAGCACAGATTATCCTGTCCCAGGCGGTGCTTTATGTGGCCACGGCGCCTAAGAGCAACTCGGCGTGCAATGCGGTATTTGCGGCGATGGAGAGTGTGCGGGCTCATAAGACTTCTGTTCCGGTCCATCTTCAGGATGCTCATTATAAGGGGGCGAAAAATCTCGGAAGGGGGACAGGCTATAGGTATGCCCACGACTACCCGAACCATTATGTGCGGCAGCAGTATCTGCCGGAGGAGATTGGGGATGCGAAGTTCTACGAGCCGGGGGATAACGGTTATGAGAAAAAGATAAAGGCGTGGATGGAGTTTATCAGAAAGTAGATACAGGAAATGTCTTGGATAAAGGAGGAGATAGGATGACAGAAAATGTGACCTTCCGCTATGCGCAGAGGAAGGATGTGCCGTTGATCATGGAGTTTGTGAAGGCGCTTGCGGAGTATGAGAAGATGCCAGAGCTAGTGTGTGCTACAGAGGAGCTTATTGAGGAATGGATGTTTGACAAGGAGCGCGCAGAGGTGCTGTTCTTAATGGTCCTTGGGAAGGAGGCCGGGTTTGCGCTGTTTTTTGAGAGCTTTGCCTCTTATCCGGGGAAGGGCGGCATCTATCTGGACGATCTGTATGTGAAACCGGAATACAGAGGAAAGGGATATGGGAAAGCGTTGTTTCAGCGGCTGGCGCAGATTACGCGGGAGCGGGGCGGCATGAGGATCGAATGGCTCTGCCTGAAGAGTAATCTGCCGAGTATCGGATTCTACGAGTCTGTGGGCGGAAAGCAGATGGAGATGAGCACTACCTTCCGGCTAGAGAATGAGGCACTTGAGAAATTGGCGGAAGAGTAGTATAATTGTTATTGTTCATGGGTCAGGAATGCGCACTGGCGGCGTATTCCGCAAGAACATGATACAGGAGTGAGGGGCGGATTTTGCGCAGCAAAACTCGGAATGCCTCCACGAATCGTTGCTATGAGCGGCTCCTGAGCCGTGAATAGTAACGTACAATTTTACATGTAATGAATACAGAAAACTGGGAGGAAGCAGAGATGAAGATTTACGATACGGTAAACAAGACAGAAACAGAAGTGGACGGGACGAAGGGTCTGATCCAGATCATGAAGGACGGACGGCAGGTCGATATCTACCTGAAAGAGAAGAAGTCCGATGAGGACGGTTACATGAGCTGGGATGTGGAGCATTGGTCAAGCGTGGACGGGAAACGGTTTATCCGGTGCTATTCTCTGGAGGGAAGAGTTCTCGGGGAGTCTACGGGACATAACATCTATGATCTTGAGAATGAATTTAAGCCGGAAGATACGGCGATGGTCGCGAAGGTGGAGCTTAGCTAAGGAGAAGCGACAGGAAAAAGGACATCTTGATCTGGAAGGGCAGCTTATAGAGTAGTTGAATCAGTTGCATGACTGGCAGTTACACATTATCATTCAGAGAGCGGAAGCACTTTAGGCTGCCGCTCTCTGAATGATCTGTCGCTGCCGGCTGTATCAATTACTTTGGCTGTTGTCAGGCAGAGGGGATTATATATCGTTTGCTCATAGCGCTGACAATTCCAAAATAGCTAATATAGAAAAGGATTATACACGCCCCAAACTCACCAGTTAATTTGAGCAGAATGTTATTCAAAGAAGCCGGCAATGTTAAGTTCATTTTTATATTCAGTAACGGTATGCACAACAGTATGATCAATAAAGCCATGATCATTGGAGAGGCCAGTTTAATTGCAATCTGCAGCCTCACAAGACGTTCTAACTGCTTATTGCTTTTTCCCATCCAGCGCATGATTTGATTGCTTTTTGAATTTTGCCTGATCTCTATCATCTGCTGGAAAGATAATATGGAAAAGTAAATAACCAAAAATACAATACAGATACAGATTTGTGAAGTTTCCATCCATTGGCGCTTAGTTGCATCAAAAAGTGCTAATTCCGGTTGCGGCATCAACGCTCCAGTTACGAAGGAACATGCTGAAAATAAAAAACAGACACAAAAAACAGTATTGATAATAGCAGCCGTTTTGAATCCCGCAGTCATATTTGCCGTGATATACAGGGTATCTTTTTGGTATATTTTCACAGATTTCATTCTCCTTTTCGCATATAGCCAGCCAAACGCCCACTTATAAAAGGCAAAGACAGATATGAGAAAAGGTATTGCTGTAAAAGATACAGGATAAACAATATAAACATCCGGCAAAAAAACAATTCCGCATACGCATCCAATTCCGCATAGAAAACACAAAAAGAAGATAATTCCCCATTTTTTATAGTTCCCTATATTTTTTTCGCCTTGATTGCGGTTCCTTTCATATATCAGCTCCCTGATTTGCAGCTTGTTTAAGCGCCTGCTCAGCCGAAAAGAACAAACTGCTTCAATACAGCAAAAAAATATAAACGAATAAAACATACTTTTGCCGTAAAGGAATCCGCAATGTATCATCTCATGCGGCTCACAGAAATACCAAGAGCCATAGATCGCAAAACCGATTGTTGTTCCCGCCAAATAGCAGAAAAAACTGATCAGTAAGACTTCACATAGAAACAGACGGGTTAATCTCTTTTTTTCCATACCCAGCAGTAAATAGTTTGCAAATTCCTTTGCCCGCTGCTTTAGCATGAAAGTGTCTATATACCCAACTAGAACTATTTGGATCACTGCTATCAGCAAGGTCAGAGAAATTACTTGAAAACCAGCTAATCTGCCGATAATGGCTATACAGTTAGATACCTCTATAATTGCCAAAAGGACGGTCATGGCAGCAGCAGACAAAAGATAATCGATAAAAGACCGCTTGGCATTACGGATTGACAATTTCAAGTACATCATGGCTTTCTCCCTCGATCCATTCTATTTTTTTCAAAATGTCTGCAAAAAAGGTATGCTTGTTTTCCTGTTCCCGGTTTAAAGCTGCTTTTATCTCGCCGTCTTTCATAAACAGTATCCGGTCACAATAGCTGGCTGCCATAACATCATGTGTGACCATCAATATTGTGGCGTGATATTCTTTGCAAAGCATAGCAAATGTATCTAAAAGCTGTCTGGCAGCATGGGAATCCAGTGCTCCGGTAGGCTCGTCCGCAAGTATAATGTCTGGATTTACCACAATAGCACGGGCGCAGGCGCAGCGCTGCCGCTGCCCTCCCGATACTTCGTATGGAAATTTATCTAATATTGCCGAAATATCCAGCTTTTCCGCTAAGCGCTGAATCATTGGGTGAATGCTTTCTTTGGAAACTGCTTTAATTGTTAAAGCAAGCGCAATATTCTCATAGATAGTCAGAGTTTCAAGCAGATTGTATTCTTGGAAAACAAAACCTAAATGTCTGCGGCGGAATTCTGCTGCAGCTTCCTCTGGGATATCTGCGATATTCTTCCCGTTAAGCCGTATCGTCCCATTCGTCGGACTGTCTATTGTGGCGATTAAATTAAGCAATGTTGTTTTCCCAGAACCGGAAGCTCCCATGATGCCAACAAAGCTGCCATGCGGTATCTGGAAGCTTATATCATTTACGGCTAATACAGAATCATGTTCTGTTTTATATAGTTTGGAAACATTTTCAACGTCTAAGACATGCCGGGGAGTTGTATCACCTTCTTTTAATTCCCATTTATCATGTCCCAACCAATTTGTGATCACGTCCATTAGAACATCATCTGCTTTTTCTTTCAATTTTTCTTCTGCAATGCACTCACCTGCAAATAGTTCATTCAAAGTAACACCTAAAAGAGTGCATAATGGCATAAACAAAGATAAGTCCGGCATAGACCGCCCGGTTTCCCATTTTGAGACAGCCTTATCGGTTATTCCCAGTTTTTCTGCTAACTGGCTTTGCGTCCAGCCTTTTGCCTTCCGGCGTTCGGAAATAAAAGCTCCAATCCTGATTTGATTCATTATTCAGCCCTCCTGTTTGCGGTAAATTATATAAATCCGGCATAAAAATGAACACCTACCAACGGTAGAGTTGGATAAAACAGGATAGGTCAGCCCGTTTTACCTGAGGGCGTACAGCTATCTGACCTGATAGAAAACTGCCGAGTAGGCCGAAAGCGTAAGCAACGCCGTCTCTTTCTTAAGATTCACCACAGTCTTTTCTTCATACGGCTTCACCCCGCCGTAGATATCCCTGTCGCTGGCAAGCAGGACCGTCATCTCCTTCCCGTCCGGGACTGTCAGCGCAAAGTCCTCCTGTTCTTTGTCGGAAAAGTTAAAGACAGCCGCGATCCTTTCCCTTCCGTCTGTGCGTTCAAAGGCATAGATGCACCTTGCTTCCTGGTGGCAGTCGAGCCAGGTAAAGCCTTTCGGGCTGTAGTCTCCGGCAGAGAGGGCAGGATGTGCCAGGTACAGGGCGTTTAGCTCCTTCATGAACCGGTGGAAAGAATCATGGTTCGGGTACTTCAGCAGGAACCAGTCCTGCTCCTTCTTTTCGTCCCATTCCCTGAGCTGCCCGATCTCATTTCCCATAAAATTCAGTTTCTTGCCCGGATGTGCGTACATGTACATATAGAAAGCGCGCGCCTGGGGGAATTTCTCCTCGTAATCCCCGCTCATCTTCTGAAGGATGGTCGCCTTCCCGTGCACTGTCTCGTCGTGGGAGAGGGGAAGGAGATAGCGGTCATTGTAGTAGTACATCATGGAAAAGGTAAGCTTGTGGTAATTCTCGCTCCGGTATTCCGGCGCGGTGCGGAAATAGTCCAGCGTGTCATTCATCCAGCCCATATCCCATTTGTAATCGAAGCCCAGCCCTCCCTCGGGCACCGGCTTTGTGACGCCCGGGTAGGAGGTGGAATCCTCAGCCGCAAGGATGGCGGAAGGATGCATGGCCTTAAGTCCCCGGTTCATCTCCCGGATGAAGTCAACAGCGGTGTTGTTCACACCCCGGGCAGGCTCACCCTGCCAGTAGATCATCCGGCTGATGGCGTCCATGCGGATGCCGTCGGCGTGATATTCCGTGAGCCAGTAGTTGGCGGCGGACTGTAAAAAACATCTCGTCTCCCCGCGGGAATGCATGAAGTTGCAGCTTCCCCACTCGCTGACGCCCACATCCTGATGGGGGTATTCGAAGAGCGCCGTGCCGTCGTAATTTGCAAGGGCGTACCCGTCTACGGCGAAGTGCACTGACACGAAATCCATAATGATGCCGATCTCATTCTGGTGGCAGGCATCGATAAACTGCATAAGCTCTGCGGCTGTCCCGTAGCGGGAGGTGGGACTGAAAAATCCGGTGTTCTGGTATCCCCAGGACTCGTCGCAGGGGTGCTCGGAGAGGGGCATGATCTCAATATAATTGTAACCGCATTCTTTCAGATAGGGGATCAGGATATCCGCCAGTTCCGTATAGGAATACCAGTCATCTGCCGCATCGGAGGGCTTTTTAAAGGAACCGAAGTGCAGCTCATAGATGTTCAGCGGCTTTTCCAGGCAGTCCGTCCGCTTTTTCATCCATTTTTCATCCCGAAACGAATAGACGGACAGGTCTCTGATGATGGAGGCGCTGTTTGGCCGAAGCTCCATGCCGAATCCGTAAGGGTCACAGTGATCCATAAAGGAGCCGTCCTGCTTATAGATGCGGTACTTGTACATCTGCCCCGGCTTTGCCGTCTGGGCGTAGCATTCCCAGAAGTTCCCGTCATGGACGCGGTTCATGGTCCACTCTTCCCAGTCGGTAAACTCGCCGATCAGGGAGATCATCGCCGCGCCCGGCGCAAAGGTGCGGAAGGTGACGCCCGCAATCGGTTCTACGTGCGCCCCCAGAAATTTGTAGGCGTCAAATATTTTTCCCGTATAAAATCCATAAAAATCCATCTGTTTATCCTCCTGTAAAAATAACTGGCAGCAGTTGTTTTTCGTTCCTGCTTTGTTTATAATGAAATCTGTAACATGATTATAAAGGCGAAATAATGATCTGAACACCGACAATTTCCGATAGGAGTCGGATAACCGACGATAGTCGGAAATTGTCGGGCTGAAGGGCAAGTACAGTGGAAAAAAGCATCTGGAAAATCAGATAATTGATAGGGCCGGCTGATTATTCGATATACAAGTATGCCTGAAAATTATGAAAAGAGCCAGGAAAACGGGATAAGGAGAGGAAGATAAGGTTATGGATCTGCGGACCGAGAAGACGGAAAATGCCATTAAGAATGCATTTATACAGCTGCGTGCGAAGAAAGCTCTGGAGAAGATCACCATTAAAGAGCTGTGTGAGTCGGCACGCATTCACAAATCCACCTTTTACTCCCACTATCAGGACATCTATGAACTGTCGGAGACGATGGAGACAGAGGTGGTGAAGAACATCACCGGCAGTATCCCGGCGGCCAGCTTTGGTACGTCCAGCCTGGCGCAGGTGACAAGAGAGCTGACCTACGGGTTTGTGGCCCAGAGCTCCCTCATCAATATCCTGTTTTCCGGGAATGAGAGAAGCCGCCTGGCTTACCGGATCGAGGAGAGCCTAAAGGAGATCATTTTTGAAAAATATCCGGAATATAAAGGTGACTTGAGATGGAATATCGTGCTGAGCTACTGCATCCAGGGGGCTTACTGGGCATTCCAGGGAAGCCGGGGGCAGGAGGTCAATGAGGTGATCAGGATTATCAGTGAGATTACGGAGAGAATGCAGCCCTTGTGCTGAAGGGATGTTTTTTTGGGCGCGGATATAGCCAGTGAAGGCTTTGGGGAGGAAGGAAAGGATTATGAGAGAGAAAGCAGGAGGAGAAAGGCAGGTCATGGTGCGAAGAACCTCGTCAAAGGAGCTGTGTCTCATATCGTGCGGATGTGAAGCGGGGACGAAGGACCAGTCCTTCGGGCCTTCGGTGCGGGATTATTATATGATTCATTTCGTGACTGAAGGGGAGGGGCATTATTACCTGGACAGCAGGCATTACCGGGTCGGCGCCGGGCAGTGCTTTCTCACTATGCCGGGGGTGAGCACTCTTTACCATGCGGAGCCGGAAAATCCGTGGGCTTATATGTGGATCTGTATCAGCGGAAGCGCTGTACCGAAGCTTATCGAACAGTGTCGGATGAGCGCGGGGGCTCCGGTGACCGGGCTTACTAAGATAAACCGGATAACCGGTATCATTGAGGAGATGATGAGATACGATGCGCTCTCCCCGGTAGATGAGTGCCGTCTCCAAAGCGCGCTTTACCGTCTGTTCGCCGAGCTTTTAGAGCAGCAGAGAGCGGCGTACGGCAGTGCAGAGCAGAGCGGCAACCGCTATGTGGCAAAGGCCGTGGAATATATCGGGGAGCATATATCTGGAGAGCTTTCGGTAAATGATGTGGCGGGGCACTTGAATGTGAGCCGGAGCCATCTGTACGAGCTGTTCCGCCGGGAAATCGGCGTATCGCCCCAGCAGTTCCTGGCAAATGCAAGGCTTGCAAATGCCAGAAAGCTTTTGGCCGAGACAGATATATCCATTGCCGATGCCGCCGGCCTTTGCGGTTATAAAAATGTATTTGCATTTTCCCGCGCCTTCAAGCAGGCCAACGGGATGCCTCCCCGGGATTTCCGGCAGCGCTATTCGATGATGGAAAGATAGGGCTGGCTTCTGACGGTCTCTTCGCTGAAGCAGACACCGGAGGCTTCATACCAATGATATTCCCGAGAAAGGTTATGCGTCTTGTCCACCCATTTTTCCGGGCAGTCGGTATCCTCCCAGTCGGTGGGGATAAGGTGGTGGGATTGTGCGGAGGCGACGGTAAGGATCCGGCCAAGCTCTTCGTTTTCTGTGTCTGATAACAGCCCGGGCTTGGCGGATACGAACAGAGGCGTGCCGCTTTCGGCGAGAAGCTCTGCCCATTGGCGGTTGAACTTCCAGTCGATGGGGCCGTCGATCCCTACGCAGTCTGCGTCTACCTCGTAAAATTTCTTATGCTGCGGGAGGCGGAAGGCAAGGGTGTTTATCCCCATGCGGCGGGTCCGTTCCCAGCATTTGCCGCTGGTATCGTCTCCGGTTCGGTTGATGTGCATGTAACCTGCGCCCAGGTGCCCGATGGTATTGCAGCCGAGAATCAGCGTGTCATATTCCTTGCACACTTCATATATTTTTTCATAGAAAAGCTTGACGACCTCGGCGCTTGTCAGGGATTCGTCGTAAAAATGCCATCCATTTCCCGTGATCAGCGGATTCATCTCGAAGCCCCATTTGCCGAACAGGTCGAAGGTGGAGAAATCGTGCTTGATCAGCGTGTATCCCCATTCGCAGATCCGGCGTACGTCTGCGAGGATATAAGCTAAGGCGTCCGGGTGGGAGGGATCTAAGCATCCGTTGTGGGAAATGCGCCATTTTTCGGGGATAGAGCTGGCTTCGTTGAGCAGAAGGCGGACCCAGATGCCGGGGCGGGCGCCTTTATCGGCAAGTTTCCTGGCAAGTCCCTTCATGTCCGGAAATTTTTCATTGCCCTTTGTCCACGGGCCGCCGTTGTACCCGTTCAGGCAGTGCTGCTCCTGCCAGCAGTCGTCGATGACCATGTAGGGCTTGTTGGATGTCCCTTTGGTCAATTTTAAGATATAATCGCAGTCGGCGAGAATCTCCTCCCCGGAGCTGTCGCCGTAAGCGTAGTACCAGTTGTTGCTTCCGTATACCGGGTATTTGGGAAGGACAGGGTCTGTGCACATGATACCGCAGAATTCACTTGCTGCCTCGAAGGCGGTGCAGTCTTCCATGCGCGCTGCAACGACTTCGGCGGCTTTCAGGGTTCGCCCGTTTAACTTCACGCCGTTCCCGCCGCATCTTACATCCATGAACAGCGTGATGCCGGAGGAATCTGTCTGCCAGAAGCACATGGCCGAGGGGCGTACCTTAACGCCGCAGCAGAAGATATACTGGGCTCCTGCAGCGCAGAAGTACCAGGGCATGAACCGGTTGGCGCTCATTCCCCGCCATTCCAGGTCTCCGTATCCGCGTTCCCACGCATCACCCAGGAAGCGTACGTTGTCCGGCCACTCGGCCTTCCAGCGAAGCTTCAGCCAGCGGACGGGAGTATGCCCGGCGGTTACAGAGACGGTGAGCTGCCCGTTTTCCTGTGCGAATCCGGCCTTTACGTCGCCGACGGCTGTCTGGCAGCCGGGGGAGCTGATCTCGGTGGCGCCGTTGTCTGTACATAGGGTAAGATAAGCCGGAATTCCTAAATGTTCAATTGTTTTTTTCATCACTGTATGTTCCTTTCTGCAGTCTTTATATTTGCATTTGTTCTGCACTGTTGTAACAGAGTATATCCTGCATCGCATAAAATTTCCATGACAGGATGAATTAAAAACATTGCAGGATGTCTTTAGTTATCGGCTGCGGGTATTGGGTAACTGTTCAGCCTGCGGCGTCATTGTTATGGTATCGGTTCAATCTGGTGATGTTTTCCTTGACAAATAGCTATGTTGTGATACAATATAGCTAAGAATATTGCAATGCAAGGTAGATGGAGGTTCTGCTGTCCGGCAGGGTATGGAAAGAGATAGAAAGTAAAATTGCGGATTTCAGCAGAGAGGAGAATGGTCTATGGGTATTTTCTACAACAATTATCAGAAACTGGTATCTGAAAATAATCAGGAACTGGCGAGGCTTTCGGAATCGAACTGGGATATTTTAGGCAGGATGATGAAATACATGGAATCCTTCAGTATCTCTCGCTTTGAGCTGGAGGTGATCAAGAAGGATCTGATTGGTATGGCTGGGGAGGCACAGCTTGAGGAAAGTACTCTGCTGGACAGGATCGGCATGCCGGAGAAGGAGTTCTGCGACAGGCTGGTGGAAAACGCCGCGAAACGCAGCCCGCTGGAGCGGATGATTCCCATCATGCGCAATGTCCTGTTCCTCACATTTGGATTTTATACACTTGAATGGCTGATGGAGGGAATACCGGCTGATTTCGGTATCACAAACCGGGTACTGCTTATCGCAGGCGTTCTTGCGGCTGTGGATCTGTTTGACATCCGTGCGAGGGGGCGGATCGTCTATCTGGGCAAGTGGAAGAGAGGACTTTTCAAGGGGATCATTATGCTGGCGTGGGTTGTGATGCTTAATACATGTATTATGTCGGGTCCAACCAGCCTTTTTCCGGGGATTATTCCGGAAAACTTTCTGATTATGGGAAAGGGAATAGCGGTATTTGCAGTCCTTCTTATCCTCGCGCTGGCGCTGTTTTTCTGGAATAATTATTTCTGGGACAGATGCTCACGGAGATACCAGTGGGAGTAGGTGCTGGCGCCTGTTCTGGGATTTTCTTCTTGCGGCAAAGTTTGTGAGAAAATGTAATCGAAAAATTATTTATGTAAAAAAAGGGTTGACATAAAGAACGTTTGTTTGTATAATTGGATTATCGAACGAACGTTCTTTTGCGTTGACTAAAAGGAAAAACTAAATTCTATTTCTTTTGCGCCGCAGGAGCAGTGCGGTCAGGATGAGGATGGGAGTCCATCCGGGATTAGGACATGTTGGATCAGGTGTTTTGCGGAGGTGTGTGATGAGGATTCAGGAAGAGATGTCTATATATGATAAACTGAATATTCTGACGGATGCGGCAAAGTATGATGTGGCGTGTACTTCCAGCGGTGTTTCCAGAAAGAACGATGGGACTGGCATAGGCAACTGCAAGCTTTCCGGAATATGCCACAGCTTTTCGGCGGACGGCAGATGTATCTCGCTGTTAAAGATATTGTTCACGAATGAGTGCATTTATGACTGTAAATACTGCATCAACCGGCGGAGCAATGATGTGGTGCGTACCTCTTTTACTCCGGACGAGATCTGCACGCTGATGATGGAGTTTTACCGGAGGAATTATATTGAAGGACTGTTTTTGAGCTCCGGGGTGCTGAAAAGTCCGGATTATACGATGGAGCTGATCTATGCGGCCTTGTACAGATTAAGGACGAGATACAATTTTCAAGGCTATATCCATGTGAAGGCCATCCCGGGAGCCAGCCAGGAGCTGATCCAGAGAGTGGGCTTTCTTACGGACCGGATGAGTGTCAATCTGGAGCTTCCTACGGCGGAGAGCTTAAAGCTTCTTGCGCCCCATAAGACGAGGAAGAACATTCTGGCTCCTATGCGCCTTGTGCAGAACCGTATGGCGGAGAATAAGCAGGAGATCGTTGCTTACCGCAATTCTCCGAGATTTGTCCCGGCGGGGCAGAGCACCCAGATGATCATCGGAGCGACGCCGGAGACGGATTATCAGATCATGCAGGTTACGGAATCCCTGTATCGGAAGTTTGAGTTAAAGAGAGTGTTTTACTCTGCATTTGTCCATGTGAATGAGGATTCGAACCTTCCGGCAAGGACGGATGGGGGACCGCCGCTTTTAAGGGAACACCGGCTCTATCAGGCGGACTGGCTGCTTCGGTATTATCATTTTCAGGCGGATGAGCTGTTGTCGGAGGAGAACCCGAATTTTAACGTGCTGTTCGACCCGAAGTGTAATTGGGCATTGAAGCACCTGGAGGAGTTCCCGGTGGAAGTGAACCGGGCGGATTACAAAAAGCTTCTGCGTGTTCCGGGGATCGGCTACAAGTCGGCGGGGAGGATCGTCAGGGCAAGACGGCTTGGGAATCTGGATTTTCCGGATCTGAAAAAGATCGGGGTAGTATTGAAGCGCGCCCTGTATTTTATTACCTGCAGCGGAAGGATGATGTACCCGACGAAGATCGAGGAGGATTACATCACCAGGAATCTTCTGAATGCCGGTGAGAAGCTTCCGCAGGAGGTGGTGAATATGGGCTACAGGCAGTTGTCTTTGTTCGATGACGTAAGGTTTGACGCGGATAAGGTGATGCAGGTTAAGGGATAAGAAGTATTGCGGGAGGATATGGTAGAATTTGCCATCGCATTAAGGTCAGGGGAGCGTGTTGAAGTGGTATGAAAACGGTTTATGTATGTACGGATTCGGTGACCGGTATATTTTCTGCCGTCCATGATGCGTGGAAGGCGCAGAAGACGGAGGAAGAGTGCGGGATTGCCCTGCGGGGCTTTATGGAGCAGCAGTTGTTCTGCGATTATGTCGAGGTGGAGGAGACGGAAGGGAAAGCGGCTGCCGTAGAGAACATGATACGCAAGCATATGGGACTTCTGGCTTATCATGATCTCTATCAGGCTGCGTTGGCGGCGGACGCAGAAAAAGGGGACGCGGTTCTTGGTACGATGCTTGCGGCGAAGAAGTTAAAGGACAGCAAAAAGATTATGGAGCACTTAAGCCATCCAAAGGTGGAGAAGGTGTTTGAACTGAGCCGGAGAGTCGGCAATGAGGCCCACTTTCATGTCGAGTTTATCCGGTTCAGGGAGCTTGAGAGCGGTATTTTGTATGCGCCGGTCACGCCGAAATGTCAGGTGCTTACCTGTATAGCACCTCATTTTGCAGATCGTTTTCCTCTGGAGAACTGGATGATCCATGATAAGACTCACCGTGCTTTTGCCGTACACGAGGCGAGAAAAAAGTGGGTGCTTGTGCAGGAGGCTTACGGCGAGGCGCAAAAAGAGGAGTACGAGGAGCAGTTTAAGCGGATGTCGGAGAAAGAGATGGAATATGAGACGCTCTTTAAGAGCTTTTGCGAAACGATTGCCATTAAGGAAAGGGAGAATCCGGTATGCCAGAGAGGGCATCTCCCGCTCTGGTACCGTCCGAACATGGTAGAGTTCTCGTAGGAAATCTTTTGCGCTGCTTTCATCATGTTCTCACGCAAGGAGCTGTGTATGGATATTGACAGACGGCCGTATTATCTTTATCATATTTGATGAATAAAGAATTGGACTTGCAGCAGCCGGTACAGGCAGGAAAGGCGGCAGCCGGGAGGCAGCGCGAGTCAGAGAAAGATGCAGGTATAATAGAGATGGAACAGCCTCTTGTAAAGATTTCCGTGCGTAATCTCGTGGAGTTTATTATGCGCGGCGGAGATATTGATAACCGTATGGCAGGTGCAGATAAGGATACGATGCTTCTCGGAGGGAAGATGCACCGCAAGATCCAGAAGCGGATGGGCGCAGATTATCATGCGGAGGTGGCGCTGAAATACGAGCTGCAGTGCAAAGGCTTTATGCTTATCATTGAGGGCAGGGCAGACGGAGTTATAGAGACGCCGGATGGGATCGTGATTGATGAGATCAAGGGTATCCTTAAGGAGCTGGATACGGTAAAGGAGCCTGTCCCTGTGCATCTTGCCCAAGCAAAGTGCTATGCCTTTATCTATGCCGGGCAGCACCGTAAAGAGCAGATCGGTGTACAGATGACCTACTGCCATATGGAGACGGAGGACATCAGGCGGTTTCAGTATGTGTATGGATTTGAGGAGCTTTCGGCCTGGTTTTTCGAGCTTGCCGGGAAATATGAAAAATGGGCGAGATATCAGATCCTATGGAAGGAAAAGCGGGATGCATCCATCAAAGCGTTGGAGTTCCCTTTTGGATACCGGGAAGGGCAGAGAGATCTGGTAGCTTCCGTATACAGGACGATTCTGCGCAGGAAGAAGCTCTTTATCCAGGCGCCGACCGGAGTGGGGAAGACGATGTCTGCCGTATTCCCTGCAGTGAAGGCAGTGGGGGAAGGGCTGGGAGATAAGATCTTTTACCTGACTGCCAAGACGATCACGCGGACAGTTGCCTGGCAGGCTTTTGATATCTTAAAGGGGCAGGCGCTGCGGATGAAGATTCTTGTGCTGACTGCCAAGGATAAGATCTGCTTTTGCGAAGAGACCAACTGCAATCCGGATGGATGTCTCTATGCAAGAGGACATTATGACAGGGTGAATGATGCGGTTTATGAGCTTCTTACCACATCGGATGAGATGAGCCGGGAGATTATCGAGGAGCAGGCAAAGAAGTGGCAGGTATGCCCTTATGAGATGAGCCTGGATGTCTCCAACTGGATCGACGCGGTTATCTGTGACTATAATTATGTGTTTGATCCGCAGGCCCATCTTCGGAGATTTTTCGGGGAAGGGAATCAGGGGGAATATCTGTTTTTGATCGACGAGGCGCACAACCTGGTAGAGCGCGGGAGAGAGATGTACAGCGCCAGTATTTATAAAGAGGATTTCCTGAGGATAAAAAAGAGGGTAACAGGAAGGGATGTGAAGCTTACCAAAAGGCTTGACAACTGTAACCGCCAGCTTCTTGCCATGAAGCGTGAATGCGAGGATTACCGGATTTTGGACAGTGTATCCCATCTGTATCTGAAGCTGATGAATCTGATGACAGAGCTGGAGCGGTTCCTGGAAGAGGAGAGAAAGAAGAAAAGCCCTGATGAAGAGATGAGAAAGGAAGTGCTGGATTTTTATTTTGATGTCCGCAGTTTTTTAAATATTCATGATAAACTGGATGAGAATTATATACTTTATTCGGAGATGGAGGGCAGCGGAAGGTTCAAGGTCCGTCTGTTCTGTGTGAATCCGTCAAAGAATCTGCAGGAATATCTGGATAAAGGGAACAGTACGGTATATTTTTCGGCCACCCTGCTTCCTATCCATTATTATAAGAAGCTGTTGAGCGCATCAAAGGATGACTATGCAGTCTATGCCGAGTCTCCCTTTAACACCAGAAAACGCCTTCTGCTTTTGGGGACGGATGTGAGTACGAAGTATTCGAGGCGCGGGGAGGAGGTGTACCGCAGATATGCGGAGTATCTTTTGGAAACGGCAGGTGCAAGGGCCGGGAATTATATCGCCTTCTTCCCTTCTTACAGATTTATGGAGGAGGTATACGAGGCGTTTTTGGAGCTTTTGGATGCCGGGACGTCCGGGATATCCGGATCGGGAGATGCAGAGGAGGCGGCGGGCAGGGAAAAAGCGTGTGAAAGGCAGGATGGGAAGCTGGGGGTCTCTGTCGATTACGTCATGCAGTCCCAGTATATGACAGAGGAGGCTAGGGAGATTTTCCTTGAGAACTTCGAAGAGACAAGGGAGAACAGCCTGATGGGCTTCTGTGTGATGGGAGGGATATTTTCCGAGGGGATTGACCTGACCCAGGACAGGCTGATCGGCGCGGTGATCATAGGGACGGGTCTTCCGCAGGTATGCAGGGAGCGGGAGCTTTTGAAGGCTTATTTTGATGGTCAGGGGCTTAGGGGATTTGATTATGCCTATCTTTATCCGGGGATGAACAAGGTTCTGCAGTCGGCAGGAAGGGTTATCCGTACAGATGAGGACAGAGGAGTTATCCTGCTTCTTGACGAAAGGTTCAGGGACAGCAGGTGCAAAGAGGTGTTCCCCAGAGAATGGAAGGATGTAAAGCTGTGCCAGGTCAAGACTGCGGCAGGGCTGATCAGGGATTTCTGGGAGAAGGAAAGCAAAGAATGATCAGAATATGTGTGGGGATGGGCAAAAGTCTGATCAGGAGGTGTGTGCGCTGACCATAGACCAGCGCATACACCTCCTGACCGCTCCATGACTCCATGACCCGTATCATGCAGAAGTTGATTTAGAATTGCTTTCGTATCATCTTAGATCAGATTGATCTTTTTGTTCATAATATAGTGTGTCATGATATACAGGATAACAGAGGTTCCGGCCATCAGTATGGTGCTGGTCTTCATCACATCTATCATATAGGCGATAAAGTTAAAGTTATCCCCCTCTGATCCGGCAGTTATTATCAGACGTGTCTCATTTCCGAAGAGAGCCATGACTACAAGGGACAGAACGGACAGTACGGTAGAGATGGCAAAGTAGGATACCACTGCTCCGAGCACACGGTGGCTGGAAAAGAGCTGGCCGAGGGCGACGGAGGCATAGATCATGACTATGCTTGAAATTGAGCCCAGGCAGCTGAATAAGAACAGTACGGTAAGCGCGGAGGAAAAGGACAGGCCGGCATATTCTCCGGTAGCCCCGAATTCTCTTAATATCTCTGCTTTATGAGATGTCACTGCTGACTGGATATAGGGCGTACATAGTACGAGGTAAGTGCACAGGTAGATGACAGACATATTGATAACGGCCCAGATGCTTCCGGCGATCGTTTTCGACAGCAGATGTGTGGCGTTGGTGACCGGAAGTGTCCTGGTAAGGTATCCTTCGTCGGTAAACATATTCTTATAAAAGCGGATGCCTGCGAGCAGGTATGTTCCTGTGCTGAGGGCAGTGATGGTTGTAAAAAACAGGATAAAGAAAAGTATAAATATAAAGTCTACCTGCTTGCTTGAGGACTGCGGGTTGATCCTGCCGGTGACGAACAGTCTCATCAGTATGGATGCCAGCAGTGCGAAAATGTGCAGGAAAGGCAGAAAGTGGTTTAATGATTTCATGTCATATCTGATCAGTTTCTTTAACATCTGAATACCTCCCTGAACAGGGTGTCTACAGATTTGCCCTGTTCTGTACGAATTTCATCTACGGCTGCATTTAAGACTAGCTGTCCCTGTTTGATAAAAAGTACCCGGTCCAGGATATTCTCTATATCATGGATGAGATGAGTAGAGATGAGAATTGCAGCATCTTCATTGTAATTGTTTAAAATGGTGCTTAAGATGTAGTCTCTCGATGCCGGGTCGACGCCGCCGATCGGCTCATCCAGCACATAAAGGCCGGCGTCCCGGCTCATGACGAGGATGAGCTGTACTTTTTCCTTCGTACCTTTAGAGAGAGTTTTTAAGCGTGCGTTCGTATCGATCTGCAGATCATCTAACATCCGGTATGCGCGTTCAGAAGAAAAATTATCATAAAAATCGGAAAAATAAGTGATGATCTCTTTTACCCTCATAGTTTCGTCAAGATATGTCCGTTCCGGCAGATAAGAGACGATTTTTTTTGTCTCAACCCCCGGCGCCATGCCGTTTATGCGGATCTCTCCGCTTGTGGGGACAAGCACATCGTTGATCAGCTTGATAAATGTGGTCTTTCCGCTTCCGTTAGGACCTAAAAGGCCGATGATCTGACCGCGTTCAAGAGAGAGATTTAAGTTGTTCAGTGCGCTGTAAATCTTATTGTAACTTTTGGTGAGACCGTAACATTCTAAGATTGGATTCATATTATTCTGCCTCCTTAAGCTGTTCCTGTGTGAGAGTAAGGATCTCCTCCCTTGAGAAACCAAGTTCATCCATCTTTTCTAAAAAGGCGTGGATATGTTCCTGTGCGAGTTCATTTTTTAGTTGATTTAGCATCCCTTCATCCTCCGTAATCAGCCGTCCGCTGGTGCGCTTTGCATAGACGATGCCGCTGCGTTCCAGCTCAGATAAGGCCTTCTGCATTGTGTTGGGGTTAACCGCGGCTTCAAGGGCAAGCTCCCTCACGGACGGCAGTTTGTCTCCGGGGCGGTAAACGCCAGAAACGATGTCTAATTGTATTCTCTCCATTAGCTGGAGATAGATCGGCCTGTTATTATCCAGATCCCATGGCATATAGTTCACCTCTCTTAATTGTGCAGGCTGCTGTGCATCGAGCAGTGTTCCTGATTGTATTAATTTGATCGTACAATGATATTATCATGGCACAGACATCCGGGAAAATCAACCTTGATCTGATATCGTGCCTGATCAGCTTAATTAACATGCGAACACCACCAGATACAAGCGGTATAAATACTACTGTATTAATTAAATAGTACAATTGTATTATTGCACAATGAAAGGGGGATGTCAATAAGCAATCGGAAAAAAGGATGAAAAACGTGCATACAAAAAACTCCGGCCAGAGTTATATTTTCAGAAAAATACAACCTGGGCCGGAGCAAAGGATATTCGATGATGAGCTTATTCAATCGGCACAAAATCAGCAGCCCCATGCTTGCACAGCGGGCAGATAAAGTCGTCGGGCAGCTCGTCGCCCTCGTAGATATAACCGCACACCTCGCATACGAAGCCTTTCTTGCCCTCGGTCTCTGGCTTCGGCTTCACATTACTCTGGTAATAGTTGTAGGTCATAGTCTCCACGTTGGAGATCACGCGGGCTTCTGTCACTGTACAGATGAACATGCCGTGTGTGTCAAGATCCACATACTGTTCTACCTTGAGGGACATGAATGCATTGATATATCTTGGCAGGAATACAAGGCCGTTGTCAGAGCGTAAAGGCTCCCAGCCAGTAAATTTATCAACCGTCCGTCCGCTCTGGAATCCAAAGTTCTGGAATACTTTGAAGGGCGCTTCTGTGGACAGGCAGTTTACATTCATGATACCGGACTGCTTGATGACATGGTGCGAATAGTTTGCCTTGTTGATGCAGACAGCAACGCGGTTCGGGCTGTCAGTAACCTGAGACACGGTATTGACGATCAGCCCGTTATCCTTCGTGCCGTCATTGGAGGTTACTACATACAGGCCGTAGCCGATCTTAAACAGTGCGGTATAATCGTGCTTGTTGGCGGTTTCATCGTGCTGTGCCAGATAGTTCTTGCAGAATTCCTCCGCCAGCGCCTCAAGCTGGGCGCTGCTCTCCTCATTGAGCGCAGACTTGATCGATACAGTAGTCTTGGCAAAGGTAAGGTTCTTGCAGCCCTCCAGCATTTTCTTCATGGTCCTTGCAGCCAGAGGCGCCCAGGAGCCATTTTCAATAAGGCCGATCTTCCGGTTCTGGAAATTGCGCTCAGTCAGATGATTGATGAATTCACGCATAAACGGGAAGATGTCTGCATTATAAGTAGTGGTAGCTAAGATCAGCTTGCCGTAGCGGAAGGCATCCTCGACAGCTTCGGCCATATCGCAGCGTGCAAGGTCATTGATTACGACCTTGGGGCAGCCTTTGGCGCGTAGCTTGTCCGCTAACAGCTCGACCGCCTTTTTTGTGTTGCCGTAAACAGAAGTGTAGGCGATCACGATACCGCCGGACTCCACGCCGTAGGAGGACCAGGTGTTGTACAGGTTGAGGTAATAGCCGAGGTTTTCCGTCAGGACCGGGCCGTGCAGCGGGCAGATGATCCGGATGTCCAGCCCGGAAGCTTTCTTGAGCAGGTTCTGCACCTGTGCGCCGTATTTGCCTACGATGCCGATATAGTAGCGGCGTGCTTCGCATGCCCAGTCTTCTTCTACGTCCAGCGCCCCGAATTTGCCGAAGCCGTCAGCGGAGAAAAGAACTTTGTCGTAAGCGTCGTAAGTAACGAGAACCTCCGGCCAGTGCACCATAGGCGCGCCGACGAAAGCAAGCTCATGCTTTCCGAGGGAAAGGGTGTCGCCCTCTTTTACGACAACCTGAAGGTCCTCAAAGTCAGTTCCGAAGAACTGTCCCATCATGACAAATGCTTTCGTACTGGAGACGATCTTTGTGTCAGGATAGACTTTCATGAAATTGGCGATATTCGCGGAGTGGTCAGGCTCCATGTGCTGGATGACCAGATAATCCGGTGTCCTGCCGCCTGTCACGCTCTGGATATTGTCCAGCCATTCATGGGTGAAGCGGGCGTCAACCGTATCCATAACGGCGATCTTGTCATCCATGATCACATAGGAATTGTATGCCATACCGTTTTCGACAACATACTGTCCTTCAAATAAATCAATGTCGTGGTCATTAACGCCTACATATTTAATGTCATTCGTAATAATCATCGCATTCGCTCCTTTGGTTTATAATTTTTCTACTGAGCATTATATCATAATAATTTCCAAATGGTTGTTTTTTATTGAAAAAAATCAAAGATTATTAATATTTTTCCTTCGGGATATTTAAGAAATGTGCGGTATAATATCCGAAAATCAGAAAAGGAGGAGTGCATAATGGGGAGGTTTATAGAGATTTTCTCGCTGTATGAGCTGGCCTGCGTTCTGCTGCCGTGCCTTTTGTATGCGGCTTGCCGGCGGGCAAAAGAGCGGAGGGCAGGAAGGAGGATTCCGGGCGTTTATCTTGGGTGGATTTGTGTTTTTTGGGTGTATCTGTGGATGGTATTCGACGTGACCGGCGTGGGGACGCTTGAGGATATCATGAGGAATATGCCGGATGTTATCATGGGCGGGGTCAATCTTGTACCCTTTGACTCCCTGGGCATCGGTCTGGCGCTCAATGTTGTGATGTTCATGCCTTTTGGGTTCCTTCTGCCGCTGATCTTTAAAGACAGCAGGTCTTTTTGGAAAACGGTATCGGCAGGCGCAGTACTTTCGCTGACGATTGAACTGAGCCAGCTCCTTAATTACCGAACCACAGATGTGGACGATCTAATGGCGAATACGTGCGGGGCATGTATCGGCTATCTGGTCTGGCATGCCTTTACGAAAATTGCCGGAGAACGACTTTTTGCGGCAGAGGAAAGAAAACGGGAAGCGCTGCGGTATGTATTTCTGGCTATGGCGGGAGTATTTTTCCTGTATCGTCCGTTGTCGGTCATTAACCGGATGATGTGATTGAAGAATTATACGCAGAGTATAGAATGATATATCATTCAATTTTCAGAAAATTCAATCATATTAAGGAAAATGTATTTCAACAGATTGGCGATAAAGTGTTGATATTTTTTGTGCAAATTGTATATTTTTGCTAAATATAAAAATGGAAGGAAGAACAGAAAACAAAATAATGACTGAAATTTTGGCTGAAAAATAGGAATAGTTATAGGATTAACAATATTCAAGTGCAAGAAAAATCTTTGCGTTATAGTGATTATGCTGAATAGTGTGTCAATTTAATAACAATCATTGATGTTTAGAAAAAATTAAGATACAATAAAAGTGATGAAAGTAGATAGTGCATGTACAAAACAAATCAGCAAACAGGAGAAGGGGGAACAATATGTTAGATACGATTAATAATATCGTTGGAGCGGTTAATGGTGTTGTATGGGGCTGGCCCATGATCATACTGCTGTTAGGAACACACGTATTCCTGACGATAAGAACAGGCTTTATTCAGAGACATACGATTGCAAGAGGTATTAAGCTGTCAGTGACAAAGGATCCGGACGCAGAGGGCGAGGTATCCAACTTCGGAGCGCTCACGACGGCCCTGGCGGCGACGATCGGAACTGGCAACATCATCGGCGTGGGCACGGCGATCGCTATCGGCGGGCCGGGTGCGGTTCTCTGGTGCTGGCTTACCGGTGTATTCGGGATCGCTACGAAGTATGCGGAGTCCTACATCGCAGTTAAGTACAGGGTTAAGACAGAGGACGGACGTATGCAGGGCGGTGCGATGTATGCATTGGAGCGCGGCCTTAACATGAAGTGGCTTGGTATGCTGTTTGCCATATTGGCAGGTTTTGCGTCCTTTGGTATCGGCTGTGCGACGCAGGTTAACGCTATCGCTACGGTATGTAAAGAAAACTTCGGCATCCCGCTCTGGAGCGTAGGCGTTATCGTTGCGATCCTTACGGCGATCGTAATCTTCGGCGGCATTAAGTCTATCGCAAGCGTATGTGAGAAGCTTGTTCCGTTCATGGCAGTGTTCTATGTGCTTGGATGTATCATTATCCTTGGCATGAACCATGATTTCATCATTCCGGCGATCGTGACGATCTGCAAGCTGGCGTTTGCTCCGGGAGCAGCGGCAGGCGGACTTGTAGGAACCGGTATTATGATGGCGATCCGTTACGGAGTTGCAAGAGGATTATTCTCTAATGAGTCCGGCCTTGGTTCCGCTCCGATCGCGGCAGCGGCAGCCCAGACAAGGAACCCGGTACGTCAGGCGCTGGTTTCTTCGACAGGAACCTTCTGGGATACCGTAGTTGTATGTGCGATGACAGGTCTTGTACTTGTTTCCACGATTATGAAGAACCCGAATATCAATGCGGACCAGATCGACAACGGCGGCGTACTTACGTCCCTTGCATTTGGCCAGATTCCGGTGATCGGACCGGTGATCCTTACATTGGGTATCATTTCCTTTGCTTATTCCACGATTCTTGGATGGGCATATTACGGCGAGCGGTGCGTAGAGTATTTTGCGGGCAAGATGGGGCTTATCCCTTATCGTATCCTCTATATCGCGGTTGCGGCGATCGCTCCTATAGTGGCTCTTGACCTTGTGTGGCTTATCGCGGATACGCTGAATGCGTTGATGGCTATACCGAACCTGATTGCGGTGCTGCTGTTGTCGAATATCATGGTTGCAGATACGAAGAAATATATCAATAACCTTGACGCGAAGGACGACACTCCGGTGCCGGTAGTTAAGAAGTAGGGTTGGGATGAGTGGAAAAGTAAATAAAGAAGTAATTGCTGTCCGCGCTGCGGCCAGTAACAGGAAATACTATAGAATTTACACAGAAAAAGAACCGCAAGGTTCTTTTTCTGTGTGCGTTGACGGGATAAAACAGGGGTGATAAGATGAAAAAGGACGAAAGATTGAGAAAAAGAAAAGGAGGGACAAAGCATGGCGAAACGGATCGCGAGGTTTGAAAAAGTAAGCTTTGAGCAGTTTATGGAAGGGTTTTTGGACTGCTTTGGCGAAGCTTCCCTGGAGGAAGTGAAGGAGATATATAGGAAGGTGAAGCTGCCGGCGAGGGCTACAGCAGGCTCGGCCGGGTATGATTTTTTTGCTCCGGTGGATCTTGAGCTTGCGCCGGGAGAGACGGTAAAGCTTCCTACCGGGATCCGGGTGTGGATGGAGCCGGACTGGGTGCTTTCCTGTTATCCCAGGAGCGGGCTTGGCTTCAAATACCGGCTCCAGCTTAACAACACAGTGGGAATTATTGACAGTGATTATTATTATTCTGATAATGAAGGGCATATCTTTGCAAAGGTTACGAATGATACAAAAGACGGCAGGACGGTCGCTGTCGGGGCGGGATGCGGATTTATGCAGGGCATTTTTACAGAATATGGAATTACGCTGGATGATCATGTGGAAGAGGTCAGGAACGGCGGTTTTGGCAGCACGACGAAGTAGGAGGAGGGAATTTTAGCAGGCATACATATTTTCCGGCAGTCTGGACACCCTAATGAAAAAATGAGTGGAGGGGTATCTATGCCGGAAATGAAGAAAGTAACAGCTTCAAGAGAAGAGAATACGGCGCATATGAATGAGGTTCTTCCGGTGAAGGGCAGTTTTGACATTATCCAGAGGGATATATTCATCGGGGGGCGCGCGGCTTCTTTCTATTTTATAGATGGTTTTACGAAGGATGAGACGATGCTTAAGATTCTGGATTCGTTTATGAAGGTCGCAGAGGAGGACATGCCTGCGGATGCGGCAACATTTTCCAGGGCATGCATTCCTTATGTGGAGGTGGACATTATCGGGGATTTTGACCAGGTGCTGAAAAATGTCCTCTCTGGTGTGACCTGTCTTTTCGTGGAGGGTTATGAGGCGTGCATTGCCATCGACTGCCGCACTTATCCGGCGAGAAGTGTGGAGGAGCCGGACAAGGATAAATCTCTTAGAGGCTCCAGGGACGGGTTTGTGGAGACGATTGTGTTCAATACGGCGCTGATGAGAAGGAGGATCCGCGACCCACACCTGATCATGGAGATGGCGGAGGTGGGCAGCAGCTCCCGGACGGACGTAGCGATCTGTTTTATGGAGGATAGAGTGGATGCCGAGCTTCTTCATACGGTGAGAGAGAAGATTTCCGGCATCAGTATCGACGCGCTGCGCATGAACCAGCAGAGCCTTGCGGAATGTCTGTTTAAGCGGAAATGGTACAATCCGTTCCCGAAGTTTAAGTTTACGGAGCGGCCGGATACGGCGGCGGCGTGTCTTCTTGAAGGGAAGGTGGTCATCCTTGTGGATAACTCACCCTCTGCCATGATACTGCCTACGTCCGTTTTTGACATGATCGAGGAGGCTAATGATTATTATTTTCCGACGCTTACCAATGTATACCTGAAGATTGCCCGCGGGCTGATCACGGTGATGACGGTGTTTCTGACGCCGGTGTTTCTGCTGTTTATGCAGAATCTGAACTGGCTGCCGGAGATATTCGCGTTCATCGCGGTGAAGGATACGGTAAATATCCCGCTGATCTTCCAGCTTCTGATCCTGGAGATCGCCATCGACGGCCTCCGGCTTGCGGCGCTTAATACGCCGAGTATGCTGAGTACCCCTTTGAGTGTCATCGCCGGCCTGGTCATGGGGGAATTTTCAGTAAAGTCGGGGTGGTTTAATTCAGAGGTTATGCTCTATATGGCCTTCGTGGCGGTGGCAAATTACACGCAGCCTAACTTCGAGCTTGGCTACGCGCTGAAATTCATGCGGCTGGAGCTTCTGATCCTGACGGCTGTCTTTAACTGGTGGGGGTTTGCTGCCGGATGTGTGATCATCCTGTGCAGTATCTGCTTTAATAAGACGCTCTCGGGGAGGAACTACCTGAATGTGAAGCTGAATTAAGGGGGAAGATACAACGCCTTTTCAGGGCGGGAGAGAACAAGTGCATCGATTTAATGTAAATTTAATAGTTGCTTTCTGTGCAATCTGGTATAGATGTGCTATACTTGGTTATATGTCCTTTCGGGCAGGAGCTGACAGCGCCTGCCAAAGGGATACAGTTTTGAACGGAAAGAAGGATTACAGGATATGCAGGATACGGCTGTAGAGGAAAAGGGAAGGCAGGATGAACGGCTGGGCAACGCCCCGCTTGGGAGGCTTATGGTGTCGATGGCGCTCCCGGCGGTGGCGGCCCAGCTTATCAACATGCTGTATAATATCGTGGACCGGATCTATATCGGACACATTCCCGGACAGGGGGACGTGGCGCTGACGGGAGTGGGCGTGACCTTCCCGATCATTATGCTGGTGTCCGCCTTCAGTGCATTTGCGGGGATGGGCGGGGCGCCGTTAGCGTCTATTGAGCTGGGAAAGAAGGAGTATGGCAGGGCGGAGAGGATTCTTGGGAGTTCGGCCGGGCTGATCCTGATCTTTTCTGTGGTGCTTACGCTGGTCTTTTCTTTATTTAAGACACCCATCCTGTATGCGTTCGGAGCCAGCGAAGCTACCATCGGATATGCAGAAAGCTACATAGGGATCTATCTGGCCGGGACGATCTTCGTGCAGACGGCACTGGGGTTGAATACCTTCATCAGCGGACAGGGGGCGTCGAAGACGGCTATGCTTTCCGTGCTTATCGGCGCAGTGCTCAATATCTGTCTGGATCCGGTGTTTATCTTTTTATTCGGTATGGGAGTCAGGGGAGCGGCTCTGGCCACAGTGATCTCACAGGCGGTAAGCGCCGTGTGGGTGGTCCGTTTCCTGACCTCAGAAAAGAGTGTGATCAAGCTTAAAACAGGCAATATAAAGCCGGAGGCTGAGACGGTGAAGATGATCGCGGCTCTTGGGATATCGCCTTTTATCATGCAGAGCACAGAGAGTCTGGTAAGTATCACGCTTAATTCCGGGCTGCAGAAGTACGGCGGCGATCTGTACGTGGGGACGATGGCGATCATGACCAGCGTCATGCAGCTTATTACGATACCGCTGCAGGGGATCACCCAGGGAGTGCAGCCCATCATCAGCTATAATTACGGCTCGGGGAATAAAAAGAGAGTAAAGAGCGCGTTCCTTAGGATGCTTGCGATTACCTTTACGGGAATGTTCGTATTCTGCGGGCTTGCAGTGGTCTGCCCGGGTATATACGCGGGTATCTTTACGAACAATAAAGCGCTGACGGAGCTTACGGTGCAGGTGATGCCGACTTATTTCCTCGGAATGACGCTTTTTGGAATCCAGTCGGCATGTCAGGCTACCTTCATCGCTCTGGGACAGGCGAAGGTGTCTATGTTCATCGCGCTGCTCCGTAAGGTGATCCTTTTAATCCCGCTTGCCATCATCCTGCCCAGGTTCATGGGCGTTATGGGGATCTACCGGGCAGAGCCGGTGGCGGATGTACTGTCAGTGCTGACGACGGCGATATTGTTCCTGATCACCGTGAAAAAAATATTTGGCCGGATGTAGCCGCATGGTTTGGCGGGATTCAGGCGAGCAGGTATTCCTTGGCGTAGCGGATGAAGATCTTCATGGCAGGCGACCAGTCGTGGGACGGGTGCACGGTCATGCCGAGCTTCCGGTATACGTAAGGAGTTATGGGGCGTACCTCGAAGTTCCCGGTGCGCCCGCGGATGACAAGCTCCGGCAGGATGCTGATGCCAAGATTATGTTCCACCATGGATAGGATGGAAAAATCGTTGTTCATCGTATATTTGATGTCCGGGTGGATGTCGTATTTTTTCAGGATCTGATGGATATCGGTGTTGTATGTGTATTCGCAGATGATGAACGGGGCGTTCTGGAACAGATCTAGGGGGATCTCCCTATAGTTTGTGTAAGGGTGGCCCTTAGGCAGGATCGCCAGCATATCATCATTATGCACGGGAATAAAATCTGCAGTCTGGTTCTTCTGATAGCTGCAGAAGCCGATATCTACTTTATAGTTCAGGACCCAGTCTGCAATCTCGTTCTCATGCCCCTCGATGATCTCGAACAGAATGCCCGGATTGTTCTTCTGGAACTCCCTTATGATCTTGGGAATCCAGTGGATAGAGCAGCTCGTGTATGTGCCGATCTTAAGGGTGCCGCGCTCTGCGCCTTTCAAAAATGAGATCTCCTGCTTCAGTGATTCGCTGGAGGCGATCAGGTTGCGGATGGACGGCAGGAGAGAGACCCCTTCGTCGGAGAGGGAGATGCCGTGGTTCGTCTTATTGAAGAGAGGAAAGCCGACTTCCCGCTCAAGGTTTTTCATCATTTGTGTGATGCCGGACTGTGTGTAGCCAAGTTCTTCGCCTGCCCTTGTAAAATTTTCGTATTTTGCTACGGCAAGAAATACGTGCCATTTCTTCAGGTCCATATGATCCCTCCTAGTTTAAGACGTTATCTACTGCTGTTCATATCGGTTTGTGCACTTACAGTACCAGCCGCAGGAAAATGATATAACACTTTTTTATATCTTACATTGGATTTGGCCGAAAAACAAGTTTTGTTTGCGAAAAAAATATGTTATACTAGTACAGAATTGCTGTTCGCCCCCGTGGCCGTCAGCGTGCAAGAATCCATTTCAAATCGCTTTTGGTGAAGGGGTTTCCAGAGTGTACAGTAAAATTTAGTAGAAGAAGGGAAAAGCTGCGATGAAAAAACAGTTGACTATTGATGAGGGGATGAAAAGCCTCTGGCCGGCGGTGAGAGTCGGTTGTTTTCAATATAAAGTGAAGGTGGAAAAGAAGAACGGGGATATGTGGAGGTATCTTAAGAAAGATATTTTTAAAAAGACGAAGGATGCCATCTTTGATTATGGCGTCAGTGACATTCCGAATATCAAGGAGTCCAGAGAGGCATACCGGGCATTCGGGAAGGATCCCAGCCGCTACCGCGTGTCGTCGGAGGCGCTTGTTCGGCGTATCGGTCAAGGCAAGGGGCTTTATGAGGTGAATACGGTCGTGGATACGAATAATCTGATCTCTATAGAGTCCGGGTTTTCTGTGGGGTCATATGACGCGTACAAGATAGCGGATACGCTTGTCTTCCGTGTGGGAAGAGAGGGGGAGACCTATGAGGGTATCGGGAAGGATGCAGTCAATATCGCGAATCTTCCGGTGCTTGCAGACAGCAAGGGTGCTGTGGGAAGCTCTACTAGCGATTCGAGACGGGCGATGATCACGGAGGAGACGACGGAGGTTCTGACTCTCATCTATTCATTTTCCGATAATGGGGATCTGGAAAAGGCTCTGAAATACGGGAAGGAGTATCTCGAAAGGTATGCGGGAGCGGAGGAAACGGAGTGCTGGATCGCAGAATAGTAACGGAAGGTAAAATAAAGTGTTGACATTTTACGACTCCTCTATTATACTATAGTTTGTGTGAAGAAAAAAGAAAGCAGAGTATCCACTCTCACCATAGCACAAGCGGGTGACTATTGGTCTGATATTGTGTAAGGCAGATTCCGTACAGGGGAGTTTTTATGCAGATATGTAAGTGGGTAGTCGCAAGCTATTCACTTATTTTATTTGATGGAGGTGCACGACAATTAGCGATTTAATGATTAACGGGCAGATTAGAGACAAAGAGGTACGTTTGATTGGCGAGAAGGGCGAACAGCTCGGAATTATGTCTTCAAAAGAGGCGATGAGGCTGGCGCAGGAGGCGGAGCTGGATCTGGTAAAGGTTGCCCCGAAGGCACAGCCGCCGGTATGTAAGATTATTGACTACGGAAAGTACCGCTATGAGCTTGCGAGAAAAGAAAAAGAGGCGAAGAAGAAGCAGAAGACCGTTGAGATTAAGGAAGTGCGTCTTTCACCGAACATCGACACGAATGATCTGAATACCAAAGTGAATAATGCCAGGAAATTTATCGGCAAAGGCAACAAGGTAAAGATTACCCTGCGTTTCAGAGGCCGTGAGATGGCACATGTACAGCAGAGCAAGCATATCCTGGATGATTTTGCAAAACAGCTCGCGGATATTGCCACAGTTGAGAAACAGCCGAAGCTGGAAGGCAGGAGCATGAGTATGGTTTTAACTGAAAAACGTTAAAAATATATACAAATTAAGGAGGAAATCAACATGCCAAAAATCAAAACAAATAGAGCGGCTGCAAAGCGCTTCAAAAAGACAGGTACAGGAAAGTTAGTCAGAAATAAAGCTTACAAGAGCCATATCTTAACTAAGAAGTCCACGAAGAGAAAGAGAAATCTCAGGAAACCGACTGTTACGGATGCAACAAACGTAAAGAATATGAAGAAAGTATTGCCGTACCTGTAAGCTTTTGTTTTCGGAGACGGTAAGAATTTGAAGGAGGATATAAGAGATGGCAAGAATCAAAGGCGGATTAAACGCTAGAAAAAGACATAATAGAACTTTAAAGTTAGCGAAGGGATACAGAGGAGCACGTTCCAAACAGTACAGAGTTGCAAAGCAGTCTGTGATGAGAGCGCTCACATCTGCATATGCAGGAAGAAAGCAGAGAAAGCGCCAGATGCGTCAGCTCTGGATCGCAAGGATCAACGCGGCGGCAAGGATGAATGGATTATCATACAGCAGACTGATGCATGGGCTGAAGCTGGCTAATGTTGACATCAACAGAAAGATGCTGGCTGAGATGGCTGTCAATGACGCAGAAGGATTTACATCTGTTGCAGAGCTTGCAAAGGCTAAGCTCGCATAATTGAATAGATAAAGATTTGCACATTCAAACTGCCTTTGGGCAGTTTGTTTTTTCTTGTGCCTTAACTGTTGCTGTTCACGCCGTGACCAGTAACCTTAAGGTGCCATTTTTGGAAAAGAGGGGAGAATAAGTGCATTTGCTGTCAGAATGTGATACAATAAGGGCGGACTGCCAAAGTGGAGGAGGAAGCTTTCGGCACCAGCATACATTTTGATTACAGAAAGTCGGATGAAGGGACAGGATGCAGGATGATAAATCGGGATTGGGAAAAATTCGGAGATTCGATCAGAGATACGGTGCAGGACGCCATAGATGCCGGGAACTTTGAAAAGCTGAGCCAGAACATTGCGGATACAGTAAACCATGCTATGGATAGTTTTTCGGAAGGCATGAAGAATACGGGGAAGACGGCGCTGCGGGATATAAAGAAGAAGCCGCCAAAGCTCCCCCGGGTTTACCGCCGGACAACCTCGGTGAAGGTATGGGGATATATCTTTCTGACTGTTGGGGGCGGCCTGGGACTGTTGTTCCTCTTACTTATGGCATTCGGCATAACTGGAACGCTGTTGGGAGCAGGTACGGCTTTGGGCATCGGCAGCAGGCCGGCAGGAATCATGGCGTCGGTCTGGCTTTTCGGCATCCCGGGGACCGCCGGAGGGCTGCTGGCCTGGAAAGGCCTTAAGAAGCTAAAAAGAGTGGAGCGGTTCCGGGTATATGTGCGCGCCATTGGCATGCGGGAATACTGCAACGTAAAGGAGTTGGCGGAAAAGGCGGGACGAAAGACGGCTCCGGTACTCCGTGACCTAAAATATATGATAAGAAGGAACTGGTTTTTGGAAGGCTATCTAGTGGGCGATGAGACATGCCTGATCGTCACGGATTCGATGTACACGAAGTACAGGAGCCTTGAGGATGAGAGACTGCGAACCGAGCGGGAGGAGCAGGAGAGAAGAAGGCTTGAGAAGACGAAAAAGCGAAAAGAGCAGAAGAGAAGGCAGGAGAAGAAGGATAGGATGGCGCCGGATATCCGCAGGATCATCGAGGAAGGGGATAATTATATCCGGAGGATCCATGTGTGCAATGATGCGATTACCGGGCGTGAGATCTCGGCAAAGATTTCCCGCATGGAGGTACTGGTGGACCGGATCTTTGAGCGGGTAGAGCAGAACCCGGAATCGGCGGGGGACATCAGACGGCTGATGGATTATTACCTGCCGACGACGGTGAAGCTTCTGGATGCTTATCAGGAGCTTGATGCGCAGCCGGTGCAGGGGGAGAATATCTTATCCTCCAAAAAGGAGATAGAGGGAACGCTGGATACGCTTAACATGGCCTTCGAAAAGCTTTTGGATGATCTGTTCCAGGAGACGGCGTGGGACGTGTCTTCGGATATATCCGTGCTGCGCACGATACTTGCCCAGGAAGGTCTTACAACAGAGGACTGGGAAAGAAGAGGACAAGTAGATGTTGACTGAAACAGACCGGGAAACGAGATTCGGTAGAATAGATTAAAGGAGAACAGGAAAGATGAATGAGTTTAAGGAATTTGAGACGGCACCGACGTTGACCCTAGAGCCTTTTGGAGAAGAGAAGGCAGCCGTCCTGAAGCCGGAGGAACCCCCAAAACCCAGGGAGACGTGGGATGACAGCGTACTTTCGGAGGAGGAAAGAAGGCAGGTAGAAGCATTTGCCGAGCAGATCGATCTGACTAATTCTTCGGTGATCCTGCAGTACGGTGCGGGAACCCAGAAAAAGCTGGCGGACTTTTCGGAATCTGCGCTGGAGAATGTTAAGACAAAGGATCTGGGAGAGGTGGGCGAGCTGCTCTCGGGAGTGGTGAAGGAGCTTCGGGATTTTGATGAGGAGGAAGAGAAGGGGTTTCTTGGGATTTTCAAAAAATCTTCGAATAAAGTGCAGGCGATGAAGGCGAAATACGCTAAAGCGGAGACGAACATCAACCATATCTGCCGGGTGCTGGAAAACCACCAGATCCAGCTTCTTAAGGATATCGCGCTTCTTGATAAGATGTACGAGCTGAACCTGACTTATTTTAAAGAGCTGTCTATGTATATCATGGCGGGGAAAAAGAAGCTTGAGGAAGTGAGAAGCGTTAAGCTGAGGGAGCTTCTTTCAAAGGCGGAGCGGACAGGGCTTGCTGAGGATGCCCAGGCGGCGAAGGATCTGGACGCCATGTGCAGCCGCTTTGAGAAAAAGATCCATGACCTGGAGCTGACGCGGACCATTTCCCTGCAGACGGCGCCTCAGATCCGTATGGTGCAGAGCAACGATACGCTGATGGCGGAGAAGATCCAGTCTACCATCGTCAATACGATACCCCTCTGGAAGAGCCAGATGGTGCTTGCCCTTGGTGTGGAGCATTCTGCCAGGGCAGCGCAGGTTCAGCGTGAAGTGACGGATATGACTAATGAGCTTTTGAGGAAAAATGCCCAGAAGCTTCAGATGGCGGCAGTGGAGTCTGCGCGGGAATCAGAGCGCGGTATCGTAGAGATCGAGACCTTGAAGCATACTAATGAGACGCTGATCGCCACGCTGGATGAGGTGATGAAGATCCAAAAGGAAGGCAGGCAGAAGAGGGCCGAGGCAGAGCAGGAGATGTACCGAATGGAGCAGGAACTGAAGGCGAAGCTGCTTAAGATATAGAAGACTTTTCTTTCACAGCCGTAATCGGCTAGTACAGCGAATATTAAGTAATTGGCAGTTTGGCTTGCCTATTTTCCTGATGGCACTACTCCCCAAGCCTCGACGTAGCTACCGCTACGCCTGCGTTTGTGAAGCAGCACTCTCAGAAAAATATTCTGCGCCAAGCTATCCGAAACTTAATTTTCGCTGTACTAGTACCGCGTTGCGCTAATTACGCAACGCAGTACTAAACGCAGACATTACGCAGGATAGTTAAGCTGCTCTTCGGTAATATGCAGCAGCACTTCATCCAGATATTTCCGGGAAAGATACTTTGCCATAGGAAGGTTCATATCCAGGTAATTCCCACAGTCCTTCGCCGCAGCGCCGGGGATTTCCCCTTCAAAATCAGCCATGAACTGATACATCTCGGTTAGGAGAGGCACGATATCCTTTGACTGATACTTGCCGGACAGGATCAGGTAGAAGCCGGTGCGGCAGCCCATGGGTCCGAAGTAGATGGTCTTGCCTGCGTAATCTTTGTGGTTCCTTAAGAAGGTTGCGGCTAAGTGCTCGATCGTGTGAACCTCTGCCGTGTTCATGACAGGCTCGCGGTTGGGTCTTGTCATGCGCAGGTCAAAGGTGGTGACCGGATTTCCCGCCACGTCGTCAACCCGGGATACGTATACGCCCGGGACAAGCCGCAGATGATCGACAGTAAAGCTTGCTATTTTTTCCATAAAGTTGATTCTCCTTTTCGTCGTATGATCTGTCTGAGTTACTGTTCACACAGGTTTGTGCATTTACTGCATAGAACCGTGAGAAGATGATGCAGCAGTGCAAAGGTTCTGTTACCCGAGGCAATGTTATATGGATTTTGCCAAGGTTACGGTGAACAGTAATCCCGTCTGATATGAGTATAACATTTTTATCCAGAATTGACTATGAAAAATCCAGGAAGTTGTGGTATACTATAAAATACGTGTTACTATTCACGGTCCAGGAGCCGCTCATAGCAACGATTCGTGGCGGCATTCTGAGTTTTGCTGCGCAAAAGCCGCCCTTCACTCCTGGATCATGTTCTTACGGAATGCGCAGCCAGTACGCATTCCTGACCCATGAATAGTTACAAATACGTTGCTGTTCAAATCTGTTTGAACGGCAGGATATCAGGCAGGAGGCGTGATGGATGAGATTATACATGGTACGGCACGGCGAGACCGATTGGAATAAAGCGCGCAGGATTCAGGGGCAAGTGGATATCCCGCTCAATGCATTCGGGAGGCATCTGGCATCAGAGACCGGCAAAGGTCTGGCGGATATTCCTTTTGAAGCCTGTATAAGTAGTCCGCTGGGAAGGGCGGTGGAGACGGCTGAGCTGATCCTTGCGGGCAGAGAGGTTCCGATTTTTACTGACAGGCGGATCATCGAGATGGCGTTCGGCATCTGGGAGGGCGGGTGCTGTTCGGAGGAAGGATGGGATCTTCCGCAGGAATTCCGCGATTTTTTTGATGCGCCGGAGCGATATCAGGCGCCGGAGGGCGGCGAAGATTTTTATCAGGTGAGAAAACGGCTTGAGGATTTCCTGACAGAGCTTTATCAGAAAAGTGAATGGCAGGATAAGAATATTCTGATCACCACCCACGGGGCGGCGCTCTGCGGGATGCTGAATGTGATAAAGGATAAGCCGGTATCTGGCTATTGGGGCGCGGGCGTGCATAAAAACTGCGCAGTCACTGAAGTGGAGGTGACAGACGGCGTGCCGGTGATACGGTCAGAGAATCATGCTTATTATAAGGATGAAGTGAAGGCATGGTAAGCCATATCTGCCGGCAATTCAAAGCGACAGATATGGCTGTAAGAATAAAGTGACAGATGATTTGGAGGATGAAGAGATGATTAATGGCAAGAAGGTATTGTTCAGCGGTATGCAGGCGACAGGTAACCTGACTCTTGGAAACTACCTGGGAGCGCTGAAGAACTGGGTGACTCTCAGCGACGAGTACGAATGTTTCTACAGTGTGGTAGATCTGCATTCCATCACTGTGCGGCAGAATCCGGCGACTCTGCGCAAGCGCGCGCGGGCGCTCCTTACGCTTTATATCGCTGCGGGGATAGACCCGGAGAAAAATTGCATCTATTATCAGTCCCATGTATCCGGGCATGCAGAGCTTTCCTGGATACTCAACTGTTTCACTTATATGGGCGAATTAAACCGCATGACTCAGTTTAAGGATAAGTCGGCAAAGCACGCGGACAATATCAATGCGGGTCTTTTCACTTATCCGGTTCTGATGGCGGCGGACATACTTTTGTATCAGGCGGATGTGGTTCCGGTGGGCGTGGACCAGATGCAGCATCTGGAGATCACGAGAGACATCGCAGAGCGTTTTAACAACATTTACGGCGATGTATTTACGGTGCCGGAAGCTTATATCGGTAAGGTAGGAGCGAAGATCATGGGCCTGCAGGATCCGTCGAAGAAGATGTCTAAGTCTGACGAGAATCCTAATGCCAGCATCTACCTGATGGATGATACGGATACGATTATGCGCAAATGCAAGCGCGCAGTAACCGATTCTGAGGCACAGATTCTTTACAGAGATGAGCAGCCCGGGGTCAGGAACCTGATTGATATCTACAGTGCCTGCACAGCGAAGACGCCGGAGGAAGTGGTAAAGGAATTCGAAGGAAAAGGCTACGGCGACTTTAAGATGGCGGTAGGAGAGGCAGTTGTATCTGTATTAAAGCCGCTTCAGGAGGAAGTGGCAAGGCTCGAGAAGGATAAAGCATACATCGACAGCGTGATCAAGAACAATGCCGGGAAGGCTGATTATTTTGCCATGAAGACATTGCGCAAGGTACAGAAGAAAGTAGGATTCCCGGAGAGGATACGGTAATGGTCCGGATTCAGACAGCGGGGGAGCAGAGGTATTATGATTTTATCAGCGGCAGAGCCAGACAGGTGCGCACCGGTATGATCGTGTGGGCCAGTCTGTTAAGCCTTGCCCTGATCAGCCTGTTTAACAATATTGTGGTTGCGCTTGTACTGGCGGCAGCAGCGGCGGCCCTTGCCGTCTCCAACGTAAAAGCCCAGAGGGAATTAAAAGAGAAGCTCAGCCGCATACCTGACAAAGAAGAATTTTTCCGCCAGCTTGCTGACCCGGAGGTGCTGACGGCACAGGGCGGACATGTACTGGTGGCCAGAGATTATGTGCTGACTGATAAGACAGATATATCCATTTACTTTATCCCGGATATGGAAAAGGCAGAAGCCGGGCGGATAAGGAACGGGAGAAAAACGCTGTTTCTGACAGACAGGAGCGGGAAACGGCATGAGATCATGTCCTGTACAAAGGAAGGAGAGGCTTTAAAAGAATTTGACGCGGTGTACCATGCGCTTAAGGCGGGTGCAGGGGTGAAAAATGACTAATCTGTATGGAATAACTCTTCCATTTATCACAGGTGAGTGATAAGCGGGGGAGTTTTTATTTGGGAGAATCGCTATAATGACTTATACGCTGATGCCTCAAATGCTCCGCTTGTCGCGCAGCTCATAAGTTAATTATTAAGTAATTTTAAATACTGCCTAGAAATAGAGTCCAACGAATGTCCTTTTTTGTTTCTGTATTGGTCGCCGGGGTCTTTGTCGGATTGTTGTGAGGGAGGTATAGTGTATGGATTTACAGAAACTGGATAAGATGGAAATATGTACGGATGAAGTGAAGGGGAGGTCCTGCCCAATGCAGGTTTTCACAGCCGGGTCTGGGATACCGGTCATCATCTTGCATGGAGCATAAATTTTGCCAGTTCGGATAAGATTTTAGAGATTTTATCTGAATTTATCAAAGAACATGTTCCAAATGGGCAATTTGTTCTGGCCGGTAATCCTATGGCGGGTATTTGCAAGAGGTCTGTTGAGGGATTTTGGAGACAGAATCGGAGGAATGATGCTCCTTTGCCCTGTGATCGAACCAGTGAAAGAGAACCGCCATGTATCGGAACATAAAATTTTGTCCCACAGCTTTGCGGATGAAATTGATATTGAACAGCCTATGAATAAGATGTATTCAAACATGTCTGTTATTCAGAATCAATATACCTATGAAAGATTTCTTTCTGAAATCCTTCCAGGAGTACAAAAAACGGACAAAGTGTTTTTGGAACATCTCCAAAAAATGGATATGAGTTTGCTTTTCCATTGCCAGATACTCAAAAAGAATTCCTTTTCCTGTACTATTTTTTATGGGAAGACAGGATTCCTGCGTGAGTTATCATGATGCGCTGAGACTGATAGATTCATACAGCCATTCTACAGTTATAGTTGCAGGCAGAGCGTGGCGGCCGCCGGAGGCGCACGCAGTCATCATACAGGCAGTTTCGGGGTGCCCGGCATGGATGCGGGCGCCCCGTTTTCTTCTAATCATCATCTTCTTTCTGGATTGTGTAAGTCTGTCTCTTTCTTGCCATCTCATCACTCTCCAGATATTCATCATAAGTGGTGATCTTATCGATCAGCTTTCCGCCCGGGACGATCTCCATGATCCGGTTCGCCGTTGTCTGTACGATCTGATGATCTCTGGAGCTGAAAAGCAGCACGCCGGGGAATTTCGTCATCCCGTTATTGAGCGCAGTGATGGATTCCATATCCAGGTGGTTCGTAGGCTCATTTAAGACTAAGATATTGGAGCCGGAGATCATCATCTTGGAGAGCATGCAGCGCACCTTCTCTCCTCCGGAAAGGACGTTCACCCGCTTAACGCCGTCGTCGCCGCCGAAAAGCATACGTCCAAGGAAGCCCCGGACATAAGTGACATCCTTTTCCTCAGAATACTGGGTCAGCCATTCCACGATTGTATAATCGTTGTCGAATTCATTGCCGAAATCCAGCGGGAAATAAGACTGGGAGGTGGTGATTCCCCACTTATACACACCCTCGTCCGGCTCCATCTCGCCCATAAGGATCTGGAAGAGCGTGGTCTTGGCAAGCTCGTTGCTCCCGACAAATGCTACCTTATCGTCGTGGTTCAGGGTAAAGGAAATATTATCCAGCACCTTCTCGCCGTCGATGGTCTTGCTTAAGCCTTCAACGGTCAGCACATCGTTGCCGATCTCCCGGTTGGGGCGGAAATCGATGTAAGGGTACTTACGGCTGGAAGGCTGGATCTCATCAAGCTGGATCTTTTCCAGCGCCCGCTTTCTGGAGGTCGCCTGCTTGGATTTGGAGGCATTGGCGCTGAACCGGGAGATAAATTCCTGCAGCTCTTTGATCTTCTCCTCTTTCTTTTTATTGGCCTCCTTCATCTGGCGGATGAGGAGCTGGCTGGACTCGTACCAGAAATCATAGTTTCCGGCATAGAGCTTGATCTTCCCGTAGTCGATGTCCGCGATCTGGGTGCAGACCTTATTAAGAAAATACCGGTCATGGGATACGACGATCACGGTGTTGTCAAAATTAATTAAGAACTCCTCCAGCCATGCGATGGCATCTAAGTCAAGGTGGTTCGTCGGCTCGTCGAGAAGCAGGATGTCCGGGTTGCCGAAGAGTGCTTGCGCAAGCAGAACCTTTACCTTCTTCGGGCCGTCCAGATTCTTCATGGGCTCGTAGTGAAGCTCCGTCTCGATGCCCAGTCCGTTTAAGAGAGACGCAGCGTCTGACTCTGCCTCCCAGCCGTTCATAGTGGCGAATTCCGCCTCAAGCTCACTGGCCTTTATACCGTCCTCATCGGTAAAATCCTCCTTCGCATAGATCGCTTCCTTCTCCTGCATGATCTCATACAGCCGTGCATTTCCCATCATGACAGCGTCAAGGGCAGGAAATTCGTCGTATTTGAAATGATCCTGCTGCAGGAAGGAGAGGCGCTCTCCCGGTGTGATAAAGACCTCGCCCTTAGACGGCTCAAGCTGGCCGGAGAGGATTTTTAAAAATGTGGATTTGCCTGCGCCGTTCGCCCCGATCAGGCCGTAGCAGTTCCCTTCCGTGAATTTGATGTTCACATCTTCAAATAGAGCTTTTTTGCCTACGCGCAGTGTAATGTTACTTGTACTGATCATTCTTCTACTCCTTATTATAATAATGATTGGACTAATTGCGGTTCTTGTGGTATGATATTAATATTATGTTAAGATGCCGGGGATGCAGGAGCACAAGGTACGGTGCAGTCCGCAGCATCCGATTAAAAAAATTGCATGTAAGGCTTATCTTACCAAATATATGCGCAAATGGCAAGAGATGTTTCAATATTTTGACGTGAGGAGTGTATGGATATATGAAGGCAGGAACAATTGTATTGGAGGGCGGCGCCACGAGAGGCGTATTCACTTCGGGAGCCCTCGATTTTCTGATGGAGAAGGAGCTCTATTTTTCACATGTGATCGGCGTGTCGGCAGGCTCATGCAACGGTGTGGATTATGTATCGCGCCAGCCAGGGAGGACGAGGGACTGTATGATCCATAAGGAAAAGGAATATGATTACTATAGCGGTATCAGAAAGCTTATCCGCAAGAAAAGCCTTCTGGATATGGATCTGATCTTTGATAAATATCCTAATGAGCTGTTTCCTTTTGATTACGATACCTATTTCGCTTCGGAGATGGAGTGTGAGATCGTGGTGACCAACTGCGTCACCGGCGAGGCGGAATATATGACGGAGAGAGAGGACAGGGAGCGTCTGATGAGGATCTGCAGGGCGTCTAGCAGCATGCCTTTGGTGGCGCCTATGGTGAATGTTGACGGGATGCCTTACCTTGACGGCGGGTTGGCGGATTCGGTCCCGATCGACAGGGCCATAGCGCTGGGCAATGAGAAGATCGTCCTTATCCTGACCAGGAATCCGGGATATCGTAAGAAGATGACGAGCCATGCGACGGCGAATCTCTACCGGACAGCTTACCAGAATTATCCAAAGCTTGCGCGCTCTGCCATTCGCCGCAATTTTGAGTACAACAAGGTGATGGGTAAGATCAACGAGCTGGAAAAGCGGGGGGAGATCTTCGTGCTGCGCCCGACCATCCCGCCGGTTTCAAGGCTGGAGAGAAAGTATGATGCCCTGATGCAGTTTTATGAGCATGGATATGAGTCCATGGAGGCAAGGTATGATGAGCTGTGCGCGTATCTGGAAAAGTAAATGCGCCGCCATTATATAAGGAAATGAGAGGAAGTACAGGAGGTAAGTTATTTTGGAGACACATGGAAAGAGAAGCAATTTTACGGGTTCGATCGGATTCGTGCTGGCGGCTGCAGGAAGTGCGGTTGGATTGGGAAATATCTGGCGTTTTCCGTATCTTGCGGCGAAGGGAGGCGGAGGACTGTTTATCTGCCTTTACATCATCCTGGCGCTGACCTTTGGTTTTGCGCTTCTGACTACGGAGATCGCTATTGGAAGAAAGACGGCCCAGGGGCCGCTTACGGCCTACGGGAAGATTCATGAGAAATGGCGCTTTATCGGCTTTTTCGCGTGGCTGGTGCCGATCATCATCCTGCCCTATTACTGTACCATCGGCGGATGGGTGCTGAAGTATTTTGCGGAATTTGTGGTGGGGCATGGAACGGATACGGCTGTGGACGGATATTTTACCGGATATATTACAAGCCAGTGGGCGCCGATCATCTGGATGGTCATCTTCCTTGCGGCAGTTGCGTTTGTCGTATTTAACGGGGTAAATAAGGGAATTGAGAATTACAGCAAGGTGCTGATGCCGATTCTGTTCGTTCTGGTCATTGGAATCGGATTTTTCTCGCTGACGCTCAGCCATACGGATGCGGACGGTGTTACGCGGACAGGGCTCGAGGGGCTTAAGGTATATCTGATCCCGGACTTTACCGGGGTGACGGTGAAGAAATTTTTCGTGATCCTTATGGACGCCATGGGACAGCTTTTCTTCTCCATCAGCGTGGCTATGGGAATTATGATTGCCTACGGCTCTTATGCGAAAAAGGATACGAACCTGATGAAGTCTATCAACCAGATTGAGTTCTTTGACACGCTGGTAGCGCTGCTTGCAGGTTTGATGATCATCCCGGCGGTATTTACCTTTATGGGGCTGGAAGGGATGTCTGCGGGTCCGGGGCTGATGTTCGTATCCTTGCCGAAAGTATTTGAGGCTATGGGGAAGGCGGGAGGCTTTATCGGAATCCTGTTTTTCCTGATGGTGATCTTTGCGGCCGTAACCTCGGCGGTGTCGGTTATGGAGGCGATCGTATCCAGTATTATGGATAAATTCCATTATTCAAGAAGAAAGAGTACTACGATCGCGTCTATATATTCATTGGTCTTCGGGCTGATCGTATGTCTTGGCTACAATAAGCTTTACTTTGAGTTCGAACTGCCTAACGGAACGGTGGGGCAGGTGCTTGATATTATGGATTATCTCAGCAATAATATCTTTATGCCGTTAGTCGCACTGTGTACTTGTATCCTGATCGGATGGGTGGCGAAGCCGGAGACGGTGATCGACGAGGTGACTATCGGAGGATATAAGTTTGGAAGAAAGGTGCTTTATATCGCGATGATCAAGTATATCGCACCGATTCTTCTGGCTGTGCTTCTGGTACAATCCTTCGGGATCTTCTAAGATGGGGCCGGATTTAACACAGGACAGTGTGGGGATTTGGTTCGCTGAGCGATTATGGACTGGCAGAAAGAAGGCCGGATACAGGATGAGAACCTGTATCCGGCTTTGATCATTTACAGATAAAGCTGTGCCGATTAATGCGGCTGTATCTGCAGATGCAGGGAAGATCAATAAGTGATCTCCTGCAGGTAGAGTCCTTTGGGGTCACAGGGTGCGCTTGCAGGAAGCTCACCTTCGAAGATATCGTCGATCTCGTTCGGGTCGCGCATCCGCAGTCCGATCTCGATCAGGGTTCCGATGATGATCCTTACCATGTTGTGCAGGAAGTCATCGGCGCAGATGGTGATCAGCATCTCCTCGCCGTCATCGTAAATATCAATATCGTAGATCTCCCGGATCGTAGATTTGGCCTTTTTTACGGTAGAAAAGCTGCGGAAATCGTGGACACCGATGAGCATGTCGGCGGCTTCCCGCATAAGCTGTCTGTCCGGGATCCGGAAACAGTGGAAGGTATGCTTGCGCTCAAATACGCTGGGGACGTCAGAGACGGTCATCCGGTAGACGTAAGTCTTTGATGTGGCGTTAAGCTGTGCGTGAAAACGCTCAGGAACCTCCCTGACGTCGGTGATCGCAATGTCCATGGGAAGATAGCGGTTCAGGTAATGCTTGATGTCTCGGATATCTGCATTGCTTTTCAGCTTAAAATTGGCAGTCTGGGCATATGCATGGACGCCCACCTCTGTCCGGCAGCCGCAGTTGAATTCCTCGATCTCCTCTCCGGTCATCTTCTTTAAGACCTCCCGGATCTTGTTGGATATGGTGTTGCTCGATTCGGTCTTTCCCAGACGGGTCCAGCCCTGATAGCGGCTTCCGTCGTATTCTATCGTAAGCTTGATGTTTCTCATATAAATCTCCTTATCTATATCAGGCAAAATAGCATATTGATAAGTATATCAAATCTCATATGAGAAGAAAAGAGGGAATTTCTTAATGTGTGATCATTTTTTCATGTAGGAGGTTACCATTTTTATCATATTTTCAAGCTGGTCCTGCTCCTCCTTCGGCTTGCCCTCTTTCAGAATGCTGATAATGAGGGACATCTCATCGGGGGTGAACTGGATTCCTTTTTTGTTGGCATTAGTGATCAGCGCCATCATGATGGGCGCCAGTGATTTGCCTGTCTTACCCTCAGTCTGTCTTGCCGCTGCTTTGATCAGCTCAAGCTTCATGGGGGCGATATTTTCCATCGCAGGATGGTTAAGCCATTCATTCATCGTTGTCTTCTCCTTTCTGGGTGTCAGAATCTGCGGGATTTACCGCGTGATTAAAAATGTCATTGTACATATCGAACATACTCTGCTGTTCCGGGTCAAGCATTCCCTTCATCAGATCGAAGGGCGAAGTGCCGCCGCCGTCAGAGGATGAGTCTGTATCTGCCTGCATCTGCTTCATCATTTCCATCATATTCATCATGCCCTCTGCCTGTTCCATCATTTCCTGTTCTTTCGGATTCATATAAGGTTTCAGGTCATTAAAAATGGCGGCGGAGGAGATGGGTTTGCCGGTATTGCCAAAGCCGTAGAACATCTCCATCGTCTGCCGGAATTCAAAAAATTTGACAAAGATGGCCAGAGTCCGCTGCAAAGAGGATGGCATGTATGGAAGGAGGAGCTTCATGGTGTACAGGGATGGCGGGGTGACAAGCTCATCCAGTGGGGTCATCGGTTTCGGGGGGAATCTTTCCATAGCGCCTCCTGCTTAGTAACGTTGTAAATATATATGAAGCTTTTGCCAAAAATATACGTCATCGACGCACAGGATACCGGATCAGGAAGAATGTCCGGCGGTGCAAAGGCCGGGGAATAAAAAGGGGCATCCCAGGTAAGACCTGGAAGCCCCGTTCTTCTTAAAGAGTATTAAGCTTTGGAAATTCAATTAGCATCCGCAGCCGTTGCCGCAGCCGCCGCCGCAGCAGCAGAGCAGAAGGATGATCCACAGACAGCTGTCGTTGCCGCAGCCACCGCCGAACATACTGCCGTTGCCGCAACCGCCGCAGCAGCAGAGCAGAAGGATGATCCACAGGCAGCTATTGTTGCCAAGACCACATCCACTATTGCTGCAACCGCATCCACCATTGCCGTATCTTGCCGCATCTTCACATCCGCATCCACAATTTAATTCGCTCATACTAAAAATCCTCCATAAAGGTTATTTACAGTACATAATATGCGCCGGGAGGGGATGTGTGAGAAAAGACAAACCTAATATTTTAAAAGTTTTTTTACAGAGCGCTGATAGTGGAGTGCCTTGTTCTGCATGCGGAGCTTTTCAAGCCTACCGAATTCCTTCTTCTGGTATTCATCGTATAGGGTGACCAGATATGCGGCTGTGTAGTTGCGGTTCTTGAACCATCTGAACAGCAGCCAGTTCATGATGTCGGGATGCCAGTACTTTTCCGGTATCTGAGATTCCCTTAAAATAAGGATATGTTTGATCGCCTGCATGGCAAGCTGGCCGAGCCTTGCCGTCTGGTTCTTGATGCGGTAGAGCTCGTCACTCTCTGTGATGATATCATACAGATCGTTGGATGCCTTCCAGTATGTAACAAATATAGGTTCCTCAGACTGTTCTTCTCCGGCGGCTTCATGAAGGTCGAAGGTCTGCATGACCGCCTTCCTTCCTGCGATCTGGCGGTCGTAGTCGGCGCGGCGGGCAGGGTCCGAAAGGACATTGTAAGCTTCCAGTATGGCTTGCATCTGCTCTGTCGTGTCGATGCCGTCCTTTAAGTTGGCGTCCGGGTGGTATTTTTTTGCAAGTGCATTTTTCGCTGCCGTAATGTCCTCCAAAGAAGCTTTGGAGGGAACCCCTAATATCTCATAATAATTCTGGTTCTCCATAATATCCTCCCCTTATTATATATGGAAATCGAACAAGTTTATCTTACGCTATATTTTCTCAGAAATCAATCCTTTTTCTATTTTTGGGGCGGCTGTTGTGCAGATGGTGTTACTGTTCATGGGTCAATGTCATTTAGTTAAATATCAGAATAAATTCTGCTATAGGGTCTAACCTAAATTTTTGTAAAATTTTTTAAAAAGGGTTGACAAAAAGGCCAAAATATGCGGCCGCTCTCGCTACTGATTGATTTTTCCAGAGGTAGCGAGATCGGCCCTTGAAATTGGAACTATCATTTTTATTTCAATTTCAAGGAGGTACACATTATGTTCCAGGATAAAATTAAATCCCTTTTCTCATCTTCTATTCAAGCCGTTGTATCCAGAATCTCAGACTTCGCGGTTCATCCCGAAAAAGATTTTACGCGTCGCAAAAAATTCCCCGCCGACATACTTTTGGCATTTCTCATTTCAGAGGGTTCTTCCTCTACCAAGATTGAACTGCTTGATTTTTTTGACATGGATATTGACAAGCCTTCGGATTCTGCGTTTAATCAGCAAAGAGCCAAACTCAAACCGGAAGCCCTCGAATCCGTGTTCCGCAAGTTCAATGAATCCGTTGATCCCCTGCATGGCCAGACGGAGTATCGTTTCCTCGCAACAGATGGTTCTACCGCCACCTTTTTCAGCAGACCCAAGTTTTCCCCTGCTGAATATTTTGTGGAACCGGGACATTCCGCGAAAGGATCTTACAGTATCCATATCAATGCTTTTTATGATCTGGATCGCCATACTTATACCGATGCCATTTTTCAGCCTGTCCACCAGAAAGATGAATTCCGCGCCTTTTGCGAGGTTGTTGACCGGTATCCGGTCTCTGATGGGACAAAAAATGTATATTTCGGGGACCGGGGGTACTGTTCTTATAGTAATATGGCACATGTCATAGAAAACCAGCAGTACTTCCTCTTCCGTACGAAAGATATCCATTCCAAGGGACTGGTCAGGGGTTTTGATTTCCCGGAGGAAGAGTCTTTTGATATTGACGTAGACGTGGCTCTTGTCAGAAGCCATTCCTCAAAAATTAAAATTGAGGGCAACTGCCGCCGGTTTGTAGACAAGGCAACTTCTTTTGATTTCATTGAATACGGCTCAAAAGACACCTACTGTCTGGCATTCCGCATTGTCCGGTTTTCCATTTCTGACGAAAACTGCGAGTGCATTGTCACAAACCTGCTAAGAAACGACTTCCCACCGGAACGCATCCAAAGGCTGTATTTTTCCCGCTGGGGAATTGAAACATTATTTTGTAAGCTGAAATATACGGTCGGACTCAGTAACTTTCATGCATATAAACCCGAATACGTGAAGCAGGAAATCTGGGCGAGGATGATCGCTTATAACCTTACGGAGACCATAGTGAACCATGCAGTGATTGAAAAAGGGGAAACCAAGCATGAATATAAAATAAATTTTAGTTCCGCAGTCCAATCTGCAGGTCTTTCCTCCGTCCGGCAACGGAAGAAAGACCAATCAATGTGACAGTCCTGCTGCAAAGAGAACTGATACCTATACGAAGTGAGCGGCAGTATCCAAAATTGAAAACCACGCATTTTCGAAAACCACGGTATTTTATTTACCGAGCAGCATAAGGAAACCATCATATAATATTTTACATATTTTTCAGGCAGATGTAAATCTGTCTTTCTGGGATGTCCAAAATTCAAAAAATCCGGTTGAAAACCCAATATTTTTCTATTAAGTCATTTGCCAATATGAAGATCATCTGCAAATCAGATGTATTTTCCAGAATTATTTTTAATCCGATTCTAAACTAAATGACATTGGTTCACGGGCAGGAATGCGCACTGGCTGCGCATTCCGTAGGAACATGATATAGGAGTGAGGGGGCTTTTGCGCAGCAAAACTTGGAATGCCGCTGCGAATCGTTGCAATGAGCGGTCCTTGGGCCGTGAATAGCAACCAGTCGGTCAGAATATCATAGTGGGTGTGACAATTCTGTGACAAATTTAATGCGAACGGTAGTTCGTAAAGAAAAAACACTTGACACCGGTTGCATTTTGGTATAAGATATCACAGGTGAGTAACATGAATGAGATTTTGGAACAGTCATTACTTTACGATTTTTATGGTGAGCTTCTGAACGACCACCAGAAGGAGATCTATGAGCAGTTTGTCCTGGAGGATCTGTCTTTGGGGGAGATCGCGAAGGAGGCGGGCATCAGCCGCCAGGGGGTACACGATCTAGTTAAGCGGTGCAGCCAGACCCTTAGGGGATATGAGGATAAGCTTCATCTTGTGGCAAGGTTTATGTCCATCAAGGATAAGGTCGCCAGAATGAATGAACTGCTGGAGGATGGCGGGCAGAAGAGCAGGGAAGAGCTTGTGTCGGATATCCGCAGGATATCTGATGAGATTATAGAGGAGTTGTAGTATGGCATTTGACAGCTTGACCGAAAAACTTCAGAATGTATTTAAGAATTTAAGGAGCAAAGGCCGTCTTACGGAAGATGACGTGAAGGAAGCCTTGAAGGAGATCAAGCGGGCGCTTCTTGCGGCGGACGTTAACTTTAAGGTGGTAAAGGACTTTGTTAAGAGCGTACAGGAGAGGGCCGTCGGCCAGGATGTGATGAACGGCCTTAATCCCGGGCAGATGGTCATCAAGATCGTGAACGAGGAGCTTGTCAGCCTTATGGGCGCTGAGACTACGGAGATCAGGCTGCAGCCGGGAAGCGCTGTTACGGTAATCCTGATGGCGGGGCTTCAGGGCGCAGGTAAGACGACGACGACAGCCAAGCTTGCGGGTAAGTATAAGCAGAAAGGAAAGAAGCCGCTCCTGGTGGCCTGTGACATATACCGGCCGGCTGCCATTAAGCAGTTGCAGGTGAACGGCGAGAAGCAGGGTGTGGAAGTATTTTCCATGGGCGAAAGCCACAAGCCTGCGGACATTGTCAGGGCGTCCTTAGAGCACGCCAGAAAGAACGGCAATAATATCGTGATCTTAGATACTGCCGGCCGTCTGCATATTGACGAGGATATGATGGCGGAGCTTCAGGAGATCAAGGATACGGTGGACGTTCACCAGACCATCCTTGTTATCGACGCCATGACCGGGCAGGACGCGGTGAATGTGGCCAAGGAGTTCAATGAGAAGGTGGGCGTTGACGGCGTGATCGTCACCAAGCTTGACGGCGATACGAGAGGCGGTGCGGCGCTGTCGGTCAAGGCAGTGACCGGTAAGCCTATACTTTATGTGGGGATGGGTGAGAAACTTTCTGATCTGGAGCAGTTTCATCCGGACCGGATGGCATCCCGGATACTTGGCATGGGAGACGTGCTTACGCTGATCGAGAAGGCGGAGGCCGAGATTGATGAAGAAAAAGCGAAGGAGATGTCGAGGAAGCTTAAGAAAGCCCAGTTCGACTTCGAGGATTATCTGGAGAGTATTTCCCAGATGAAGAAGATGGGCGGTATTGGCAGCATCATGAGCATGATTCCGGGTATGGGCGGCATTCCCGGCATGGGGAAGATGAAGGGCTTAGATGAAGATGAGACAGAAGCCGCCGAGAAGCGCATGGCGCGTATGGAGGCGATCATCTACTCCATGACTCTTGAGGAGAGAAGGAACCCGGATGTTTTAAATCCGTCGAGGAAGCATAGGATCGCCAGGGGAGCCGGCGTAGATATCAGTGAAGTGAACCGCATGGTGAAGCAGTTCGGCGAGATGAAGAAGATGATGAAGATGATGGGAAAGGGCGGCCGCAAGGGTAAGTTCCGGATGCCTTTTTAGCGGGAAGTTTTCGGCAGCTCTTTTGGGCAGATGATTAATGGTTATACCGCAGTCAAGTGCGATATACAATATATTTTTTGAAAATTCATGGAGGTGAAAGAAAATGGCAGTAAAAATCAGATTAAGAAGAATGGGACAGAAGAAGGCTCCTTTCTATAGAATCATCGTGGCAGATTCCAGATCACCAAGAGACGGTAAATTTATCGATGAGATTGGAACCTATGATCCGAACTGTGATCCGAGCGCTATTTCCGTAGATGAGGAAGCGGCTAAGAAGTGGCTCAGCACAGGTGCGCAGCCGACAGAGACGGTAAGCAAGATCTTTAAGGCGGCCGGCATCGAAAAATAGGTATATTATGCCCCGGAGGTATATAATATGAAAGAACTGGTAGAAGTAATCACAAAGGCCTTGGTGGATTCCCCTGAGGAAGTGGTGGTGACAGAGCGTGAGGATAAGAAGACGACTGTCCTTGAGGTCAGGGTGGCCGAGTCCGATATGGGCAAGGTCATCGGCAAGCAGGGACGCATTGCCAAAGCGATTCGCTCGGTAGTGAAGGCTGCCGCTGCCAAGAAAGATAAAAAGGTCGTTGTGGATATTATGGATTAATTTAAAAATTTTTATCAGAGACAGGTCAGAAAAGTACGGCCTGTCTCTCGTACATTTTTGCATAATTTAAAAAAAATCTATGCAAGGCGGTATAAGGAGTAGTAAAATATATGGAAGAGATGCTTAAGGTGGGGGTGATCACTTCCACCCACGGCGTGCGGGGTGAAGTGAAGGTATTTCCTACCACAGACGATCCGGCGCGTTTTCGGAAATTGCGGAAGGTAATTCTTGATACTGGAAAAGAAAGCTTGTCCCTTACGATTCAGAATGTAAAGTTTTTCAAGCAGTTTGTCATTGTGAAGTTTGAAGGGATTGATGATATAAATGATATCGAAAAATATAAAAAATACCCGTTATATGTGAGCAGAGAGGATGCGGTGCCTCTTGAGGAAGATGAGTATTTTATCGCGGACATGATCGGGCTTGCGGCAGAGACAGAGGACGGGGAGTATTTCGGCATCCTGAAGGATGTGATCACAACGGGGGCAAATGATGTGTATGTCATTGACAGCGAAAGACATGGCGAGGTGCTTATCCCGGCCATTAAGGAATGTATCCTCGACGTGGATGTCCGGTCGGGCAGGATGAAGATACATCTGATGGACGGGCTGATATAACAGATGAGATCAGACAGGTGAAGAATATGGATTTTTATATTATGACATTGTTCCCGGACATGGTGACGGACGGGCTGAATACGAGTATTACCGGAAGAGCCGCCGGGAAAGGGCTTTTATCGATCGAGGCGGTGAATATCCGGGATTATGCGTTTAATAAGCATAACAGCGTGGATGATTATCCTTACGGAGGCGGAGCGGGGATGCTGATGCAGGCAGAGCCGGTGTACCAGTGCTATGAGGCCGTGAAGGAGAAGATCCGGATGAACCGTCTGAAAAAGGAAAAGAAGACCGGCGCGGCCAAAGTCTGCGGTGCGGTGAAAGCTTCTGATGAGGAACGGTCTTTTAGGGTAGTCTATCTCTCCCCCCAAGGGCGTACCTTCTGCCAGTCTATGGCAGAGGAGTTTGCCAGGGAAGATGAACTGGTTCTGCTCTGCGGACATTATGAAGGAATTGACGAGCGTGTACTGGAGGAGATCGTGACGGATTATGTATCCGTGGGAGATTATGTGCTGACCGGGGGAGAGCTTCCGGCCATGATCATCGTGGATGCAGTTGCAAGGCTTGTGCCGGGCGTGCTCCACAACAACGCTTCGGCAGAATTTGAGAGTTTCCAGGACAATCTTTTAGAATATCCCCAATATTCCAGGCCAGAGGTATGGCATGAGAAAAGAGTTCCGGAGGTTCTGCTTTCCGGCCATCATGCCAATGTGGAGAAATGGAGGCGTGAGCAGTCAGTCATCCGGACGGCCAGAAACAGACCGGATCTTTTAAGGCGGGCCGAGCTTACCACCGCAGAACAGGAACTGGCAGAAGAGATAATACGACAAAATGAGGAGAAGGGATGGTGATATGGTGGATATTAAGGAGAAGGGAAAAAGCCTGGATTCAGCACCGATTACCGGACATATGCAGGCGATCAGCGGCACTTATCACAGGATACTGCGCGTGGATCTTTTAAGGGACCGGTATGATGTGGTGAAGATGAACCCGGAGGACAGGAGTTTCGGGTACGGCACAGACAGCTTTGCAAGCTGGCTTGGGCAGTTTATTTATAATGGAGGAATCCATTCGGACGATATGAATAGTTTTATTTCATTCACGCGCCCGGAGCATTTAAAACAGGTTCTCGATTCCGGGGGAAAGACGCTGAGCTGCTGCTACCGGAGACGGTCGGGGAATGAATTCCGCTGGAACCTGATGGAGGTCGTGCCGGATACACAGGAAGGCAGTCCGTATATCTTTCTGTATGTGAAGGATATTCATGACATCCTGCAGGAGAGTCTGGAGCTTGACGATGCCAGTGTGCGTGTGCAGGAGGTCATCCGTACGCTGGGAGAGCAGAATTTCGGCGTATATGGGATTGACCTTAATACTGGGGAGGCGAATCTTGTCCGGGAGAACGGACATACCCATACAGGGTGGAGATCCTGGACGCTCCAGTGGGATGAGCTTATGGAGTCCCGTCTGATGAAGCAGATCCATCCATCGGATAAGGACAAATTCTATGAAAGATTTTCCCTGGAGGGACTGCGCCGGACGAAGAATACGGATGTGCAGAAGATGGATATGCTCTGCCAGTGGCGCGGGGAGGAGGACCACGAGTACCGGTATATGGCTGTGATTGCCTATTACGGACAGAAGCACAGTACAAAAAATTATACGATCCTTGCCCTGCAGAATGTCGACAGGCGTGTCCGCCAGGAGCATACGCTTTCACTGCGGGATATGCAGCTTGCAGCGATCTTAAAGTCCCGCTACAGCGTCATGACTACCGTTTATCTGGAGAACGGCCAGTGCGACCGGATCTGGATCAATGAAAACAGCCAGATGAACAATGTCCTTTCGGGTAATTATAACCAGTATTTTCACCAGGCGCTGGAGAATTCTGTGCATCCTGATGATGCAGAGGTTTTCCGGCAGGTGATGAGTCCGGAGCATCTGTATCAAAAGGCTGCCGGCACGAGAGAGTATTCGGAGGAGATCTGCCAGTACCGCATGACGGGGTCGTCCCTGCGGTGGCTTGAGCAGCACGTGATTTATTCCCGCCAGGGCAGCAGGGTGTCGGTCAATATTCTGGGTCGGGACATTACCAGGAAGAAGATCGATGAGGAACTGCGGCATAAGGAAGAGCAGGAGAAGGCGGATATCATAAGGACTCTCGGCGGTATGTTTTTTGCTACCTATTACGCAGACCTTGATCAGGACTCTTTCCAGAGCGTGACCCATCTTAAGGAGGTGGAGCAGGCGACAGAAGGAAAAGTAGATTATGCCACAGGGCTTAAGATCTACGCGGATAATTTCATTCATCCGGACGACAGGGAGGAATATCTGCGTGTCTTAAGTGTCCAGAACTTGAAAAAAACATTAAGTCCCAGCAATCCTTATGTGACGCTGGCGTATCGAAAGATGCCGGAAAATCCCGATACGAAGCCGGAGGACTACGGGTGGATCCGCAGCACGGCCGTTATGTCTCAGACTGATGCATCAGGAAGAGCCAGGTCCATCGTGTATGCGGCACAGGATGTGACGGAGAGCAAGCGCAAGGAGATGCGGGAGCAGCAGGCGCTGCAGGCGGCCTGCGAAGCGGCGGATTATGCCAATGCCTCCAAGCAGGAGTTCTTATCCTGCATGAGCCATAATATACGTACGCCCATGAACGGCATTATGGGGATGATCAAAATCGCCGCGGACAATGTGGATAATCAGGAGAAGGTAAAGAACTGTCTGGATAAGGCTTCATTGTCAAGCCTCCAGCTTCTTTCCACGTTAAACGAGGTACTAGATATCAGCCAGATCAAGTCCGGAGGCTTCCATCTGGATACGGAGGCGTTCAATCTGTCTGAGCTTATGCAGGATATCGTATCGTCCATCATTCCCAGTGTCAGGGAAAAGGAGCTTCATCTGGAGGTTTATCCTATGCAGGTGGAGCACAGTGATGTCTACGGAGACTGGCAGAGGCTTCAGCAGATGTTCATGAACATATTGGGGAATTCCGTCAAATATACGCCGCCGGGCGGCACTCTTGAGATATCCGTGATTGAACGGGAATCCAGGGAGCGGGGCTGCCGGTCGTACGACTTTATGTTCAGTGACAACGGCATTGGTATGGAGGAGGAGTTTGTCCGGCATATTTTCGAGCCCTTCAGCCGCGCGGCGGATTCCAAAGTCAGCCAGATTGACGGTATCGGCCTGGGCATGTCCATCGCCCAGAATATTGCCCGCATGATGGGCGGGGCTATCAGCGTGGAGAGTGAGACAGGAAAGGGGACGACGTTTACCGTCACGCTTATCCTGAGGCTGCAGAATCCGGCGGAACATTGCGAAAGCCTTTCCGTTGCGGACGCGGCTGAGTTGTCTGAGACAGTATTCAGAGGCTGCCGGATACTTCTGGTGGAGGATAATGAGCTGAACCAGGAGATTGCCATGGAGCTGATCGGGGAGATCGGGGCTATGGTGGAATGTGCGTCGGACGGGCGTAAGGGGCTTCAGCGGTTTGCCGAGATGCCGGAAGGGTATTATGACATGATCCTTATGGATATCCAGATGCCGGTGATGAATGGCTTTGAAGCTACCAGGGCTATCCGCAAGCTTCCCCGGGCAGATGCTGCCGCCATACCGATCATCGCCCTGTCGGCAAACGTCTCGCCGGAAGATATTGCCACAGGCCGGGAGTCCGGGATGAACGAGCATATCGCCAAGCCTCTAGACATTCCGCAGCTTATGGAGCACATGGCCTACTGGCTGAAGGACAGAAGGCAGTAACCGGACCAGGATTCTGCGCAAAATATTTTTGTCGAAAAACCTTGCTATTATATCCTAAGTGTGCTAAACTATAACATGTTGTGAAGAAATGGATGGTCCTCTGGTATAAGTATATATTAAGAACATCTAAAACATAAGGAGGTCACACATCATGAATGATATTATTAAGAGTATTGAAGCTAAGCAGCTTAAGGAAGTATCAGCGTTCAATGTAGGCGATACCGTGAAGGTATATGGTAAGATCAAAGAGGGGAATCGCGAGAGAATTCAGGTTTTCGAAGGCACTGTCATTAAGAAGCAGGGCGGTAGCACAAGAGCTACATTTACCGTAAGGAAGAGCTCTAACGGTGTCGGCGTTGAGAAGACATGGCCGCTTCACTCACCGAATGTTGAGAAGGTTGAAGTGACAAGAAGAGGTAAAGTAAGAAGAGCGAAGCTGTTCTACTTAAGAGACCGTGTAGGCAAGAGAGCAAAAGTAAAAGAATTAGTAAAATAAGAAACCAGATAAAAGGACAACTACATACCGTAATTGTCCTTTTTGTGTTTATGCGTGGAGAGTTGTATGAGAAGAATAAGGGGAGCTGCCGGCCGGGACAGGGTGCGTCCGGGGAAGCGCAATTATGACCTTGAAAAGAGGCGCCGGCGCCTGGAGAGGAAGAGACGCCGTCAGGAGATGAAGGAGGACGGCACGATCAATGAGGCGGTCCAGGTCATCCGCGAGGGTCTGCCCTATGTGTGCGGCTGGATCATTAAGATCGGGGTCGTCCTTTTGTTTGCATTTGCCTACGTCTGGTTCTTCGGGCAGAAGGTGAGCATGGTGGGAGATTCCATGAAGCCGGTCTTAAGTAACGGCGATATGGTCTTAGTAAACCGGATCGTTTATAATGCCATGACGCCTGGACGGGGGGATGTGGTGGTGTTTAAGCCTAAGGGCAACAAGAATTCCCATTACTATATCAAGCGCGTTATCGGGCTTCCGGGCGAGACGGTAGAGGTTATAGAGAACAGTATTTTTATCGACGGAGAGAGACTTGAGGAGGAATATGAGACGAGCGATATCTCGGATCTGGGGATCGCCGCAGACGGGGTAGAGCTTGGAGAGAATGAGTATTTCGTGCTGGGAGACGACAGAGAGAACAGCGAAGACAGCCGCAGTGCGGACGTGGGAAATGTAAGGCGTAAAGATATCTACGGGAAAGCGTGGTTCGTCTCATCTCCCTTAAAGCACGCCGGATTTATCAGATAGAGAGGTATAGTATGTATTTTCAATGGTATCCCGGTCATATGACGAAGGCGAAGCGTATGATGCAGGAGAATATAAAGCTTGTCGATCTGGTGATCGAGCTTGTGGACGCGAGGATTCCCTTAAGCAGCAGGAACCCGGATATCGACGGGCTTTCAAGGAACAAAGCGAGAGTGGTGTTGCTGAATAAGTCTGATCTGGCGCAGGAGCGGTGGAATGATGCCTGGTGCGGATATTTCGAGGAGAAGGGTTTTCTGGCAGTGAAGGTCAACTCCAAGAAAGGCAGCGGTATGAAGGCGCTCCAGAACGTGATCGGAGAGGCTTGCAAAGAGAAGACCTTACGCGACAGGAAGCGGGGGATATTAAACCGTCCTGTGCGCGCCATGGTGGTAGGCATTCCTAATGTGGGGAAATCTACATTGATCAATGCCCTGGCGGGAAAGGCCTGTACGAAGACCGGTAATAAGCCGGGCGTTACCAAGGGCAAGCAGTGGATCCGGCTCAACCGCCAAGTGGAGCTTCTTGATACGCCGGGGATCCTGTGGCCTAAGTTCGAGGACCAGAGGGTAGGGCTTTACCTGGCGTTTATCGGTTCCATCAAAGATGAGATTCTGAATACGGAAGAGCTGGCGACAGCGTTTATTGAACTGATGTGTGCCGAGTATCCCGGGGTTCTTGACGAGAAGTACAAGATTAACGGATCCGACGACAGCTACCGGATACTGGAAGCAATCGCAGAAAGCAGGCACTGCCTTGTGCGGGGCAATGAGCTTGACGTGGACAAAGCGGCGGCTCTGCTTCTGGATGATTTCCGCAACGGCAGGCTTGGAAGGATCACGCTGGAAAAATGCGAGATATAGCTTTCCGGCTGTGAAATAAAGAGGTTAAGGGGCATAAAAAAGATGGCGAAGCATAAAAAAGATGAAGAGCTGGAAGTTGAAAAAAGTAATGAGAAAAGTATAATGAGAGAGCTTTTCGGATGGGTGCTCTATATCCTGATCGTCGTAGGGCTTACCTACCTGATCCTCACCTATGTGGGGCAGCGTACGAGGGTGAGCGGCCATTCGATGGAGACGACGCTGAGCGACGGGGACAATCTGATTGTAGATAAGCTGTCCTATCGGTTCGGCGACCCGAAGCGGTATGATATTATCGTATTTCCTTATAAGTATAAGGAAAATACATACTATATCAAGCGGATCATCGGACTCCCAGGCGAGACGGTCCAGGTGACGGATGGGTATGCGTATATCGACGGGGAGCTTTTGGAGTCTGACGTTTACGGCGCCGAGATTATGGATAATTCCGGTATTGCCGGCGAACCGCTTACTCTGGATGAGGACGAATATTTTGTGCTGGGTGACAATCGGAACAACAGCTCGGACAGCCGCGACCCCAGCGTGGGTATCCTGACTAGGGATGATCTTCTTGGAAGGGCGTGGATCAGGATCTACCCCTTTGACAAGATGGGAGTGATTAAGCATGAATAAGCGGGAGGAGGAAAAGCTGCTGCGGCAGAAAGAGAAGCTTGAAAAGGAGCGCCAGCGCCTGAAAAAGATGCGGATATACGAAGAAGAGTATGGGATGTATGGGCGTATATGCGGGATCGACGAGGCGGGGAGAGGTCCTCTGGCGGGGCCGGTCGTGGCAGGGGCGGTGATCCTTCCTGCGGATGCACAGATCTTATATCTGAATGATTCAAAGAAGTTGTCGGAAAAGAGGCGGGAGGCGCTGTATGATGAGATCATGGAGAAGGCGGTCTCGGTGGGCGTCGGGATTATCGGGCCGGAGCGGATCGAGGAGATCAATATCCTCCAAGCCACTTATGAGGCTATGCGTAAGGCAGTTGCTGACCTTTCGTTGAAGCCGGATGTCCTGCTCAATGATGCGGTCACTATACCGGAGGTTGAGATCAAACAGGTGCCGGTGATCAAGGGGGACGCAAAGAGTGTATCCATCGCGGCGGCAAGCATTATTGCCAAGGTGACGAGGGACCGCCTGATGAAAGAATACGATCAGGCCATGCCCGGATATGGATTTGGCAGGCATAAGGGATACGGGACGAAGGAGCATATAGAGAGCCTTAAGAGACTGGGGCCGTGCCCGATCCACCGGCGGACATTTATCCGGAAATTCGTGTGAGCGGAGTATGGAATCGGAACATATATGACAGGCGGAATGTACAACAAGCGCCGGATCGGACGGCAGTATGAGCGGGCGGCGGGAGAGTATCTGGCCTCCTTGGGCTATGAGATCGTGGAATACAATTTTTCCTGCCGTATGGGCGAGATCGATATCATCGCTCAGGATGAGGAGTATCTGGTCTTCTGTGAGGTGAAGTACCGCAGCGGCCGGATGATGGGGCATCCCCTGGAGGCAGTCGGCTCTAAGAAGCAGCAGGTTATATCAAAATGCGCGGTTTATTATCTGATGGCAAAGGGCTTAGGGGAGGTTCCCTGCAGGTTCGATGTGGTCAGCGTAGAGGGAAAAGAGATTATTTTGATTAAAAATGCATTTGCATATGCAGGGAGATAAAAGATGCTGGGATTAAAATATAAAAATCAGGAAAGAATCTTTGAAGAGAAGGAATCGGGCGGGGTACCCTACCTTTCCTATCCGGTGTTTGAAGAGCTGGGGATCGTCTCCCATGGGTTTTCCACAAGGCTTGGGGGAGTGAGCAGAGGAAACTGTGCTACGATGAACCTGAGCACTACGCGGGGGGATGATCCGGCGGCGGTCGCAGAGAATACCCGGCGGATCGCAGCGGCGATCGGGGTGGATCCTTCGGATATGGTCTACACCCATCAGACCCATACGACAAATGTGGCGGTCGTGGGTGAAGGAGACCGGGGGAAGCGGGTTATGGATACGGACGGCATGGTCACGGATGTGCCGGGGATCTGCCTGGTGACCTTTTATGCGGACTGTGTGCCGCTGTATTTTGTAGATCCGGTAAAAAAGGCGGTAGGGCTTTCCCATTCCGGATGGCGGGGGACTGTCGGCAGGATGGGGAAGGTTACGGTAGAGAAGATGCATGAAGCTTTCGGCAGCAGGCCGGAAGATATCTTTGCGGCGATCGGGCCGTCGATCTGTCAGGACTGTTATGAGGTGAGCGGGGACGTTATAGACAGATTTTCGGAAAATTTCCGTCAGGAGGTGCTGCCGGAGTTATTTTACCGGAAGGAGAACGGGAAGTACCAGCTTGACCTGTGGCGGGCGAATGAGGAGGTTCTTTTAGAGGCAGGTGTGAGGAAGGAGCGGATTACCGTTACCAATGTGTGCACCCATTGCAATCCGGACATTTTGTTTTCACACAGGAGCCTGGGCGATAAGCGGGGGAATCTGAGTGCATTTCTCGCCCTGAAAAAATAGGGGCGGCCGGCTTCGGGAATAGATGGTACAGAGAGAAAAACGGAGGCTTTCATGGAAGGAGAAACAACGAACGGGGTTGCGCAGACTACCCAGGATACAGTGGAGGAGGTCGTTCAGACTACCCAGGATACGGTGGCGGAAGTCGGGAGGCTGACTTCGTACATTCAGGAAAATATCCCGGCGATCATTTCTTTCGGGCTGAAGGTCATCTTCGCTATCGTGGTTTTTTGCCTCGGGCGGATTCTGATCAAGTGGATAAGAAAGATCGTGGGCAAATCGTTGGAGCGCTCGAATGTGGACAAAGGCGTGGAGCAGTTTGTGGATTCTATGCTCAGATTTGGCCTCTATTTTGTGTTGATCTTTACCATAGCAACCAAGTTCGGCGTGGATGCGGCTTCTGTTGCGGCGGTCATCGCGTCTGCAGGAGTGACGCTGGGGTTCGCGCTACAGGGGAGTCTTTCCAATTTTGCGGGCGGAGTGCTGATCCTCATTTTGAAGCCCTTCAAGGTGGGGGATTACATTATCGAGGATACCAATAAGAACGAGGGGACGGTAAAGGAGATACAGATTTTCTATACGAAGCTGTCTACCATCGATAATCGGATCATCGTTATCCCCAACGGCATGCTGACGAACAACAGCCTGACGAATGTGACGGAGAAGGATGAGCGGCAGCTTGACTTAAGGATCAGTATTTCTTACCATGCGGATATCCGCAGGGCAAAGGAGATTATGGAGGGAATCCTCCGGGATGAGTCTGCTGTGCTTAAGGACGCGCAGAGGAATGTGTTCGTGGCGGAGCTTGCAGACTCTGCCGTCATACTGGGAGTGCGCGCCTGGGTGAAAAGCGACGAGTTCTGGCCGGCGAAGTGGAGGCTTTTAGAGAATATTAAGCTGGAGTTTACGGACAATGGGATCGAGATTCCGTACCCGCAGATGACCGTGCATATGGGGCAGGAATAAAGCCCAGGCCGTGGCTACCCGGTAGTTATTGTTCATGGGTCAGGAATACGCACTGGCTGCGCATTCCGTAAGAACATGATACAGGAGTGAGGGCGGCTTTTGCGCAGCAAAGCTCAAAATGCCGTCACGAGTCGTTGCTATGAGCGGCCCTTGGGCTGTGAATAGCGACGCTCAGTACAAAAAATTGAAAAAAGTTAAAAAAAATCCTTGCAAATATTAAGATTTCCGTTATAATAATATTTGTGGCTGCGTGTGCGGCTCACAGGTCTTGCTGGAATAGCTCAGTCGGTAGAGCACTTCACTCGTAATGAAGGGGTCGTCGGTTCAAGTCCGATTTCCAGCTTTTGTATAAGTGCTGCAAGTCCGGATCGTGTTAGGGATTTGCGGCATTTTTTGCTTAAAATAACTTATTTATCGGATGATTATGCCGATAATAATATAAAAGAGGGTTTCTGATAAGGGGAATTCTCTGTGTCTCTATGGAATTAGAAATTTAGAAGACAGGAGGATGAGAAACATATGATGATGAATTTATTTCAGGCGGGTTCATAGAGGAGTAGAGGACTGTCTGGGGCATCCGGGCAGTGCTAAGAATGCGGTTCTGGCTTGAAAAAGAGGCTGTGGAAATTAACAGTGATGCCGCCCAGCCGGTATGCATAGAATGTATACTATAGAAAACAGGCATTAATACATACAAAGAGAGGATAACGGTATGAAAAATTTAAACATGAAGAAAAAGATTATAGTAGCTTTCGGTACTGTGATCATCTGCTTCATTATTGCCCTCGTATTTACAATCCTGGGTATGAGAAACACGGCTTCCAAGTATACAACGTTTTATTCTATGCGGTATGAGAGCACGATGCGTGCAAGAAATATTCGTATAAACCTACAGAGCGCGACTAAGAACCTCCTGCTTGCTATGGTTGAGAATGATCAGGCAGGCATTGATTCTTATATTGCAGCGTCTGATGAGAATATGACAGAGATCGCTTCTGAGCTTGAATGGTTTGCATCAGATTTTGAGGGTGACTTGAGTCTGATTCAAGGTTTCCAGACAGAGCTGACGGTTTTGGACGACATCCGTACTAAGGTCATAGATCTTCTGGAAAAGAATGATGATGCGTCGAATAGAGAAGCAGAGATGATAATGGTAGATGAATATACTCCGGAGTGTGCGAAAGCAGAGGATAGTATTAAATCATTTACAGACAAGCAGAGAGAGATTTCTACCGAGAATTATGAGGGCGCTATGAAGAGCCAGAAGATACAGATGGTAATCGCTGTTGCTCTTTCTGTTTTAGCCGTATTGCTGGCGCTGACACAGGCGTTGAAGCTTGTTAAAGCGATTATTGTTCCTGTAAAAGAGATGCAGGAGGCGATGAAGAATATCGGAGAAGGACACCTTGATGTAACAGTAGAGTACGAGGCGAATGATGAGTTTGGCGAGTTTGCAGACGGTATGCGTCATACTCTGAAGTGTCTGAAGGAAATTATCGGCGATATGAATTATCTGATGCTTGAATTGAGTAAGGGTAACTTTGTAGTGCGCAGCAGTATGCGCGAGAGCTATATCGGTGATTATGCATCCATGCTGGCATCTATCCGTAAGTTAAAAGATAACCTTAACAGTACACTGAATCAGATTAATGAGACGGCAGATCAGGTTGCTTCCGGTTCCGATCAGGTATCTTCCGGAGCACAGGCGCTCTCTCAGGGCGCAACAGAGCAGGCATCTTCTGTTGAAGAGCTTGCAGCTACAATTAACGAGATTTCTAACCATATTGGAGACAATGCTCAGAATGCAAAATCAGCAAGCACGAAGTCAGAGAATGTAAAAGAGCAGGCGGGCGAGAGCAGTATGCGTATGCAGGAGATGCTCTCTGCTATGCAGGACATCAGCAATAAGTCCGGCGAGATTGGAAAGATTATTAAGACGATTGAGGATATCGCATTCCAGACGAATATCTTAGCGCTGAATGCGGCTGTAGAGGCAGCAAGAGCAGGTACGGCAGGTAAGGGCTTCGCAGTAGTTGCTGACGAGGTGCGTAATCTGGCTGCAAAGTCTGCAGAGGCTTCCCAGAATACAGCTACTCTGATCGAGAGCACACTTCATGCGGTTGAGAGGGGAACCTCGATTGCGAATGAGACGGCACAGTCCCTGAGCAATGTTGTTATGGGTGTTGATGATATTACCGTTACAATTGAGAGTATTTCCAATGCCAGTGAAGAGCAGGCAGATGCGGTTAAGCAGGTAACATTAGGCATCGACCAGATTTCCAGCGTTGTGCAGACTAACTCCGCTACGGCAGAGCAGAGTGCGGCGGCAAGTGAGGAGTTAGCAGGTCAGTCACAGCTGCTTAAGAATCTGACGAGTAAGTTCCAGATCGACGGCGCGGTAAAGAGCGTTGCGGTTGCAGAACCGGTTGAACCGGCGGCACCCCGCGAGAGTTCTTACAGCAGTTCATCTTATGCACCGATGATGGATAACAGCAAATATTAAGATAGATTCTTATCGGAATGCATTAAAAGAATAAAGGATATGTATACAGGAGATGTGTAGAGGTTCTATGCATCTCCTTTTTATGCCCGGAAAGAATATAACTTTTCGGGATCAGTAATGCCTGAGGCACCATTTTTCCAGAAGATTGATCAGTGCGTAGAGAAGCATCGCCATGATGCATAAAAGGACGATAGACATAAGCAGCCAATCCATTTTGAATACCTGAGAGGAATAGATGATCAGATATCCAAGCCCGTTTCTTGCGGCCAGAAATTCTCCAATGATGACTCCCACGAGGCACAGCCCGATATTTACTTTCATATTGCTGATAATAGCCGGGAGGGAATGAGGGAGCACGACTTTTGTGAGTGCCTGCAGGCGGTTTCCCTGCAAGGTGTAGATCAGCTTGATCTTTCCCGGATCCACAGTGATAAAGCTGGTATATAAGCTTAGGATACTCCCGAAGATCGCCACGGACATTCCGGCAACGATGATTGTCATCTGGTTTGCCCCGAGCCAGACGATCAGGAGCGGGGCAAGAGCGGATTTCGGAAGACTGTTTAAGACGACGATGTACGGATCTAGGATCTCCGAAAGCTTTTTACTGAACCAGAGACAGACGGCAGCCAGCACACTGATCAGAATGACCAGGATAAAGCTGATGATCGTCTCATAGAGGGTGACTCCTACATGGAGAAAGATGCTCCGGTCAATGACCATCTCCCAAAAGCACAGGGCAATCTTTGACGGGCTGCTGAAGATGAAAGAATCGATCCAGCCCACATTTGCGGAGAATTCCCAGAGAAACAGAAAACTGAACAGGATCAGTACTCTGGAAATATTGACAATTCTCTGGTGCTTTTTCTGACCTTTGAGAAAATTAAGCTGTTCCGTTGAGAATTCATTCATCGCAGTTCAGCTCCTTCCATATTAAATTGAAATAATTCTTAAATTCCGGGGAATTCCGGCGGTTCAGCGGCGTATCCTGCTCAAGGCTGAAGATCAGCGGGATGGTCTGGCGTATGGATGCCGGCCGGCCGGACAGGATGATGACGCGGTCGGCGAGAGAGACTGCCTCCGACAGGTCATGGGTCACGAGGAGAGCCGCCTTCTCCTCCTGTCGGATGATCTGTCCGATATCGTCCCCTACCGTCAGCCGGGTCTGGTAATCCAGGGCGGAAAAGGGTTCATCAAGAAGCAGGATATCCGGTTCCAATACAAGAGTACGGATCAGGGCGGCCCGCTGGCGCATGCCCCCGGACAGCTCGGACGGATGGGATTTTTCAAAATTTTTCAGTCCGTAGATATCTAACAATTCATGTGCCCTTGCTTTCGTTTTGGCTGAGAGCATATGCTGGACTTCCAGGCCCAGCAGGACATTGTGGTAGATGGTCCGCCATTCGAAAAGTTCATCGTGCTGCAGCATGTAGCCGATGTTGGTGGTGCTTTCTCTTAAGTATTTCCCATTGATCTTTATCAGGCCCTTTTCGGGCGATATGAGTCCGGCGATCAGGGAGAGAAGGGTGGATTTGCCGATGGTATAGTAGTGGAAACAAGTGGGTCTGTTTTATCTAAATCAGACAAAGTATTTGAAGGAATGTTTGCTGATCAGAATGTGATGAAACAGTCCATATCTGCCAGGATACGCTATTATGCGCGGAAGGAGAAAGTATCACAGCCCGAATTGGCTAAAGCTATTGGATGCTCTCGTGACACGGTATTTTCTTACATGAATAATAAGACTTCCGAAAGTCATATGGATATAAATGTGTTGAAAAAGCTGGCAGAATATTTCGAAGTAGATGAATACTATTTCTGTAATGCTTATCATATATTTGTGGATTCTCAGAATGTGCCGGAAATTTTGAAAGAGTTAAGGAGAAAAGAGGGAGCCACACAGAAAGCGTTTGCTGATATGCTGGAAATATCGTTGGCATCATATAAAAATTATGAACAGGGCAGGATACGGCTGCCGGAAAGGTATTGGAAGAAGATTTGCAGTCTGTTATAGGAGTGATTCTTTTTGGGATGGAAATATAGCAATGGAAGAAAGATGCGGCTAATTTAATCAAATATACACTTTATTCAATTGGTGACGTCAGATATTAATTTCGTTTGAAATATATCTGGCGTTTTTCGATGCCAAAAGCAGTCTATAGACCGCTAAAAGTCGAAGTTTTCGGGCAATCTGAAGGTAGAACAAATGGAGCAGTTCCATAAGGGAGAGGAAATTTAATGACTATGTCTGAGGTTGGAAAGTGCATGAGATGGCAAATCACAGGAAAAGCATATAGAAGGCGGCAGAAATGCTAAATTATGTGCTGATGAAAATAATAATAAACAGACACAACTATCCATCTGTATCTGTCAACAATTTGAAAATGTATAAACTGTCAAGTTGCATAGTACTAAACTGTGCGTTATGTGGTGTGGAAAAGTAAAATCTTCCCGAAACCCATCGCTATAAACACATCCATCAATACCAAAAAAACAGCGCTTACTAGACGCCATCTTTTGAGGCACTTACATTTAAAACGATATTTTTATTAGGGGAGGAGCTGATATTTTAAGTCCCTCCCCAAAGAGATAAAGTATTAGTTTAATCGTATTGTTCTGTAGGAGTTTCTCTTGATGTATATACATGCGGCCTGTATGAGGTTGAGATTTCCGGTGGCAGGCTATTATAATTGATTGTAATACTTTGGTCAATTCCTTTTAATTGTTCAAAAAAAGCTTTCGCGTCCGGGGACGGGAAGGTGTTATCTGTTTTTTCATCTATGATTTCTTTATAGTTTTCTTTTAGTTCGATTCCCATAAATGCATAGGGATTACCTCCCGAGCGGCTTGTATGGGGCCTTTTATATTCAAAAGCTGCGCACAATTTTAATGTTTTTATAAACATCCTTTTGGTCAGGGCAGTACCTGCATATAAGTGATCATAAAAGTAGCAATATGCTTTATGCAGTTCTTCAGCAGTAGTGAATACAGAAGTTTCCTTCTTTTCCATGCAGCACAGGCTGATAAATTCATTCAGAATACAGTCATGTTTGATGACGGTGTGTTTGGTCTTTTTTTCTTTCATATTTGAGATTGCGTTGATCTGACAAAGACCATATAATGATAACTTTAAACGGAGCCAGTCATATGGGTCGGGGCGGAATGAAGTAGTTTTTGTGTTGGATGTATGGCTATCAAGTGTATGGTTATTAGGTGTATTATTGCAGGATGATTTTTGAGTGGTCATATCATCAGAATCAGCAGTATAAGTTGTTTTGGAATTAAGAAAAGTTAATTCAATGCATGGATAATTGTTTTTCAAATACACAAAATCTTCATGCGAATTTGCAACACAGATAATGGGAAGAGTGTTTGTGTAGGTTATTTTTCCCAATAGATCATCATTATAACAAATAGGTTTTCCTGTAATAATTTTTTTGAGCGTCTTTATCTCTTCATCAATATATAAGTGATCTATTTTGTCTATGAAAAAATATTTTTTGCCAGAGGCTTGATATGAGCATAATTCTGGAATTGCTGCAGGAGCGGTAATCTCCCTGAAACTATGGTGTGGCATTTCGTAGGGCAGATTATTTCCCAGATTATAAAATGTCAGATCTAAAAAGTCATATACTAATTGCTTGTTCCCAGAAATACACTGGACGATAAATAGTTTTCTTGTCATATGTTCGCAGCTGGAGATATTTGCAAATAATGTGGCCCAGCAATTTAGCATCTGAAGATTCCCTGTTGTTATCCGATAAAGGATATCTGATATTTCAGGTGTGATTTGAGGGTCATTTATAGAATGGATTTGGATTGCGTTACATTCTTTCAGGCGTTTTGGGACTTCATTTTCTGGCAGTAACGATACAAGAAAACATTTATGAAGCTCGGAATATCTGAATTCAAAATGGCGGTGATTGTTCATATCCTGGGCAAAGATGACGGCAGTGTCCCTTAATGGTTTTTGGATATAATTATGGGTGAGATAACTTCTGCATTGTCTGAACAACTGCTTTAAAAGTACAGGATTTTTGGGGTAGGGTAATCTCCAGATGCGGAACAATTCTTTTATACTGTTAGTGGATAGGCAAATAAGATAATCTTCGCAATATGTAAACAAATTTCCGCATATTGTGAAAAAAGAATTTTCTGGGGCATCAAATGGGGTTATCTGGCTCCCTTGCGCCAGTATATTTCTGTCCTTCAGATCATAAAACCGATACTTGTACAAAGTTCTGAAATATAGTGGAATATTGTAGTTCAAATAACGTTTCAAACTGTTTATGAGTCTCTTTTCGAGGACGTTATTTTGTGTTATAGGAAGTCGGAGGGCCTGAAAAGCTGCTGGAATATTAATAAAGCTGATATGAGGATAGGGTATCAGTTTTAATGTTTTGTCCGCCATGACAAAGTACTCTAAAGGATTTTCAAAACAATGAATTAAGTCTGAGCAATCTTGGCGATGCGCATCACAAAAGCATTTAAACTCATAGTCATTATATAACAGAGTGGAAATGCATTCTTTATAATTTTTTAAACTGCTGAAGTATTCATTACGTATTTCAGAGGGCTTGGATATTTTGTGAAGCCGGCGTTCCAACGCACGAAAATTGGATAGCTGAATTTGGGAAACAGAATTGTTCTCTGATGAATTTTCCTTTGATGATATAGTGTCTGATGATGGAGTATAGGTGATAAGCATTCTCATTTTCCTCCTTTTTACCTTGTGTACCTAAAATAAATATGTACGTAAAAAACTATTTATTAATTCGTATTAATTGTAATATTGGCGATATATTTTGTCAAATAATAAAAAATTACGGCAGTGTTAACATCTAAAGATGTATTGACATATCCCTGCTTTTCATCTCGCGGGATATAATTCTCCTCAGCTTTGTTGTGGAGAATTTCGTTTTTGATTTTTTCCTTTTTAAGTTTAATTTGGTTCTGAAATTGAATTTTACAATCCTGTTAACAACTTGGAAAGAACGAATTTGACAGGCAGGGAATAAAATAAAGTAAGACCTAATGTCAGGAAAGTGTGTTGTGAATGGCAAAAAAGAAACAAAAAATCAGAGTAGTAGTACATATGAATACAAACAGCAAAAAAGTTTTTAACACTGAGATTGTACAAACGTTTTGGGTTGAAAAAATAACAGCGAAGGTGCAGGAAAGAACAGAAACAGGAGAGGAGGCGCATACATTTATTAAGGAAATTGTCGAAAAGCCGGGAATGAATCAGTAAGTCAAAGAGGGTTTTGTTTTCTGGAGAATAGAAAATGCGGGGAGGGTGAGAATTAAAAAGTACAAACGTGTAAACGAAAGAGTAAGGTTACCGGAGGTAACGGATGCGGGAAATGTCCGACATTCCGTTACCTGCTCAATGATGCAAACACGAGGAGGATAAAAATGGTAGAACAAGCTTTAAAAGAAAAAAAGATTACAATCAGGCTGTCAGAGAATCTGTACAATGAACTGAAAAAGGAAGCAGATGAAAAAAATATCAAATTTAGTGAATATGTCAGATGGAAGCTGGAAAACAGAAAGATGAACACAGAGGCAATGCCGCAGACATGCAGGTTTATGACAACACTGAATACAGTGTTCAGCAGGTATGATATCAAAGAAGAAGACAAAAAAACAATTGGCGAGGAGGCAGGAAAGTTATGGCAGCTTTTCAACTGATCATTCCCGAGGGAAATTATGAAAATGACGATGCAGTAGACAGAGTGATAGAGTATGTTTGTCGCCTTAACAAGCCAAAACAGATAGGCGGATTAGGAGTATATCCGTTGCAGCCTGAGTATATGATTTGCCAGTTTAAAGCGGTAAAAAATTATTATGGAAAAATCGCAGGAAAACAGATTTTTCATCTGATTATTTCTTTCGATAAAAGCCTTAATTTCAGTATAGAAGAGATTGTAGAAATGGGATACGCAATAGCGGCTTATTGGGGAGCAGAACGACAGGTTGTTTTTGCTGTGCATGATGATACTCTAAATAAGCATATACACATAGTAATCAATTCGGTGGCATATACAAATGGAGCGTACAAAGCGTTTTACGCTCTCGATGAGATAAGAGATTATATAGATTCAGTTGTGCAGGCAGAAATTGACAGAAAATGGTTTGGAAAATAAAATGAAAATAAGCAGTAAATAAATGTCTCTGTCGGTTCATATGTAGACGATCCGAGTGTAGAGATCCAAAGTTTCAAAATCGTCCCGCCTAATTAAAGCAGATTCTCATGAAGTTTGTGCGCAGACATAAATTATGAAGAGGAACCTGCATCATTCGTTTTGTGTGACAATGTTTCTTTAGTGTGTTTCTTTAGTGATTGCCAAAGTAAGATGACAGAGATATAATATAGATAAGATACCGAGGAGGATATAATGAAAAATAAAAGCGAAATCACATATCATAATAAAGATGTCCTGTCCAAGATATTAGCAGAAAATTTTAAGGATAAGTCCTTAAAAGTTTATGGGATTGATGTGCCAAAGATTAAGCAGATCTTACCCACTAATCTCCCGGAGATACAGGTAAATGAAATGCGGCTTGACAATCTCTTCCTGTTAGAGGATGATTCCATAGCAATCATAGATTATGAGAGTGAAGTCAGATGGGAGAATCAGTTAAAATATCTGAATTATATCGTGCGTATTCTGGAAAGATACAAAAAGGAAGAGCTGCCAAAACAGATCCGCATGATTGTTATTTATACGGCAGATGTGGAAATGGCTCCGGAAGAATTTTCGGCGGGCTGTCTTACATTAAAGCTGGAGCAGGCATTTCTTCGGAAGATAAATTCTGAAAGCGAGTGGGAAGAAATAACAGAGAAACTTAAGGCAAAGCTGCCGTTATCGGATGATGAACTGATGAAGCTGATCATCCTGCCCCTTACCTACAAAGGGAAGGAGAGAAAGAAACAGGCGGTAAAAGAAGCGGTGGAGCTTGCAAAGCAGATTGCGGATAGCGAAAAGAAGACATTTGTATTGTCCGGGATTCTGGTTTTTGCTGACAAGATCATTGATGCAGATACGGCGAAGTATATTAAGGAGGTTGTGCGTATGACACAGGTTGCAGAATTATTGTTAGAAGAAGGTAGAGAAGAAGGCAGGGAGGAAGGCAGGAAAGAAAGCAGAGTGCAGGGTATCAATACGTTGGTCGACAGTCTGAAATCACTTTTGATTCCTGATGAAACGATTGCAGCCCAGCTTATGGAAAGGTATCAGCTTACCAGTGATGAGGCTGATGCGTTTATCAGGCAGAGACAGATGTAAAGATGTATTGAAAAACAGAAAGAAGAGGGAAAATTATGACATTTATGAAAAGAATCAGTGTTGCGCTATGTATAATATCAGCAATCATATTTGCAGTACCGGCAGATGTATCGGAATCAGTGGCACCGGGACAGATCGTGCTCACCGTGCAGGCGGCGTCCAAAGTCAAACTGAGTAAGACAAAGGCTGTAATTAAAAAGGGCAGCACTTTGCAGCTAAAATTGAATGGGACAAAGAAGAAAGCGAAATGGAGCAGTTCGGATAAGAAAGTTGCGGCAGTCAGTTCTCACGGCAAGGTGACTGCAAAGAAAAAAGGGACGGCAACAATTACGGCCAGGCTGGGTCAAAAGAAGTATAGGTGCAAGATTACGGTAAAAGCAGTGAAGACACAGCAGACAGCACATAAGCATTCCTACACAGAGCGCGTTACTTCTCCCACCTGTACAAAGAGAGGATATACAACATACAGTTGTTCCGGCTGCAGCTATTCATATAAAGACAAATATACAGAAGCTTTTGGTCATAGCTATGCCAAAAATACAGTGAGTGCATCGAAGAATGGAAAAGGGTATACATTATATACCTGCAGCAGATGCCAGAAAAGCTATAAGGGAGATTATACCGATTATCAGCCGTCAGAATCACAGGTTTATGAGGATATTGTTGGATTGAGGACGAGATATCCGCAGGGAATGAAATGGAACAATGATGATTATTACGGATGGAGAGGCGGGATATATTCCGGCGGATACGGGTGTGCGGGATTTGCGTTTATGCTCAGTGATGAAGCGTTTGGATATCTGCCCGCCCGTATGCATAAAAACTTCAGCGAGATCAGAGTAGGGGATATTGTCCGTATGAATAATGACGGGCACAGTGTTATCGTATTGGAAGTAAACGGCAGTGGTGCAGTTGTTGCGGAAGGGAATCTCAATAACTCGGTTTACTGGGGAAGGCAGATCTCTTTTTCAGAGATTCTAAGTACAGGGACCTATGTGATGACAAGATATCCAGATTGATTTTAGAGGATAACAGGGCATTGTTTTGCAAAGATTTCACGCAGGACAATGCCCGTATGTTGTAAGTATAGATGATTTGGTAAATAATTATCTGGATGAAAGAGGATTGATAGGATCCTTTGCAAATTTTCTGATATAATTCAAAATTTCCCGTTTATTTTGACAGTTCTATTCAAAGTTTACTTTTTCTCTTAATGTATTCAAATACGGATTCTCTTGATATCTTCCATATCCTTCCGATACGGAAGGCCTTAATATCCCCTGAGTTTAACAGAGAGTAGGCAGAATTTCTGCCGATGGATAACAATTCGCAAAGTTCATCTACAGTGATTAAATCTGAAAGTTCAGTCTGATACATCATATTACCTCCAGTCATTAGAAATTTGATTTACTGTAATGTTAAGGCAGAATAATTTTAGAAAAAGTGTCTGACACTTTTGTAATCTTGTTAATATAATAGAAAGCTTAAGATAATTATGAATGATTTGAGAGACAATTAATACTGAATAGATAATCAATATTAAGAGATAGGTATTAATACAGATAATAGTGAAACTATGATTAAGAAAGGAATTAATGTAGAGTCATATATGAGAGGATAATTATTTTTTTTGATGAGATAAGGATATGTGATGAAGAGTTTATTGTAATGAAAGTTATAACGAGAAATAATTCCTGTTAATGATAAATAATCAATCAACAAAATAGTAAAGAACCAAAGATAAAAAAGAAAGGAGAAAATTATGAACGATAATAGGACTAAGATTGAATTTCGATGTACAGAAGAGGAAAAAAAGAGGGATGAGTGTAAGGGATTATGTGTTAAATTCGACGATTTATAAGAGGGGAAGAAGCGGGTTCAACACAAGGGAGAAAGCATGTATATGCAGGATAAAGACCAGCCTTAATAAGATCAACAGTGGAATATGTGTTGAAAAAGAGACAAAAAGATTATTTGAGGAGTGTGAAGAGCTATGCCAATATTCAAAGCGGTGAATGAAAAGTATCATACAGAAAAAGATATGAAGAATTTGGTTAATTATGCGATAAGAACTGATAAATGTATGGAGGAGATTTATGGAGCGCAAGGGATCATGCTTGGTACGGCCCGTGAAATGTCCGGGCAGATGAAAGATATCCGACAGTATTATCATAAGAGCACGAAAAGATTTGCCCTGCATTTCATATTGTCTTTCAGCAGGGAAGAAGAGAAGTTTATCGGACTGAAAGAAGCGCTGGAGATAGGATATCTTATGGCAGAATGTTTCCAGGGATGGCAGGTTGTATTTGGAGTGCATACAGATACGGATAACCTGCATATTCATTTCGTGGTAAATACTACATCTTACGAAAACGGTAAGAGTATTTCGATCGGGATACAGTCTTTACAGATGCTGCAGGCTGCAGCGCGCAATATTGTGAATAGTTATTATGCGGAAACTTTGCCTGAAGAGGAAAAAATGGAATGGGTGATGAACCGGCTTCAATAAGAAATATATAGTTGGAGCCTGCTAATCCGCACTTGTGCATTAATAAGAGCTAAGGAGTTAAAAGAAGAAAAAATGATTGCATATTATAATAGTGAAGAATGGTAAAAGCCAGAGCAGAGATGTTCCGGCTTTTTCTATACTGAAAAACAAATGCATATACAGGTGCGGAAAGCGAGGAAAACATGAAAGTGATCAATCTACTTAACATGAAAGGCGGTGTAGCCAAATCTTTCACGGCAGTGAACATGGCCTACGAGCTTTGGAGGAGAGGCTATGGCAGGACAGGCGGTTCTGGGCGGTATAGTGCCGGAAACTTATACAAAAGGCACATCCACATCAACCAGCAATACCGTCAGCAGCTCCCAGACAGAGAGCCGTACCTCCGGCACTTCCGAGAGCCGGTCCGAGAACACCACCCATACAAAGGGCGTTACCTCCGGCACATCGAACAATGTACAGCTGACCATGCAGAATAAGAGTCTGCTTGATACGATGGAGAAGATCGAGCAGCAGCTTAAGCGGATCGACGAATGCGAGAGCGTCGGCATGTGGGAATGTGCGGCATATATCCTTTCCGACACGCAGGAGACAGCGGAGATGGCCGCGGGTACATACAAGGCCCTGATGAAAGGGGAGCAGTCCGGGGTAGAGACTTCCTCGGTCAACCTCTGGGGCTATCAGGAAAAGGCAAAGGTTTCCATCTTAAAGGATTACATCACAAACTTCATCCACCCCGTGTTCGAGTACCATTCCGGGGAGACGAAGGTTCCGGTCACCTCCGCATCCCTGGTGAGCAGCAACGAGCTGGCCATCCAGATGGGCCTTCCCCGGAAATCCGTCTGCGGCTTCCCGGTGATCGAGCATGCGGATTTCGGGAAAGAAGTGGTTCAGTATGGAAAGAGCGAAGGAAAGAGGACATTCCCCCTCGGCAAGGTGTTCAGCATGGGAAGGATCACCAGTACAGAAGTGGATCTGGACAGCGATTCCCTGACTATGCACACCTTCGTCACCGGTTCTACCGGCGCCGGGAAAAGCAATACCGTCTATGAGATCTTGAACCAGCTGAGGGAGGCTTACCGCATCCCGTTCCTGGTAGTAGAGCCTGCAAAAGGAGAGTACAAAAATGTATTCGGGAACTTTAAGGACGTAAATGTCTATGGGACGAACCCGAAGAAAACACATCTTTTAAGGATCAACCCGTTCCGCTTCCCGGGCGGCATCCATGTGCTGGAGCATATGGACCGGCTGGTAGAGATCTTTAACGTCTGCTGGCCCATGTATGCGGCGATGCCGGCCATCCTTAAGGAAGCGATGGAGAAGGCTTACATTGCAGCCGGGTGGGATATCAGCACGTCCGAGAACAGGTACGGGGAGAGGTTCCCCAACTTTGCTGACCTTTTAGAGCAGATCGAATGCGTCATCGAGGATTCAAAGTATTCCTCAGACAGCAAAGGCGACTATTCCGGCGCGCTGCTCACAAGGGTGCGTTCCCTGACCAACGGCCTGAACGGGCAGATCTTCTGTGTGGATGACTTGAAGGACGAAGAGCTGTTTGACAAAAATGTGATCGTGGATCTTAGCCGGGTAGGTTCATCGGAGACAAAATCCATGATCATGGGACTCCTTGTCATGAGGCTGAGTGAATACCGCATGGATTCCGGGAAGATGAACAGCCCGCTGTCCCATATGACAGTTTTGGAAGAAGCACACAACCTGTTAAAGCGGACTTCAACAGAACAGTCTGCGGAAGGCTCGAACCTGATCGGAAAGTCTGTTGAGCTTCTGGCCAATTCCATTGCGGAAATGCGTACTTACGGGGAAGGATTTATCATTGCTGACCAGTCCCCGGGCTTGCTGGATATGTCCGTGATCAGGAATACCAACACAAAGATCATCCTCCGTCTGCCGGAGAAGTCAGACCGGGAGTTAGTCGGCTATGCGGCGGGACTTGACGAAGAGCAGATTGAAGAACTGTCCAGGCTAAAGCGGGGAGTGGCGGCAGTATACCAGAATGACTGGGTCGAGCCTGTGCTGGTGCAGGTCAGCCGGTGCGGGATCGAGGAATCAGAGTTTTGCTATATCCCGGATACCCCGAAGGTCGGGGTGAAAAATTTCCAGACGCAGTTAATCCGCTTCCTCATCCAGGGAAGGGTAGACACGCCGCTGGAATTTGATATTTCCGAGATAGAAAAAGGACTGTCCTCCTCCGGGCTGTCCACGGGCAATATAGAATTTGTGGAAGACTGCATCGCGCAGTATAAAAAGGATAAGAAAGCAGATTTCTGGAGCGACAGGAATTTTAAGAAGCTCTCAGCAAAGATTACGGATATCTTAGGCGTCCGCAGCCGGGTGGAGAACTGTGTGTTAAGCGCGGCGGACGACGGCGAGCTTACGGACATGCTCTTTAAGACCGTGCACCAGAGCTTCCCGGGGGCACAGGCAAAGGAAGCGCTTGCCTTAAGCCAGTGCCTGATGAAAGATATGAGCATGAACGAAGAGGAAAATGAGATGCGAAAAAAGATTTATTTCCACTGGATGGATTCCATGAAGGAAGGGGGGAATACGGTATTATGATAGGAGCAGAGACTTTTAAGGATGTCAGGGAGATGTCCGGCGGCAGGTTCGAAAACAGCCGGCTCGGCAGGCAGGCGGAAGGAATGACAGGGTACCGGGATATGGAGGCGTATGATGCACCGCTTATGCTGAAAAGCGGGAGCGAGCTTCTGCTGGATGCGCAGTTCTCCCCGGATACCCTGGCGGACAGGGCCGTTTGTGAAGAGGATGCAGTACAGATTAAAAAACTGTGTGAGGATATTTCAGACAGAGCCAGCGATGACAGAGAGATTGAACCGCAGGGAGGCCTTCTTCCAAGATATCAGCGGCTGATGGAGGAAAAAGGCTATGAGAACGAGGAAGAAATGTGCAATGCAGAGTGTCTGAACTGGGATGATATCTATGATGATGAGCCGTCTACTTATGCAGAGGAATACAGAAAAGGTTTTATTGACTGCATCGATAAAAATAGGGATCCTTATGCTGTCGATGAAGAAGAATACAATGAAGCCTATTGTCAGGGGCTTGCGGATGCCCAGGCGCTGAGAGACATCACAGGCAGATCGCAAGAGCATTAGTATAGGTAAAGTAAAAAAGTGTCCAGATTGGACACCGACAGGGCCGGGGCAGTAAATGTCCCGGCTTATTCTATGGCGAGAGATATTTCTGCATATATGGGAATAACAGAATTGGAACTGAAATATCAGCGCACCTCCCGGATCACACTCATGAATGAACTGCTTACTTGTTACCAATACCTGAAAGAACATGATATGTTGCTTTTATATGAGGCTTATAGAAACGGTGATGTTACCCTTTGATTGAGCTTCAGACAATAAATATGGCGGTCATATGACCGTCGAAAAGAAAGTATCAGATTATGTGTGTAAGTCCTCTGGACTGCCACAATGAATTTACTTAACACACCCTGACAGCCCGTCAGGCTACATTATTCCATTCTAAATTTTTCCCCTAATCCCAACTGATAGTTATCAACTCAACTTTCCCAGCCGATATCCGATAACGTCAAAATGTGTTCCACAAACAAAGAGACAACACTCTCGAACGCATTCTTCCGCCCCATACCCTATAACGTCTTCACAGAACATGAAGAATAACTTATCTTTACAAGATTGACTTGCTTAATGAATCAGACACTGCATCCATTTTTTAATGGCCGGGAAAGTCGAATTATTTATTTTAATAATTCTTTGATTTCCTCAATGCTCTTCCCAGACTCCGCTATTAATGTAGCGACTTCTTGAATTTGCCTTTCTTTCATTTCATCTTCCAGCATTTTATCGTAGATAACTTTATCTTTTTTTAATTGCTTTAAATTCGCTTTTTCTGATTTTAAATCAGCAGTTAAAGCTGCTATCCGTTCTTCTGACCCTTGAATTAATTCGTCATAATTCTTTGCTTCTACTTTTTTTCTTCTTGCCATAATAATGACCTCCTTATAACATTACGAAAATAATTGATAAATAATATAATAAAGATATCATTAATTTGCAAAATAGTAAAGGTAAAAATGTAAATTCGAAAGTTTGACAGTATACCTCTTTTTTGTTTGTTAAAATCTTCTCTCCCCATTATAAATTCTGGCTTCCCAGTATTATTTTTTGTCAAATTCTGTAAATATTCTTGAAAGTTAAATGTTCTCCCGCACATGAACAAGCTTCCCGGCGAAAACTATACGCTTTGTGATTACAAGTACTTTCTCAAAGTCCCTGATAATACCATCTTGAGTACGATGCCTACTACAATTCTGTATTGTATAACTGGCTTGGAAAACCTGCAATCCTTAAGGCATTCATGACAGAGATCCGTATCTGCGATGAATACATTTTAATGTTCCAATATGCAAGCTCTATTTTAAAATAGGATATCTTCAGATGAGGCCAGAAAAGAAATAGAGCAGGCTATTCTGGCGGCCCTAGATAATCCCGATTCCAAGAAACGGGCAGAATTTAAGAAACAGTTTGGAGATAGAATCCCAACCCCGGAGGAGTTCATTTATGTTGTAACCAAGGAAATAAAAGAGCAGCCAGTAATGGAGGTTGATCAGTGAAAGAAGTACAAGACATCGAGACAATAGAGCATATTATTGACGAGATGAATTTATTTGATGATGATTTAATGTCTATGGTCTTTGACGGTAATATTCCGGCTGCAGAACTTTTGTTAAAGATTATACTGAAACGGGATGATATCATAGTAATAAGTGTTGCCTCACAGCGGGAGTTTAAAAATCCTATTGCAGGAGGCCGTGATATCCGTTTAGATATTTTAGCAAAAGACAACAAAGGAAAACATTATGATATTGAGGGACAGAAGAGACCGGAGGGAGCACATGTGCGGCATGCCAGATTTAACAGCAGTATGATGGACGTGCGGATGCTGAAAGCGGAGCAGGAATTTTCAGAGCTTCGGGATTCATATATGGTGTTTATCACACAGACAGATATATTTGGCCATGGGATACCGATTTATACGGTAAACCGCCACTTTGAAGAAACTGAGGATTGGTTTAATGATGGTCCTCATATTGTATATGTAAACGGCAGTTATAAAGGAGAAGATGCAGTTGGTAAGCTGATGCATGATTTAGGATGTAAAGAATCAAAAGATATTTATTATCAAGAGCTGGCAGAAGGTGTGAAACATTTTAAAGAGGAAGAAGGAGGTCGGAAGCTTATGTGTGAAGCAGTAGAAAAGTATGCTGACAGAAAGATACTGGATAAACAATTGGAAATGGTTCGGAATCTGATGGATTCTATGAAATTAACTGCTGAGCAGGCAATGACAGCTTTAAAGTTTTCTGATCAGGAAAAAGCTGTATTAATGAAAAAAATGAGAAAATCATCAGTGAGGTTATGATTATTGGTTATAACAAGGCTGCATAAGAATGATATTTGCGCATTATAACACTGGGAAAATGTTCGAATCGAACATCATAAGGCCGAGACAGAAACGTCTCGGTTTTTGTGGTGAAAAAATGCTTAAAAGGCCAGGTAAAAGTCCGCAGAATCAGTTACATATTATAAACGTGAAGCAGTCTTAGGCCAGCGGCAGGAGAAAGGTTCTGCCGCTTTTGCCGCTGGGATTATATTGAAGGAGGGGAGGAAGAACAGGCTGCAGCGAAACTTGTAAATCAGATAAAATAAAGAAAGGAAGCATATCAGTAAATGCATTTTATGGTTTGGTGAAAAGGGCAGGAAGATTTAGAGAATGAAAAAATATTATGGTAAAGCAGGACTTAACACCCCTGCTTTTTTTTGTGAAAGGGGGAGTGGAAAAACAGATGTTTGAGATCTTACTGGTAGTAAAGAAGACCGGACAGACGTTACTGGATATTGTGTTTAGGATATAGGAAAGGGGATGTTGGTCATAAACGGCACTAAGATAGCCTTACTTCTGATCGGCTGCGCAGTTGAGGTGTGCAGGATTCTTGCGGAAGAAATGGATGGATGGATAATCTAATCTGGATATTGGATTAAGCCAACGACATAAAAGCGGGCGGAGGACTGTTTTATCGTGGTGCGGGTCTCTTTTTCAATGTATAAAAATATGAACATGATATCATACATTAGCTTGCGTTTGGAATACAATAGATATATAATGGATGTAGATAGAACACGAAAGGAGACGGGTCAATGGCTCTGACAACAATAACCGCGCGGGTAGACGAAAAAGACAAAGCCAGTTTTGATGCTTTTTGCTCGAACGTCGGCTTAAACACTTCCACCGCAATCAATCTTTTTGTAAAAGCAGTTTTGCGTGAAAAGCGTATCCCATTTGAGATTGCACAGACTCCGGATCCATTCTTTTCAGAAGCAAATATGGCCTATGTGAAGAAATCTGTCAGGGAATTAAAGGCTGGTAAAGGTACGGCCCATGAACTGATCGAGGCGGATGATGAGTGAAAAGATATGGTCAGATGATGCCTGGGAAGATTATCTTTACTGGCAGGCGCAGGATAAGAAAACATTGAAGCGGATCAACCAGCTCATTAAGGATATTGAGCGGAATGGATGCATGGAAGGTATCGGGAAACCCGAACCTCTCACGGGCAGTCTGCAGGGCGAATACAGCCGCCGTATTAATGAAAAAGACAGGCTTGTTTACCATATGGAGAAAGGACGGATTTATATTGCTCATTGCAGAGGCCACTATGGAGACAGGTGACTTTAAGGTATCCTGATACAGGAGAATGGCAGAGAAGTATTTGAAACGGGAAGTTGCGAGTTGAAAATGGGAAATACAATTAAATAACAGAAACAGAATAAAGGCGTATGGAGCAGTGCTGTTCCATGCGCCTTTTTCAGCACTCCAAAAAGGAAAACAATGTATCACATAATCATCCATGTGCCAGAGCACGGAACACAGAAGAGATCAGGAAAAGTAGTCTGGATAAAACCAACTGTAAAATATTAAACCAAACGGAACGAAACGGATCTAAATAGAACTAAACAGAACTAAACTGAGATTAAACGACAGAAAACAAAGAAGAATAAAAACTAAACATCAAAAAGAAACAAAATACAAAGTAAAATGGAGGGAATTCAGATGGCAGCAAATGTTGAAAGTATGTTTTACGTAAGGGAAACCCCATGGCACGGCCTGGGGATCAAGGTAAATGAAGCCCCCGCATCAAAGGAGGCTTTAATAGTGGCAGGACTGGACTGGAGCGTCCTTCAAGAGCCAATCTACACAGAGACAGAGGAGCTGATCGCCGGATACAAGGCAAATGTGCGGGATTCCGACCGGCAGGTACTTGGTGTAGTGACTGACCGCTACAAGGTCATCCAGAATACGGAGGCGTTTGCCTTTACCGATTCCCTGTTAGGGGAAGGCGTGCGCTACGAGACGGCGGGGAGCCTGCTGGGAGGGCGGAAGGTCTGGCTTCTTGCCCATATGCCCCATGAATATATCATTTCCGGGGAGAGGATAAGTCCGTATCTTTTATTCTCCAACGCCCACGACGGCTCCGGGGCCGTAAGGATCGCGCTGACACCGGTAAGGGTCGTATGCAACAATACGCTGAACCTGGCGCTGTCTACGGCAAAGCGCTCCTGGTCTATGATGCACACCGGGGATATCAAAGGAAAGATAAAAGAGGCAAAGGATACCCTTTTCCGGGCGGAAAGCTACATGGGTGAGTTGGGAAAGGAATTTGAAAACTTGAGGACAAAGAAGCTGACGGACAAGAAAGTGATGGAATACATCGAGATCCTGCTCCCCATCGAAGACGGCTCCACGCCCCAGCAGGTACGGAACATGAAACGTCTCCGGGAGGATATGAAGATCCGTTACTTTGATGCGCCGGACCTGCAGCATGTAGGGAAAAATGCTTACCGCTTTGTCAACGCCGTATCTGACTTTGCCACTCATGCGCAGCCCTTGAGGAAGACGGCTAATTATAAGGAGAACCTGTTTTCAAGGACGGTGGAAGGAAACCCGCTGATTGACAAAGCTTATCAGATGGTAAATGCTGCGTAGAACAAATGCGATGGAAAATAAATGAATGGCAGGAAAGCAATAAGGCGGAGAGAAGGAAGAGACAGAGTGAAGATGGCGAAAGAAGAGGGCGTGCTTATTTATATAGGAAGAAACAGCATATGGAAGCTTCCAGAGACGCCGGATCAAAAGCAGACAGAGGAAGGAGGATGAGGACATGCGTCCATACCGGAAACAATTAGAAAAAACCTTCTGCCGGAAGCTCGGCAGGGAGTTAGATCAGTTTAAAAAGCGGATGATGGAGAAAGGCAAGGAAGAGATATACTGCTTGGCGTACCAGATCGACAGCGTGATCTGTATCTATGAGGCGCTGATAGAACTAAGCGGCAGGATACCGGAGGAAACCTTAGAAGCAGTGACGGTATTTCCAGGGCTTCTTAACTTCCTCTATGACAGATGGATGAAATACGAGGATTCCCATATGGAGGACATCGCTTACTGCCTGAACGGGGAGCTGTCAGACATCCGGGGCAGATACCGGGAGCGCAGGAAGGAAAAAATGAAGAAGATGAAAAAAAGAAAAGAGGAAAAAGAAAGAACAGGAAAAAGAGAAAACAAGAAAAAGCGGGAACAGGAAAAAGCAAGAACAAGAAAAAGCGAGAAATGGGCGGCAAATAAGATTGTCGAGAGAAAGGAGCTGGCAGGATGAAGAAGCTGATATCTACATTAAATCTTGATAAAAAAGAATGGCTAAAATACCGTAAACGCGGACTTGGCGGTTCGGATGCCGGGGCAGTCTGCGGCCTCAATCCCTATCGGACGGCGATGCAGGTCTGGCAGGACAAGACGACGGATGGCATTGAAGAGATGGACAATGAGGCCATGCGCCAGGGAAGGGAATTTGAAGATTACGTTGCACGGAGATTTACGGAGGCGACAGGAAAGAAGGTTCGGAAGGCCAATTTTATGTACTATGATGAGGAACATCCTTTCATGCTGGCAGACGTAGACCGGATGATCGTCGGGGAAAATGCGGGGCTGGAGTGTAAGACTGCCAGCCCTTATATGGCGGAGAAATGGGCTGACGGCAGGATCCCTTTGTCCTATCAGATCCAGTGCCTCCATTACATGTCCGTCTGCAATGCAGATGCCTGGTATATCGCGGTGCTGATCTACGGGAGGGAGTTTAAGTATTATAAGATAGAGCGGGATGAGGATATGCTTGAGGACTTAATCCGGATAGAGGAAGATTTCTGGGAGAACCATGTGTTAAAAGGAGTGCTGCCAGAGCCGGACGGTTCGGAGCTGGCGGACAGCGTGATCGCAGAGTATTTTAAGAAGTCGGAGGCAAAGACCATTTTCCTTAATGGATTCGATGAGAAGCTGGAAAGGCGGCAGGAGCTTGCAGAACTTATCGAAAGCCTTGAAAGCGAGAAGCGGCAGATCGAGCAGGAGCTGAAACTTTATATGGGGGAGGCTGAGATTGCGGAGAATGAGCGGTACAGGATCTCGTGGAAACCGGTGAGCAGCCAGAGGGTTGATGAGAAGAGGCTAAAAGAAGAGAAGCCGGAGATTTATGAGAAATACCGGAAAGTGTCCCGGTACCGGAGGTTTATGGTGAAGGCAGCGAAGACTGTGGAGAAAGCGGCTTAAAGGATGGGAAAAGGATGTTGGCGGGTGTCCAATCTGGACACCTTCGGCCCATATTTTACAGCGATTAAAAAGTGTTCAGTTTGGACACTTTTAGGGCGTGGGAAGGATAAAAGCGAAAATATCATCAGAAAGGCAGAAGGCGGCTTTCTGTTTCCAGGAAAGGATAACCTATGGCAGGAAAAAATGTGATCAAAGAAGAACTTGCCAGAAAGGCAGGATGTATAGAAGAAAAGAACAGGGAAAATATATCGTCCCCTGCAAAAGAAGGTGAAGAAAAAGGAGGAGCAGGAGATATGGCAGGAGCAGGAAAGTATAGTAACAATGATGAATTTGTACGGCTGTTAAGGGCGGATGAGATTGAGTGCAGGGTGGCCATGGTCAATGAGAAGGGTTTAAGTCTTCTTCTGTTTAAAGATGCCCGTGTGGACCAGAAAATCTTAGATGAGACATTTACTCCTTTCGGATGGAGGAGGACCCACCAGAGCATTGACGGGAACCTTTACTGTATGGTGGAGATCTGGGATAAGGAAAAAGGTCAGTGGATAGCGAAGCAGGATGTAGGGACGGTCAGCTATTCGGAGAAAGAAAAGGGACAGGCCTCGGATTCTTTCAAGCGGGCGTGTTTCAATTGGGGTCTGGGAAGAGAGCTTTATACTGCGCCATTTATCTGGATTTCGGCAGAAAAAGTGGATATTAAGCCGAAAGGTGACCGCTATGTAACGTCAGAAAGATTTTCCGTCCAGTCAATATCCTATAATGAGCAGCGGGAAATCGTATCCCTTGTGATCATAAACAGCAAGGGAAACAAGGTGTTTGAGACGGGAAAAAGGCAATGGCAGGGGCAAGAGGCCGGCAGAAACAGCATTGGAAGTAATGCCGTGAATGATAACGATAAAGAAGCCGGTATTAATCCCGGCATCAGGAGTACCAATGCAGATACCGAAAACAGCAGCATTACGGATATCCAGCACAAGGCATTGGAAAAAGAATTACAGCGTACAGGTGTGTTGCTGGAAACAGTGCTCGGAAGATACAGCATCTACAGCCTGGATGAAATGACAGAGGAAATCTATACCAAGGCGCTTAACAGTTTAAAGAGGACAAAGTCAAAAGCAGCATGATAAAGGCAATGAGCAGGAGGAAATAAAGATGAGTGAAGGTAATCGTAATAAGAAGATAAGCCCCGTATGGGAAGAATTAAAGCAGAAGGTCAGGTTCCGGCTGATCAACAGAGAGCAGAACCAGGAATATCTAAAGAAGCATGTTCACCGGGAATATCTGGATCTCGCCGCAGTATTTGGAGTGGAGGCGGCAGATCTTAAGGCGGGGAAGGCCCTCATCCCGGTAACGGAAACGATGGCATCAGAATGGGGAGTTGCTGCGGATGATCTGTGGGCGGCGGCGCTTGCTAATCTGGAAGAAGAGAAATGCATAGTTGTAGATATCCGATACCTTATCCCGGGTGGCATGGAAATGAAGGGGGAAGACATAAAGATGTTCGTCTGCATGACACAGGACGGAAGCGGGAGTGGCGGCGCAAGGGCGATACTGAAGAAAGACCTGCTGAGACAGTTTGCAAAGGAGCATAAGGAGAAGATCTATATCCTGCCAAGTTCAATAAACGAAGTGCTCCTGGTGCCGGATGACGGGGAGGGCGCTGAGAATCTGCTGAAAGAGATGGTGCGGGAGGTAAATGACGGTTTCAGGTATGTAACGCCGGAGGAATGGCTGTCGGATTCGGTGTATTATTATGACCGGGAAAAGAATGAAGTCAGGGTGGCGGCATAGGAGGAAAAAGGGAGTATGAGGATTGAAAAAGAAGGACATTTGTAATATAATTGTATTACAAAAAGGAGGCGATTGTTATGGCAAAAGAGGCAACTTTGCAAGTGAGAATGGATTCCGAGTTAAAGGAGCAGGCTGAATTACTATACAAGCAGTTGGGAACATCTTTTGCAGAAGCGGTAAGAATATTCGCAAGGCAGAGTGTGGAGGAGCAGGGAATGCCTTTTTCCATGCATTTATCAACAAACGGTAGGAAAAGAACATTGGGAATTGCTAATGGAAAATATAAGATTCCAGATGATATTGATGCGAGTAATGATGAGATAGCAGAAATGTTTGGGGTGAAATAGACATGAAAATCTTGCTGGATACGCATATTGCACTATGGGCGATTGCAGATACGTCAAAGCTTCCGGATAAAGTGATAAAGCTTCTCGAAGAGGAAAATAATGAAGTATTTTACAGTATGGCTTCTGTATGGGAAATTGCGATCAAGCATATAATTAACCGGAAAACATGCCTGTATCAGAGGAAGAATTTGTACGGCTGTGTGAGGATACGGGATTTACCAGACTGCCGATAGAGAAAGAACACATATTTCTGTTAAAGACTTTATCACGGCCTGGTGACGCGCCAAAGCATAATGATCCATTTGACCGGATGCTGATAGCGCAGGCTAAATTTGAGGATTTAATGTTGCTTACCCATGATTCTCAGTTTCCATATTATGGAGAAAAATGTGTGATAAATGTCTGAGTTGGTTCACTTATATTACGAGCCGGGAATCGAAAAACAGGTTCCCGGCTTTGCTTTTGAGAAGAAATGTTTTAAAGCAGTAAAAAAGAGGGCGGTCTGAAAAGGACAAATCGGCTTAGATGAAGCTGTATGTTGTATTAATTTTAAATTTTTTCATCGTATGGATAAAGTCCTGTATTCGTTCTATATCTGAATCGGATATATTTTTCTGGTCAATAAGGGTGTCACAGATTTCCGCTAATATTTGATCGGGGCGGATATCAGAATGAAGGATATCCAAAAACGGATAAGCAATCGCTGTACAATAAAAAAACAGTACAGTAGTATTAGAGGAACAGACACTATTTTGAAATTGTTTGTATAACTCTTTATATTCGTTGACAAATTGACCTGGTTGTTCAGTGGTAAAAGGGTCTTTAATGCTGCTTTCCGCAGGTAGTTTTATGTCGTAATAAAATTTCCACAGACGGGCTTTGAATGATAAATTCCAATCGGAACCCAGCTCAGAAAATTCCTCTGAATTCGTTAAGTTATGAAAATCTTCATTGGCTTTGCTTATGGCTTGCTCTGAATATTTACGTATACATGATAAATAATAATAAATCATCCGATAATAGCAGAAAATTGCAATGTTTTTTCTGGGAGGGGTGGTTAAAAAAGCATATAAACTTTTCAGGGTGTCATTTAAAAGCCTTGATCCAATAGATGGGCCAGGTATGACGAGAGTAATAACTTGTTTTAATAATAAAGAATCTATCGCATCCATAATAAAGTTATATAGTTTTTCAAGAAGGGGCAGAAATAATTTATGCTGTGTTGGGGAAGCCTGCATCTGTGACATTATTTCGGGAAGAAGATCAATGGCGCTGTTAAGGGTTTTAACAGGTGAGTCAGCCAGGGCAAAATCAATATGTAACTGGAAAATCTTTCGATCCAGTAATTTACAGGATGGCACCAGATCTTCTTTTATGCCCTGTCTATTTTTGTAAATATACAAGCGGTACAAAATATTTTGTGCATCGCAAGTATTGCCTAACCGAATAAAATGTACAATAAATTCGCTCAATATCTGATTCCACTCCAGGAAGGCTTCTTTATCATCCTTCGAAGGCCGTGTTTTCATTTCTGTCATCTGGAAATGGAAACGGTATATCATTGTTACCGTATGTTCATATAAAGAACGGTAGGTTTGCTGCAGTTTTTGGCCTTCAGAAATATAAGCAAGATTTTGGGAAATCCGTTTTCGGTAATCCTTATAATTTATCGGATATTGCTGCCAGATAATATCCGCGATGATCGCAGGCATCTGCAACATCTTATTTTTATGGTCTGTATATTGCAGGAGATCTAAATCTATAGCTTTGTTTATATCTTCTGGCGCAATTTCTTCTTCTAATACTGGTTGAGAGATTTCATTTTTAGCCAGTATGGAAAGTTTAGAGCCTGTGGTCTTGAGAAATTCTTCGTCGTAATCTTCAAGTATGCGCGCTGCCAGAGTTTTGACTGATAATTCGGATTTCCTGTTGTCGCTTTGGTAGGAGGCATGAATTTTCGGATTCATATCCAGATGCCAGGATTCGGTATCCAGCAGTTTATCCAGATTGAACGTGTCAGGGCATTTGCGGAAACATTTAGCTATCAAAGTCATTATGAAAGGATTATATGACACAATCTGGCATACGTTCCTGAGTACATTATCACTAAGAGCTTTTTGGGGGCAATATTCTCTAAAAATCAGTGATAAATTTTCGACAGGACGTTTATCCAGGTTTATCGAAGCGAAAGCTTTGGAAATACCCGTCGTTCTTGTAGTGATGACAATTCTTAGTTCTACATCCATCAAGTTTTTCTTTATAAAGGAAAAATCTTCATCTTTTATAAAAGGGATGTCTATTACCAGTAAGGAAAAAGCAGTTTTCTCTTTCAATATCTTTAAAATGTCTTCGCTTTTCGTGGGCAAAACATTGTTGTTATTTTTAGCTTCAGCAGAAGGAGTGCCGTTTTTATTTATGAAATCTATGTATTGTATCCGGTCAGCTAACGGGATGCCGGGGTGCTCGTCCAGCCAAAATACATTGTTCCAATTGCCTAGATGGTGGACACAGTACCTGACAAGCTGGGTTTTACCGGAGGCCGGCTGGCCGGTGACAAAGACTATATTATGCGATTCTAAAAGCCGGCATAGTCGGGTTTCTTTCGCTTTCCAAGGTATGTAATTAATGTGAAAGGATTTATCGTTAGAGTTAAAAAAAACAAATTCTTCATCTGACCCTGTGAAATGCGAAAGGACAAGAGAATGAATCATTGTACCGATAGACAGATCTGAGCAGCTATCAGAATTATATTCTAGAAAAAGTTTTTGAATTTTCTCGGTTATTTGAAAAATATATGGTTTTATGTTTAATTCCGGATTGAAAAATCTTAAATTGTCTATATCCCAATTAGTGTCACTTAAATCTGTAATCATTGCTATTCGGTTGGGAGACAGTTTATGACCTTGATATATATTATACAAAAAGGAATTAGAAAGAGTGTTTTCTGAAGCGCCTGCAGCTTCGCCTAACAGAAAAAGAGTGACATTCTCTATATTAAGGCCACGCGGATTTCCAAGAGAATTCTGTATATAACTGACAAGTTTTTGTAAAATGGTTTGTTCTGTCATAGGTTCGTTTCCTCCAATAGTTTTAGCTTGTTTTATTGATCTTTGTTATTCGTTTGGTTTAGATATTTAACATTTCATAATTATAACATAGTTTTGTATTTTTGGCGCACCTTAGTGTGAATGCTTTTTTTGAAAAAAGAGAATAAACTGAAAAAAACAAAAGAAGAGGAGGCAATAGCAATGGAGAAACATTTTGAAGCAGTGAAAGAGTCGGGGACAAATCAAACAATCCCAATCTTTTGTCCTAAATGCGGACGACCGTGCTGTGTAATTTCTGATATGGATCTGCAGAGGTATAGGAGGGCGTGGAGCCTAGCAAAGATCAAACCGCTGCCTAATGAGCTGAAGAGAGAATATATCGAGCTATGTAACACGGGCTTTCGGTACATTAACATTTGTTGTCCTGATGAGGAATGTGGATATGATGGTGCGATTCTGGATGAAGAGATGTGGAACGAGATGAAGGGGCAAATGGTAGTATTCTGAAGACGGAATAAAATGATGAGAGGGGCCGCCATAGTTGCGGCTCTGGATTCATTTTGTATCAAAACTAAGTCTGTTTGGCATCATTTGTGTTTCATATAACCCAGTAATACAATAACCAGTTGTACTTAAAAGAAATATATCTTATAATGTCCTTAACGAACAGCAAACGTGGACAATGAATGCAGAAGAAAATTATACATCAGACAATATATGCGCTTCCAGAGAGAAAACGTGCAGAATTAATTGACGTGCAGATTTACGACATGATTTCGACAAGCAGGACGCATAGGATGCGATTTTCAGAATATATGGATATTTTTCGCTGAAAGTGCCGAAAAATTTTTATAATATACAAAAATCACCTTAGATATCAGTTAATACAGCCATAGAATGGCTATATTAGCAGTTGGATTTATGGATTAAGGTTAAATTGGTTGAATTATGACAAAAAAGAAAGGAAATGTTTATGGTCATTTTCATTTACAGCAGAAAATCAAAATGGACCGGCAGAGGTGACAGTGTGGAGAACCAGATTGCCATGTGCCGGGAATACATACAATATAATATAGAAGGAGCGGGCAAAGCGGATATTATAGAATATGAAGATGAAGGATATTCGGGGAAAAATACGAAGCGCCCCCAGTTCCAGAAGATGATGCAGGAGATCAGACAGGGGAACTGTGATTATCTGGTATGCTACAAGCTGGATCGATTAGGGAGAAATATTGCGGATCTGGCAAACCTGATTGAAACGCTGAACAAACTGGAAGTTTCTTTTGTCAGCATCAAGGAGCGCTTTGATACTTCTACGCCGATCGGCAAGGCGATGCTTTATTTTGCGGGAGTTCTGGCGCAGATGGAGCGGGAACAGATCGCGGAGCGGGTACGGGATAATATGATTATGCTGGCGAGAAAGGGCAGATGGCTCGGGGGAAATACGCCGTTAGGATTCAGAGCAGAGGCAGAGGAAAAGGTGTCTATCAACGGCAGGAGCAAAAAATCTTTCCGCCTGACCGTGGATGAGGGAGAGATGAAGGTTGTGCGGTTTATTTTTCAGGAATATCTTAAAAACCAGTCCCTTGTGGGAATTGTAAAATATTTCCTGAGCCGCGATATCTTGACAAAAAGGGGAAAAGAGTATTCGACGACAGCGATCAAGGATATTCTGACGAATCCGGTATACTGCACAGCGGACAGAGACGCTTATCAGTATTTCTGGGAGCTGGGGTGCCAGGTGTGCATGGACGAGGAAGAGGCGGACGGAAGGTACGGATTGATCGGCTATGCGAAGACTTCGTCGTCTAAGTATAAGAATCAGGATAATGCCCCGGAGAAATGGATTATTGCCCTCGGAAGACACAAAGGTATCGTATCGGGGAAGGATTTCGTGAAGATCCAGAATCTTTTGAAAAGAAACAGCTCCAGAGGCGACAGTTGGCACAAGCCTCAGAATCCGGTGGCGCTGCTGTCCGGGATTTTGTACTGCTCCTGCGGGCATCTGATGCGGCCGAAGAATTATTCGGCAGAGCAGGTGACGGAAAAGGGCGAGCGGAAATTTTCTTATATCTGTACATATAAGGATCTGACCAACAAAGAGAAGTGCTCGGTGGCAAATGTCCAGGGGAATACGCTGGATGAGCTGGTCTGCCGGGAGGTGCTGCGCTATACGGACGAAAACTCAAATATTCATCAGATGCTTGAACAAGCAGCAGAGAGGATTCAGGATACAAAGAAAGACAAGGTATCGGATGCAGAAATTTTGGAGCAGGAGATACAGAAACGCAAAAAAGAAGTAAAAAACCTGATTACGGCCATTGCCAAATCTGGGGGAGATGAAGCGTTCCTTGGCCAGATCGAGCAGGAGATCACGAAGCTCAACGAAGAATGCGCCGCCCTGGAAAAAGAGAAAAGCGGAATAAGCGAAGAAGGATGCAGTATCGGCAGCGATAAGCAGCAGCTTGAAGTGCTGATGGAGCAGCTGTCTTCTTTTCAGAATCTGTTCGACACTCTGTCGGTAGTGGAGAAGAGGGAGTATCTGCGGATGATCCTCAGCAAAGTTGTGTGGGATGGGGAGGAAGCCCATATTTTTATCTATGGCAGCCATTGATCTTAAAAAAGCGGAGAAATATCAGTGGCTGCCTGCCGGAATGTTTCCGCTTCTGACACATCGCATTGCCGCAGCCCGAAGGCCCAACGATCGCCACGAACTCGCCCTTATTCAGGGCAAATGAGATGTCGGTGAGCGCAGGCGTCTCCCCGTCCAGCGTGTGATAAGTATAGTGGATGTTTTTCAGTTCCAATACTTGCTCCATAGATACCTCCTGTGCGCGGGAATGTTACGCATTCCCGGTGAATATATATTAGTTTATTCAAAAACGGGTAATGAGTGCGGAAACTACACTATCATATAGAAAGAACTATGCGCAGTACAGTAATGAATCAAAAAAAGGATTTTTGCATGCTGCCGGCCGCGAAGTGAACAATAACAATAGAAGAAATGAAGAAAATAAAATAATAAATGCTTGATTGTACAAAATGAGAAGGGTATAATTATATATAATCGAAAGCATAGATAAAGTATATTGATTTTGTTTTAGTATAAATCATGGGAACATTCGATGGAAATCTCGACAAAATGTGGATAAATGTGTTAAAAATGTGGAAAATTTGGGGAAAGGTGAAAAAGGGGTTGCATTTTATAAAATGAGGGGGTACAATAGTAGACGCATGAGGAATAATGCATTTTGTTCTGTTCACTTGAAGATGACAGAAGGCAGCAGAAAGATAACCTAGAGTAATGTGCTGTGGTATAAATACATAGGAGTAGATTTATGATTGATTTTCATACTCATATTTTACCGGCGATTGATGATGGGAGCCGGGATATAGAACAGACAAAAGAGTTATTGCGTCAGGCGCATGAGCAGGGGATTCACCATATACTGGCTACTCCCCATTTTTATGCAGACAGAGATTCTGCCGGACGTTTTTTGAAGAAGCGGGAAGAAAGCTTTGATGAAGTTAAGAAGCTCCGGGAGAAAGAAGAGTGGATTCCGGAGATCAGGACAGCGGCAGAGGTTTACTATTTCCCGGGTATTGGGAAAGCGGATGTGCTTCCGAAGTTGTGTATGGAAGGAAGCAGGCTGTTGTTATTGGAACTTCCTTTTGCGCAATGGACTAATGGGATGTACCGGGACGTGGAGGATATCATTGATAAGCAGAAGCTGATAGTGATGCTGGCTCATGTAGAACGTTATTACGAGTTTCAGAAGGACAAGCGGACGTGGAGGGATATGTTTGAACTCCCGGTATATGCGCAGATTAATGCAGGGAGCTTTCTGAGACATGGCAAGCGTTCTTTTGGTCTGAAATTCATCAAAGCGGGACATCGGGTGATTCTTGGAAGCGATTGTCACAATCCTGAGATAAGGCCATCGAATCTGGGTGTTGGCCGGGAAGTTATCAGTAAAAAACTTGGGGACGGCGTGCTGGAAGAAATCGACGCCCGGGGAAGGTTGTTGTGGGAACATGCGGAATAGCTTGTGGGACAGAAAACAGATCAGGGCTTTGTTGATCGTAGCAGGAGTTATTGCGGCATTGGCTGTTTTTTGGTTTGTTTTACAGGGAGTTGAGCGTGCAGTTTCAAAGCGGAATCATCCGGCAAAAGAGACGGAAGAAAGAATTCCGGTCAGGGTTAAGAAGAAAATAGAGCTTAATGGGACGACCTATACCTATGACCACAGGATAGAGACATGGCTGTTTATTGGTACAGACGACAGTGGAAATGAGGAAGCAGAAGGAGAAGATTATCTTGGCAATATGGCTGATTTTCTGCTTTTGGCTGTAGTGGATAAAACAGATAAGACCTATGGTTTTATCCAGGTGAACAGGGACACGATAGCAGATGTGACCTTGATGCAGAAGGATGGCAGTGGATTGGCGAGCGCTGAGCTTCAGATATGTACGGCTCATTGGTATGGCGGTAACCCTCAGCAAAGCTGTGAGAATACTGTGGAGGCGGTTTCTAATCTTATGGGCGGTATCTCTATAGACGGGTATTACAGTATTGGCATGGATGCGATACCGGCGCTGAATAAAGCGGTGGGCGGAGTGGAAGTGACAGTAATTGGCGATTTCTCAAAGGCTGACCCGACTTTAAAGGAAGGAGAGACGGTTCTTCTGGGTGATGAGCAGGCATATATGTATGTGCGCGGTCGGATGAATGTGGGCGATGGATCCAATGAACAGCGTATGCAGCGTCAGGATCAATATATGAAAGCGCTGTTTGATAAAATCGAGCAGACTTTTAAAGAGAATCCGAAATTTCTTAATACGCTGTATAATGATCTCGGGGAAAAAGCTGTTACGAACACGAAGGGAAGAGATGTCTCCCGCATTATCAGCAGCATGGCTGGTGGAGAGAGTAAAGGGATATATCAGTTCGAGGGTGAGTCGACGCTTGGCCAGCGTCTCGGAGACGGGATTGACCATGCGGAGTTTCTTGTGGATGAAGCGTCTGTTGAAAGTATTATGAAAGAATTATTTCATCTGGAAGAATCCGATGAACCGGACGAAGATGAGGAGTCTGAGGATTCGGAGGATTGGGAAAATGAGGATGACTCAGAAGAGATAGATGAATCGGAAGACTCGGACGGCGCAGAGGAACTGAATGAGCCGGGAGAGTTGGAGGAATAACAGGAAAGGATAAAAGGAATATGCAGGAGCAGACAGAGACAATACGAATGAGAGAGCAGGAAGAGGAGATGGAGATCGATCTCGTCGAACTGCTGTATTATTTCCGCAGTAAGCTTGTGTGGATAGTATCTGCATTTATTATTGGTGCAGTGGCTATGGGGCTTATTACTTATATCTGCATTACGCCGAAATATAAAGCGTGGTCGAAGATTTACATGGTATCCGCGTCCAGCGATTCTATCGTAAATCTGACGGACTTGAATATCGGAGATTCGCTGTCCAGTGATTATGCAGAACTTTTGCGGACGCGTCCTGTATTTGAGGAAGCTATAGAAAATCTTAAACTTGATTATGATTATGACCAGCTTCTTAATATGGTGGAGATATCTACGGTGAATGATACCCGTATCTTACAGGTTACTGTAGAGAGTCCTGACCCGGAAGAAGCGAAGAATATTGCTAATGAGCTGGCGGATCAGTCGGTATCGAAGCTGCCGGAGCTGATGGATACTTCGACACCGAACATTGCCGAATATGCAATTCTGCCGGAGAGCCCAAGCTCTCCAAGCTATGCAGTTAACATTATGGCCGGTGCGTTAGTATTGATGCTGCTGGTATTGGCGGTGCTGACATTCAGTTATGTGACTGACGATACATTTAAATCGGCAGAAGATGTGGAATCTGCATTTGGAATCATGCCGCTCACAGTTATTCCGGAAAGTGATATCGGAGAGCTGTCTGAGAAGAATGAGAGACACAGAAAGAAGAGCAGCAGATTTAAGAGATTTCTGACAAAGAGACAATCTAAGAAAAAGGTTAAGTCGGAAAAGAAGAAAGAGAGCAAAAAGAGGTGATGGCATGAGTAAGGTTACAATGGCAAATTTCCCGGAGCTGCCTTACGCAGTAGAAGAGGCGGTGAACCGGCTCAGGATTAATATCAATTTCCTCGGCAATGATATCCGGAAAATCATGGTAGTCAGTACTATGCCGAACGAAGGGAAAAGCTTCGTGACAATGCAGCTCTGGAGACAGATGGCACAGGCGGGTACATCGTCTATACTGGTGGATCTTGATCTTAGAAAATCTATCATGACTGAGAAGTATGGGATTACTTCTGATGATGGAGCGACCATCAAAGGGACTTCCTTTTATCTGTCTCATACAGTCGGTATTGAGGAGGCTGTATTTCAGACTGAGATTGAGCACGGCGATATTATGCCGAATACAGATAATGTAGTGAACCCGTCTATGCTTTTGGAGAGCAGACGTTTTGAGGAAATGCTGGAATATATGAGTGAGAAGTACCGTTACGTGCTCCTCGATTCCCCGCCGCTTAATCTTGTATCTGATGGGGAGAGGATTGGTAATCTCTGTGACGGGGCGATTCTGGTAGTAAGGGGTGGTGAAACGCCTAAAGCGATGGTGAAGCACTCTATCCTTCAGCTTGAGAGAGCGGGATGCCCGCTTTTGGGAATCGTACTAAACCGTGTACAGGGAGCAGGAAGCGGCTATTACTACAAAAAATATGGCGGCAATTATTATGGCGGTCATTATTATGGAAGTGAATATTACTACGGCAAATAGTCAGCCGAAAAGTTAATCTGTGAGTTCTCCGATAGGCATAAGTCTGTCTGGTTCTCAATATAATCAATCCATGAGGAGAAAGGAGGGAAATGAGGAGATGATTCGTAAATTCAAAAAAGGTTTGGCATGCGCATTAGTTGCAGCTCTTACATTTGCAGCTGCAGCGCCTGTTACAGCTGACGCAGCTGACAGCCCGACAAAGGCGCCTGTTACAGAAACAAAGAAAGATGTACAGACAACTACAGGTGGTGTGAAAGCTACGGTTAACACATCCAAGAATGGTTCTGCTACATTGAAAGCAGTCGCTAAGACAAGCAAGAAGAGTGTTTCTGTTGGATCTACTGTTACAGTAAACGGTGTGAAATACACTGTTAAGACAGTTGATGCTAAGGCATTTGCTAACTGTACAAAGGCTACATCCATTACTCTTCCGACTACGATCGCTAATATCAAAGCTAGCGCATTTACTGGCGCTAAGAAGGTAAAGACGGTTGTACTTAAGAGCACAGGAGCTGTTAAGGTTAATAAGAAAGCATTCAAGGGTGTTTCGACAAAGAAGATGACCATCAAGGTTAACAAGAAAATGTCGAAGAAGAACTACAACGCACTTGTAAAAGCGCTTAGAAAAGCAGGCTTCAAAGGCAAAATTAAGAGAACAGCAAAGTCATATAAATAATGATGGCGTGTGTTCAAGAGGAGCGGGACTGCATCGGAAGCAGGTTTTCTTGTGCAGTCCCCGTTTCTTGAAATGGGCCTGTTTTTATGACATGAGGCCGATTTACTGATTATGAGTGACTCACAGATCATAAACCGACTCACGGATCATGAGGTGAAGGTCTCTTGAAGACATGATCTATACGTAAGGACACATTGTTAAGGATTGAATAGAATACGCTGGGAAGACCGGCCGTACAGGCGGCTTTTACGGTGTATTGTATTCAGTTTTTAATGATAGACATCTGTATTTCTCAGGAAGCAGACGGCGGCGATACAGGATTAGCGGAAGGAAGGAGGGGGAAAGACGATGGCTGAGAGAAAAGAGAAAAAAGGAAGACGCTTTAAACACTGGGAAGTCATCGCTTTCTATCTGGCAGCCTATGACATCGCCATGGTTAATTTTTCCTATTTCCTTGGCCTGTGGCTCAGGTTCGATTTCCGTTTCTCCCAGATCCCGCCAGAGTACCTGCGTTCCTTTTTGAAGTTCACGCCCTTTTATACGGTATTCGCTATCGGCTGTTTTTATGCCCTGCGGCTCTATAACAGTCTATGGAGGTTCGCAAGCTTTGATGAACTGAACCGGATATTTGCGGCGTCTGTGATCACTACGCTGTTTCATGTCATCGGAATCACTGTATTTGTAAAGCGGATGCCCATTTCCTATTACATGATGGGCGCGGTGTTCCAGTTCGGCCTGGTGACAGTGGTCCGTTTTTCCTACCGTTTTATCACTCTGGAGCGTTCCAGGCGGGAGAAAGCCGCTGGCGCCGCCCACCGGGTGATGATCATCGGGGCGGGCGCTGCCGGGCAGATCATCATCAGGGATCTGAAAAATAGTTCTGACTTTTATGCGATACCGGTGTGTGTCATTGATGATAATGACAACAAATGGGGGCGGTTCATGGACGGCGTGCCGGTTGTCGGCGGCCGGTACCATATCCTGGAGATGGCAAAAAAATATAATATCGACCAGATCTTATACGCCATCCCGACAGCTTCTGCGGAAAATAAGCGCGACATCCTCAATATCTGCAAAGAGACGGGATGTGAACTGCACAGCCTTTCCGGCATTTACCAGCAGGCGGATAACCAGGCCCTGCTCAGTAAGATGCGCCCGGTGGCTGTGGAGGACCTCCTTGGCAGGGAGACTATCAGGGTCAACATGGAGGAGATCTTCCGGCACATCAAGGGTAAGCGGATCCTGGTGACCGGAGGCGGGGGAAGCATCGGCTCTGAACTCTGCCGGCAGATTGCCGGTCATAATCCGGAGCAGCTGATCATTTTTGATATCTATGAGAATAATGCCTATGACATCCAGCAGGAGCTTAAGCGGAAGTATGGCAGCAAGCTGAACCTGGTGGTCCTGATCGGCTCCGTGCGCGACAGCCGGAGGGTTGATCAGGTGTTTGAGACATATAAACCGCATATCGTCTACCACGCTGCAGCCCATAAGCATGTGCCGCTGATGGAAACCAGCCCGTGCGAGTCTGTCAAGAACAATGTCCTTGGTACATATAAGACAGCGTACGCGGCGATGAAGTACGGTGCAGAAAGGTTTGTACTGATCAGTACGGACAAGGCGGTGAACCCGACGAATATCATGGGAGCCTCAAAGCGGCTATGCGAGATGATCATCCAGTGCATGGATGCGGTGAGCCGGGAAGGCCGGATAGACCTGCTCCCGCTTCTGCATACCCATATGGATAAAACGGCGGAGGGGCAGGGCATTGCTGAGACAGCCCGCCATCTGGATGCCGGGCTGCAGGGAAGCGGCGATAAGATCAGGATAGAGTCGGTAAAGAATAAATACCGGACAGGGACACAATACGCGGCAGTGCGCTTTGGGAATGTCCTGGGAAGCAACGGCTCGGTGATCCCGCTTTTTAAGAAGCAGATCGAAGAGGGAGGGCCGGTGACGGTCACTGACCCGGAGATGACCCGGTACTTCATGACAATCCCGGAGGCAGTCTCCCTGGTTTTGCAGGCAGGGACATATGCCTGGGGCGGGGAGATCTTTGTGCTGGACATGGGTGACCCGGTGAAGATCGATGACCTGGCAAGAAATCTGATCCAGCTGTCCGGACGGAGGCCGGGTAAAGATATCCGGATAGAATACATCGGCCTTAGGCCCGGCGAGAAGCT
>CAJTDK010000005.1 GCA_910575105.1 Lachnospiraceae bacterium
CAGTACTTAATGGTGAGCCAGTTAGGAGCGCTTAACACGATCTTCGCCCTGGTATTTCCGGGACTGGTAACGGCGTTTGGTACGTTCCTTCTCAGACAGGCGTACATGGGACTTCCGAAGGACTTAGAGGAAGCAGCGAGACTTGACGGATGCAATATTCCGCAGACCTTCCTGTATATCATGGCGCCGCTTACAAGGTCGTCCATGGTAGCGCTTGGAATCTTTACCGCAGTATTTGCATATAAAGACCTGATGTGGCCGTTGATCTGTAACAAAGACGTAATGCCGCTGTCCGCAGCGTTGGCAAAGATGCAGGGACAGTACGCAAGCAATTATCCGCAGCTTATGGCAGCATCGCTGCTGGCATGTATCCCGATGATCGTTTTGTATCTGATTTTCCAGAAACAGTTCATTGAGGGTATTGCAACTTCCGGCGGAAAGCTGTAATATATGATTTGGTGAGACGAACGTAGTCTTTAGAGGAAGGCACCTGGTCTGTTCGCGGACCAGGTGTTTTCTGTCAAAGTTCATGCAGGCGGGGAAGATCCGCGGACTGGGGCGTTGGATAGCTTCAGGGGCGGGCCTGCGGAGAGAAAAGGAGATGTGCAGAAGATATGTTTAATGAAGGCGGCTTATTTTCAAGGATATTTGGATTTCTGGGGCAGTTGATCGCGCTGAATCTGCTGTGGATCATATGTTCGCTTCCTGTGATCACAGCCGGGGCTTCGACAACGGCATTATTTTATTGTACACTAAAAATCCACAAGGATGGAGACTGCAGGACGTTTAAGGATTTTTTCAAGAGCTTTCAAGAGAATTTTAAACAGTCTACGTTAGTATGGCTGTTGCTGATCATAGCGGCGGTGATTATTTATTTTGAGAGAAAGGCAGTCCCTTCTATGCCTGGGATCATGCCCGCCGTATTTTCTTATTTGCTGGTGGCGGTCAGTATTCCGCTGATCATGATTGCATTGTATATATTTCCCACAGTGGCGGCGTTTGACAATAAGATACCGAAGCTGGTAATGAATGCATTATATTTCTCGATCAAGAACATAATATATACTCTGGCAGTTGCTGCGATTACGATCGCGCCGATGTTTTTTACGCTAGTTGACGCAAAGCTGTTTCCGGTGTATCTGCTGATCTGGATGCTGTGCGGATTTTCGCTGACGGCGCTTGCAGATTCGTGGTTTTTTTGGAAATTATATAAGCCCTATTTCCCGGAGGCAGAGGAAGCGAAGGGTTACGAGGATTTAGAGACAGATCAATATGTATTTTAAAATAATAGAATTGTGAAAGGGCAGGATATGAAATATATTACTTATAATGAAGAGACAAAAGTTTTTACTCTGCGCACAAAGAACAGCATGTATCAGATGCAGGTGAGGGCATATGATACATTGGTGCATCTATATTATGGTGCCGATATCGGGGATACTGAGGCCGCACATCGTATTATCTGTCTGGACCGTGGTTTTTCAGGAAATCCCTATGAGGCGGGAGAGGACCGCACGTTCTCTCTGGATGTGCTGCCGCAGGAGTACTCCGGTTACGGAAACGGGGATTACCGGATTAATGCGATGGAGATGACTCATGAGGACGGAAGTGACGCGGTTCATCTGCGTTACGAGAGTTACCGCATGCTGGAAGGAAAGTATTCCCTTAAGGGGCTTCCCAGTATGTTTGGTAGTGAGAAAGAAGCAGAGACTCTGGAGATTACCTTGTACGACAGGATCACGAACCTTAAGGTTCATCTTCTGTACGGGGTGTTTTATGACCTTGATGTGATCACCAGGGCAGTGAGGATGGAAAATAAGGGAGAGAAGGCAGTTACGATACAGCGTGCCATGTCTCTGGAGATGGATTATACCAACAAGCACATGGATCTGATCCATTTCTACGGAAGGCACACGATGGAGCGTATGACAGAGCGGCTTCCGCTTCACCACGGAGTACAGTCTGTGGAGAGCAAGCGCGGGATGTCCAGCCATCAGCACAATCCCTTTGTAATCCTGTGCGATAAGATGACTTCGGAAAAGCACGGCGACTGTTACGGGTTTGCTCTTGCCTACAGCGGCAATTACCGCTGCGAGATCGAAGTGGACCAGATGGAGCAGACAAGGCTTGTGATGGGAATACATCCGTATCATTTTTCTTTCCGTTTGAATACAGGGGATAAGTTTGAGACCCCGGAAGTGATTATGGCATATTCCGGCGAGGGGCTTGGGCGGCTGTCGCGCATTTACCATGATGCGTATCGTTCCAACCTGATCCGGAGCAAATATGTAAAGACTCCCAGACCGATTCTGGTCAATAACTGGGAGGCGACTTATTTTGATTTTGACGAGGAAAAGCTGTATAAGATCGCAAAAGAGGCGAAGGCTATCGGCCTTGATATGTTCGTCCTTGACGACGGCTGGTTTGGAAAGCGGGATACGGACTACTCCGGTCTCGGCGACTGGATCGTGAATGAGGACAAGATCAAGGGAGGACTTCCGAAGCTGGTGAAGCGTATCAAGGAGCTTGGGATGAAGTTCGGCATATGGATCGAGCCTGAGATGGTGTCTGAGGACAGCAATCTGTACCGGGAGCATCCGGACTGGGTGCTTAGGATTCCGCAGAGGAATATGACGCGGAGCCGTCACCAGCTGAACTTGGATATCACGAGAAAAGAGGTCCGGGATTATGTTATGCAGCAGATTTTTGACGTGCTGGATAGCTGCGGTGCAGACTATGTAAAATGGGATATGAACCGCAGTGTGGCAAATGTATACTCATCAGCGCTTCCGCCGGAGAGACAGGGCGAGGTATTCCACCGTTATGTGCTCGGCGTATATGAGATGATGGAACAGCTTGTCAGCAGATATCCTGACCTGCTGTTCGAGAACTGCTGCGGAGGCGGCGGGAGGTTTGACGCGGGGATGCTTTACTATTCTCCGCAGATCTGGTGCAGCGACAATACGGATGCCATCGACCGTCTGAAGATTCAGTACGGGACATCCTTTGGCTATCCGGTCAGCACTATGGGCGCGCATGTCAGCGTATGCCCCAACCACCAGACAGGGCGCACGACACCGTTTGAGACGAGGGCGGTAGTTGCAAGTGCAGGTACGTTTGGTTATGAGCTTGATCTCGAGCATCTGACGAAAGAGGAAAAGGAGCTTGCGAGAAAGCAGATTCAGGAATACAAAGAGATGGAGCACCTGGTTTTGACAGGTGACTACTATAGATTATCCAATCCTTATAAGAATGATGATTATGTTATCTGGCAGTTTGTCTCCAAAGATAAAAAAGAGGCTGTTGTCAACGGTGTTCAGTTAAGAAATGAAGCAAATCCGCATATTCATTTGATCTATCTGGAAGGGCTGAAGCCATGTGAACACTACAAAGACGCAGCTACGGGAGAAGTATATACAGGCGCCGCGCTGATGAAGGCAGGTATACCGCTTCCGGTAGGGGTAGGAGATTATCAGCCGATAAAATTCCGTTTTATTATGATTTAGCCGATAACCTATTTTTGTAGTGCATATCTATGGGGAACAGCCGGAGCAGACAACTGCGCCGGCTGTTCTCTGTTATGACGCAGGGACTTTTTCCGTGACCCTGTTGACGCATATTTTCTGATTTGCTAAAATGTATCCATAGGGCATCCCATGGTTCATGCCTCTGCAAGGTGTGGAAAGGGAAAAAAGGAGGTAAGGTATGCCGGATTTAACATTTGGGGAGCAGGTGAAGATCGTTCTTGGCAGAAAAGGGATGACAATTAAAGAACTTGCGGAAATGATTGAACAGCGTACGGATAAGAAGATGTCGAGGCAGAATCTGACGCAGCGGCTGGGACGGGATAATTTCCAGGAACAGGACATGCGGATGATTGCTTCTATTTTGGAGTGCCCGTTCAGGTTGAGCATTCTTGGTGAAGATACTTTGGATGAGAGAGAGATTGAGGCTGCAGGAGAGGCTTTTGCAGGTACGGATATAAAGGAAGATGAGGATACGAAGGAGGAAAAAGAGGAGGTGTCCCTGACGGAAGATGATGCAGGGGCGGATCTGGAAAAGAAGGGTACAGAAGAGAGCGGATTTTCGGAAGAGAGAAAAGAGACGGAAAGGGCAGAAGAGGAGGAAGGAACCAAAGAGGCGCAAAGGACAAGGGAAACTTCGGGAACAGACGGCGCTGCTTATGACACAGAGGTCGAAAAAGGGACTTCTGAGACAGCGGAGAGCGCTGCTTTGACGGAAGATGGTACAAAGAGAGCAGAGGAATCCGGCAGGGAGATCACCGTGGGAGAATTTCTTGAGATCCGGAAAAGCTCGGGGGAGTCGGCTCAGGAGCAACTGATGAAGGAGCTTCTTGCGGAGATGGATTCCATAGAGCGCGAAGACCGGGAGAGAAGTATGGCATGGGAGGAGCGACGCCGGCTAAAGGAGCAGCAGGAGGCTGAGAAAAAGGTGGAGAAAAAGGGCGGATGGATGTCGCGCTTCCGGTTCAGGAAGCACGGGCAGGAGCCAGAGCCGGAGGAGTATTTTGATGAGGCGGATATCGTACCTGATCAAGAGGAGGGCGGCGATGCCGACATAGAAGAGGTTGCCGGGGACGAAGCTGAACAAAAGGAAAAGCCAGCGGAGCCGGTGACATTTTCGGAGAGGATAAGGGAGTACGCTTCGCCGGATGACGAGCTTCGGGCGGACATGTATGAGGATGAGGAGGAAGACATTGAAGCGGGGGATGTTAATCCGTATACCGGCAGGGAGTATTTCTCCAACAGTGTGCGGATGCATCCGAAGCGCATAGGATATGTGCAGGTGTACAACAGGAAAGACCATAAGTGGTCGGATATGACGGAGTGGGCTTTTTTAGGGTATCAGGAGCGGAAGAAGATGCTGCTGGGGAAGGACTATGAGCCGCCGATCTATCTTGATTGAGGAGCGTTATGGAGTGGAGACAGTTATTATCGACGAAAAGGAGCAGAGGGCCGTCCCTGAGGAGGGGAGCGGGCAGTGATTTAAGGAGCGAGTTCGAGAAGGATTACCAGCGGATCATCGGCAGCGCTTCTTTTCGGAGGCTCCAGGATAAGACCCAGGTATTTCCGCTGGATAAGAGTGATTTTATCCGGACAAGGCTGACCCATTCCCTAGAGGTGTCGTCCTTTGCCAAATCCCTGGGGCAGAATATCGGTGAGAATATACTTGCCTTTCACCGGGATGCGGGATTTACTCCGCAGATGAAAGAGGATATCTGCAATATCCTGCAGTGTGCGGGGCTGATTCACGATATCGGGAATCCGCCCTTCGGCCATTTTGGGGAAGTGGAGATCAGAGAATGGTTCGAGAGGGAGCTTTCCGTGCGCAGATTCCGCGGGACGCCGATTGCAGAGCTTCTGTCCGAACAGATGAGACAGGATCTGTACCATTTTGAGGGAAATGCGCAGGCGCTGAGGCTTGTGACGAAGCTTCATTTCCTGGTGGATGATAATGGGATGAACCTGACTTACGCTTTGCTTGGGACGATGATCAAGTATCCGGTGTCTTCCCTGGAGGCCAACAGGCGCTCAGCGGATATCAAGGACAAGAAGATGGGGTATTACTATGCGGATAAGGAGATCTTTGAGGATATCCAGAGGGAGACTGGGACGAATGGGAAGAGGCATCCGCTGACCTTTATCCTGGAGGCGGCGGATGATATCGCTTATAAGACGGCGGATATCGAGGACGCGTTTGTCAAGGGCTTCATCACCTACAACCGTCTCTTAGAGGAGCTTAAGGAGCTGCAGATGCTGTACCGGCAGGACGGCGCGGGAGCCTTCTACCCGGCGGACAAGCTGGAGGAGATCTATCTGATCGGGAAGGACAGGCATGTGGATAACCCGGAGGAATTCGCGATCAAGAACTGGATCGTGCGGGTGCAGGGATTCCTTTTAAACTGTGCGACTTATGGATTTACGTCCAACTACGGGTCGATCATGAGCGGGACATATAAGCATGATCTGTTTTATCGTACATTTGCGGACAAACTTATGGATCTATTGGGAGATTTTGCGTTTCGTGAGGTGTTTACCTCTGACGCTATATACCGCATGGAGGTATCAGAGTCGGCCATGATCGACTATCTGATGGACAAGTTTGTGTCAGCGGCGGTTAAGTATGACGACAGCGCCCAGAAGCTTGGGACTATCGAGTCCCGGATGATCTGGTTTATCTCTGACAATTATAAGAATGCCTATCACCGGCAGGCGAAGGGCAAGTCAGAAGCGGAGAAGCTGTATCTGCGCCTTTTGCTGGTGACGGATTATATCTGCGGCATGACGGACAGCTATGCAAAGCGGCTCTATCAGGAACTGAATGCGATGGTATAAAATAAATATTGAATTTGTGGAATGAATAGCGGGCAGCGTGAATAGATTATGATGAGTAAACCAGAATGGAAGTGTGGCATTGAAACGATTTATCCGCTATTTGTACGAGTATGAGCAGGGAAAGCGCATGCGTAATGTGGGCTTCGTGAAGGTAGAGCAGGGAGAAGATGAGTGTATGGTTCACATACACGGAAAGGGACTGCGCATGGGCAGCGATAAAAACCTGCAGGTCTACCTTCTTTTTGAAGACGGAGGAACGTGCTTTGGTATATGGCAGGGGGAGGCAGACAATGTCAATCCTGCGGTGAATGAATGTATCAGTTATACGGAGGAAGAAGCCGGGACGCCGGAGATTTACGCAAGGATAGGCGGCGTGGCGCTGGAAAACCGGGATGGGAGAAGGTTCGCGGCGATCTGGGATGACACGCCGATGGATATATCCGGTATGCGGATATGGAGGCAGAGAGAAGAAAGGCCAGGAACAAGGGCAGAGAAGGCGGCAGATCAGACTGGCATCAGCGGTGGTGTGAGAGGAGTAGCAGCACAGAGAGCAGCCGTACAGGCGGAAAAGGCTGAACGGACATCCGGCGGTGAGCCGGAAGGAGCTTCGCCGGGAAAAGAGCCTGATCTGTTGAGGGCAGAAGCCGGGAAAGCGTCTGGCCTGGGGGATACAGATGCCTGGGAAGAGCCTGACCCGCTGGATAGGGATACCCGGGAAGCGTCTGGGATGATGAAGGCAGCTGGCCGGGAAGAGGCTGGCATGCAGAGGGATGAAATGCTGCCGGAGGGAGCGTCGGATGAGCCGGAAAGGATGCAGCCAGAAGAGGAGCCGGCAATGCCGGAAGTGATGTCAGGCACAGGAATGTCTCAAGAGCCGGAAGGGACGCTGCCAGGAGGAGCACCGGTGATGCCGGAAGTGATGTCAGGCACAGGAATGTCCCGTAAGCCGGAAGTAATATCAGGCACAGGAACGTCTCAGGAGCCGGAAGAAGCGGGAGAGCCGGATGATCTTACAGATCCAGTGCCGATGATCAGAAGCGAAGGTATATTCTTCACTGACGCGGCGGAAAATCCGCATCCCCAGAAGGGGTGGCGGACAAAGAAGATCCAGCGGACAGAACTTGCCAAACTTGCCCGTTGTGAATGGCGTCTGGCGAATAATAATTTCCTTCTGCACGGATACTATAATTATCACCACCTTATCCTGCTGGAAAGAGGAGAGCAGTATATGCTCGGCGTGCCAGGCATCTATCATGAAAAAGAGGCAGCGGCAGCAGGGGCTTTCGGGTTCCCGGAATTTATCGCAAAAGACAGGCTTGAGATCAAGCTTAGCCAGGAGGAATGCAATGAAGATCACCCTTTCGGCTATTGGTGCCGGCCGGTAAAACGGGCGTTCAGATGGGAATAAAAATGATGGAGTAAGGAAATGCTGACTACAGATGAGAAATACATGAAGGAAGCAGTCAGGCAGGCGAAAAAAGCATATGCCCTTGGGGAGACGCCGATCGGCTGTGTGATTGTATATCAGGATAAGATTATCGGGCGGGGATATAACCGCAGGACGATCGATAAGAATACGCTTGCTCATGCGGAGCTGACAGCGATCAGAAAAGCAAGCCGGAAGATGGGCGACTGGCGGCTTGAAGGGTGCACGCTGTATGTGACGCTTGAGCCGTGCCAGATGTGCTCCGGGGCGATCGTACAGTCCAGGATGACACGGGTTGTCGTAGGATGTATGAACCCGAAAGCGGGCTGTGCAGGTTCGGTGCTGAACCTGCTCCAGATGCCGCAGTTTAATCATCAGGCAGAGCTGACGACAGGAGTGCTCGAGGAAGAATGCAGCCAGATGATGAAGACATTTTTCAAAGAGCTGCGGGAACGCAAAAAGAAGAATACGAAAAATGCAGAATAAGCCGGATCAAACCTCCGGCTTATCATCATTGAGAGAGCTCCGGACAGGAAAATTTCCTTCAGGGAGCTTTTTATTGTCCTGCAAAAATCAATTCTACGAAATCATCTATAATAAGATTATGAATATACTGTTCCAAATGGCAGGAGGAAAGACGCTCTTTCATTTCACGCCGGTCAAGACGGCATCCGGTCAGTAGGCTGCTTAGCTCAGAAATATCTGAATTTCCAAAAAAATCTCCGTAGATGCTGATGGAAACAATCACATCTTTCTCCACGGTCAGCAGCGCTTCAACGGAACCGCAGTTTTCAAAACGCTTCTGCACCCTTGTGGTAAAGGCTGGAGATCTGCCGTAGTTCCAATCCCATGTGGCATACCGCTCTTCTTTGATCGACTGGATCTCGGTCAGGTCGGATTCGGTCAGCGTATACTTATGGAGTGCCTCCGCTTTTGCGATCTGCGCTAAAAGACGTTGCTTAAAATCATCAAGAGTCACATCTTCAGGCAGATATTGACAGATGTTCGTGATCCGGCTGCTCACAGAGCTGACACCTTTGGAGATCAGCTTTTCCCGGCGGACGTTAAGCGCATTTTGTACGACAGTTAAATCGGAAGAAAACATAAGTGTCCCGTGATGCATGACACGATGGTTTTTGATGTACTGCGAATTTCCGGAAAATTTTTTGCCGTCGATGGTGATGTCATTGCGGCCGGAGAGGGATGCGCTGATGCCGTAGGATGCCAACGTATCGATGATTGGCTGGCAGAATACGTGAAAATTAATTTGCTGCATACGATCCGCATCAATGATAAAAGTAAAATTGAGGTTGCCAAGATCATGGTACACTGCGCCGCCTCCGGAGAGCCGGCGGACAACATGGATATGATGCTTTCTGACATAGTCCTGATTGATTTCCAGTGTGGTATTCTGGTTTTTGCCGATCACGATCGTGTTGGCGTTCTGCCAAAGCATAAAATATGATCTGGTGTTGTCGAGATGATCAAAAATATATTGTTCCAGTGCCAGATTCCATGAAGGATCCGTGCTCTTTGAATCTAAAAATTCCACAACTGTCTCCTTTTTTTGCTATGGTTTCTATACAGACTGGGGCTTCGTAATATTCAAAAGATAGAAATATCTGGGAAAAATAGTGAAAAAATGAAAATAAACCTGCTATGTGAAGTAGGTCTCACGAAATTAATCTATGTGCGCTGCGCTTCGAACCCATATTCACAGACGTTACCTTGGCAGTAAACTCAGCTCAGGCACCCTCACGGCACCCGGAAGGTTCTGCTTAGTGCTGCTTCGTTCCCGACCTGACACGGTTCACAGATTCCCGTCGCGTAAGACCCGGGCCTCAACGCCACTTTCCAAGGGCAGCCCTGCAAATACAGGCCCTCTGCGCAACATCACCCCTGCTATAGCGGATTGCAGGTACAAGGTACCGCTAACACCCCGGCTGCACATTTTCATATTTTACAGTATCTTGAGGGAAATGTCAATTGCCAGAGCAGGATAAAACAGAGCTATTTCGCAAAAAAGAATAACCATTTGCATAGATTTGTGGTATGATGGAAGCAGAGTTAAAGAAATATCATGGTTGCTGCGGTCACAGAATATGCGGTAACGGATCATTAGTTCTGACAAAATAAGCAATGACTAAGAGATGAGAGGACTGGTTTGGGATGAAAACGATAAAACGGGCAGCAGGATTAGCACTGATAGTACTGATAAGTGCGGCATCGGTGATGCCGGTGCAGGCATTCGGTCAAAGAACGTGGATGATCGGGTATGATGAGAACAAGAACGGGCCCGGGAAAAAAGAGCAGGGGGACAATGGCTGGTATTTCATGTATACCGAGGAGGTCAATACAGACGGAACGCTCGACACCTCTAAGGTGAAGGAATGTGTCTGGGCCGATACAGGCTCCTGCTGGATGTGGTATGATTATGACGCAATGTGGGTGCCGGAAGCCTATGCGGCGGAAGGCTATGACTGCCTGGCGTCAAATTGCTGGTGGCGTATGGACGGCAACGGGATTATGGATCCGAATGTGACGGAAGGGGCTGTGAGCAGCGTTATCGCATGGGAGGCGCCGGAATACGGTACATATAGCATTAACGTAGAGTATACTGCCGGGAGTATGCCCTTTAACTTGTACGGGAAGGAGTATGAGGACGGCGACGGTCTGACCTTAAGCCTCTGTACAGACGAAAAAACGCTTGACAAAGTATTCTGCGGCGTAGGGCCGGATACAGGGAGAAAGGTCATCGAGAACATGCCGGAAGGAAGCTTTAAGGAGGAGGTTACGCTCAGAGAGGGCGACAGGATATATATCAGCGCGGATCCGGGCGCCAATGGCGGGTCAGATATCGCCACGGTAAAAGCAGAGATTATCCAGGAGGACGGCGAGAACGTCCAGTCCTTCTTCCTGACGATGCTGGCGGGAGGGATCGCCGTCATCGCCTTTTCACTTGCACTGGTGGTCATTATCATTTTCAAACAGAGAAATGCAGACCTGGATTATGCAGAGGAAGATGAGGAGGAAGAATAGCGGACCGGACGATTTCAGGGTATAACTACAGGATATCGATATATTCTCCGGCCAGAGCCTTGTTCATGCTGCGTACTGCGCAGAATTTCCCGCACATGCTGCATGTATCGCTGTGGTCTTCTTCGGGGCTGCGGCTGTCACGGATAGCCTTGGCGGTATCAGGATCAAGGGCGCACGCAAACTGTGCTTCCCAGTCAAGATTCCTTCTCGCTTCCGCCATGCGGTCATCCTGCTCTCTGGCGCCGGGTATGCCCTTGGCGATATCCGCCGCGTGGGCAGCGATCTTGGAAGCGATGATGCCTTGCTTGACATCCTCTACATTGGGAAGGGCGAGATGCTCCGCCGGAGTCACGTAGCACAGGAAGGCCGCGCCGTTCATGGCGGCAACTGCACCGCCGATCGCGCCAGTGATATGGTCGTATCCCGGAGCGATGTCAGTGACCAAAGGACCCAGCACGTAGAAAGGAGCGCCCATGCACAGCGACTGCTGCACCTTCATGTTGGCGGCTACCTGGTCAAGAGGCACATGTCCCGGTCCTTCTACCATTACCTGGACGTTGTGCGCCCACGCCCGTTTTGTCAGCTCGCCTAGGCGCACCAGCTCTTCGATCTGGCATACGTCAGTGGCGTCGGCAAGGCAGCCCGGGCGGCAGGCATCCCCTAAAGAGACAGTCACGTCATATTCTTCGCAGATATCAAGTATCTCGTCGTAATATTCATAAAACGGGTTCTCTTCCCCCGTCATGCTCATCCAGGCGAATACAAGGCTTCCCCCGCGGCTTACGATGTTCATTTTCCGCTTATGCTTCCGGATCTGTTCGATGGTCTTTCGCGTGATCCCGCAGTGCAGCGTTACAAAATCCACACCGTCCTCGGCATGCATACGGATGACGTCGATAAAATCTTTGGCTGATAATGTGGCCAGATCCCGCTGGTAATGGATGACGCTGTCGTAGACCGGCACCGTGCCGATCATGGCGGGACATTCCCTTGTAAGCTTCTGGCGGAACGGCTGTGTGTTCCCGTGGCTTGAGAGATCCATGATGGCTTCCGCGCCTAAGTCCACCGCACGCATTACCTTTTCCAGCTCAATATCATAGTCCTTGCAGTCTCTGGATACGCCCAGATTAACGTTGATTTTGGTGCGCAGCATACTGCCGACGCCTTCCGGGTTTAAACAGGTATGGTTCTTGTTTGCACAGATCGCGACTTTGCCTTCTGCGACCAGCTTAAGCATCGTCTCGGCAGGCATGCGCTCTTTTTTTGCAACCGTCTCGATCTCTGGCGTGACGATCCCTTTTTTTGCCGCGTCCATCTGTGTCGTGTAATTTCGCATAGCTAATCCTCCTTTTTTGCCGGGGAAGGGGAGTTTCTACACATAGAAAAAGAGATACGCGGGGCATCTCTTATCACATCCATAGATCAAGTATTCCTCCCTACGTTGGCATTATCCAAATCAGGTTATGGGTCGAAGCAGATAAGCTTCCTCTCAGCCGGCTCAGACCAGCTCCCCGGTATTATATGTACAAGGTGATTATAGCCTGAAAACAGAGGATTGTCAATTGCCAGAGAGGGTGGGAGCCTGTTATACTGATGCGCTGCTATTCACGGCTCAGGAGCCGCTTATAGCAACGATTCGTGGCAGCATTCCGAGTTTTGCTGCGCAAAAGCCGCCCCTACTTCTGCATCATGTTCTTACGGAATGCGCAGCCAGTGCGCTGCAATTATTGTTCACGGATATAAAGAGAGGATATGTTGACGAATGAAGATTTTACTTGTTGCCATCAATGCCAAATATATACATGCTAATCTTGCGGTACATACGCTGCGTGCCTATGCCAGACAGCACGTGCGCAGAGAGGATATAGAGATCGAAACTGCAGAATATACCATCAACCAGCAAAAGGATGATATTCTCAGAGATATCTACGAGAAAGAAGCAGATATGGTATGCTTTTCCTGCTATATCTGGAATCGGGCTTATGTGGTGTCTCTTGTGCGCGAGCTTGGGAAGCTCTGCCCGGATACGCTGCTCTGGCTCGGCGGCCCGGAGGTATCCTACGATGCCAGGGATGTCCTTTTCAGGCTCACGGAAGTGAAGGGTGTGATGCGGGGCGAAGGCGAGTGTACATTTGCTGAATTGTGCGAGGGCAGGCCGCTTAAGGAGATCGCAGGCATAACCTTCCGGCAGGAGGATGGGGTGATCTGCGAAAATGAATGGCGCGCGCCTATGGATCTTGACGAGGTGCCCTTTATCTATCAGGATCTTGATCCGTTCAGGAATAAGATCATTTACTATGAGTCGGGCAGAGGGTGTCCCTTCTCCTGCAGCTACTGCCTGTCGTCAGTAGATAAGAGGCTGAGATTCAGGAGTCTTTCTCTTGTGAAAAAGGAGCTTGGCTTTTTCCTGAAACAGAAGGTACCCCAGATAAAGTTCGTTGACCGTACTTTCAACTGCAGTCACAGTCATGCGGCAGAGATCTGGAGGTTCCTTCTAGAGCATGACAACAACACGACGAATTTCCATTTTGAAATATCGGCGGATCTATTGAATGAAGAGGAGCTGGAGCTGATCAGAGCCATGCGTCCAGGGCTGATCCAACTGGAGATCGGCGTGCAGTCCACCAATGAGCGGACCATAAAGGAGATCAGGCGGACGATGGATATGGCGAAGCTTACACGCACGGTAGCGGCTCTGCGGGATTGGGGGAATGTCCATCAGCATTTAGACCTTATCGCAGGGCTGCCCTATGAGGATATGGGAAGCTTTTCGCGCTCTTTCGATGAGGTATACCGCTTAAAGCCCCATCAGCTCCAGTTGGGATTCCTGAAAGTCTTAAAGGGCTCTTATCTGGAAGAAAAAAAGGAGGATTACGGGCTGGCCTGCAAGAGTGAGCCGCCTTATGAAGTGCTGTATACAAGATGGCTTTCTTACAAAGACATCATAAAGCTTAAGGGGATCGAGGAAATGGTCGAAGTATATTATAACAGCAGACAGTTTACACATACGCTGCCGGAAGTAGAGCGAGTATTCGCTTCGCCGTTCCGTATGTACGGAAAGCTGTGGGAGTATTACCGGGAGAAGGGGCTTGACGGTATACAGCATAAGCGGAGTAAAAGATATGAGATCCTGCTTGATTTTGTAAGATGTGTCTGCAGGCGGCCGGAGGGAGAGCTTTGGTCAGAGCGGGTACGGGAGCTTCTGGTCTACGATTATTATCTGCGGGAGAATGCAAAGACCCGGCCGGCCTTTGCGAAAGAGAATCCGCTGGGAAAGGAAAAGGCGCGGCAGTTTTACGAGGAAGAGGAAAAAAGCCGCGTATATCTTCCCGGATACGAGTCCTATGACAAAAACCAGATGCGCAAGATGACCCATCTGGAATATTTCCCGGCGCTGAAAAAGACGGTGCTTTTTGACTACATGCACAGGAATCCGGTCGGCCATGAGGCACGCACCTGTGAATGGCGGTAACACTTTGTAATATCTGTAAAATAATGTTAAAAAAGTTATCTTGTAAAGAGCAGATAAAAGGGATAAAATGATAAATATATTTTTTGGAAGAAGGTAAAGAAGATGAATTTTAACAATAAAAAGACGAGAAGAATCGTAGCGATCGTTGTTATGGCCGTTATCGTAGCGATGGTTGCGACGTCGATCCTGCCGGTCTTAGGGTAAGGCGGCAGAGGGATGAGGCGTCCCCCAGGGTGCGAACAGTAACGGATAAGGACTGACAGAAGGAATGAGAAGGAATATGGAACAGCGGAGGTATAAGCACAGTTCCAGAAAAAGAAGGAGCAGAAGAAGGAGAATCCAGAGACGGAGAAGAATGCAGGTTCTTTTTGGTCTCCTGTTGTTTTGCTCTATTCTGGTTCTGAGCGTTTCGTATGTGTGCCTGCACAGTTTTGTGTCGAAGTATCCGGCGGACAAGATCTGTAAAAATATTTTTATCGGTTCTGCCGATATTTCCGGGATGACAGTGAAGGAAGCGGAAGCAGAGATGGATAAGCTTCTGGAATCTGGCAGACAGGCGACGGTGACGCTGCAGGTAGGCAAGCAGGAGGAAGCGGCATCGTTAGAAGAGCTTGGACTTGGGTACAGGGATATAAAAAAGCAGGTGAAGGCAGCGTTTGTCTACGGCAAGGCGGGAAGCCTGTGGCAGAGATTCTGGCAGCTTAGGGAGCTTTCCAGGGAAAAGAAGGTATTTAAGGAGAATTATACATTAAGCAAGAAGCAGGTAAAAAAGCTTCTGGAAGAGCGCGTCGTCCCACTGACGGATCATGCGCAGAATGCGTCTATAGAAAGAAAGGGCGGCAAGTTTGTGATCACCGGGGAAAAGCAGGGCAAGACGGTGGATATCGATAAATCTGCCGCTGCGATCTTAGCGCATCTGAACGGCGGCTGGAATCAGAAGGATTTTGCGCTTGAGATGGTGCAGAAGGAGGAAAAACCGACGGTGAAGTCAGACGATCTCAAGACGGTTAAGGATGAGATGGGCTCTTATTCCACAGATGCCGGAGGCGGCGAGCGCCTTCAGAATCTGAAGACGGGAGTGGAGAAGCTTGACGGCACGGTGCTTGCCCCGGGAGAGGAGATCTCTGTTTATGATGTGACGGCTCCTTATGACAAAGAGCACGGCTATGTGGCGGCAGGCTCCTACGAGAATGGCAAGGTTGTGGAGACTTACGGCGGAGGCATCTGTCAGGTTTCTACGACACTTTACAATGCGGTGCTCTATGCCGAGCTTGAGGTTACCGAGCGGTATCCCCACTCTATGCTGGTGACGTATATCGACCCGTCAAGGGATGCGGCCATCGCCGGGGATGTAAAGGATTTTAAATTCAAAAACAGTTATGATACGCCGGTATATATCGAGGGTGGAATTGACGGAGACGGTCAGCTTAAGTTCACCATCTACGGGAAGGATACGCGAAAGAAGGGACGAACCGTGGAGTATGAAAGCGAAGTCACGGCCACGGAGGAATACGGCCGGACTTATAAGGAGGACCGGGATGCGCCGCTGGGCTCCATGAAGTATGAAGGAAGCCCGCATACGGGAAAGACTGCCAGATTGTGGAAGATTGTCAAGCAGGACGGCAAAGAGGTGAGCCGCGACGTGATCAACAACAGTACATACAGCAAGTCTAATGAGATCATCATGGTCGGGACTGCCTGTGATAATGGGACGGCTTCGGGGATTGTAAGCGGCGCCATAGCTACGCAGGACGGCGAAAAGATCAATGCGGCGATCAGTAAGGCAAGAGCGATGGAGTAGAGGAAAAGATGAGATTAGAGACAGAAGGAAGACAGATCTTACATGAGACGGCGGCCGTGTACGGATGGTCAGAGGATATCGGTATTCATGCGCTTGCCTCCGCCGTCAATTCTCTGGCGGCAGCAGGGGCAAAAAGCGCAGGCGCAGGGATTCGCATCGCCTACCCGCCCCGCGCGGACAAATCCGGTATCTACAGGATGGAAAAGCGGATAAGAAAAGTGTGCAAAGAGAGGGGAATCAAGGTATTGGAATCCCGGATCTTTGAACATCCGCTGCTTTCTGTCCCTTCGGTTACAGTTAACGGGATCGCGGAAGCGTACAGCGGAGGTAAAGGCCATGCTGAGAAAACAGGCACTGGACGAAGCGGCAGCGAAAGATTAAAAGGGCGTATTCCGGCGGGGACAGAGATCGTCCTGAGCAAATGGATCGGCATGGACGGGATGCTGCAGATCGTAAGGGAGAGGCGGGATGAGCTTTCAGAGCGTTTTACTCCGGCGTTCATCCGGCAGATGCTTTCGTACGAAAAGGAGCTGTTCGCAGGCAGGGAGACAGAAGTCGCGCAGGAGCATGGCGTGCTGGCGTCCCGGCAGATCACAGAGGGCGGGATCTTTGCTGCGTTGTGGGAGTTTGCCGGAGAGTTTGAGACGGGGCTTGACCTTGATCTAAAGAAGTTCTCCATCCTTCAGGAGACGGTGGAGGTATGCGAGCATTTCCGGCTGAACCCTTATCAGCTTACTTCGGCAGGAAGTTTTCTGTTCGTGGCAGAGGACGGGAAGGCGCTGCGGGAAGCATTTCTCAGGGAAGGGATAAAAGCGTCTGTCATCGGAAGGACGGCAGAAGGCCAGGCAAAGATCATCAGAAACGGAGAGGATGTGCGCTTCATCGACCGTCCGGCTCCGGATGAGATATGGAAGCTGAATAGATCGGGGGATAAGAGATGAATGAACAGGGAAAACAGATGAATATCGTACTTTTAGAGCCGGAGATACCGGCGAATACGGGGAATATCGGGCGTACCTGCGTGGCGGCAGGCGCAAGGCTCCACCTGATCGGGCCGCTTGGGTTTCGGCTGGATGAGAAGAGCTTAAAGCGCGCCGGGATGGATTACTGGCATCAGCTCGATGTTACGACATATATTGATTATGAAGATTTTTTAGGGAGGAACCCTGGGGCAAGGATCTATATGGCGACGACAAAGGCGACGAAGATCTATACAGAGGTCTCCTATGAGCCGGACTGCTATATCATGTTCGGCAAGGAGAGCGCGGGGATACCGGAGGAAATACTGGTAGATCATAAGGAAGAATGTATACGTATTCCCATGGCGGGGCAGATACGCTCACTGAACCTTGGAAATTCCGTGGCGGTGGTGCTGTATGAGGCTTTACGGCAGAATGAGTTTTTAGGGATGAACCGGAAGGGAAAGCTTCACCGGCTGGAATGGAGCTGAAAATGCATTGAAAATTGCCTTTGACAAAGGGAGCCAGACCCGTGAACAGCAGCGCGAAGTGTCCCAGAAAAGTGGAAAAATGCAATAAATTGGTAGACTTTCAGATAAAATAATATTATAATCAAAAATGCAGGAAAGGTTTTAGGCAAAAGAGAGGTGGTGAGTCAATGGTAGAAGAAACCATTAAGACCATCAAGGAGACGGAAAATGAGGCTGAGAAGATTATAAAAGAAGCAGCCGCAGAAAGCACCGGAATCCTTGAAAAAGCTGCTGCAAGTGCAGGAGAATTAAGACAGCAGGCTGAAACAGATGCAAAAGCAAAAGCAGATGCCGATATGAAAGCAGCCAGAGAAATCGGGGAGAAGGCTATTTCTGAAGCTATGGCGAAAGTAGATACAGAGATCGAATCCCTGAAGACATCTGCGAAATCAAAAGAAGATGAGGCAATAGCTTCTGTGATTGCAGAATTAGTCTAGAATTGAGGTAAAGGAGGGATACGGCTATGGCAGTATTGCAGATGCAAAGAATTAGTATCTGCGCGCTGAAGCGAGACCGTAAGGCTATCTTAGAGAACCTTCAGTCCATGGGCGTCATGGAGATGAACCAGGTCGCCGGCGAGGATGACGGATTTGAAAAGATGGACACACAGAACGCCAGAGTTGGATTCGAAAAGAAGGCCCAGCTTTCTGAGAATGCACTGGCGATTCTTGAAGCTTACGCTCCCCAGAAGAAGTCGCTGCTGTCCAGTCTCGAAGGAAAAGCGCTGATCGGGCATAAAAAGTTCGATAGTATAGTTGCTGCGAAAGAGACGGTCACCGCAAAGGCGGATACGCTGGTTGCGCTGAATAAAGAGATAGCAGAGAACAAAGCGAATATTCTGAAGTTGTCAAATCAGATAGAGTCGCTGAGTCCGTGGCTTGGCCTGGATGTGCCGATGGATTATACCGGTACGGGCAAGACGGCGATGCTTTTGGGAACGATGGCTGCCGATACGGCGGCAGATGCGGTTTACGCTAAGATTGCTACACATGCCCGGGATGTTGAAGCCGTCGATGTGGAGATCATCCGGACGGACAGAGATGCGACTTATCTGGTTGTTTTTTGTCTGAGGGAAGACGAGACAGCGGTGGAGGAAGCGTTAAGGGCAGGGGGATTCGCAAGGCCCTCGCAGGTTGTGGATAAAAAACCTGCCGAGAAGAAGGCGGATCTCGAAGCAGAGATTAAAAAACTGAATAATGAAATTGAAAAGAAGGAAGGAGAGATCCGTTCGCTGGCTTCGTGCAGGGAGGAATTAGAGATCATCGGAGATTACTTCCGCATGAGGGCAGACAAGTACGAGATCCTCGGAACTCTTCCACAATCCCAGAGAACCTTTGTTGTAAGCGGCTATATTCCTGTAAAGGCCGTAGATGCAGTGAAAAAGGCTATTGGTGAAGTTTATGACTGTGTCATTGATGTTGAAGATTTAAAAGAAGATGAAGAAGCACCGACAATCTTAAAGAATAACGGATTTTCCTCCAGTGTGGAGGGCGTCCTGGAATCCTACGGACTGCCGCACAAGGGAGAGTTTGACCCGACGACGATCATGTCGTTTTTCTATGTGTTCTTCTTCGGAATGATGTTATCAGATGCCGCATACGGTGCGATCATTGCCGTTGCGTGCTTTGTGGTGCTGAAGAAATTCCCGCGTATGGGCGAAGGGATGCATAAGTCGCTTAAGATGTTCATGTTCTGCGGAATTTCCACGCTTGTGTGGGGAATTCTGTTCGGCGGATATTTCGGCAATGTAGTGGATATTGTATCGGGGACGTTTTTTGGAAAGACGGTCACCGTGCCGGCGCTCTGGTTTGTGCCGCTGAATGACCCGATGAGGCTCTTGGTATATTCGCTGGCATTTGGAGTTGTCCACCTGTTTGTAGGACTTGGGATCAAGGGCTATATGCTTCTTAAGGACGGCAAGCCTCTTGACTTTTTCTGTGATGTCGTGTTGTGGTATGCATTTTTGGTCGGCCTGCTTCTTATGCTGATACCGACAGATATCTTTGCATCAATCGCGCAGGCGAAGATTACTTTCCCGCCGTTCCTTAATACGCTGGCAAAAGCGCTTGCGATCATCGGCGTGGTCGGGCTGGTGCTGATGTCCGGAAGAGAGAATAAGAATCCGGCGCTTCGGATCGCGCTTGGAGCATACGATGTCTATAACATCACCGGATGGCTCAGTGATGTGCTGTCCTACTCACGTCTTCTGGCTCTCGGCCTTGCGACGGGAGTTATCGCATCGGTTGTCAACCAGATGGGAAGCATGTTCGGAAAGGGCATCGTGGGAATCATTGGATTTTTAATTGTATTTATCGTGGGCCATACGCTGAACCTAGCGATCAATCTGCTTGGCGCGTATGTTCATACAAACCGTCTGCAATTTGTAGAATTTTTTGGCAAATTCTACGAGGGCGGAGGAAAACCTTTTGAACCATTCAAATCAGATACAAAATATGTAGATATTAAGGAGGAGACTTTATCATGAGTATTTGGAGTAATTTAGGACTTGTATATGCGTTACTTGGCGCAGCAGTAGCTGTATTTCTTGCAGGAGCCGGATCAGCCATCGGCGTAGGTATTGCAGGACAGGCAGCGGCAGGAGTTGTAACAGAGGATCCGAGCAAATTTGCAAAGGTACTGATCATGCAGCTTCTTCCTGGTACACAGGGAATCTATGGTCTGCTTGTTGGATTCATCACACTGTCCAAGGTTGGGCTTCTGGGCGGCGGCGCTGCTGCATTAGACCCGCAGACAGGGCTTCTGATTCTTGCAGCTTGTATGCCGATCGGTATCGTAGGACTTATCTCCGGTAAATATCAGGGAATGACATCTGCAGCGTCTATCGGTATCGTAGCTAAGAAACCAGACCAGTTCGGTAAAGCTATGCTTTTCCCTGCAATGGTTGAGACATATGCGATTCTGGCACTTCTGATTTCTATTCTGGCTGTTAATGCAGTACAGATTTAATCGCGCGCAGGATAGTAAAATAAAATCAATATAAGGAGTGCAAGACCATGACTGGATTAGAAAAGATGAAAAGCCAGATATTGGATGAGGCCAGGAATGCAGCCGGAGAAAAGCTTAAAGCGGCGCAGGCAGAGGCTGACAGGATTCTTGCAGAGGCGAAGGCAGAGGCAGAAAAGTGTAAGAGCAGCTATTCCCAGAAATCTGAGAGAGCAGTTGCCAGCTATAAAGAGCGGGTGGCATCTTCTAATGACCTGCAGAGAAGGACGAGACTTCTCGCGGCGAAGCAGGAGCTGATCGCGGATGTTTTAGACAGGGCGTACCGCTCGGTTGAGAGCATGAAAAAGGATGAATATTTCAATATGCTCCTTAAGATGCTTGAAAAGTATGCCGAGCCGCAGGAGGGTGAGATTTTCTTTTCGCCTGCGGATCTTACGAAGCTGCCAGAGGGCTTTGCGGGCAAGGTAGAAGAAACTGCAAAGAAAAAGGGCGGAAGCCTTAAGATATCCAAGAAAGGCAGAAATATTGAAAATGGATTCATTCTTGCCTATGGCGGTATTGAAGAAAACTGCACATTGAGGGCAATGTTTGATGCAAAAAGGGATGAGTTATCTGACAAAGTTCATCGTATATTATTTTCGTAGTGCAAAGTAGGAGGAGTTACATGAGCGAACAGTATACTTACGCGGTTGCACGCATACGGGCTTTGGAGGTTTCGCTGTTTTCCAATAGTACGATCGACCAGCTGATCGCATGCCAGAGCTATGACCAGTGTCTGCAGTTTCTGGAAGAGAAGGGCTGGGGAGACAACGAGACGTCAGGTAATGCAGAAGCAATACTGACCAGAGAAGAGGAGAAGATCTGGGAGGTTGTGAAAGAGCTTTCGATAGATATGAAGAATTTTGATGTTCTGTCCTGTCCAAAGCTTTATCATAATCTCAAGGCTGCGATCAAGGAAGTGTGCACGGAGGAGAAAAACAGACATATTTTCTATGAAGATGTGTCTATTCCGGGCAGCGCTATGCTTGAGATTGTAAGAGAGCGTGATTTCGGAAAGCTTCCGGACCACATGCAGCATGCAGCGCAGGAGGCGTATGAGACACTTCTTCATACAAGGGACGGTCAGTTGTGCGATGTGATTATTGACAGGGCAGCGCTTGACGCCATCTATCAGGCGGGGAAGGCATCGGATGTAGCGATCATCCGGGATTATGCCGAATCCACAGTGGCGGTGGCAGATATCAAGATTGCCGTCAGGTCACAGAAAACCGCAAAATCAATTGAATTTATGAAGCGGGCAATGGCTGAATGCAGCAGTGTGAGCGCAGACCAGCTTGCAAAGGCAGCGCTTGCCGGGGCAGATGCGATCAGCGAATATCTGCTTGGCACTGCGTATGCAGAAGGGGCGGAGGCGTTGAGGACTTCCCCGTCCGCATTTGAGCGGTGGTGTGACAACCGCATCATCCAGACCATAAGTCCGCAGAAATATAATGCATTTACGATCGGGCCTGTGATTGCCTATGTAATTGCAAGACAGAATGAAATAAAAACGGTAAGAATCATACTTTCCGGCAAGCTTAATGAACTGCCGGACGATTCCATCCGGGAAAGGGTAAGGGAGATGTATGTATAAGATTGCAGTATTGGGCGATTATGACAGTATCTATGGCTTCGCTACGCTGGGTCTTGACACGTTTCCGGTGAATACCCACGAAGAAGCTACAGAGACGCTCGCGAAGCTTGCAGGCGGCGGATACGGCATTATCTATATTACAGAGGCCTGGGCGGGAGAGCTTAAACATGAGATTTCAAGGTATCAGGAGCAGCTTACGCCGGCGATCATCCAGATTCCGGGCATTTCGGGCAATACCGGGGCCGGGATCGCAGGAGTTAAGAAGTCGGTTGAGGTTGCGGTTGGTTCTGATATCTTGTTCAGTAACCAGTAAGGAGGTTTATTCGTCCAAATGAATAGTACAGGTACGATTAAAAAAGTAGCAGGACCTTTGGTCATTGCGTCAGGTATGCGCGATGCCAATATGTCTGACGTTGTACGTGTTAGTAAACAGCGTCTGATCGGAGAGATCATCGAGATGCACGGAGACGAGGCATCCATTCAGGTATATGAGGAGACGTCAGGACTTGGACCCGGCGAGCCGGTAGAGTCTACAGGAGCTCCGATGTCCGTTGAGCTCGGGCCTGGTCTTATTACGAGCATTTACGATGGTATCCAGCGTCCGCTTGATGACATTATGAAGGTTTCCGGAAATAACCTGCAGCGTGGTGTTGAGGTTGCTTCCCTGAAGAGAGATAAGAAATGGGAGTTTGTCCCGGTGGCAAAGGCTGGAGATGCGGTAGAGGCCGGTGATGTGCTTGGTACCGTCCAGGAGACAGCCGTTGTCACACAGAAGATCATGGTGCCTTACGGAGTAGAGGGTACGGTAAAAGAGATCAAATCAGGAGAGTTCACCGTTGAGGAGACGGTTGTGGTGATCACGACAAAAGACGGTGATAAAGAGGTTTCCATGATGCAGAAGTGGCCGGTTCGTAAGGGCCGTCCTTATGTAAAGAAGCTGCCTCTGGATGCGCCGCTTGTTACAGGACAGCGTGTTGTTGACACCTTCTTCCCAATCGCAAAGGGAGGAGTTGCAGCCGTTCCGGGACCGTTCGGAAGCGGCAAGACCGTTATCCAGCATCAGCTCGCGAAGTGGGCAGAGGCAGACATCGTGGTATATATCGGATGCGGCGAGCGTGGAAACGAGATGACGGACGTTCTGAATGAGTTCCCGGAACTGAAGGACCCGAAGACAGGCCGTTCCCTTATGGAAAGAACCGTTCTGATCGCCAACACGTCAGATATGCCTTTCGCAGCCCGTGAGGCATCTATCTATACCGGTATTACCATTGCAGAGTATTTCCGTGACATGGGATATTCGGTAGCGCTGATGGCAGACTCCACATCCCGTTGGGCAGAGGCGCTGCGTGAGATGTCTGGCCGTCTTGAGGAGATGCCTGGTGAGGAAGGTTACCCGGCATACCTTGGTTCCCGTCTTGCGGAGTTCTACGAGAGGGCAGGACGCGTGATTTCCCTTGGAAAAGATGGAAGAGAGGGTGCGCTCTCCGTTATCGGCGCCGTATCTCCTCCGGGCGGTGATACTTCTGAGCCGGTATCACAGGCTACCTTACGTATCGTAAAGGTGTTCTGGGGACTTGACGCAGCACTTGCATACAAGAGACACTTCCCGGCGATCAACTGGCTGACAAGTTATTCTCTGTATCTTGACAATATGCAGGACTGGTTCAACGGAACGGTAGCGGAAGACTGGATGGAGGACCGTCAGAAGATGATGAGCCTTCTGACCGAAGAAGCGGCTCTGGAAGAGATCGTGCAGATGGTAGGTATGGATGCGTTGTCGCCTGGCGACCGTCTGAAGATGGAGGCCGCAAGGTCTATCCGTGAGGACTTCCTGCACCAGAACTCTTTCCACGAAGTAGATACCTACACGCCGCTCAGAAAGCAGTATCTGATGATGAAGCTGGTGCTTGCCTTCTATGAGCAGGCTACAGAGGCACTGAATAAGGGCGCGTCCATGAAGGAGCTGCTTGTGATGAATGTAAGAGAGAGAATCGGACGTTACAAATATACGACCACCGAGAATATTGAGACAGAATATGAAAAGATCATGAATGAATTAGGCGCAGAGATTGTCAATACATTCGGGAAGGAGGACTTCTAAATGCCAAAGGAATATAGAACAATACAGGAAGTTGCCGGACCGCTGATGATGGTAAAAGGTGTAGAAGGCGTCGCATTTGATGAGCTTGGAGAGATTGAGCTTGCCAATGGCGAGAGACGCCGCTGCAAGGTACTTGAGGTAGACGGCAGCGACGTAGTTGTGCAGCTCTATGAGAATGCTGCAGGTATCAACTTGAGCAACAGTAAAGTACGTTTCCTTGGGCGGAGCATGGAGCTTGGTGTATCCGGCGATATGCTTGGCCGTGTCTTTGACGGACTTGGCCGCCCGATCGACGACGGCCCGGAGATCCTGCCGGAGGAAAGAAGAGATATCAACGGCCTGCCGATGAACCCGGCAGCCAGAGTTTACCCTGAGGAGTTTATCCAGACAGGCGTATCGGCTATCGACGGACTGAATACACTGGTTCGTGGACAGAAGCTGCCGATCTTCTCCTGTTCCGGTCTGCCGCACTCACAGCTTGCGGCGCAGATCGCAAGACAGGCAAAGGTTCGCGGGACAGACGAGAATTTTGCCGTTGTATTTGCTGCTATGGGTATTACCTTTGAGGAATCCAACTACTTTATCGAGTCATTCAAGGAGACAGGAGCCATCGACAGGACGGTACTGTTCATCAATCTGGCTAATGACCCGGCTGTTGAGCGTATTTCCACTCCTCGTATGGCACTTACCGCAGCAGAATATCTTGCATTTGAAAAGGATATGCATGTATTGGTAATCCTTACTGATATCACAAACTACGCAGATGCGCTCCGTGAGATCTCCGCAGCGAAGAAGGAGGTTCCTGGACGCCGCGGATATCCGGGATATATGTACACGGACCTTGCAACGATGTATGAGAGAGCCGGACGTCAGAGAGGAAAGAACGGAAGTATCACGATGATCCCGATCCTGACCATGCCGGAGGATGACAAGACTCATCCGATTCCAGACCTTACCGGATACATCACCGAGGGACAGGTAATCTTAAGCCGTGAGCTGTACCGTAAAGGCTTACAGCCGCCGATCGACGTACTGCCGTCGCTTTCCCGTCTGAAAGATAAGGGTATCGGCGAGGGCAAGACAAGAGCAGACCATGCGAATACCATGAACCAGCTGTTTGCGGCATATTCCCGTGGAAAAGACGCGAAAGAGCTTATGACCATCCTCGGTGAGGCAGCTCTGACAGAGATCGACCTTAAGTATGCAGAGTTTGCAGAGGCCTTTGAGAAAGAATATGTATCCCAGGGATACACCAATGACCGTTCGATTGAAGAGACACTCTCCATCGGCTGGAAGCTTTTATCCATGCTGCCAAGAGCAGAGCTTAAACGTATCGACGACAAGTTCTTAGACGAATATTATGGAAAGCAGTAAGCCATGCACAGATGCATAAAAGTAATCATGCAAGCCTGCTTGCAGATGATTGCTTTTGTGCAGTTGTATAGGGCGTCAGCCCGCAGCGAGATGGAGCAGAGCGAAATCGAGCTGCATGGCGCCAGAAGGTGGAAAGCAAAGAGCAAGCCTGCTTGCAGATGATTGCTTTTGTGCAGTTGTATAGGGCGTCAGCCCGCAGCGAGATGGAGCAGAGCGAAATCGAGCTGTATGGCGCCAGAAGGTGGAAAGCAAAGAGCAAGCCTGCTTGCAGATGATTGCTTTTGTGCGGGCATGGTGTAAACAAGAAGGAGGTTAAGGGATGGCATCTAAACAGATAACTCCTACCCGTATGGAGCTGACTAAGACGAAGAGAAAGCTCGTTACCGCCAGAAGAGGACATAAGCTTCTTAAGGATAAGCGTGATGAGCTGATGCGTCAGTTCCTAGAGCTGGTCAAGGAGAACATGGCGCTTCGCCAGAAAGTAGAAGCCGGAATCCTCTCTGCGAACAAGAACTTTGTCATAGCGAAAGCCGGAATGGATGAGGCTACGCTGAATACGGCATTGATGGCGCCGAAACAGGAGGTTAATCTTGAAGTCGGGCAGAAGAATGTCATGAGTGTTAATATTCCGGTGTTTCAAACATCGACGAGAACTGCTGATGTGAATGATATCTATTCCTATGGATTTGCATTTACGTCCAGCGACCTTGACGGTGCGGTAAAATCATTGGCAGATATCCTGCCGGATATGTTAAGACTTGCGGAGACGGAAAAAGCGTGCCAGCTTATGGCGGCGGAGATCGAGAAGACGAGACGCCGTGTTAATGCGCTGGAGCATGTGACGATTCCGGATGCTCAGGCAACAATCAAATATATTACGATGAAGCTGGATGAAAATGAGAGAAGCTCTCAGATTCGTCTGATGAAAGTAAAAGATATGATGCTTGAGGAAGCACATCACTACAGTGAGAGAGAATAATTAAAATATGCACCGGATCTGCCGTGAAAACAGGTAAGTCCGGTGCATTTTATATCGACGCGTAAGATTATAGACAGGTAAGAATACGAAGATAAGCCTATAGATGCTTTAATGCCTCCACAAGATCCGGGAAGTTCATCCCGTGGGAGGCCTTGACCAGCACATTGTCCCCTTTATGGATGATATCTTTCATGGCGGACAGGAAGTCCTCCTTCGTCTCAAACCAGAGAGCCTTCGTTCCGGCAGAATCCGTCAATTCTGAGCTATAGGAGTCTGAACTGCCAGAGACCAGACTGCCGGTGCCAGGGCTGTCAAAGCCGGAAGCTCCCTCTGCGATTGCTCTGCCCAGTCTTCCGATACCGCAGACAAGGTCGATGCCCTGTTTTGCTGCATAGACACCGGTGTTAAAGTGAAGCTGCTCTTCGTCGCTTCCCAGTTCGCCCATCGTACCAAGCACTGCGACCTTGCGGCCGATGGCCATAGTCAGTACGTCGATAGCGGCATTTGTAGAGATCGGGTTAGCGTTGTAGCAGTCATCCAGGATGACGAGTTTGTCGGTAGAGATAATGTGGTTTCGCCCAGGTATGGAAGGAAGATTTTCTATCCCGCGCTTGATTTCCTCCGGAGTAAGACCAAGAGAATAGCCGACTGCCGCTCCGGCCAGGGCATTAGAGACCATGTGGATGCCCGGAAGGGGAACCAGACAGCGGATATCCTCGCCGGAAGGAAGATGGAGCGTGCACGCCGTACCCTTAAGCCCCGCAGACGCGAGGTCAGAGGCATAAAACTCACAGTCCCTGCTGATTCCGAAAAACACAGGGTCAACACCTTTAACCGGACCCATCCTAGAGAGCAGGTCGTCGTCACCGTTTAAGATGATTGTCCCGCCGTTTTTCATATCCTGAATCATCTGGGATTTCTCCTGGAAGATACCCTCCCTTGTCTTAAAAAATTCAAGATGCGCCACACCGATGTTGGTGATCACACAGATATCAGGGCTTGCAACAGAAGAAAGCCGCCTCATTTCACCGAAATGATTGACGCCCATCTCCAGAATCGCGATCTCGTGGGAGTCGTTCATCTCGAAGATCGTAATCGGAAGTCCCCACTCATTGTTAAAATTGCCGAGGGTTTTGTGGACATTATATTTCTGGGCAAGGACAGAGGCGATCATCTCCTTGGTGCTGGTCTTGCCCGCGCTTCCGGTGATCCCCACCACCTTCACATCAAAGGAATCCCGGTAAAGCTTGGCGATATCAAGAAGTGCCTGGCCGGTAGATTCCACAAGGATATACGGATAGTCAGTTTCCCCTAAGTCCTCGTGGGAGACGACGCACAGCGCTCCCTTTTCGATAGTGTCAGGGATAAACTTATGGGCATTGACCTTTTCCCCGTCTATGGCTACAAAAAGAAAGTTCTTTTCCACCTTCCGGCTGTCAATGACGACACCTTCTGCCTCCACGGGAAGCTTCAAAGGGTCGCCGTGATAAGTGCCGCGGCAGGCTGTTGTAATATTTTCCAGAGTAAGATTTTTCATCTTTATTCTCCTTTTAGTCTGGTTTATTAATCTGGTCCAGTAAAGATTTCTTTACGTCATAAAGCTTCTGCGAAAGATCCACATGTACTTTGTGGGGGTAGAAAAGACGCTTTGTCTCATCCCATAAGGTATCCTTTTCCTCTTTGCAGTACGCGGCAATCTCCGGGACAGAAGGAGACTGATAGATACACTCGCCCTTGCGGAAGACGGGCAGCATGATCTCTCTCATGGTGTAGGAGCCGCCGGGCAGTTTCGTCTTCTTCCAGGTATCGATCGGGTCGAAGAGAAGAAGGTCCTTGGAAGTATCATATTCCTCGCCTGCAAAGCAGATCAGGTCGGCTTTTATCTTGCCTGTCTCTTTATCATAGATACGATAGATTGTCTTGTTGCCTGGATTCGTAATCTTTTCTGTATTCTCGGAGATCTTTATCTTCGGGACAAATGTACCGTTGGCGTCCATAATGGCGGCAAGCTTATAGACCCCGCCAAAGGACGGGCAGTCCTTGGAAGTGATCAGGTTCGTGCCGACTCCCCAGGAATTGATCGCAGCCCCCTGCACCTTCAGGTCGTGCAGGAGATATTCGTCCAGGTCGTTGGAGGCGCAGATGGAAGCGTCAGGGAACCCGGCCTCATCAAGCATCTTCCTCGCCTCCTTGGAAAGATATGCCAGGTCGCCGCTGTCGAGACGGATACCGTATTTTTTAAGAGGGGTTCCCGCATCCTTGAACTCCCGGAATACACGGATCGCATTAGGGACGCCGGATTTCAGCGTGTCATAGGTATCAACAAGGAGTGTGCAGTTATCCGGATACAGCTTCGCATAGGTCAAAAAAGCAGTATATTCGTCCTCGAAGCTCATGATCCAGCTATGGGCATGGGTACCCATAACGGGTACATCAAACAGTTCGCCGGCCAGCACATTGGAAGTTCCCACGCATCCGCCGATCATAGCGGCTCTTGCGCCGTAAAGTCCCGCATCCGGCCCCTGGGCACGCCTTAAGCCGAATTCCATGATTCCGTCTCCGGCTGCGGCAAAGACGATCCGGGAGGTCTTCGTGGCGATAAGGGACTGATGGTTGATAATATTTAAAATAGCGGTCTCTACAAGCTGTGCCTCCATGATCGGGGCGATCACCTTAAGAAGCGGTTCCTTTGGGAACACGACAGTCCCCTCCGGGATAGCATAGATATCCCCGCTGAAATGGAAACCGCTTAGGTACTGAAGAAAATCTTCGCTGAAGATCTTCAGGCTCCGCAGATAATCCACGTCTTCATAGGTAAAGTTCAGATTTTTAATGTAATCAATTACCTGAGCAAGTCCTGCACATACGGAATAACCGTTGCTGCAGGGGTTCTGGCGGAAAAATACGTCGAATACGACGACCTCGTTCTGCCCCTGTTCATAATAACCCTGCATCATGGTCAATTCGTACAGATCTGTCAGCAAGGTCAGCTCCTGTCGGTTCATTTTCAATATCTCCTTTATCTGGTTTTCATCTATTATATCATCTGCGCGGTAAATAATAAATAGTAAGTCCTGCATGGACAGTTACAAATCACTCACATGCGCGCATTTACACAAGCTTCTGATTTTTATTGATCGTTTCTTGTATGATGCCCTGGAAATAAGGCGCAAGGCGCTTCTTTGTCTCTTTGTCAAGCTCCTTTGGATAGACGGGCTTCCCATATTCCAGAATGATATGTGTCTTTTTAATGCGCGGAAACTGGTTCTCAAATATGGAAGCGGTATTGTTCATGCTGATGGGCACGATGGCACAGCCGCTCTTTTCCGCGATCTTGAAAGAACCTGTGTGGAAGGGAAGGAGACTCAGCTCCTCGCCGTCGTTGCGTGTCCCCTCCGGGAATATGCAGATGGAGATGCCGTTTTTTACATAATCGATTGCCCGAAGGATCGTCTTAAGCCCTTCCTTCATATCGTCCCGGTTCAGAAACAGGCAGTAGAGCCGTTTCATCCAGGTGCGCAGTACGGGATATCGTAGCATCTCTTTTTTTGCCACATAACCAGTCAGCCGCCTGCAGCGGGAGTAGGTGAGCAGAATATCGAAATAGCTTCTGTGGTTCGCGATAAACAGTACCGGCTCGTCGGGGACATTCTCCTCGCCGATAACCGTGACTTCAACTCCGGTGATGGACAGAAGAACTTTAAACGCCCACTGCACGATGCGAAGGCAATGGTAATCTGCTTTTTCTTTGTCAAATCTTCCCACGATCCACTCAACCCCCAGGACGGGGATCCCAAAGAGCAGGAACGAAAAAAGAAACAGTACAACGCCTATAAATCTTAACATTAGCAGTAACCTCTCATTAATCTTAATATCTTGTATCATCTAACATCGTTACTGTTCACTCTGTGACCAGAAGCATGCAAAAACTATTTTAAATTGCCTCCGGCAATGGGATTTTTGCAGTAAATGCACAAACCTGTGTGAACAGCAGCCTAACATCTTCCATATAAAACGGACAGCTCCTTTAATTCCGAGGCAAGGGAATCCGTAAGGGCAGAAGCCTTATACCGCCAGTTCCAGTTGCCCGAAGCGACTCCCGGAGTGTTCATGCGTGCTTCGCTCCCAAGGGCAAGTGCGTCCTGCAGCGGGAAGATGGCGTATGCCGCGATGCTTGCCAGGCAGAGCCGGACCATACTGCGGCTGATATCCCTGCCGGGCTCCGTGTTGGTATAAAGCTGAACCTTCTTTTTACATGATGCCTCCAGAGTACGATACCAGCCGCAGGTCGTATCGTTGTCATGGGTGCCGGTATAGCATACGCACCGGGGGGATGTAAACTGGTGGGGGAGATAATCGCTATCATCAGTATCAAAAGCAAACTGCAGGATCTTCATCCCGGGGAAATGAAATGCTTCCCTGAGGGCAGTGACCTCTTTTGTGATGACACCCAGATCCTCGGCAATGATCGGAAGATTTTCCCCGAGAGCCTCCTCGATGGCTTCAAATAACTGCCTGCCGGGAGCCTTGATCCACTCGCCGTTGACCGCAGTATCCTCTCCGTATGGAATGGCCCAGTAGCTTTCAAATCCGCGGAAATGGTCGATCCGCAGAATATCCAGATTATTAAGCTGGCTTTTGATCCTTGCGATCCACCACCCGAAGCCATCCTCCTCATGAACCGGCCAGTTATAGAGAGGATTGCCCCAGAGCTGCCCGGTGGCGGAGAAATAATCCGGCGGCACACCGGCGACCGTGAGCGGATATCCCTTCGTATCCAGCTTAAAAAGCTTCTGGTTCGCCCAGACATCAGCGCTGTCCATAGACACAAAGATGGGGATATCGCCGATGATCTGTATGCCGTGCTTATTGGCGTATGCTTTCAGGGCACTCCACTCGGTAAAAAACAGATACTGCAGGAACTTGTAGTAACCAATATCCTCGGCAAGGGTCTCCTTAAGCTCCGCTTTCAGTTCATCCGCAGGAAGGCGGTACTTGTCTTCCCACTCAAGCCAGCTTTTTCCCTCATGGATATCCTTGCACGCCATAAAGAGGGAATAGTCGTCAAGCCATTTGCCGTGCTCCTGGCAGAACGTGCGGAAATCCTCCTTAAGCTCCTTGCTTACAGTATCCCTGGTGAGAAAACGGTCATAGGCAAGGCGGAAGATCAACTGCTTCCACGGGATGATCACGCCGTAATCAATATGCTCTTCGTCAGTGACCGGGCAGTTGGCAAGCTCAAAGCTTTCCAAGAGCCCAAGTTCCTTTAAGTGGTCAGGGCTGATCAGTAACGGCTGCCCGGCGAAGGCGGAAAAGCTCTGGTAAGGTGAGTCGCCGAAGCCGGTATGTGTCAGGGGAAGAATCTGCCAAAGGTGCTGCCCCGCATTTTCGAGAAAATCGATAAATTCATAAGCCTCTTTTCCCAGGTCGCCGATTCCGTAACGGGAAGGAAGCGAAGTCGGATGGAGGAGGATGCCGGACATTCTGTTTAAATCGTTCATATGATATCGTCTCCTTATCTTGTCATATAATTTACTAGTATACCACATTTGCGGGCATCGGGGAATAAGCAATAAATTTTCAGTTTGCAGAATAAAAAGGAATTTTTCGCGGAAAGGCTGTGTATGATATTAATGAGAATGTGTCTGTGGAGTGTAGATGAAAAAAACAGCTCTTTACATACTTCTGACAGGGTGCATGCTCTTTCTGTGCGCATGCTCCGTGCAAAAAGAGGATAAGGAAAAGCTCCGGGATATCGACTTTACGGTGGTGGATTCGTATGACGCCCCTGAGGAGCTTCAGAAGAAGATTGATGAAAAAAAGGAAAAGACATTCGAGATCAGTTATGCGGATAACGGTTATCTGTATATAGCGCGGGGATACGGCAGCCAGGATACCAGCGGCTACAGCGTGGAGGTGAAGGAATGCTTCGAGGCAAAGGACGGCATCTATCTGAAGACTAATCTGCTCGGCCCGCCGAAAACCGAGGAGATCATAGAAGGTAAGACGTACCCGTATGTGATCGTGAAGATGGAGTACAGCGACAAAAATGTAGTATTTGATTAGAGGAGGAATCAGGAATGGAATATGAGAAAAAGGAATTTCTTGTCTATCGTCAGGGCAGGACGATCACAGACCAGTTTTATATTGACGACGATTACAATGTGACGGACACCAAGCATGACGTAAAGCGGGTGATTCTGGGCGAGGGAAGCCTTCTGATCGACGATATCAAGCAGGTGGAGAATTATGTGCGGGTATCCGGTAAGATGAATTTTAAGGTACTCTACGCCACGGATGAGGGAGAGATGCGCCTTGCATTTTTAGAGGGGCGGATTCCCTTCGAGGAAATGGTCTATGCAGAGGATGAGCCGGAGGAAAATCTGTTTATCAAGACCATGGACTGTGACGTAAATGTAACCATGATCCACTCAAGGAAGTTAAACATCAAAGCGCTGGTAGAATTCTCCCTCTGCTCGGAAGGGCGGCAGGAGGAGCATCTGACGCTGGATGCTTCGGGGGACGGCGGATTATATAAAAAATACGAAAAGAAGGATATCCTAAAGCTTTTTACCGTGAAAAAAGATACCTACCGCATTAAAGAGGAGATCACCATCGGCGGGACAAAGGAGACGGTGGGCGTGCTTTTGTGGACGGCGGTCTCTCCGAGAAAGCTGGATACGCGGATTATACAGGATGAGCTTATCCTGCAGGGAGAGTTGCTGCTGTTCTGCTTTTATGAATCGCTGGAAGGAAAGACGGACTGGTTCGAGCAGACCATTCCTTACGATGGAAGGATGGAGATTAACGGCGCCCAGGAAGGGATGTTCCATCAGGTCTATCCGGCAGTTACCGACGTGTCTATCGACGTGCGCATGGACGAAGACGGCGAGATGCGGCTTCTTGGCATCGAGGCAACACTGGAGGCGCGTATCATCGTGTATGAAGAGGAGACCATTGAGCTTTTAGAGGATGTATATTCCCTGGATAAGGTCTGCCGTCCGAAGATCACAGACAAGGCGCTGGAGCGTTCGCTGATGCAGAACCACTCCAAATGCAAGATCGCAGAGCGACTCCTTCTCCCGGAGATCAAAGACGATATTCTGCAGATCTGCCACAGCAATGCAAGGATTCAGCTTGAGCATACCGAGGTAGTCCCGGAGGGGATCAGGATCGAAGGCGTGCTCCATGTATTTTTCCTGTATGTCAAGGCAGACGATGATATTCCGTTCGATGTATGGCAGGGCATGGTTCCTTTTTCCTATCTGCTGGAGAGCAACGAGACGACCGCGGATATGGTGTTCGACCTGGTAAGCGCGGTAGAGCAGCTTAGTATCGGACTGCTTGGGAACGGCGAGATTGAGGTGAAGGCCGTGCTTGCGTTCAACTGCTTCGTGAAACAGCCCGTCCCCGTCGCCGATATTGAGGAGATCGATGAGGAGCCCATCAATCTGGAGGAGTTGGAAAAACGCCCCGGCATCATCGGATATATCGTAAAAGAGGGCGATGAATTGTGGAATCTGGCAAAACATTACAGCACTACAGTCGACGGAATTATGGAAATTAATGAAAAGTCAAATTCCGACATAAAACCAGGTGAAAAATTGTTGATTTTTAAGGAAAATATGAGTATACTATAAACTCATTGTATACAAGATACAAAATGCATTTACCAGGAGAAAAAAGATGGACAGAATAGAACTTAAGGCTCTCGGAAAGATAAATCTGGGGCTTGATGTACTTGGAAGAAGGGAGAACGGGTATCACGATGTGCGGATGGTGATGCAGACCGTATACCTGTACGACCAGATCACCATTAAAAAAAGAAGAAAGCCCGGTATCGGTGTTGAGACGAATCTCTATTATCTTCCAGTGAATGAGAATAATCTGGCATACCGGGCGGCAAAGCTTTTGAAGGATGAATTTCATCTTGAAGAGGGGATAAGCATCCTGCTTAATAAGCACATTCCTGTGGCAGCAGGCATGGCAGGAGGAAGCTCTGACGCGGCGGCAGTGCTTTTCGGCATGAACAGGATGTTCGGGCTGGGGCTTGCGATGGAGGAGCTGATGGAACGAGGCGTGTCTCTCGGAGCGGATGTTCCCTACTGCATTATGCGGGGAACCGTCCTGGCGGAGGGCATCGGTGAGATCCTTACGCCCCTTCCCCCAATGCCGAAATGCTATGTGCTGCTGGCGAAGCCCCCGGTAGCAGTATCGACGAAGCTGGTATATGAAAAGCTCGATTCCCGGGAAATCGAAGACCATCCGGACATTGACGGGATCATTGGAGGGTTAAGGGAGCAGAGCCTTTCAACGGTTGCCTCATGCATGGGAAATGTGCTTGAGCGTGTTACGGCTGAAGAGTATCCGGTGATCGCCCAGATCAAGCATGCCATGAAGGCAGCAGGCGCCCTGAACGCGATGATGAGCGGAAGCGGGCCTACGGTTTTCGGGATATTTGAAGATAAGAACCGGGCGAAGGCAGCAGCCCAGAGGATAAAAGAATCACAATTAGCAAAGCAGGTGTACGTGGTAAACGTCCACAATGCAGGGAGGAAATGACCGTGGAACCAAACTTTAATGTCACAATGAACGAATATCTGCCGCTCCGTGATGTGGTGTTCAACACACTGCGTCAGGCGATTTTACGGGGAGAGCTAAAGCCAGGCGAGCGGCTGATGGAGATTCAGCTTGCCAACAAGCTGGGAGTCAGCCGTACCCCGATTCGCGAGGCGATAAGAAAGCTGGAACTGGAAGGCCTGGTCCTCATGATTCCCAGAAAAGGCGCGGAGGTGGCAGATATTACAGAAAAGAGCCTCAAGGATGTCCTGGAAGTAAGAAGGGCGCTGGAGGAGCTGTCGGTGAAGCTTACTTGTGACCGGATCACAAAAGAGGAGATCAAAGAGCTTTCCCAGGCTGCCGAGAACTTTAAGCGGACGCTGAAAAGCAGGGATATTACAGAGATTGCCGAAGCAGACGTGCGTTTTCACGATGTGATCTATACGGCCACGAAGAACCAGAAGCTCATCCAGCTCCTCAACAACCTTCACGAGCAGATGTACCGTTACCGGATCGAGTACCTGAAAAACGAGGAGGTATACCCGAAGCTTCTCAAGGAGCACAAGGAGATCATCGACCGGATCAGCCGCAGGGAGAAGGAAGAGGCGGCAAAGATCGTGTGCAAGCATATTGACAATCAGGTAAATGCAGTTATGGATACGATACGCACAAAACAAAATTAGACTGAATAGACTTTCCAGAAACTGGCAAGACTCCTTATATGAGGATAAGGAGGTACATACCGGTGAAAGAAGAAACGATCTGGAATGACGCTACACAGGAAAATTTCCTTGAAGATATCGAGGAAGATCAAAATAGAGACAAAAAAGACAGGATAAAAAAGATAATCTGTGTTATACTGGGAATCTGTATCGGAGCTTTCCTGACAGGAGCGTACGTCTCTCAGCGGGCGATGGAGGTGGATGCGCGGATTTCCGAGATACAGGGCAATCTGTCAAAAGAAGTCTTCCGATTCCACGTGCTGGCGGACAGCGACAGCGACGAGGCGCAGAGAGTGAAGCTCAAGGTCAGGGATGAGGTGCTTGAGTATATGAAGCAGACCATGTCGGGCAATGAAGATCTGGTGTCGGCAAGCCAGACGAAGAGATGGGCCGAGGAGCATCTGCGGGAGATTGAAGATGTGGCGGAACGTGTGATCCGGGAAGAGGGATATTCCTACCGGGCGAAGGCGGAAGTGTCTGTCTGCTATTTTCCGGACAAGCGGTACGGGGACATTACATTCCCGCAGGGGTATTACGAAGCGCTCCGTATAAAATTAGGGAAAGCGAAGGGACATAACTGGTGGTGCGTGCTGTACCCGAACCTCTGCTTTACTTCTGCTACCTGCGCGGTGGTGGACGAGGAAGGCAAGGAGGAGCTTAGGGAAGTGCTGACTGATGAAGAGTACGAGATGGTGACAGCCACATCAGATTTTAAAATTAAGAGTTTTTTCTTTGGAGATGGAACAGATGACGAGAGCAAATGAGTATACGATAGAGAGCAGGGTGCGTTTCAGCGAGATCGACCATTCGAAGAGGATGACGCTCCCGGCGATTATTAACTATTTTCAGGACTGCAGTATCTTTCATTCGGAAAGTATCGGGCACGGACTGGAATATCTTGGCAGAATAAACCGTGCGTGGGTGCTGTCCGCATGGCAGATCGTAATCGGGCGTTATCCCGGGCTGGGAGAAGAGATCAGCGTCAGCACCTGGGCATCGGGATTCAAAGGAATCTGCGGCGACAGAAATTTCTGCATGAAGGACAGGCAGGGCAAGGTAACGGCTTATGCCAATTCCCTGTGGGTCTATATGGATACCGGCAGAGGACGCCCTGCGAAGCCGGATGCCAAGGAGGTAGAGGCTTACGGCGTGTCTGAGCCTCTTGCCATGGAGACGGCGTCAAGAAAGATCGCCCTGCCAAAGCAGATGACAGAGACGGCTCCATTTCAGGTGCGCAGATATCACATCGACACCAACGAGCATGTCAACAACTGCCAGTACATACAGATGGCGCAGGAGATATATGATGGAGAAGAACCGGTAAGACAGGTGCGGGCAGAGTATAAAAAATCTGCGGTGTATAAAGATATTATCGTGCCGAGAGCCGGCAGGGAGGCAGACCGGGGAGTTGTGGAGCTGTGCAATACAGAGGGACAGGCATTTGCAGTTGTAGAATTCAGGTAACAGTTCAAGTTCATAGCAGAGGAGAAAATGATGAAGCTACAGGAAGAATTGGGAAAAAAAAGAACGTTGATGGTTGTGAAAAAAGTGGATTTCGGGGTATATCTGGGTACAGATGAGGAGCGGGTGCTGCTGCCGAAAAAGCAGGTTCCAAAGGGAGTGGAGATCGGCGATCCGGTAGAAGTATTCCTTTATAAGGATTCGGATGACCGGCTGATCGCTACGACCCAGACGCCGAGGATCACGTTGGGAGAGCTTGCGGTGCTTAATGTCGCTGATACAGGAAGGATCGGGGCGTTCCTCGACTGGGGGCTGCCGAAGGATCTTTTGCTTCCCTTTAAAGAGCAGACCGCGAAGGTATCCAAAGGAGATGAGGTGCTTGTGGCGCTCTATGCGGACAAGACAGGAAGACTGTGCGCCACCATGAAGGTATATTCAAGGCTGAAGACAGATTCGGATTATCAGAAGGACGACGAAGTGCAGGGCACGGTCTATGAGATCAGTGATAATTTCGGCGTGTTTGTCGCAGTGGATAACAGGTATTCGGGACTGATCCCCAAACGGGAGGATTTTGGCAGCCTGAAAGTAGGTGATCAGGTGACGGCGCGGGTCACAAAGGTGCGCGAAGACGGGAAATTAGACCTGAGTGTGCGGAAAAAAGCATTTTTGCAGATGGATGAGGATGCACAGATGTTGTTCAAAAAGATGAAAATGTCCGGCGGGAAGCTGCCCTTTACTGACAAATCCGATGCAGAACTCATCAAAAAGGAGCTTGGCCTTAGTAAAAATGCATTCAAACGCGCGGTGGGAAGGCTTTTGAAGGAGCAGAAAATACGAATTGGTGAAAAAGGTATTGAAATTCTGGAAAAATAAGTTATACTTGATGGCGTAAGCAGAAAAGAGAGTTTTGAAAGGAGAGCGTAATATGAAGGTACAGAATATTACAGATGTAGAGAAGTTTTTCCGTGTAGTAGACAGTTGTAAAGGAAAGGTAGAGCTTGTGACAGGAGAAGGGGACAGACTGAATCTGAAGTCTAAGTTATCCCAGTATGTATCTCTTGCGAATATTTTCTCCAACGGAGAGATCCCGGAGCTTGAGATCGTGGCACATGAGAAAGAGGATATTGATAAGCTGGTTGCTTTTATGATCAACGGCTAACCGGCAGAGAAGAATAAAGGTGTGAATATGGCTGCGGCAGATTGGAGAGGAATCCTGTCTGCCGCAGTTTTTTTGACGTGGTTTGATGGACGGGAAAAGAATAAATGATGTTGTAGCGGGAATAATTATATGATAAGATAGAAACGTAAAAAAATTACGAACAAATACGGCCTGACAGTAAAAAAGAGGTGATATTGTGCTGAAACGAATGGTAATAAGCAATTTTAAATGCTTTAAAAATAAAACGGTTTTTGACTTTCGGAAAACAAATTATAAAATATTGGAACAGAATACTCATGGGAAAATATTGAAAGGCGCATTGTTTGTGGGGGGTAATGCTTCCGGAAAGACGACGGCGGTTCAGCCGATCAAGCTGTTGCTGGATCTATTGCTTAAAGATCAGGATATTGAACTGGTATTGTATAGCTGTTTGTTTTCAGCTTCAAAGCTCACACATTTGAAATATGAGTTTGAAATTGACGGCCATGATATCCATTATTCATTTTCTTTTGAAGGCAATAGTTTTGCCGAAGAAAAATTGGAGGTTGATAAAAAGGTTATTTTAGAACGGCTGAAAAGTGATGCAAAGCTGTATCTGGAACAGGACTCTGCTTTCCACGAGGCAGATGATTCTATATTATTTTTAAAAAGAGTGTATTTCAATACCAAATTTGCTGGAAATAAAATTTTGATAAGGTGGTTTGAGTTCTTAAAGAGATCCATATATATTGACGCATATTTGAGAAAAACACGCACATATGGAGGAGAAAACTTAAATGTAAAAAATTATATTGAAAAATATGGAGTAGATAAGCTGAATATGTTTTTCCAAAAGTATAAATTTGATTATTCTATCCAATATGAACGAAAGGCAGAAGGGGGGAGAGTTCGTTTTGAAGCGGAAGATGAGGAGATGATATTTTTTAGGCGGCTCGGTATGGATGTACCGGTTCCTCTCTTTATGGAATCTGTGGGCAATAAGACGCTGATCAACATCCTGCCGGCGGTGCTCTCTGCGGTGGAAAATGGAGGTATGCTGGTTATCGATGAGTTTAGCAGCGGATTTCACAATAAGCTTGAGGAATTGCTGGTTAAATATATTATGAAAAACGGAGAGACAACGCAGTTGTTTTTTGTTTCACACTCAACGAACCTTCTGTCAAATTCTATTCTGAGACCGGATCAGATCTATTCGGTAGAGATGGCAGGAGATGAAGGCAGCTATCTTTACCGTTTTTCGGAAGAACAGCCCAGAGCTGCCCAGAACCTTGAAAAGATGTATTTGAGCGGGGTATTTGGAGGAGTGCCGGAATATGGATTTGGTGAGGGATAAGAGAGCTGGGAAAGTACTTCTTATAGTGGAAGGGGCCAGGCATGAATTTAATCTGATAAAGAAAATATTCGTCGATATTAGGCTATACTCAGATTGAAAAAAGAAGAGGGAATGCAGAGTATTATGTGAGGAAAGGCGATATCCACAGCGTTGTGGCCGTTGTAAATACAAAGACATCAAATATTTCCTCTGCTAATGAAGAAGAATATCTGGACAGCATATTTGAAGAGCTGATAGAACAATATGATTTTGATGTAAATAATGCCGCAATTTATTATTTGTTTGACCGTGATCTCGAATCTAATACTGACGACAAGCTAATCGCCGGTCTGATCGATAAATTAAAAAACTCCCGTGAAAATAAGGATAATATGCGGGGAGGGATGTTGATTTTGAGTTATCCTGCAATAGAAGCCTATGAGATATCCAATTTTGTTGACAGAACCCTTGAGTTAAGGGCACGGCTGGGAAGCAAAATGAAGGATTACATCAATAAAAATGCTAAGGTAATCTCCATGAATAAAATCAGTAGAGACAATATCATTTATGCAGGTGCAGAAATGCAGACATATCTTGATGAATATGGGATCGCGCTGGACTTAGATGATTTTTCCAGTACAAACGGAGCTGTTTTTATCAATGAAGAGCAAAGCCTAAAGGAGAGCTGTACATACAGGGTGCTTTCCTGCATATTGCTGGATCTTGGCCTGCTGAAAGATAGTAATAGATAAAATAAATAAGTAGCATTATTTATAGAGATGTTCAATTTGACAAATACTGCCTTTCAAACCTATACTTTACATATAAAAGTTATACAGGAGGAGAAGGATGAAAAGAAGACTATCAGTACTTCTCGTTGCCGTAATGCTATTAACAATGATATGCACAGCATGCGGCGGCAGCGGGACAAAGGATGCCGGGGAGGCAAAGGAAGAGACGGAGACAGCGGAAGGTGGTTCAGATGATTCAGGGGAGGCTGGCGGAGAAGAATATCACATCGCTGTCGTAACGCCTACCCTGTCAGTGAGCGAGGATGAATTCCGCGCAGGAGAGCAGCTTATGGAAGAGTATCCGGACGTGGTGCAGCACCTCGTATTGCCGGAGAAGTTTGACACAGAGATTGAAGGGTGCATCAGCACGATCGTATCTGCGGCAGACGACCCGCTGATGAGGGCCGTGATCGTAAGCTCCGGACAGTCCGGCCTGATTCCGGCATTCCAGCAGCTTAAGGAGAAAAATCCTGACATCATCACTATCGCGTCAACGATTTATGACGAGCCGGACATGATGTCGGAGAACATCGACGTCAACCTTGACATGGATGCTATCCGCAGAGGCGAGACCATCCCGACGAAGGCAAAGGAGATGGGAGCGAAGACATTTATCCACTATTCCTTCCCGACCCATCTGGCGAAGCCGACCATCACGGCAAGAAGGGATAAGATGAAAGAGACTTGCGAAAAGATTGGCCTGGAGTTTGTGGAAGTGATCACACCGGACCCGCAGACCGGAAACGGGCCGGAGGCGATGCAGCAGTTCCTTCAGGAGGATATCCCGAGACAGATTGAAAAATATGGCAAGGAGACGAACATCTTCGGGACAAACTGCCCGATGTATGATGTGATCATCGCAAAGGCGCTGGAGCTTAAATTCACGGTAGCAGAGCAGTGCTGCCCGACGCCGACGCAGGCGTATCCCACCGTATTAGGACTGGAGATCGCAGAGGAGGACGCAACCAACTTTGATAAGATCAACCAGATGATCGCAGAGAAGGTTGACGCTCAGGAGATGAAGGGAAGGCTGTCGGGATGGCCGATTCCGGTAACGATCTTCCTGCCGAAGTTCGGTGTTGAGGTTGCAAGACAGATGATCGCGGATCCGGATTTTAATCCGAACAATGCAGAGAATCTTGGAAAGCTGGCACAGGACAAGTTCGGCCTGGAGGTTGATTTCCAGCAGTATCTGGATTATGAGAACTACTATATGTTTATTATGGAGTCGATCTATTATTAAGCGTAAAATGTCAGGGGCGGAAGGAGATGAGTTCTTCTGCCCCTTTTTGTAATAAGTGAAAACGGATGCCCGGATGCGGTATGGCGGAGGAGAAGGATTATGGGAGAGTACGTGTTAGAGGTCAGGAATCTGGAAAAATATTATGGGCAGAACAAGGTTCTTGACAAGGTAAGCCTGTCGGTCAGAAAGGGAGAGATCTGCGGGCTCATCGGAGCTAACGGTTCCGGCAAGAGCACCCTGATGAATATACTGTTTGGAAACAGCATTATCGCCGGGACGGGCGGCTACAGCGGCGATGTGGTGTTTGAGGGGGAAAAGGTGCAGATCAGTACGACGACAGAGGCCATCGGGCGGGGGATCGGGATGATTTATCAGGAGTTTATGCTGATTCCTGAGATGACCGTGGCGGAAAATATAAAGCTTACCCGGGAGAATACGAAGCGTATCTTTGGGAGGGCGCTGGGATCTGAGCTTTCCTATGTGGACTGGAAGAAAGACAGCGAGGATGCAGCGGCTGTGTTAGAGCAGCTTGGCTTTCAGATAGACAATTCCTACCTGGTTAAGAATATCTCGGTAAATGCAAAACAGTTTGTTGAGATAGCCAGGGAAGTGAATAAGCAGGATTTAAAGCTCTTGCTTCTGGATGAGCCTACGGCGGTGCTCAACGATGAAGATGCAGGAAAGCTGATGAAGGTATTAAAGGAGCTTGCGAAAAAGGGGACCTCCATTATCTTCTGCTCCCACAGGCTGCATGAGATCTGCGAGGTATGCGACCATGTGACCGTGCTTAGGGACGGGAAAGCAGTTTCGGATTACGGAAGAGAAGAGCTTGATATGCGTGCGCTTGCCAGGGATATGATCGGATATGACGTGACGGCGGTAAAAAAGGAGCGCCGTAACCAGGAGAAGAAGGCGGTTCTTTCCTTCCGGGATTTTTCCGTGTATATGCCGGGAGAGTTTCTTGACAGGCTTAACCTTGAGGTGTATGAAGGAGAGATTCTGGGGCTTACCAGCCTGTCGGGGCATGGGAAGCTGGCGGCGGGGTATGGCGTGATGGGACAGTTCCCCGTGATGGGCGAATTTTTGTACGGCGGCGCTTCGATGGATGTAAAGAATGTCAGGAAGACAATAGAGCATGGAATCTTCTTACTTCCCGACGACAGGAAGAATATGGGGCTTCTGCTGGAGCATTCAGTCCGGGACAACATCGTCTTCTCCGGATTTTACGGAAGGAATCTGTTTCAGAAAAAGGCAGGCTACATTTTTTCTGTCAAAGACAAAAAAGAGATTGAGCGGTATGTAAAGGAGCAGATTGAAAAGCTGGACATTAAGTGCGGGAGCCCGGACCAGAAGGTGAAGGAATTAAGCGGCGGGAACCAGCAGAAGGTCTGCATTGCCAGGGCGGTCTTGGTGGCCCCGAAAGTACTGTTTGTCATGGAGCCCACAAGGGGCGTTGATATCGGCGCAAAGGAGAAGATACTGGACATGCTCGTACAGATCAACAGGGAGCAGGGGACGACCATCGTGGTAGCGTCAAGCGAGCTGGAGGAATTGAAGCGTATCAGCGACAGGATCGCGGTGTTCTGTGAGGGAAGGCTTTCCCAGATCTTGCCGCCGGATGCGTCCGATGAGGAATTTGCCTTTGCATTTACGGGAGAGGAGGGAGAAGATGGACAGTAAGATAAAGCTTCCCCAGATCATTATTACGGCGTTTATGGCGGGGCTGTTTGTCCTTGCTGCATTGCTTGGGATGGACATCCCGGAGCTTATAAGCGGCTCCTTTACCAAATTCGTGATGAACGGCGTACTGGTGCTTGCCATGATTCCCATGATCAACGCGGGAGTAGGGATGAACTTCGGCCTTCCGGTGGGAATCGTCGCGGGGCTTCTCGGCATGTGCATGGCGATTCAGCTCCGCATGACGGGAATCGCGGGATTTTTGGGAGCGGTGGCGCTGTCGGTGGTTCCGGCGGTGATCCTGGGGCTGATCTACGCAAAGATATTGAACATGGTGAAGGGCAAGGAGGATATCGCGGCGATCTTCATCGGTTATTCCTTTATCCCCATCATGAATTTTGTGTGGACGGTGGCTCCCTTTACCAACCGGGAGATGCTCTATCCAGTGGGCGCGGAAGGCCTGCGTCCCAAGATCAGCCTTGAGAATTACTTTGGCAGCGTACTGAATGAGCTGTTTGTCCTTAAGCTTGGGAAAATATCTGTCCCGCTGGGGCTTCTGCTAGCTTATGCCGCCGTATGCCTGCTGGTATACGGATTTTTTAAGACGAAGAGCGGGAGTGTGATGCTGGCGGTAGGGGAGAATGAAAAATTCTGTCAGCTTTCCGGCATCCGGATCGACCGGGTGCGGACAACGGCCATCGTCCTGTCTACGGTGATCGGCGCGGCGGGAATCTGCGTGTACGCCCAGACCTACGGGTTCGTGGAGCTTTACAATGCGCCGCTGTCCCACAGCTTTCCGGCGGTTTCGGCGATCCTGATCGGCGGATGTATCGGAAGACAGGCGAAGATCTCCCATGCGGTTCTGGGGACGTATCTGTACCAGACGATCTATCTTCTGTCGGCGCCTATTGCAAATGCGATCCTGATTCCGCAGATGTCGGAGATCGTGCGGATGATCATTACAAATGGGATTATCCTGTACGCATTTTTAAAGCAGGAAAGGAGGAGACGGCAATGATGAAAAAGGTTCGTAAGGATGAACTGATCGTACCGGTTACGTTCATTGTATTCAGTATTCTTTGCTTTTTTCTGTCAGGGATCAGCTTTATGTTTCTTGCGGAGCAGGTGGCGCTGCGGTTTATCCGGAATATCATACTGGTGCTCGCGCTCATTTTTCCTATCATGGCAGGGATGGGCCTGAATTTTGCGGTGGTTATCGGGACGATGATCACACAGGCCAGCTTTATCATCGTGCTTAACTTTAATCTTACCGGAGGCAGGGGGGCGGCGCTTGTGCTGGCGGTTTCTCTCGTGGCAGCGGCAGGTGTCGGCTGTGTGATCGGGCGTCTTCTTAACAAGGTCAGGGGCCGGGAAATGGTGACGTCTATCGTGGTAGGTTTCCTTGCCAATTACATCTACCAGCTTATCTTTGTGGCGGGATTTGGCACGGTGATCCATGTGTTCAATAAAAAGCTTGTGCTCTCTACGGGAATCGGCGTGAAGAATATGGTGGATCTAAAGACATTCAAAGAGGTATTCGACAACCTCGGCGTATTTCGTATCGGGGAGGCGAAGATCTCCATGCTGCTGCTGGCAATGATCATCGTGTGCGGATTTTTTGTATTTTACCTGATGCGTACGCCCCTGGGACAGAAGATCAGGGCAGTGGGGATGAGCGAGGGGAAGTCGGCAAACATCGGCATAGACACAGACCGGATAAGGGTTATCGTGATCGTGCTGTCTACGGTGCTGGCGGCGCTTGGCCAGTTTGTGTATCTTCAGAATATCGGCTCCCTGAACGTCTATACGGAGCATCTGGATACGGAGAAGTTCGCCTGCGCGGCGCTTCTTGCAGGCGGTGCCAGCATCCGTAAGGCGGGAGTGAAAAATGCGTTTATTGGGGTAGTGCTCCTTCATACGCTGTTCGTGCTGTCCCCCCTTGCCGGGCGCAATGCCTTTGCCAATGCGTCCCTTGGCGAGTATTTCCGAAGCTTTGTGGCGTACGGGATCATCGCGTTTGCGCTGGTGGTGAACCTGAGGCTGGAACGAAAAGGAGAGTAGCGGGAGTCTTTTGTGTGCTGCTCGTACAAGTCTGTACATTTACTGCACAGGCCGTGAGAAAATGATACAAAAGAGAGCAAAAATCCCATTGCCCAAGGCAATTTTAAATGGATTTTTGCATGTTGCTGGTTCGGAGTGAACAGTAACGCTTTTGACTTTGGCGTTATCTTGTACTATAATGATAAAATATTCGTACGCTGTTATTAACACGTCGTTGTATTAATTCTTGAGTAATACAATGCTGTACTGGAAGGAGCAGGGACATGCAGTATAGAAAGGATAAGCATGGCGAGCCGGTATCTATCCTTGGATACGGCTGTATGCGTTTTACGAAAAAGGGAAACCGTTTTGACGTAGAAAAAGCGGAGCGGGAGCTTATGGAAGCGGTTAACAGCGGTGTGAATTACTTTGACACCGCATATATCTATCCGGGCAGCGAGGTTCTTCTGGGGGAGATTCTTGAGCGGAACCGCTGCCGGGATAAAGTGAAGCTTGCGACGAAGCTGCCCCAGTACCTGATCAAGTCAGAGGCGGCACTAGACCGGTATTTTAGCGAGCAGCTTTCCCGTCTGAGGACGGACTATATCGATTACTATCTGATGCATATGCTGACGGATATCGCTGCATGGGAGAAATTAACGCGGCTTGGCATTAAAGAATGGATCGAGAAGAAAAAGGCGGAGGGAAAGATACGGAATCTGGGATTTTCTTTCCACGGGAATACAGAGATGTTTCTTAAGATTCTGGATGCTTATGATTGGGATTTCTGCCAGATTCAGTATAATTATATGGATGAGCATACCCAGGCCGGAAGGCGGGGGCTTAAGGCGGCGGCAGAGAAAGGGATTCCGGTCATCATCATGGAACCGCTTAGGGGTGGAAAGCTGGTAGACCTTCTTCCGCAGGCGGCAAAGAGGAAAATTGCGTGTGACGCAAAGGGCCGCACACCGGCGGAGCTGGCGCTTGGCTGGCTTTGGGACCAGCCGGAGGTGACTTGTGTGCTCTCCGGGATGAATTCCCTTGAGATGGTGCGGGAGAATGTAAGAGCGGCTTCAAAGGCGCAGGCGGGGGAATTTGCCGAAGAAGATTTTGCATTGATCGCGTCTGTCCGGGAGGAGATACAGAAGACCATGAAGGTTGGCTGCACCGGGTGCGGATATTGCATGCCGTGTCCGAAGGGCATCGATATCCCGGCGGCTTTCCGGTGCTACAACCGGATGTACGCCGAAGAAAAAGGCTCCGGGCGGCATGAATATCTGCAGGTCACGGCGTTCCAGAAGGAGATGAGCCTGCCGGAGACCTGTGTAAAGTGTGCAAAGTGTGAGAGCCGCTGCCCGCAGCATATCGCGGTCAGAAAGGAGCTTAAAAAGGCGGAAAAAGCTTTGCTGCCCTGGTACTATAAGATCGGGGTGAAGGCGATTAGATTATTTAAGTTCTGGTAGCGGATCATATTTTTACGGCTGCGCGGCAAGAGCAGAGAGAGGAAACGGAGTTTTAGCATGAGTTTTGCACATTTACATGTCCACACGGAGTACAGTCTCCTGGATGGTTCCAATAAAATTAAAGAATGTGTCGCAAGGGTAAAGGAGCTGGGGATGGACAGCGTGGCAATAACCGACCACGGAGTCATGTTCGGGGTGATTGATTTTTACCGGGCGGCGAAAGCGGCGGGAATCAGGCCCATCCTTGGGTGCGAGGTGTATGTGGCTCCCGGCTCGAGATTTGACAAGGAAGCAGTGGGGAGCGGTGACGACAGGTACTATCACCTGGTACTTCTGGCTGAGAACGACCTGGGCTATCACAACCTGATGAAGATCGTATCCAGAGGATTTACGGAAGGGTACTACTATAAGCCGCGGGTTGACCTTTCTTTACTGCGGCAGTATCATGAGGGGCTTATCGCGCTGAGCGCCTGCCTTGCGGGAGAGGTTCAGCGGGACATCCTCAGAGGAATGTACGAGGAAGCAAAGGAGGCGGCGCTCCGTTACCAAGAGATCTTCGGGAAGGAGAATTTCTTTTTAGAGCTTCAGGACCATGGGCTTCCCCAGCAGCGTCAGGCTAATCAGGCGCTGCTTAGGATGTCCGGCGAGACAGGGATCGGGCTGGTGGCTACTAATGATATCCATTATACCTATGCGGAGGATGAGAAGCCCCACGATATGCTTTTATGCATCCAGACCGGAAAGAAGCTGTCTGATGAGAAACGGATGCGCTATGAGGGCGGACAGTATTATATCAAGTCCGAGCAGGAGATGCGTAAGCTTTTTCCATACGCGCCGGAGGCTCTTGAGAATACGCAGAAGATCGCAGAGCGCTGCAATGTAGAGATTGAGTTCGGCGTCACCAAGCTCCCGAAGTACGATGTGCCGGAGGGATACACTTCCTGGGAATATCTGAACAAGCTGTGTGACGAAGGCTTAAGGGAGCGGTATCCGGATCCGGGCAAGGCATTGACAGACAGACTAGAGTACGAGCTTTCCGTCATCAAGTCTATGGGCTATGTAGATTATTTCCTTATTGTGTGGGACTTTATCAAATACGCCAAGGATCACCAGATTATGGTGGGGCCGGGACGCGGCTCTGCGGCGGGAAGCATCGTGTCCTACTGCCTTGGCATCACGACGATAGACCCTATCAAGTACCAGCTCCTGTTCGAGCGTTTCCTGAATCCGGAGCGTGTATCCATGCCCGATATCGACGTGGATTTCTGCTTTGAGAGACGCCAGGAGGTCATCGACTATGTAGTAAAAAAATACGGCGCAGACCGGGTAGTCCAGATCGTCACCTTCGGTACGATGGCGGCAAGGGGCGTGATCCGGGATGTAGGGCGCGTGATGGATCTGCCCTATGCGTTCGTAGATTCTATCTCGAAGATGATCCCCAAGGAGTTAAATATTACCCTTGAGCGGGCGCTTAAGGAAAGCCCGGATCTTAAGAAGGCATACGGCGAAGATCCCCAGGTAAAGGAGCTTGTGGATGCCTCCATGCGTCTTGAGGGCCTTCCCAGGCACACCTCCATGCATGCTGCCGGGGTGGTCATCAGCCAGAAGGAGATCGATGAATATGTTCCCTTGTCCCTCGGCTCCGACGGATCGGTGACGACACAGTTCACCATGACGACACTGGAGGAACTGGGGCTGTTAAAGATGGATTTTTTGGGGCTGCGCACGCTGACGGTCATCCAGGACGCGGTAAAGCTTGCCAGTGAAAGCAGCGGGACGCAGATCGATATCAACGAGATTGATTATAATGACAAGGCCGTACTAACCGCTGTCGGGACAGGGAAGAACGACGGGGTATTCCAGCTTGAGAGCAGCGGCATGAAGAACTTTATGAAGGAGTTAAAGCCAAGGAGCCTTGAGGATATCATCGCGGGAATCTCCTTGTACCGTCCGGGGCCGATGGATTTTATCCCTCAGTATATCAGGGGAAAGAGTTATCCGGAGACGATCACTTATGACTGCCCGCAGCTTGAGCCGATCCTGTCGCCGACCTACGGCTGTATCGTTTATCAGGAGCAGGTTATGCAGATCGTGCGCGACCTGGCGGGGTATACGCTGGGACGAAGCGACCTTCTCCGGCGTGCCATGTCCAAAAAAAAGGGCGATGTCATGCAGAAGGAGCGCCAGAGCTTTGTCTACGGCAACCCGGAGGAGAACGTGCCCGGGTGCATCGCCAACGGGATCGATGAGCGGACCGCCAACAAGATCTACGACGAGATGATCGACTTTGCAAAGTATGCGTTCAACAAATCCCATGCGGCAGCGTACGCGGTGGTAGCCTATCAGACGGCATGGCTGAAATATTACTATCCAGTGGAATTCATGGCCGCGCTCATGACCTCCGTGATCGACAATCCGGGAAAGGTGGCTGAGTATATCTATACCTGCCGCCAGATGGGCATCGATATCCTGCCGCCGGACATCAACAAAGGCGTCGGGACATTTTCGGTGGACGGAGGAAATATCCGGTATGCACTGTCTGCCATCAAAAGTATCGGAAGGCCGGTCATTGAAGTGATCTTAAAGGAGAGGGAGGATAACGGCGCATTCAAAAACCTGAAAGATTTCATCGAGCGGATGTCAGCGAAGGAGCTGAATAAGAAGACTATCGAGAACTTTATCAAATCCGGCACTTTCGACAGCCTGCCCGGGACGAGAAAGCAGCTCATGGTGGTATATGTCCAGCTCGTGGAGCAGGTGAACCGGGAGCGGAAATATTCCATGACCGGGCAGATGTCGCTCTTTGATATGGTGAGTGACGAGCAGAAGGCAGAGTTTGAAATCCCCCTTCCCGATGTGGGAGAGTACGAGAAGGAGACGAAGCTTGCCTTTGAAAAAGAAGTGCTGGGCGTGTACTTAAGCGGCCATCCCATGGAGGAGTACGAGGAGAAGTGGAAAAAGAATATCACACGGACGACACTGGATTTCCAGATCGACGATGCCAGCGGGCGCACGAAGGTACGCGACGGCGCGAAGGAGACTGTCGGCGGGCTGATCGCCAATAAGACGGTCAAATATACAAGAAAGAACCAGACGATGGCTTTTATCACTATAGAAGATCTTATGGGAACCGTGGAGGTTATCGTCTTCCCGAGGGATTACGAGAAGAACCGCCAGTATCTGGAGGAAGAGGATAAGGTGTTTGTCAGGGGGCGGGTATCCGAGGAGGACGAAGCGCCGAGCCGCCTGATCTGCGAGGAGGTCATTCCCTTTGACCGGACGAAGAAGGAGCTGTGGCTTCAGTTTGACAGCAAGGAGGATTTTAAGAGCCGGGAGAGGGAGCTTTATGAAATCATTGGCGCGTCTGAGGGAAACGACAGCATCGTGGTATACTGCAGGGCAGAGCGGGCGATAAAGCGCCTCGGCATCAATCGGAACGTCCGCGCGGATTCTGGGCTATTGAGCAGGTTGACGAATTATCTTGGTGAATCTTGTGTAAAACTGATAGAAAAGGCCATTGAAAATTAGTGATATTTCATGTACAATGATGCCGAGTTAAGTTATATTTTATTGAGATAGATGAATGGAGGGATTAACATGGGAGAAAAAGCAATTCGTACGATCGGTGTTCTAACAAGCGGCGGGGATGCGCCTGGGATGAACGCAGCGATCCGAGCGGTCGTGAGAACAGCATTGGGAAAAGGTCTTAGGGTAAGAGGTATCCGCAGAGGCTATCAGGGTCTTCTCAACGAGGAGATCATCGACCTGTCTGCCAGAGATGTGTCTGATACGATCCAGCGGGGCGGAACGATTCTTCAGACAGCGCGCTGCCATTCCATGCGCACGGAAGAGGGCCAGCAGAAGGCGGCGGCGATCTGTAAAAAGTACGGCATCGACGGAATGGTAGTCATCGGAGGAGACGGTTCATTCGCAGGCGCGCAGAGACTGGCGTATTACGGAATCAACACCATCGGCATTCCGGGGACCATCGACCTTGACATCGCATGTACAGAGTATACGATCGGGTTTGACACAGCGGTAAATACTGCGATGGAAGCGATCGATAAAGTACGTGATACATCCACCTCCCATGAGAGATGCTCCATCATCGAGGTTATGGGAAGAGACGCGGGATATCTTGCGCTGTGGTGCGGTATCGCCAATGGTGCAGAGCGTATCCTTATGCCGGAGGAGCACGATTATAACGAACAGATCATTATAGAGGATATCCAGGCCTGCAGAAAGCGCGGCAAGAAGAACTATATTATCATCAATGCAGAGGGTATCGGCGATTCCATGAACATGGCAAAGAGGATCGAAGAAGCGACAGGTATGGAGACAAGGGCAACCATTATCGGACACATGCAGCGCGGCGGAAGCCCCACATGTAAGGACAGGGTATATGCTTCGATCATGGGCGCGATGGCAGTCGACCTTCTCTGCGAAGGCAAGACGAACCGTGTAGTAGGCTATCAGCACGGACAGTATAAGGATTTCGACATCGACGAGGCGCTGAGTATGAAGAAGGAAATTCCGGAATATCAGTACGATATTGCACAGAGACTTGCCCTGTAGATTTTATTAAAGGTGATCGTATGACAAAACAGGTATTACTGACCATCTCGGGACTGCATTTTGATTCTTTCCCGGGTGAGGCAGAAGATGAGAATGAGCCGATAGAGGTGATCACTCCGGCCACATATTATTTGAAAAACGGGAAGCATTATGTGATCTACGATGAGATGGTAGAAGGAATGCCGGGCACTATTCAGAATAAAATCCGCATTGCCGGGAATAATCTGTTAGAGATCAAAAAGAGCGGGCTCGCGAACACGAAGATGGTCTTTGAAAAAGACAAGATCAATATGACCCAGTATGAGACACCGTACGGCGAGCTGATGATCGGCATCTTTACAAAGAATATGCTGGTTGACGTGACAGAGAAGAATATTGATATCCGTGTGAACTATGAGCTGGACATTAACAGTGAAAAGGTCGCGGACTGCGATATCAAGATGAATATCCGGGCGAACGCCCCGGGATAAGACATAAGAAGAGGACAGGCAGAAAAGCCTGTCCTTTCAATTTGAGAAAATAAGAAGCTCTGTCTTATTAATTCCCGCGCAGCTTCGCGAGAAAGCCCTTTTTCTTCGGCGGAGCCTCAAGGGGGCCGCGGATGCCTCTGACCGCCGTGATATAGATGCCGCTGATGGTTGCCTTTACTTCTTTTTTAACCGGAACCATCGGGAAGATCTCAGCGTCGCACATAAGGACCATAACCTTGGGACCGACCTTAGCCTTGACAACCGGTACCTTGGAGCGGCGCAGATACTTGGGCGTGCTCTCGACTACAATAGAAGGAAAGCCTGCGTCCTTGAGCCTTAGCCTGCCCTTGTCGATGATCAGCATGGATACCGTCTGTGCGGCTGCCGCCAGCTGCTCCTGCTGCTGAGCCTGCTTTTTTTCCGCTTTTTTTCCGAGAAAATATAATACTACACACGCGACGATTAGTACGATTAAAATCACTAATAATATGATTGTTACTTTACTCACTGGGAACCTCCTGTCTAACTCATTTTCACGAGATACATTGTATCATTCTTTCGGGACGAGTGCAAGTGATTTGGGATTTTAGGGGTTACTTTTATAAAGAAAGATTATATAATGATAACAGGAAGATAAGCGGCAAAGCGATCCAGAAAGTCAGGGCAGAGAATCAGCGAAAACGGGGTGGTGTGAATGACGGAATCGATGATAGGCAGTATTGTGGAGGGCTACAGATGGGTTCTGGAGCATCTGTTTATTATCAATATTATCTTTTCATTACTGATCATTTTTTTTCAGAGGCGCAATCCCACTACGGTGTGGGCATGGCTTCTGCTTTTGTACTTTATACCGGTCATCGGATTTATCCTGTATCTTATTCTGGCGCAGAATTTCCACAAGGAACGGATGTTTAAGATGAAGGAGATCGAGGGAGAGATAAAATATGCGGTCAGGCGTCAGGAGGAGTCGATCTTTAGGAAGAAACTTAAACTGCGCGACCAGGAGCTTGAGCGGTTCAAGCGGCTCATCTTATATAATCTGAACGAAGGTGAGGCCGTGCTGACGGATAACAATGATGTCCGCATCTACACCGACGGAGAGGACAAATTCAGGGATCTGCTGTATGAGATGGAGCATGCCAAGCGGTATATCCATCTGCAGTATTACATTATCCGCAACGATGAGCTGTGGCAGGAGATTGAGCAGGTACTGATCAGGAAGGCAAAACAGGGCGTTAAGGTAAGAGTACTCTTTGACAGCATGGGCTGCCGGGAGATGGGAAGAGCTGACTGGACGCGTCTTCGGGCTGCGGGGGTGGAGGCTGCGGAGTTTTTCCCGGCGCTTTTGGGGAAATTCCAGCTGCGTATCAATTACCGCAACCACAGAAAGATCGTCGTCATCGACGGAAGGCTCGGCTTCATCGGCGGATTCAACATCGGGCGGGAGTATCTTGGGCGGAGCAGGAAGTTCGGTTACTGGCGGGACACGCACCTTTGCATCGAAGGCTCGGCGGTGACGTCGCTGGCGGTCCGGTTCGTGCTGGACTGGAATTATGCGGCGAAGGAGAATCTGTTTTTAGACGACAGTCTGTTTGAGATACCGGAGTATGTCCGCGACGGCAGGGATCCTGTCCAGATCATCACCAGTGGTCCGGACTCCAAGTACCCAAAGATACGTGATAATTATCTGCGGATGATCCATATGGCGCGCAAGAGGATTTACATCCAGACGCCGTATTTTATCCCGGATGACAATATTAAAGACGCGCTTGTCATCGCAGCCAAATCCGGGGTTGATGTGCGGATTATGATACCCTGCAAGCCAGATCACCCCTTTGTATACTGGGCGACGTATTCTTACGTGGGCGAGATGATCGAGGCAGGAGCCAGGTGCTACACTTACGATAACGGCTTTCTGCACAGCAAATGTCTCAGCGTGGATGGACTGGTGAGCTGCGTGGGGACAGCCAATATGGATATCCGCAGCTTTGCGCTGAATTTTGAGGTGAACGGGGTGATATACAGCGCGAAGACCACGAGAAAGCTGGAGGAGGCATTTGAGAGTGATATCTTGAAGAGCACGATCATCACCAGAAAAAATTACGGTCAGAGAGGATGGACAGTGAGAGCGAAGGAGCAGTTTTGCAGACTGCTCTCCCCGGTGCTCTGACAGAGAGCGTAACCGGCGCCTTGCCTGATGTGCGGGACAGAACGTGAAATATGTGTGAAAAAGGTTTTCATATAAGGAGGAATGTGATATACTCATTCGATATGAGCAGGATATATGAAATCATAATAATAAGAGGTGTATGATGAAAAAGAGAATCGTAATGTTAATGACAGGGATTGTATGCGCTGCGGTATCATTGACAGCGTGCGAAGCGAGCAAAGGTCTGGAGACGGACACGCTTAAGATCACACAGTATAAAGGAGTCGAGGTGGCTCAGGTGGCAAAGCCTGGCGAGGTCACGGACGAGGAGGTAGACCAGCAGATCCAGACTGCCCTTGACCTACAGGCGGAGACGAAGGAGATCAAGGATCGGGCGGTCAAGGACGGTGATATCGTCAACATTGATTTTGTCGGAAAGATAGATGGAAAGAAATTTGACGGGGGATCGGCCGAAGGGCAGGAGCTGGAGATCGGCTCTGACAGCTTTATCGACGGGTTCGAAGACAGCATCATCGGACACAAGATCGGCGACAAATTCGACTGGGACGGGAAATTCCCGGACAATTACGGCAATACGGAGTACGCGGGGAAAGATGTGGTATTCAGCATCGTACTGAACAGTATCACAGAGCGCACCGTTCCGGAGCTTTCTGACGAGGTGGTGCCGAAGCTTTCGGAAAGCGCGAAGAATGTTGAGGAATATAAGGAGGAAGTGAGAAAGCAGCTTGAAGATACGGCAGAGCAGGATTATAAAAACCAGCTTTATTCCGAGGTCTGGAATGAGGTTCTCGATAATACAGAAGTAAAGGAATATCCGGACGGCGAAACAAAAAAGGCCAAGGAGGCGCTTAAGGAGCGTTATAAGGAACTGGCAGAGACATATGGCATGGAGTTTAAGGATTTTATCGAGACACAGATGGGGATGACTGAAGAGGAATTTGACAAGCAGGCGGCAGAAGTGGCAGAGCAGAGCGTCAAAGCTAAGATGGTCACGGAGGCGATCGCTGAGAAGGAGAAGATCAGTCTCAGTGATGAGGCGTACGAAAAGGAGCTAAAAAGGATCGTTGAGCAATACGGTTATGAGAGCGTAGACGCGCTGAAAGAGCAGGTAGACGAGGAGGAGCTTAAGGCATCGGCTCTCAATAATCTCGTGGTAGAGGAGCTTTCGGAGAAATGTATCCAGAAAGCATCGGGGAAATAAGGCATCAGGGAAACGGTTAGCAGGAATATGAATAGATATAAATTAACGATAGAAGAAAAAAAGACGAAACCGCCTGTCTGGAGGAGATGCAAGATTCCTTTGGGGATTACATTTGCTTAGTTAGTATTATCCTTGAGGAAGTCATGGAGCTTGAGGATACGCACAGGTATAAATATGAGTTTTACCGCAAGAAGATACATCTGAAGGGATGGCGGAACGGTGAACAGATGATCACCAATTATAATTATGATTATATGAGTTCCTCGGACACAACGGCTATCCGTCGAAGGATCTATACTGGAGAAGATTAAAGGATTTCCTGATAGATATACTTCAGCTAAATGACAGTTATGCTGGAAGTATGATAAAGAATATATGAGACTGCATTAATATGGGATATGGGCTTCCAGTGATTATGGATATATTTGAACAGGAAGACATTGCGTTCCCATCTGATCCGGTGTTTCGCCGTTTTGCTGTTTTGGTGTCGGAAGCGCAGAGAAACTCAAGGACTATGCTGTTTAGGGGGAACAGATCAGAAGAATGTCCCGGGCTGTATAGTGAGATGGATCAGGGTGCACAGAAGGAAATTCTGATAGATCAGCTCTGCGGGGCGGGAAGAGAACCGGCGGGCAGTGCGAAAAAGATCTATCCCAATGATCCGTGTCCCTGCGGAAGCGGAAAAAAGTATAAGAAATGATACGGGAGGAGATAGGAAGAGACGGCAGAAGCATCAAGTGGAAAATATGCAGGAGGGCTGCGCATACACAGATGGGACAAGATGGAGGGAATGGATCCAGAGATGCTATCCAGGAAGGCAAAATGCTCCGAATCAAATTCTTCGGGAATATGAAAAGTAACCTCTGCATACATTGTAAAAACAATGAGTGCAGGGGTTTTGTATGAAAGATTATATTGAGGAGCGGGCAGTAGAAATCGCTTATTATATTATTGAGCATAAAGCGACGGTACGGCAGACAGCGAAAAAATTCGGGGTTAGTAAGAGTACGATACATAAAGACGTAACCGAACGGCTCATTCAGATTAACCCGTCTCTTGCCTCCGAGGCGCGGAAAATATTAGACCTCAACAAGTCCGAGCGTCATATACGCGGTGGACTTGCTACCCGTGAGAAATACCTCCATCTGGAACACCGATAAAACAAAAGGTTGGGAATAATCGCAGATTCCCAACCTTTTTTCCGTACTCCTGATCCGGGAAATATACCGCGGATAGCTTCCGCTGTATTCCTACAGTACAATACATGAAGCTGTTGTACACGAAGTTAAATACATAAAGCTGCGGTACATCATGCAAATATGCATATTACTGCAGCTTCAGGATGTCATTCGGCGTACATTCCAGATAAGCACAAAGTCTTGCCAGTATGTCAAGGTCAAATCTGGATACTTTGCTTTTGCAGTAGTTATTGAGCTGTGTGCGCTGCAGATGGCATACCTCACAGACACTATTCTTGCTGACATTCTTGTCTTTTATGACACGTTCAAGGTCAATATAAATCGTCATAATGTAAAACCTCTCTTATATGTGGAATTATAGATACATCTCTATTGAAACATAAGTTGTATTATCATACACTGTATAAAAATACAGCCGCAGAGAGGTAAAGAAGAAAATAGATCGCAGTTAATCCGTGTGATCGTCAGAAAGCATAAAAAGACCGGCCACAGCAAGAGCTATGGCCGCCGGTTATTTTAATCTAATAGTGCGTGGTCAGGAATGAAACGGATATTTTCGATCTCTGATGCCATCTGAGTATAGATTTTTTCCTGTTCCGGATCCGAAGGATTCCACTGCACATCGCTGGCGTAGTGGAGAATATACGTGTTGTTTTTTGTGGCAAAAAGGTAGCGGTAGCCGGTAAAGTCATAACCGTTTTCGACGAACTGTTCCGGGGTCATGGCCGTATCGTAGCATACGATGTAGAATAATATGCCGTCAAAGGCATCTGCCCGGCCGCTTCCATCGCGGATCTTATTGCTGTATACGATAAAATTCCCGCCGCTCTTTTCGACCGCATATTCGCCCTTCCAGCTATCGGGCAGTATCATGGTGAGTCCGATCTCCTCCAGCGATACAGATTCAGGCTTCACGAGCACTTTTACGACGTTTTCCTTGGCAAATGCCATTGCTCCGGCGCTGAAGCTGCAGACCATGAGTGCGGCGACTGCCGCCATCGCCGCAAGACGCTGGATGATTTTCCTGCGGTGCTGCCGTCTGTAGTTGGGAATGTGCCCGGCCTGTTCGATCAGTCTGTCATCAATATTTCCAATATGGTCGCATAGCTGTTTTTTATTCATACTTCAATTCCCTCGCTTTCCAGATATTTTCTTAGTTTTTGCCGCATTCCGTACAGCATGGATTTTACTTTGGTCTGGCTGAAGCCTGTGTATGTGCATATATTTTCTACAGAATCGAAATACCAGTAACGCCGGATAAATACGTTGCGCTTTTCGTCGGTCTGCTGCCAGAGGAAATTGCCAATTGCACGTTGAATGTATTTTGCGTCGATCTCTGATTCGACATCGTCTGTGCCCGATACGCAGTCGGCAAGCTCATCTAAAGATGTTACCGCCGCCGGATTGCGTTTTGCCGCGGAGAGATATTCATATTTTTTCAAAGCCAGATTCCTTGTGATCCTGCTGATAAATACAGAGAATTTGTCCGGCCGCTTTTTTGGGATCGCGTTCCAGACGGCAAGATAGGTGTCGTTAATGCATTCCTCGCTGTCCTCGCGGCTGGAAAGAATATTTCCTGCGATATAAGCACATAGCCTGCCGTATTTTAACGAAGTTTCTTTGATGGCATTCTCATCCCTCTCCCAATATAAATCTACAATTTTTTTGTCTTCCATATCAGTCACCTCCTCATTGGGAATTGTGAAAGCAGCTTTCATTATATTAAGTACGCTTTTATTTGTACAGGTTGCAAATTCACAAAAATATCTGAGATTTTTTCACTCTTGTATCATTTCTTGCGCGGTCTGTGCAGTAAAAGCACAAACCTGTGTGGGCAGTAACTTTTGTGCTGCCGTTCGCTCTAGCCGGTTTCTAACAGGATGGAGCACTAGTACATCAGTGCACTTGCCGCAAAGTCCGTAAGAAAGCGATTCGTGGCGGCATTCCTAAGTTTTGCTGCGCAAAAGCTGCCCCTCACTCCTGTATCATGCTCTTACGGAATGCGCAGCCCGTGCGCATTCTTGTCTCATGAACAGCAACGATAATTCTTAATCTTGACATTCTGCGGATTGTGATTTATGATATTTTTTGTAACAATTACATAAGATTGATGACAAGGGAGCTTGCATGGAGCAGGCTGAGAGTGGGCTGATACCGCCCAGACCTATAACCTGATTTGGATAATGCCAACGTAGGGACGCGTTATGAGAGATGTTGAATCTCCTTTGTCTTCAATCGAAGATAAAAGGAGGTGTTTTTATGTTTCAGTTTTTGGTGAATGCAGAAGGCGGACTTACCAGCGCCGGTTATGCTGTGTGTATTGCGGCGGGGATCTTATTGTTCGTGATCGCCATTATCTTTGCGGGGAAAGGCTCTGAGAAGAAAAAGATGACGGCAAAGCAGCTTGCGTTCTGCGCTATGGCTATGGCGCTTGCCTTTGTGACGTCGTATATCAAGATCTTTAGGATGCCCTGGGGCGGCAGCGTGACGCTGTGCAGCATGCTCTTTATCGTGCTGGCCGCGTACTGGTACGGCGTGAAGACAGGGGTTTTCGTGGGACTTGCCTACGGGATCCTGCAGTTTATACAGGAGCCGTACGTTCTGTCCTTTTTTCAGGTGTGCTGCGATTATATCCTTGCTTTTGCAGCGCTTGGGGCTGCCGGGATTTTTGCGAAGCGTTCAGGGGGACTGGTGAAGGGATACATCGCGGCTGTGTTGGCTAGAGGGGCATTTCATGCACTGGGCGGGTATCTGTACTGGATGGATTATATGCCGGACAATTTCCCGCAGTCGTTAAAAAGTATTTACCCGATCGCGTACAATTACAGTTTCCTGCTGGCGGAGGCGGTCATGACCGTGATCATCATATCCATACCGGCGGTTTCTGGGGCGCTTAATCAGGTGAAGAAGACGGCAGTATCTTAGGAGTAGACAGAAAGCGGAAGTAAGATGCGTCAGGAAATTTTAATTATTGAAGATGATGAGAAGCTGAATAATGGTATCCGTCTTGCACTGAAAAATGAGTCTTACACATTTTCTCAGTGCAGGACGTTAAAGGATGCAAGGGAAGTTCTCGGGGCGAGAGAGGTGTCGCTGATTCTTTTGGATGTGAATCTCCCGGATGGGAACGGCATTGATTTTGTGCGGGAGATAAGGAGGCTGGGCCAGACGCCGGTAATCCTGATCACGGTGAACAATATGGAGCTTGATATCGTGACGGGGCTGGAGGCCGGGGCGAATGACTATATTACTAAGCCGTTCAGCCTGATGGTGCTGCGGGCGAGGGTGGCCGTCCAGCTCAGGCAGCGGGAAGAGGGGTGCAGGAGCCGTATGCAGTTTGACGGGTTCGATTTTGACTTTGACCGGATGGAGTTTTATAAGGACGGGCAGGCGGTGGAGCTGAGCAAGACGGAGCAGAGACTGCTGCGGCTGCTGTGCGAGAACAGAGGCGCAACGCTGAAACGCAATTACCTGATCGATTCGGTCTGGCAGGGGGAGACGGAGTTTGTGGACGAGCATGCCCTGACGGTTGCCGTTAAGCGGCTCCGGGACAAGCTTGAGGAAGATTCGAAGAATCCCTTCTATATTAAGACGGTGTATGGGATCGGGTATACATGGGCAATAAAGAATTGAGGGCGGGTGCAGGCCGGATGGCACAGGGAGGACTTTGATGGTATATGCAGGTTTGGTTCTGGGAACGGCGCTTGTTTCGGGCCTGTTCTGGTACAGGTATTTTTACCGGAGGGAGCGCGCTCTTTTAGACAGGCTCCAGAAGATGATCGGCCAGGCGGAGAAGGGCACCCTTTTGCGGGAGGATATTTCCGAGGAAAAGGTGTCTCTGCTGGAGAACAGTCTGAAAAGGTATCTGGACGGCAGCCAGCTTGTGAAGGAGAGCCAGCAAAAGCAAAAGGATGTGATCCAGGGGCTGATCTCCGACATTTCCCATCAGACGCTGACGCCGGTTTCTAATCTGAAGATCTATGCGCAGCTTCTGGCGGAGGAGCCGGCAGGAGATCCTGAGATTACGGATACGATCCTTGAGCAGACGGAAAAACTGGATTTCCTTATCCAGTCGCTGGTGAAGCTGTCGAGAATGGAAAACGGGATCATCGCAGTTCATCCGAAGCAGACGGAAGTGACGGAGCTGTTTGGCAGGCTTAAGACGGAATATGCGAAGATGGCGGAGGAAAAGCAGATCTGCTTAAATGTTGAACCGACAGACCTGAAGGCGGAGTTTGATCTGAAGTGGACGGGTGAGGCGTTGGGTAATATCCTGGATAATGCGGTAAAATATACGGGGAACGGCGGCAGTATCACCGTCTGCGCACAGGAGTATTCATTTTTTGTAAGGATCGACGTTGCAGATGACGGGATTGGGATCGAGGGGGAAGAGATCCCGAAGATATTTTCCCGATTTTACCGCAGCTTTTCCATGGCGGACAAGCCGGGCGTGGGAATCGGACTGTACCTTGCGCGGCAGATTGTGCAGGCGCAGAAAGGGTACATCAAGGTTTCCTCGGCCGTGGGAAAGGGGACGGTGTTTTCGGTGTATCTGCCTGTGTCCAAAAAGGAAGAAATGTATCAAAACTGTGATATTTGAGAAACTGTCTGGAGATATTTGTGTGATAGAGTCTGTATTGTAGATAGCAATGCGGGCTTTTTTATTTGGCGGAGCCGCGCGGCAGATCTGCGGATCAAAGTATGGATACAGCGAAAGAGCGCTGTGAGGAAAGGAGACATAATATGAAGATTCTGAAGGCAGTGAATCTGCAAAAGATCTATGGGAAAGGGGAGACGCAGGTCCGGGCGCTGGACGGGGTGAACCTTTCTGTGGATAAGGGAGAGTTCGTGGCGGTCGTGGGAACCTCCGGGAGCGGGAAGTCAACGCTTCTGCATATGATCGGGGGGCTTGATGTGCCGACAGCCGGCTCTGTGACTGTGGACGGACAGGAATTAAGCCATATGACGGATGAGCAGCTTACGATATTCCGGCGGAGGAACATCGGATTTGTCTTTCAGCAGTACAATCTGGTGCCTATGCTCAATGTGTGGGAGAATATCATCCTTCCGGTGAAGCTGGACGGGCGGCAGGTCGAGAAGGATTATGTGGAGGAGATCATCGATACGCTGGGGCTGGAAAAGAGACTTAACAGCCTGCCTTCCATGCTGTCAGGCGGACAGCAGCAGAGGGTGGCGATCGCCAGGGCGCTGGCATTCAAGCCGGCGGTTCTTCTGGCAGATGAGCCTACGGGCAATCTGGATTCCCGCACGAGCCAGGATGTTCTCGGGCTGTTGAAGGTGACCAGCGAGCAGTTTCATCAGACGATTGTGATGATTACCCACAATGAAGAGATCGCGCAGCTTGCAGACCGGATCCTCAGGATAGAGGACGGCAGGATCTTTGCCGACAGCAGCAGGGCAGAGAGAAGCCGGAGCATTTCCGGGAGCAGCAGGGAAGAGAGAAGCCGGAGCATTTCCGGGAGCAGCAAGGCAGAGAGAAGCCGGAGCATTTCCGGGAGCAGCAAGGCAGAGAGAAGCCGGAGCATTTCCGGGAGCAAGAGGGCAGAGTAGGGGGTGTTTGTATGGTAAGAGTAGAGAATAAAGAAACTCTCCGGCTGCTTACGAAGCGTTTCATGAAGATGAATAGAGGAAGGAACCGGATCGCGGTGCTGGCGATCATGCTGACCTCCCTGCTGTTCACCAGCCTGTTTTCCGGGGCGGTATCTCTGATTCTCTCCAAGCGCGCGGCGGATATCAAGCATTTTATGGATTCTTCCCACGCGATTGCGCAGAGTCTGAGTGATGAGGAGGAAGAGGGCAGTCTGCGTGCGGCCAGGGGGGACAACAGAGTCGCCAGATATGGAAGAGGGATATTCTTAGGGTCGCTCTGTGACGATCGGGTGAGCTTTTCCGGGGAAGTCAGATACGCGGACCGCAATCTTGCGGAGAGCTTTAACTGTACCCCTACAGAAGGCCGGCTGCCTAAGGAGGAGGACGAGGCGGCGGTCAGTACTCTGATCCTGGATGCGATGGGCATCCCTCATAAGCTGGGGGAAAAGATCAGCATAACCTGGGAGCGCAGCCCGGTCACGGGAGAGAAACGGACGGATACCTTCCGGCTTTGCGGATTCTGGAAGGGAGACAAGGCGGTGCTCGGACAGATGGCCTGGGTATCTGAGGAATATGCGCTTGCTAACCGCTATCCAGTGACGGGAGAAGAGCTGAAAGACGGGATCTACAACGGCGGCAGGGATTTCTGCGTCTGGTATAAAAATGAATGGAATCTCCGCGGGAAGACGAAGGAATTATCCCAAAATGCAGGATTTTTGGACGGAAAAAACGGGTTTGAAGTAAATCCTGCATATGACCTGATGGAGGAGGATGCATTTTCCTTCGGTTCGGTCATCGTCATGATATGCTTTGTGATACTGGCAGGATATCTGATTATCTATAATATTTTCAGCATATCCATAAAGACGGATATCCGGGCTTACGGGCTTTTGAAAAATGTAGGGACGACCGGGAAGCAGCTAAAGCGGATCGTGCGTATGCAGGCGTGGTATTTGTCGGCGGCAGGGATTCCTGCGGGGCTGGTGCTCGGGTTCGGAGCGTCAGTCTTGATGGCGCCGTCTCTGACGGCCTCTGCGGAGATCAGCAGCAGCGCCGCAGAGACGTCGGAGACAGTGGTATCCGCCCATCCCCTTATCTTTCTGGCGGCGGGCGCATTTACCCTTTTGACGGTGTATCTGTCCAGTATACAGGCGTGCCGGATGGTGGAGCGGGTCTCTCCGGTGGAGGCGCTACGCCTGGCGGAAGGAGAACAGACGGGAAGGAAGATAAAGCGGAACACGTCCGTGAGCTGGTGGGGCATGGCTGCGGGGAATATGCAGCGCAACTGGAAAAAGGGGCTGATCGTCATGCTGTCTGTGGCGCTTTCGATGGTGGTCGTAGACTGCATCGTGATGATGGTGGAAGGATATGATTTTGAGATTTATCAGCAGACTTTTCTGGCGGCGGACTTTCAGATCGACCAGTTGCCCGGTGATGCGGGAAGGGCCAATTTTTACGCGGTGACGCCAGAGATCCGGAAGCTGCTTGATGACTGCCCGGATAAGGAAGCTGCCGGGTATGTGTACTACCTGCCGGAAAGCCACGAGATGGAGCCGGAGCTTTATCAGATCTGGGAGAACAATGTCAATATCCATGAACAGGACTGGAGCAGTTACGAAAAAGAGCTGTGGGAGAAGGCAAAGTCAGAGAACCGGATAAATGTCCACCTGATGGGGGTCAATGAGGCGGCCTTTAGTAAGCTGGAGTGGAGAGATGAGCCCTGCTCCTGGGAGGATTTTAAAAGCGGCAGCTATGTAATCACGGATTTTAATGTGAAGTATACGGTCAATTGGGAAGAGCCTGAGGCATACTACCAAAAGGGCGATGTATTTTCCATGGAATGCGGGAATAAGAAGAAAAAGGAGTACCGGGTTCTTGGGGAGGCGCTGATGCCCTTTGCGCTGGATTATCCTTATGCCGACTGTATCTACCTGACGGTGATCCTGCCGGAGGAGGAATTTATCAGCCTTACTGGCGAAGACCGGGCGATGTACGGGGCGGTTGATGTAAAGAAAGGAAAGGAGAAGGAGGCGCGCCGGTATATCAAGGACACGGTGCTTAAGGAAAACGATATGATGAATCTGTTTTCGGTTCTGGATATGCAGGAAAGCTTTCAGCGGTATCTGAGGAAATATTATGTGATCGGGGCATTTTTGGTAGCGGTGCTGGCGTTTGTGGGAATCATGAACTTTTTTAACACGATGGCGGCGTCGGTCTTAAGCCGGAAGAAAGATCTGGCGCTTCTGGAGGCAGTGGGAATGACAAAACGGCAGCTTTTGAACATGCTTGTGGCGGAGGGTGCGATCTACACCGGAGGCGCGTTTATCCTTGCTGTAGCGCTGATCTGCACATGTGCAGAGCGGCTGCTTTCACATACGATCGGGTCGGCGTTTTTCTTCTCGGTCCACCTGACGGTACTGCCCTGTATCCTGTTGCTCCCTGTGCTTGCCATAATCGCTTACACCATACCCAGGCATGAATTTAAGAAAATGAACCGGGAGAGCGTGGTGGAGCGGATCAGAAATGAGTAATGAAAGTGCGAACCGTCGTTCTGCACAAAATATTGTTAAAAAATATACGATATTGAGTCGAAAATAACAATGCTGATGGAAAAATAACAATTGTATACAAGCAGAAAAAAGTGTGATATGGTTGGTAAAAGATATGTCATACTAATATTTTCTCCGGATGGGAGAGGGTAGGAAAGAGAGGAAAAACTATGTTACAGACAATTGAATCCATCAATTCGGCAGTGAATGATTTTGTGTGGGGCGTGCCGGCGATGGTGTGCATTATCGGAGTGGGGCTTGTCCTCAGCTTCCGGACGGGATTTATCCAATTCCGCAAGTTCGGGTATGCATTGAAGAACTCTGTTGGAAGGATTTTTATGAAATCAGAGGCGGAGGAGGGAAGCATCACTCCTTTCCAGGCTGTCTGCACGGCGTTAGCGGCTACCGTGGGGACCGGCAACGTAGCCGGGGTGGCCGGAGCGATCGCCATCGGCGGGCCGGGAGCAGTGTTCTGGATGTGGATATCTGCGATCCTTGGCATGTGCACAAAATTTTCCGAGGTTACGCTGGCGGTTCATTTCCGCGAGAGGAATTCGGCGGGAGATTATGTGGGCGGGCCGATGTATTACATCAAAAACGGGCTGGGCAGAGGCTGGCGCTGGATGGCTGTCGTGTATGCGATTCTGGGCGCGCTGACCGTTATGGGGACGGGCAATGCGACGCAGGTCAATACGATCACGGCATCTATCGATTCGGCGTTCATCAATTATGGGATTATCAGCGAATCACAGGTCGGGACGGTGAATCTGGTCATCGGCATCGTGATCGCTGTCCTGGTGGCGGTCGTGCTTTTAGGCGGCGTAAAGCGTATCGGGAGCGTGACGGAAAAGCTGGTTCCGTTTATGGCAGTGTTTTATGTCCTCCTTGCGTTGGGCGTGGTATTTTTAAATATCGGCCATGTTCCGGCAGTTTTTGAGATGATCTTTGCGGGCGCGTTTAACCCGTCGGCATTTACCGGAGGCGTGATCGGAAGCTTTCTGGTTACGATGAGAAGAGGAGTATCGCGGGGGATTTTCTCTAATGAGGCAGGGATCGGTACCGGTTCGATCGCACATGCCTGTGCGGATACGGATCAGCCGGTGAAGCAGGGAATGTTCGGTATCTTTGAGGTATTTGCAGATACGATCGTGATCTGTACGCTGACGGCGCTTGTCATCCTGTGCAGCGGCGTTAACATTAACTTCGGGGAGGCCGCGGGAGCGGAGCTTACTATATCCGGATTCACCTCCACCTACGGCAACTGGGTGTCTGTCTTTACCGCGATCGCTATGTGCTGTTTCGCTTTTTCCACAATTCTCGGGTGGGGGCTTTACGGTGCGCGGTGCGTAGAGTTCGTGTTCTCTACGAAGATCGTGAAGCCGTTCATGCTTGTCTATGCGCTGGTAGCGATCGTCGGGGCGACGGTAGACCTTGGGATCATCTGGGGTATCGCAGATACGTGCAACGGGCTGATGTCCATACCGAACTTAGTGGCATTGTTCCTGCTGTCGGGAACGGTGGTGGAGCTGGTCCGTGAGTATTTTGCCAAAGAAAGGGCGTAACGCTAAAATATAAAAATGCAGGGTGTCAGAGTAATTCCGGCATCCTTTCGGGACTAACTGAGCCTGTGGAGAGAATCCGCAGGCTCAGTTAGTGGGTGTCAGAATACTATCTGTTTTTCAGGACAAAAGCTTCATAAGGCTTTAAAGTCAGGCTGCTCTTGGTGTAATCATTTTCCATGTTGGCAATCAGGCATGAGCCGCCGGTGAACTCATCCGGGATGACAAAAGCGGCTTCCCCGCCGGAAAAATTGCAGACTACAAGCAGCTTTTCCTGATCAAGTGTACGGGTGAAGACATAGAGTTCTTCGCTGTCTGATAGCAGCAGTTCGTATTCTCCGTATATGATGACCGGGTTCCGTTTTCTTAAAGCAATAAGCTTCTTATAATAATGGAAGACGGAATCAGGGTCTTTGGCGGCTGCCTTTGCGTTGATCTCCTTATAGTTCGGGTTTACCGCGATCCACGGCGTCCCGGAGGTGAAGCCGGCCTCTTTTGTATCGTCCCACTGCATGGGAGTTCTTGCATTGTCCCGGCTTCTGGACAGCAGGCAGGGCCAGAAAACGTCGTGGGAAACCTTGCCGCTTTGGCACCATTCGCTGTAGGCGTTGATGCTTTCGATATCGCGGAAATCTTCCAGCTTCTCAAACGGGTAGTTGGTCATGCCAAGCTCCTCCCCCTGATAGATATAAGGGGTTCCCTGCATCATATGGAGGCAGGTTGCCAGCATCTTGGCCGAGGTTTCCCGGTGCTCGCTGCTATCGTCGCCGAATCTTGAGACTGCTCTTGGCTGGTCGTGGTTATCCCAGAACAGACTGTTCCAGGCTTTGCCGTATAATTCGGTCTGCCAGCGGGTCATGATCCGCTTCAGCTCCGTAAGAGGAAGCTTCTCGTCCGTCCATTTTCCGTATTTTCCCTGTGTGTCCACAAGCTCAAACTGAAATACCATGTTAAGCTCGCCGGTATCTTCTCCGGCATACTGCTTTGCCAGCTCAGTCGTGACGCCGGGTGTCTCGCCGACAGTCATAATATCGTATTTTGCCAGTACCTTTTCATTCATCTCCTGAAGGTATCGGTGGACGTTCGGACCGTTCACGCAGTAGGGGCCGTAATCGCCGTAAAAGTCTGTCAGTTTTCCGTCGGGCATTTCTTTCGTCTTTGAGATCATGCTGATCACATCCATGCGGAATCCGTCGATGCCCTTGTCGCACCACCAGGTCATCATGTCGAAAACACTTTTGCGGACTTTAGGATTATCCCAGTTAAGGTCCGGCTGTTTTTTGGAAAACAGGTGCAGATAATACATGCCGGTTGCCTCGTCGTACTGCCAGGCAGGACCGCCGAAGCAGGAGCCCCAGTTGTTGGGGGGAGTCTTCTCATCCTTTCCCTCCCGCCAGATATAGTAATCCCGGTAAGCATTGTCCTTAGAGCTGCGGCTTTCCATGAACCATCTGTGCTCGTCGGAAGTGTGGTTGACCACCAGGTCCATGACGATGCGTATGCCCCGTTTGTGTGCTTCGGCGAGAAGTCCGTCGAAATCCTCCATCGTGCCGAATTCGTCCATGATCGCCTGATAATCGCTGATGTCGTATCCGTTGTCGTCATTGGGCGACTGATATACCGGGGAGAGCCAGATCACGTCGATCCCAAGATATCTGAGGTAATCGAGCCTGCTGGTGATTCCCTTCAGGTCACCGATGCCGTCGCCGTTGCTGTCCATAAAACTGCGGGGATAGATCTGATAGACCACCGCCTCTTTCCACCATGTCTTTTTCATAAATCATCGTCCTTTCTGTATATATATAATTCTCTGCCCATACTTTCCAGCGGTATCCGCATGCCTGTGCGGATGTGCCGCGGCAGGCTACATTTCCATGATCAATACCTGATAAGCCTGCAGGGTAATGGCATGCTCATTTTCTGTAAGATCAGGATAGTTGTTCAGCAATATGCGCTGATAAGGTGCAGGGAGTGTAACCGTCTGCGTATCCATCTGATAATTGCCGATGACGAGCAGGGTCTTATCGCCTTTGCGGTAATAGGCCATCAGGTTGTGCCTGTCTTCCCAGACCGGCTCCAGGGCGCCGTATACGATAGTCTCCTTGTATTCAGGATCCTTGCGCAGGGCGATGAGCTTTTTGTAAAAGCTCCTTACGGAATCCGGGTCGTCCATCTGCGCGGCGGCATTGACAGAGGTGTAGTTCGGGTTTACTTTAAGCCAGGGAGTCCCGGACGTAAATCCGGCGTTGGCCTCCCCGGACCACTGCATGGGGGTTCTTGCATTGTCGCGGCTGTACTTGGCCACAGCATCAAGAGCGTCTTTCGGGGACAGGCCGGCATTCAGGGCAACCTGATATTCGTCCAGCGTGCTGATGTCGTCCACCTCATCAATAGAAGAAAAGGGAACATTTTCCATCCCGATCTCCTGCCCCTGGTAGATGAACGGAAGCCCGCGCAGCATGAAATTCAGCGCCGCCAGAAGCTTTTTGCTCTGTGGGAAACACTCGCCTTCCGGGATATAGCGGCTGACACCCCGTGGTTCGTCATGATTCTCGATGATATTGGAGAGGAAACCGATGCCGCCGATCTTAGCCTGGGATTCAAAACAGCATCTTTTGTAATCATCAGGCGTGATGGGCTTTGCGTCGTACCATCCCTTCTCGCTGGAGCCAAAAACCGTCTCGTTGAAGTCGAACATGCTGGAAAAATAGCCGTTCTCTCCGATAAAATCAGGGATTTCCTCCGGCTTTTCATTAAACACCTCGCCGACGGAGAATGCATCGTACTTCTTAAAGGTGCAATCACGCATCTCACCTAGATATTCCCCGATCCCCTTTGCCTCCCTGAGCATCGCCTGGATGCTGCAAAGCCCGTCCGCACGGTCAGGGTCGTAGCTGCGTAAGGGGAGCGCTTTTTTAATATTGATGATCGCGTCGATGCGGAAGCCGCCCAGCCCTTTATCCAGCCACCAGTTAATGTTTTTGTAGACCTCTTTTCTGAGCTCGGGATTCTCCCAGTTGAGATCTGGCTGCTTTTTGTGGAAGACGTGAAGGTACTGTTTGTTGGTTCCCGGCAGGTCATCCCACACCGGGCCTCCGAAATACGAGCGCCAGTTCGTGGGAAACTCCCCTTCTTTTTTGTCTCTTAAGTAGAAGAAACTGCCGTATTTCCCGTCGGGGTCTTCGCATGCTTTTTTGAACCATTCGTGCTCGTCGGAGCAGTGGTTGACGACCAGATCCATCAGGATATACATGTTTCGTTCTTTTGCCTCGTCAAGCAGCTTTTCCATATCCGCCATCGTGCCGAAGCGGGGGTCGATATTGTAATAGTCTGAGATATCATAGCCTTCGTCAGCCAGCGGAGAGCAGTAGCAGGGAGACAGCCAGATAATGTCTACCCCCAGATCCTTCAGATAATCCAACTTGCTGATGATACCGGGGAGATCGCCGATGCCGTCCCCGTTGGAATCATAAAAGCTCTTTGGATAAATCTGATAAGCTACTTTGTCGTGCCACCATTTTTTTGTTATATGATCTGCCATAATCTTACCTCCGGTCTTTCGCAGGCCAGCACATTTTCCAAAAGCCTGCGGAAATTATCTTATGTACAATTATAAATGCCGCGGGGCGGGATGTCTTATATTTCTCTGATTAAAAATTACGAAATATTGACTTCCTTGCGGTATTGTAAAGGTGTGGTGCCAGTATATTTTTTAAATGAACGCAGAAAATTACCAAGATTATTATATCCGCATTCCAGGCAGACCTCCGTCACCGGAAGGTCTGTTTCTTTGAGCAGACGGAGAGACTGCTTGAGCCGGTATTCATTGATATATTCCATAGGAGAGCGCCCGATGGACTTCTTAAAGAAACGGCAGAAATACTGTGCGTTCATATTCACCTGCCTGGCCAGATCCTGGATGTAGATCTTTTCTTTGTAATTCTCTTTTATATAAGTAAGGACGGTCTTGATTTCTTCCACGCGTTTGTCGTGATTTTTTTCTGTGGGCAGGAAGAGCCGGCTGCCCGAGAGTACCGCGAGGATGCGCAGCAGAGAGGATTTCATAAATAGCTGGCTTGTCAGGTCGTCGGTGGCTGCGCCGTTTCGCTGAGCCGGCGTCCCCTCCGGCGGCGTCTGGAAGGAACGCATGGCTTCTAAAAACGTATCCCTGACCGGGGCGAATGCTTTGTGATCCGGCGTAAGGCAGCGGGGGAACAGAAGCATGCCGTTTTGTATGGGCTGGATAAGCTGTGTCTGCGCGGCATCATAGGAATCAAGGTTCAAGATATCCGGGGAAAAGACGATAGCATCCTCGCCGGAGCTTTTTGCATTTTCCGTGAAAATGCTGTGCAGCTCGCCGGGGTTGATAAAGTACAGGGCTTCCGATCGGATAAAAAACTGCTCCATATTGATTTCCAGGCGGAAATCTCCGCCAGAAAAGTAAAGAATCTCAACCTCGTCATGCCAGTGGTGTTTCACGAGAGTCCCTTTTCCGGCGCAGCGGGTCCGGTAAAAGGCGCAGGGAAAGGATTTGGTACCGTGGAGGCAGATCTCTTTTAACGTAGGTAAATGGGGCTGCATAAGTTATCTCCTTCAATAATATGACAAAAATATTACTTGGCCATCTGCCTTATTATAGCTCTGAAGCAAGGGATTTTCAATGAGGGAGTGATTACTTTTCCCGGGGCGGGAATGGGCATTGTTGCTATTCACGGCTCAGGGGCCGCTCATGGCAACGAATGTTAAATGGATTTGCGAAGGTAATTGTGTTAATATAGATAAGCGGAGAAATATTTATTGACCACGGGTGAATAGCAAGCATATTATCAGTGGAAAGCCACAGAAGGCGTCTGGGATATACTGACGTCAAAGTAGAATGATCAGATCAGAGACAGGAGGATATCATGGGAGAGCAGTTGACAAGAAGCGATGTAGAAAAGATCCGGGAAGAGATCGAATACCGGAAGCTTGTGGTCCGGAAGAGAGAGCTTGAGGCGGTGAAGGAAGCCAGGGCTCAGGGCGACCTTAGTGAGAATTTTGAGTACAAGGCGGCAAAGCAGGATAAAAACCGCAATGAAAGCCGTATACGGTATCTGGAAAAGATGCTGAAGAATGCCCGGATCGTGTCGGATGAATCGAAGGATGACGAGGTCGGCATCAATAATACGGTGACGGTGTATTTTGAAGAGGATGACGAGACGGAGACTTACCGCCTGGTGACCAGTGTGCGGGGAAATTCCATGCAGGGGCTTATCAGCATAGAATCTCCCATGGGAAAGGCCATACGGGGGCATAAGACGGGGGACAGGGTGCTGGTGAAGACCGATGGCGGCGGGTATTATGTGGTGATCAGGGAGATTGAGAAAACTACAGACGATTCACAGGATACCTTGCGCAGGTACTAAAGCGCAGATGGTTCGCAGGGTACCTTGCGCAGGGATTAGATAGTTATATTTGGAAAGATCCGGCGGCTCTGCGATAAATTCCGGATCCGAAAGCCCGCGGCCGGGCTGTTCTGATAGATTTTCAGATTTCCCATCTGATGTGATAGATCTTGGCCGGCCGCCCCCGCAGATGCTTGGACTTATACAGCATATCTGACGCGAAGCCGGCCGTCTCCAGATGGTTCAATATCCGGCTTGCTTCTTTTCAGCTACCAGAAAAGCATCTATGGGTCAAAAGTATTTATCATGATTTCGGCTATGTCCGGAGGATCCGGTACTCCAGAGGGACCGGTGCCTTCTGCAACCCCGAATGTATGGGATCCCAGCAAGGTGCAGAGAGAGATGACTGTAGATGAGATCCATCAGTATGTTGAATGGTTCGCCATCGGTGCGAAGGCAGCCAAAGATGCCGGAATTGACGGTGTCGAGATTCATACGGTCCATGAAGGATACCTGCTGGACCAGTTCGCGATCGCTTCATTTAATCAGTGTACGGACGAGTACGGGGGATCGCTGGAGAACCGTCTGCGCTTCACGACGGAGATTGTGCAGGCTATCAAAGCGAAGTGCGGTAAAGACTTCCCTGTCTCGCTGCGTTACTCTGTAAAATGCTATAAAAAACGTTTAATCGGGGAGCAGTTCCGGGAGAAAAGCTTGAAGAGTTCGGAAGGGATTATGAGGAAAGTAAAAAGGCTGCCAGAATGCTGCAGGAAGCAGGCTATGATATGTTAAACTGCGACAACGGCACCTACGACGCATGGTACTGGCCGCCCCCGCCGGTATATATGCCGAAGGCGCTCGAGAATTACACAATGCAATCAAAGGAGATAATGTACATTTGTTAGGGAACGCAGACAGGCCGTCTAATCTGATGGGATGCATCTGGTCTGCATATACGACATGCTTAACGCTCTGATCCACCTAACCTTACGCAAATGTAAGTTAACCTGCATAAACTGTAAGTTAAATCGATGGATGTAAATCTTCATATTTGATATCCTAATATCAGAAAAGAAAACACCACACGGCAATACAACGAAAAGGAGATTATCAATATGAAAAAGACATTCATTGCAGTAGCGTTTATGGCAACAATTATAGCGGCGATTATGGCAGTAATCATTACAGTTCGTCTGATACTGTCAGCCACTCTCAGTGAACAGGCCGCAGAAGTGTTCTGCAGAGTATCCGCCAGTTTTGTGTTCTTTTATCTAATCTGCAGATTAACGAAAAACAAATTGAAAACAGTAAATTAGTACAGCGTGGCAGTACTTGTACATCATCGGCGCAGGGATTAAGATGTCCCTGCGCCATAGCGCTGTTTCTTCATAGTATTTATTGGGGATTAACCAGATAATTTCCAAATCATACAATGTACGGCAAGCCTTAATCCTTATAATGATTTATAAAAAAAAAGAAATGGCTTAAACATCTTATCATCCCATGCTTAAGCCATTTTCTAAAATCGGAGTGACAGGATTTGAACCTGCGGCCTCTACGTCCCGAACGTAGCGCTCTACCAAGCTGAGCCACACTCCGCTATGTAACCGGATACTATATAACTGTACCCGGTGCCCCTGCCAAGGAACTACGGATAGAGGACTCGAACCTCTACTAACAGAGTCAGAGTCTGCTGTGCTGCCATTACACCAATCCGCATTGGTTGTCCCAGCGAACATATATTATTATAACAAAAGTTTCCAAAAAATCAAGTGTTTTTTTGAAAAATTTTTTTTTTATTTTATCAGATTTTTCAAGGCAAGTGAAACACGTTTTTTTGCTTGTTTTTGATGGCCTAAATGCTGCATTTATTAAAGTCTGTACTGGATAACCTTAATCGTTTGTGATAAGATAAATCTCGAAATACATAAGACAACACATTATTTTGAATAGAAGTGAGGTATCAAGGATGACAAAAGTAGATATTATCTCCGGTTTTCTGGGAGCCGGAAAGACAACATTTATCAAGCGGCTGATTGAGCAGGTGTTTTCAGGTGAGAAACTGGTGCTGATTGAGAATGAATTCGGAGAGATCGGAATTGACGGCGGATTTTTAAAAGACGCGGGGATTGAGATTACGGAGATGAATTCCGGCTGCATCTGCTGTACGCTTGTGGGTGATTTTAGTGAAGCGTTAAAGAAGGTGATCACAGAGTATGAGCCGGATCGTGTGATCATCGAGCCCTCCGGCGTGGGCAAGCTGTCTGACGTGGCGAAGGCGGTTGAGGATGTAAAAGAGGACGCAGACATCGAGATTACCGGAAGAATCACGGTGGTGGACGGGAAAAAGGCAAAGATGTATATGAAAAACTTTGGTGAGTTTTTTCAAGATCAGGTGGAGCATGCTTCCACGATCGTGATCAGCCGTACACAGATGATGAGTGACGAAAAGGTTGAGGAGTGCGTGCATATGCTTAGGAGGGAGAATGAGAAGGCAACGATCATCTCCACTCCCTGGGAGCAGCTCGGAAAAGAAGCGATCACGCGCGCACTTGAGCATGGCGCGGAATTGGAGGATCTGCTGGAGCACCATGGCCAAGCCCACGGGGAGTGCTGCGGCCATGGCCACCATCATGACCACGAAGAAAGCATCGTCAATCATCATGATCACGGGGAATGCTGTGCGCAAGCACACCATCATGAGCATGGTGAAAGCTGTGACCATGGCCACCATCACCATGGTCATGAAGAATGCTGCGGCCACAGCCATCACGGCCATCACCATCACCACCACGCCGATGAGATATTTACAAGCTGGGGCAGAGAAACGGCCCACAAATATACTGACGAGGAGCTTGATTATCTGGTAAAGGCATTATCAGAAACCGATGCTTACGGCATGATTCTGCGGGCTAAGGGGATCCTCCCTATGGCGGACGGAAGCTGGAAGCAGTTCGATCTTGTTCCGGAAGAATATGAAGTGAGAGCGGGACAGGCCGATTATACCGGGCGTATCTGTGTGATCGGGACTGATCTGAAAGAAGACGGACTTTTAAAATTATTCCATATTTAATTCTTTGGAGGGCAATGCGATGTTTGAACAGGCGCCGGTGCCGGTTTTTGTAGTGACCGGGTTTTTAGACAGCGGAAAAACGACTCTTGTAAAAGAGACCCTGATGGAGCAGGAATGGATCGAGTCTGGGCTTACGCTTTTGATCCGCTGCGAGGAGGGCGAGGAAGAATACGGGAAGGAATATCTGGATAAAAAGGACATGCTGCTTCTGGAAGTAGATGAGCCGGAGCAGCTTAATGCCGGTTTTTTCAAAAACTGTGAAAAAAACTATCATCCGGCTCAGATCGTGATTGAATACAACGGAATGTGGAAGCTGGAAGAACTGCTTTCCATCAGCTATCCGCGCAACTGGGAGCTGCAAGGCGTTTATTCCACAGTGGACGGGACGACTTTGGAAATGTATCTTACCAATATGAGGAACATGCTTATGGAGCAGCTTACGGAATCAGAGCTGATCGTGGTGAACCGGTGTTCGCCCGGGGTGGACCGATCTGGCTTCCGCAGGGCGCTGAAGGTGCAGAATCCTATGGCGCAGTTAATCTTTGAGGATCTTGAGGGAAGGATCATACAGCCGACAGAGGAAGACCTTCCTTATGATGTCAGGGCGGATAAGATCGTGATTGAGGACGAGGATTTCGGTATCTGGTATGTGGACGCGTACGATCATCCGGAGCTCTACCTTCACAAAGAGATTGAATTTACCGCGCAGGCATTCCGCCCAAAGGGGATGGCGGAGGATATGTTTGTCCCGGTGAGAAAGATCATGACCTGTTGCGCGGACGATATCCGTTTTTACGGGTATCCCTGCCGTCTGCCGGGCAAGCAGGACGTTCCTATGCGTCAGTGGGTGCATATCAAAGCAAAATTCGGGTATGAAGCGATAGCCTCTTATGGAAGCAGGCAGCCAGTGCTTTACCTGATACAGATGGTTCCGGCAGCAAAGCCGGAAGAAGAGATCGTATATCTGGGATAAGAAAAACGGCGGAGAATCGGATTTCTCCGCCGAAAGTATTTTTATGAAGCTGCGGGTGTTTTCAGAGAAGAATACATGGCAATGCCCAATATCACGGCTCCGCCCACAAGCTCCCGCGCGCTCGGCAGCTCCCCGAGAAACAACAGGGCATAGATAATGCCATAGACAGTCTCCATCCCGGATATGATTCCGGCGGTCTGTGCCTTCACATTCTTCTGTGCGGACACGTACAGGGAATAGGCGAATGCCGTACAGATGAATCCCACAAAGGCCACCCCGGCGACATCCTGCATCCGCCAGCTTGTCTTTACGATGAAAAATGCAGGCAGGAGCACGATGGCAGCAGTTCCCTGCTCGTACATGCAGATGATCCTGCCCGTATACCGCGCGGAAAAATAACGGTTTGCAAGAGTCATGACCGCATAGGTAAAGCTGCACAGCATCCCCCAGATAATCCCGACAGTCGTATTGTTTTCCATGGAAAATTCGGGAATGGTGATGAGCACGCCGATGAACAGGATGACTGCGGTGAATATGCTCTGCTTTTTCAGCTTCTCACGGAAGATGAGCGGCTCTAAAAAGGTCAGAAACAGCGGGAAGGTGGAAAATGTGATCGTTCCGATCGCCACAGTGGACACCTGAATCGACTGGAAAAATGTAGTCCAATGGACAGCCATGACGATTCCCGTCAGGATGATGAGCCCGTAATCCCGTGCTGAACCAAGCAGCAGACAGTCCTTTTTCACGATTGCAATGATGAACAGCAGCACAGACGAGCAGATGACCCTTCCGAGAGCCACCATGACTGCGGATACCTCGACGAACTGCGCGATAACACCCGACAGTCCGAAGAGCATTACGGCTATGTGTAAAAACAGGATATTTTTATTAAACGTATGTGATGTGTGCATGAGTATGTACTTCCTTCCTGCATGTTGTAGGCTGTCCCGGATAACCGTAAGCCCAAAAAAGGTACGGGCGGACATGAGCCGGCAACAGGATTTTCTTAGTACATTATAGAGAATAGAGCAAAAAAGTCAATATCATAACGGAAATGAATAGGACAAACGCATGAATGTTTATTCTCTTTATTATACCTTATTGTCAAGTCTTACAGATTTAATATCTGTTCCAAATACTTTCTGGAATTCATACTGATACAATAGCGTTTCTTTTTCAGGGACATTTTCTTCCCCACATCAAATAGCCTTAATATAGATAAACACCATTTGTTTATGATATTCAGATTCTGTGCTGCTGTTTTATCCAGAGTGGCGTTGGCATCTTCTTTAAAAGTTACATCCAAATGCCAGTGCATGATCTCCACCGACCAGTGTTCCCTCACTGTCCTGGCAAACAGCTCCACATCTGACGGCAGGCTGCTGATATAATATCTTCTTTCTATTTCCCGTTCCCCTGCCCCCTCTGTTGTCTTGCATATCATCCCAATGCTCTTCATCCCCCTCCAGCGGCTTTTTTCCTGCATCCATCGAATCCTCTCACATTGGTAGTATTCCCTTGTTTCTATCTGGGAATGGGCTTTTTCTTTGGTGATTTTATAACCCCCTCTGTCTTTTATTTCTTTTAAGAATTCCTCTTCCCCAAAATATTCACTGATTTCCCGGTATAGGTTTTTCTGATTTTCCTTTACCGCCAGCGTATAATCTGCACTCTTCTGTTTTATTTTTTCCACTATCTCTGTCTGCGTCCCCATGGCATCCACTGTTATTACGCAGCCTTTTACCTGTATGGCATCAAGCAGCTGGGGGATGGCAGTAATCTCGTTTGACTTTTCCTCCACTTTTTTCTGCCCCAGGCAGAAACCATCCATGTCACACCATGCGGAAACAATATGGTTTGCTTTTTGCTCTTTGGATTTGTTGCCCCTCATGGTTTTTCCATCAATACAGATGATCTTTTTAAGCGCCTCCCCCTCCCTGCTGTTTACAAGTTCATTCCATTTTTTATAAACACCCTGTATATATTCCGGTGCAATACTACCCATAACCCTCTGCATTGTGTCATGCGAAGGGATGCCATTTTCAAGTCCAATGTACTGTTTGAGGAAGTCTTTATTTGACTTTGCAAAAATTTCAATTTCCTGCCAGTCATCGGCATTTGCCAGTTTTGCAAACAGCACGATCACCACAACATCAAGCAGTTTATGCCTGATCTTTTTTTCCTGTCTTTTATCTTCGATCAATTCTATTGTTTTTAATATCTCTGTCATCGCCAAACACCACCTTTATTGTAAGAATACCACAAATTTCCTGTAAAGGTGATGTCTGTTTACAATTTATTCATTCATGCGTTTGTCCTGGGAAATGAATGATAAGATTAAGTTCAATAGTTGTTACTGTTCACTCCGTAACGAAAAATATATTATACATGCGGAATAATCTTGTCAAAATAATTTTTGCCTGCTATACTTGAGGAGACGGCACTATGCCGGAGAATTAAGCTAAGACAGAAAGGGGAATGCTGTTTGAAGAACAACAGATGTGCTATTGTATCAGGCCGGGGGGCTTGCATACAGTAACCTGGCAAACCTCCCGGAGGGCTGGTATTAAAGACTTTCAGGAGGAAAAATCAATGAATCGGGAAAATAAACGGAAACAATACGAAAAGAATTATTACAAGACACATGCCTGCAATGACGTGTTTACCTGCAAAGTATGCGGGCGGATGGTAGTGCCCCAGGGTGCAGGAACAGCTCATCGGAATCACTGCCCGAATTGCCTGAGCAGTCTCCATGTAGATATAGAACCGGGCGACCGGGCATCTGACTGCGGAGGAATCATGGAGCCGATTGCCGTGTGGGTGAGAAAGAATGGTGAATGGGCGGTCGTTCACCGCTGCCGCAGATGCGGGGAATTATCATCAAACCGTGTGGCGGCAGATGATAATCCCATAAAGCTGATGTCTATTGCGATGAAACCATTGTGCGAGCCGCCGTTTCCTTTAGAGCGTATTGAGGAAATGACGGCTCTGATGGGTGGCGATGGATCCATCAGCCGGAATTAGTATTTTCGTATTACCGATTTGAAATGCAGTTATCCCAAAAGATAGCTGCATTTTTTATATGGATAAATTTCGATTTTCTTAAGAAACATTTTCAAATTTTTTAAAGAAATGCTTCAAGGAGGATTAAGAAACAGATGTTATGATTAATGCGATGAAGCTGGAAGTGATTGTAGGAAGTGACGAAAGTGACGGAAGTATGGAAATGAAGCTGGAAAGATGGAAAAGGATGGAAAAATGGGTATCAGCAGGACTGCTTGCCGTATGTCTGGCGTTTTGCGCGGTTCTGTTTAAGGCTTACCTGGACGGAAAATTTGATTCGGTGAAGACCTTGCAGCAGTATGTCGCAGGGTTCGGAATCTTAGCGCCGTTTATCCTGACTGCGATTCAGGCGGCGCAGGTGGTGCTGCCGGTGCTGCCGGGCTTCTTAGGCTGTGCGGTGGGCGCGGTGCTGTTCGGCTGTGCAGGTGGGTTCTGGTGCAATTATATCGGGATCTCGGCGGGATCTGTCATCGCGTTCCTGCTTGCGAAAAAGTACGGGAGTGCGATGGTTGGCAGGATGTTTCCGGGGAAGAGGTACGAGAGGTGGTCGGCGTGGGCGGCTGAAAGTAAGTGCTACGCACTGATATTGTTCGCCGCTATGGTGCTGCCCTTGTTCCCGGACGATTTTTTCTGCTATTTTACCGGGATCACGAAGATGAGCGTGCGCAGGTTCGTCACCATAATCGTGCTCGGGAAGCCATGGTGCATCCTGGCATACAGCATCATGTTCAGCGGCGGCTTTATGAAGTAAGAAAATAGGGAATGTACGCGGTGATCCGTTATACATTCCCTTTTATCTGTCATACATCGGCTACGCCCCGCTGAGTTTAGCCGGAGCTGTTCAGCCGTTTTGCAGACTGAAAATTCATTCTGCGTTATTTGGTTCTAGAATGAAACAGTAAGCTTCATCTTAAATCTTTCCTCGCCATACACTGCATGGGGGATGTCCTTTGGCATGATCAGTGTCTCACCCTCAGTCAGGATAAACACTTCCCCGTCTACCGTAAAGCGCCCTGTCCCTTCTAAGACGGTCACCATAGCGTCGCCTCCTGCCGCGTGGGTGGAGATCTCCTCGTCCTTGTCGAAGGAAAACAAGGTGACACCCATCTTGTCATTCTGCACCAGCGTCTTGCTGACCACCTGATGGGGCTGGTATTCGATCTGGTCCTTCAGCCTGAGTTTTGTCTGTTTTTCAATATTCTTATACATTGCATCTTCCTTTATTAAAACTATACGGCGGTTTGGCCATAGACCTGAAACTGCCGGAAATTACCCGCAGATCTGTATTTTGGATAATGCCGCCTCGTCCGCTACGACCGTCACGTCCGGATGGAGCTGCAGCACGGATGCCGGGACCTCAGGAGTGATGGGGCCGCACACGACTTTTTTCAGAATCTCGGCCTTATCCTCACCGCTTACCACAACGACGATCTTTTTCGCCTTCATGATGCTGCCGATTCCCATCGTATAAGCCTGGCGGGGAACGTCCGCCTCGGACTCGAAGAAGCGCTTATTGGCCTCTATGGTGCTTGGGGTCAGGTCTACGCAGTGCGTCCCGCAGGGGAATACATCACATGGCTCGTTGAACCCGATATGGCCGTTGTGTCCCAGGCCTAAAAGCTGCAGGTCTACGCCGCCGCTCTTTTCGATGATCTCGTCATAATCCCTGCACGCCTTGCCGGAATCCGGCTCCAGGCCATTGGGTACAGAGGTATTCGCCTTGTCGATATTCACATGATTAAAGAAATTCGTATTCATAAAGTAGCGGTAGCTCTGGTCATTTTCCGGGTCAAGGCCCTTGTATTCATCCAGATTGATGCTGGACACTCTTGAGAAATCCAGATCTCCTTTTTTATACCACTCGATCAGCTGCTCATAGGTTCCCACAGGAGATGAGCCGGTGGCAAGCCCCAGTACGCAGTCAGGCTTCATGATCACCTGTGCGGAAATAATATTCGCCGCCTTCCGGCTTAACTCCTTATAATCCTTTGCTCTGCAAATAACCATATCTTTCATTTCCTTTCTCTTTCATTATCCACTGTGTTGCTTCTTACAGTTAGTAATGCCTTTTTTCTTATAAGTATATCAGTAAAATCAGGAATTTCAATAAAAATCAGCATAATTGGAGATACTTTCAATTGGGGAAAGAAAGTACTTTTATTTGTGCAAATTTACTAATAGCGAAACAAAAAAGGAGGAGAAAAAACAGGTATATTTGAAAATGGATGAAAGAACTTTCTATCAATCTAAAACATATTGAAAATAATTTCTGCGCTGATATACTTAAGGCAACGAAAAGGAGGACAAGATAAATGACAGACAAGAAAGTAGAAAGCCTGAAAGGAAAGCTGATCGTATCCTGCCAGGCGCTGCCCCACGAACCGCTCCATTCTTCCTTCATTATGGGCAGGATGGCTCTGGCGGCAAAGGAGGGGGGCGCATACGGTATCCGCGCCAACACGAAGGAGGATATACAGGAGATCAGGCACAACGTAGACCTTCCGGTCATCGGGATCGTCAAACGGGATTATGCAGACAGTGAGGTATACATTACGCCTACGATGAAGGAAGTGGATGAGCTGATGGAGGTTGGCCCTGAGATCATCGCCCTTGACGCTACGGGGAGGCTTAGGCCGGAAGGCGTGGCGCTTAAGGATTTCTTTCGGCAGGTGAAGGAGAAGTACCCGGATCAGCTCTGGATGGCGGACTGCTCTACCGTGGAGGAGGCCCTTCACGCCGATAAGCTTGGCTTCGACTTCATCGGGACAACGATGGTTGGATACACCAGACAGAGTGAGGGAGACCGGATTGAAGAGGATGACTTCCGGATTCTGCGGGAGATCATCGCGAAAGCTAAGCATAAGGTCATCGCGGAGGGAAATGTCAATACGCCCCAAAAGGTTAAGCGTGTCATCGAGCTTGGGGCTTACAGCGTGGTAGTCGGTTCTGTGATCACAAGACCGCAGCTTATCACAAGGGAATTTGCAGAAGTGCTGGACTAAGGTAAGGGCGGCGGCAGCGCCTAAATGCCGAAGCGGCAGGCAGCACAGGGAAAGGGAACATTTTATATTCAGTCATAAAGCATATCAACATTCAAAAAAGAAAAGGAGAGAAGGATCATGAGGAATCTTGACAAGTACAAAGGCGTTATCCCGGCATTTTACGCATGCTATGACAAAGAGGGCGAGATAAGCCCGGGGGGAGTTAAGGCGCTTACCAGGTATTTTGTATCAAAGGGCGTCAAGGGAGTATATGTAAATGGCTCATCCGGAGAATGTATCTATCAGAGCGTGGAGGACAAAAAGCTGGTTCTTGAACAGGTGATGGAGGCGGCAGAGGGTGAGCTTACGGTAATCGCCCACGTGGCGTGCAACAATACAAAGGACAGCATGGAGCTTGCACGTCACGCTGAGCGTGTGGGGGCAGACGCCATTGCAGCTATCCCGCCCATATATTTCCGCCTGCCGGAGCACGCCATCGCCCAGTACTGGAATGATATCAGTTCGGCGGCTCCCAATACGGACTTTGTCATTTACAATATTCCCCAGCTTGCCGGAGTGGCGCTCACTATGGATCTTTTTGCCGAGATGAGAAAGAATCCTAATGTGATCGGCGTTAAGAATTCTTCTATGCCGGTTCAGGATATCCAGATGTTTAAGGCGGCGGCCGGAGATGATTATGTGATCTTTAACGGGCCGGACGAGCAGTTTATCAGCGGCAGGGTCATCGGCGCTCAAGGGGCGATCGGCGGGACATACGGGGCGATGCCGGAATTATTCCTTAAGATGGATGAATGCGTAATGGCCGGTGAGCTTAACCGGGCGAAAGAGATCCAGTATGCGGTCAACGATATTATCTGTAAAATGTGCTCCGCCCGTGGCAACATGTACGGTGTGATCAAGGAGATTCTTAAGATCAATGAAAATCTTGATCTTGGCGGGGTGAAAAAGCCGCTGCCCGCACTGACAGAGGAAGATATGGCGGTGGTGAAAGAGGCTGCGGGTATGATCCGTGACGCGAAAGAAAAGTATGTGGGGTAAGAAAAGGACAAGGAGGAAAAAGCGATGCAGGGATTTACAAAGGTCGATCTGGTTATCTTAGTTGTGTATCTGGCAGCAGTATTGTTTGCCGGCCTTCACTTTGCGAAGAAGGAGATGAAGGGAAAGGAGTATTTTAAGGGAGACGGGACGGTGCCGTGGTGGGTGACATCCGTGTCTATATTTGCTACATTGTTAAGCCCGATCTCATTTTTGTCACTGGCGGGAAATTCCTATGCCGGAACGTGGATCATGTGGTTCGCGCAGCTTGGCATGCTGCTGGCGATCCCGCTTACCATCCGGTTCTTCCTGCCCATTTACAGCAGGCTTGATATCGATACGGCATACCATTATCTGGAGCTTCGGTTCGGCAGCAAGGGGTTAAGGGTTCTGGGCGCAGTCATGTTCATCATCTATCAAGTGGGCCGGATGTCCATTATCATGTACCTTCCGTGCATGGTGCTGGGGAGCCTTACGGGAATCAGCGTGAACCTTTTGATCATCATCATGGGAGTGATCGCCATTATCTACTCCTACACAGGCGGCCTTAAGTCTGTGCTCTGGACGGACTTTATCCAGGGCTCTGTACTGCTTATCGGCGTTACCTTTGCGCTGGTATTCCTCCTTGCGCACATTGACGGCGGAATCGGGGCGGTATTCGGCACTCTGGCAAATGAACACAAATTCCTGGCGGCTGACCAGCCGATCTTCGATATCAATATCCTGAAGGACAGTGTGTTCATCATGATTGTGGGAGCGGGCTTCAATACCATGGGCTCTTACGTGTCAAGCCAGGATATCGTGCAGCGTTTTACTACGACGACGGATACAAAGAAGCTGAACAAGATGATGCTGACAAACGGGGCGCTTTCTATCTTTATCGCAACGGTGTTCTATCTGATCGGTACAGGGCTTTACGTCTTCTACCAGCAGAATGCACTTCCACCGGCAGCGGCGCAGGATCAGATCTTTGCATCCTACATCGCTTTCGAGCTCCCGGTAGGCGTCACAGGCATCCTTCTGGCGGCGATCTATGCGGCGTCACAGTCCACCCTGTCAACGGGCCTTAATTCTGTGGCATCAAGCTGGACGCTGGATATTCAGGCGCGTCTGACGAAGAAGGAATTAAGCTTTGAGAAACAGACGAAGATCGGACAGTATGTGTCGCTGGTGGTAGGTGTGTTCGCCATCATCGTATCCATGGTTCTTGCCAACGGCGGCGTGAAGTCGGCGTACGAGTGGTTCAACGGATTCATGGGGCTGGTGCTGGGAATCCTTATCGGGACATTTATCCTTGGGGCATGTACGAAGGCTGCCAATACTTTTGGTGCAACGCTGGCGTTTATCGCGGCGTCCGCAGTGATGGTGGGCATCAAGTATTTCGTTCCGGCAGAGGAGGTATCCATCTGGTCTTACTCCATTATCTCCATCGCTGTATCCCTGGCAGTGGGAATTCCGGCAAGCATCATCTGGAGAAAGGTAAAGAAAGATACATCTGTCCCAGCGCCGCATACGACAATCTACAGCGTATAGGAGGATTCAGCATATGATATTCGGAAATATTGACTATCTGGAAGAATTTGGATTTTTGGAAGATTCGGTAAAGAGATGTTTTGCATATCTGAAAGCCCATGACCTCATTTCCTATGAGAAAGGCACTCATGAGATAGACGGAGACAGGCTGTTCGTGAATGTGGCGGAATATACCACCACCACGCCGGATAACCGTTTCTGGGAGGCTCACCGGGATTATCTGGACGTTCATGTGATGCTTAAGGGGAAGGAGCAGATCGACGTGAATTTTATCCGGAACATGGAGCTTAAGGAGTATGTAAAGAAAGACGATTTCCTGCCCATGGAAGGGGAAAAGAATGGGTCGGTTGTATTGAGAGAGGGGGACTTCCTCGTGTGCTATCCGAGCGACGGACATCGGACAGCGGTGGAAGCAGAGGGCCCTGAGACGATTAAAAAGGCGATATTTAAGGTTGCGATATAGAGTCTGGAGGACTGCCGTCCTCCCTCCGAAAACAACCTATCCCCAGAAAACAGAAAGATTTTGACCCTTATGGGACTATATATTATAATGAAAGACAGGCAGAGTGAAGGATGAAGAATTACATCAGTGTTGACATTGGCGGAACTGCTATCAAGTATGGAATTATCGGAGAGGATGGGCAGATCTTAAGCAGGGGCTTAACGGACACAAGGGCGGAAAGAGGCGGCCAGGCCATCCTGGATACGGTGCAGGGCATTGTGGAGGAGCTTTTCTCGCAGGAGAAGATCAGCGGTATCTGCATATCTACAGCAGGGATGGTAGACGTGGAAAGAGGGGTGATCACTTATTCGGCGCCGCTGATTCCAGATTATGCAGGCACGGAGTACAAGAAGGTGCTAGAGGAGCGATTTTTTGTTCCCTGTGAGGTGGAAAATGACGTGAACTGCGCGGGGCTTGCGGAAAGTGTATCCGGCGCGGCGGCGGGCAGCAGGATTTCCCTTACGCTTACCGTAGGGACGGGCATTGGCGGCTGCGTGGTCATAGACGGGAAGGTGTTCCGGGGGTATTCCGGCAGCGCCGGCGAGGTGGGTTACATGAAGATGGGAGACAGCGATTTCCAGACCCTTGGGGCGGCCAGTATCCTGTCAGAAAAGGTGGCTTTTTGGAAACAGGAACCAAAGAGACACTGGAGCGGCCGTCGGATTTTTGCATGTGCCAAAGAGGGGGATGACTTATGTCTTCGTGCCATTGACGAGATGGCGGATGCCCTTGGACAGGGGATTGCGAATATCTGCTGTGTGCTGAACCCAGAGATGGTGGTTCTTGGGGGCGGGATCATGGCGCAGGAGGAGTTTCTCAAGGAGAGGATAGAGACGGCAGCAGGAAGATATCTGGTTCCGGGAATCGCCCGCCATACAAGGCTGGCATTTGCAAAGCATAAAAACGACGCGGGGATGCTCGGGGCATTTTACCATTTCCGGCAGCGGCATCCAATGAACTGACACAGGGAGTAAAAGCGAGGATGAGATGGAATACTATGTGAAGTCGGTAGTGCCGATTATTGAATCGAATTATGACAATTTTACAACAGTGGAAAAGAACATCGCGGATTTTTTTATACAAAACCGGGAGAGAGTAGATTTTTCGGCGAGATCCGTTGCGGAGCGGCTGTTTGTCTCGGAGGCGTCCCTTTCGAGATTCGCGAAGAAATGCGGCTACCGGGGGTACCGTGAGTTTGTCTACCAGTATGAGCAGACCTTTGTGGAAAAGGAAGAGTCCATCACCGGGAATACGCGGATGGTGCTCAACGCCTATCAGGAGCTGCTGAATAAGACCTACAGCCTTATGGATGAGGCACAGGTTGGGCGGATCGCCAGGCGCCTGAATAAAGCGGAGCGTGTATTCGTGTGCGGGACGGGAAGCTCTGGCTTTGCCGCTGACGAGATGGAGATGCGATTTATGCGGATCGGCGTAGACATTAATTCGGTTAAGGATACGGACATTATGCGTATGCAGACGGTGTTCAGGGACGGGCGGAGCCTGATCGTCGGAATTAGTATCAGCGGCGGGCAGGAGGCGGTTTTGTATTTCCTGAGAGAATCCCACAAAAGAGGCGCGAAGACGGTGCTGATCACGGCACATAACCGGGGAGAGTTCGACGAATTCTGCGACGAGGTAGTACTGATCCCCTCGCTGCTGCATCTGAATTATGGCAATGTGATCTCTCCGCAGTTTCCGATACTGGTTATGGTTGACATTATTTATTCCTGCTATGTGGAGCAGGATAAAGATAAAAAGGAATCACTTCACGATGATACTTTGCGGGCGTTGGAAGGAGTAAAGAGCGATGATTATTAAAAATGTGAAAGTTTACACGGAAGATGAGATATTTACGGATGGCATGGTTGTCATCAGGGACGGCAGGTTCGACCAAGTACTGACGGATGCGGGAAAGGTGAAAGCCGCGGCGGATATGCGGGATGCGGCTGATTTGTGGAGCACTGATGGGGAGTGCTTTGATGATGAGGTTATAGACGGGGAAGGTGCATATGCAATCCCGGGGCTTATCGATATTCATTTTCACGGATGCAAGGGATATGACTTCTGTGACGGTACGAAGGAGGCCATTGCGGAAATTGCGAGATACGAAGCGTCGATAGGTGTGACGGGGATTTGTCCGGCTACTATGACGCTTCCGGTGGATGAGCTTACGCGTATTCTGTCGGTGGCGGCGTCTTATGCGGCTGATGCTTCGTTGGCGCCAGGCGGGCAGATGGCGGAATCCGGCCGGGAAGATGCGCATGGGGCCAGGAAGAACGCGCCAGGAGCGGATCTTCTGGGCATCAATATGGAAGGGCCGTTTATCAGTACAGAGAAGAAGGGGGCGCAGGACGAGCGCAGCATCATCCCCTGTGATGCCGGGATCTGCGGTCAGTTTCTGGACGCATCAGAAGGTCTGGTGAAGTTCGTAGGGATCGCGCCGGAGAGAAACGGGGATTTCGCATCCTTTATCAGACAGGTGAAGGATAAGGTAAATGTATCTCTTGCCCACACCAATGCGGATTATGATACGGCGAAGGCAGCGTTTGACGCGGGAGCGTGCCACGCGGTCCATCTGTACAATGCGATGCCGGTATTTACCCACCGGATGCCGGGAGTGGTAGGCGCGGTGTCTGACAGCCCTCATGTAAATGCGGAGCTGATCTGCGACGGCGTGCATATCCATCCTTCTGTTGTGCGGGCCACCTTCAAGATGATGGGCGCGGACCGTATGATCCTGATCAGCGACAGCATGAGGGCCACAGGGATGCCGGACGGACGGTATCTTCTGGGCGGTCTTGAAGTGGACGTGGCGGGTAACCGGGCGACTCTGGTTTCCAACGGCGCTCTTGCAGGTTCGGCGACTAATCTGATGGACTGCATGAGGACGGCGGTAAAGGAGATGGGGATCCCTCTTGAGACAGCAGTTGCCTGTGCGACGAAAAATCCGGCGAAGGCTATTGGGGAATATGAAGATTACGGCGCCATCGCGCCGGGGAAGAAGGCGGATGTGGTGTTGCTTGATCAGGAGCTTAAGATAAAGGCTGTTGTTAAGGGCGGAGTGAAGATATAAGCAGAGGTTAGTACATTATTGCATTGATTCTCGAGTAATAAGCACTCGCTATCCGCGCCGCCTGCACAGTTTTTTGAAATGAAGGAGTGGAAGAATAGTCGTTCGTTTTGGAAAAAATACAAGGCGGGAATCTGAATAAACCGGGTTCCCGCCCTGTACGTTACTTATGATACTGACCTTCTGCGGCAATTATCTTTACCGATCAGCCGGCAGAGCCATTCCGTCACATCAGATCCTTCGTCTCTGCCTGCCATACGGAAAGGAATGCGCACAGCAGCGATAGAGCAGTCAGCGCAGCTAGAAGCCCAAGGCCGTCATGTCATAGTCGATGAGGAACGCGGAGTTCATAAACTCTGCGCCCAGCAGTACCGTTGTGTAAAGCAAAAGCTTTGTAAGAACAAGCGCCGTGAAATTAAAGCTTCAGACGGCGATCATCTGAGAAACCAGGATTCCGCTTAATGTGATAGGAGAACATCAGATTCATGGTTTATAAGGGCGTTTAACGTGTATTTGCCGATATTGTTTTACTTCCATTCGAGTTTTTAAGCTTGATCATCTTTACACCTCCGATGTTGATTTTAAGAAATAATCTTCTAAAGTTTCTGCATGCCGGCCAAAGCTTGTGATCTCTATGCCGTTTAAGGTCAGGGCTTTTGACAGCTCCTGGGTGGTAATGCGGCTGTCATAGATACGGATCTTTTCCGGAGGCGCTGACAGGTTCTTCAGGCAGGCATATGTCTACCTGGAAACCTCTGGATGTCAGGATTTCGCAGAAATCCAGTGTGCTCTCCCGGCAGATTTTTGCAAGGTCGATATTGGAAAGTTACTGTCTTTATTATATTCGTAAGCGATATCAGTGTAAAGAATTATCTAAGTTCTTAGCTGAATCTTTGTTCGTTGAGGGAGTAACTATTTACGGCCCAGGGGCCGCTCATCGCAACGATTCGTGGCGGCATTCCGAGTTTCGCTGCGCAAAAGCCGCCCCTCACTCCTGTATGATGTTCTTACGGAATGCGTAGCCAGTGCGCATTCCTGATCCATGAACAGTAACTTGCAGGATACTGTTCACGGAGTACAGCAGCAATAATCCTTTACACTGCAGATGGTCATCTGCTATAATCCTTAAGAAAGGCATCGTTACATGTCATGGTGTGAATGGTGTTATTGGAATATTGAGCCAGTGTATGAGAGGATTGAGGATATATGTGGATCGCAGAAAATTGGAAGGATTATGAGATCATAGACTGCAGCGGCGGTGAGAAGCTTGAGAGGTGGGGCGGATATGTATTAGTACGTCCGGATCCCCAGGTGATCTGGAACACGCCGAAGACAGACAGAGGATGGAAGAATAGGAACGGGCATTATCACCGGAGCAAAAAAGGCGGCGGCGAATGGGAGTTTTTTTCGCTTCCCAAGCAGTGGCAGATCCATTACCGGGAGCTGACTTTTAATCTAAAGCCCTTCAGCTTCAAGCATACGGGACTTTTCCCGGAGCAGGCGGCGAACTGGGACTGGTTCTCTGAGAAGATACGAACTGCGGGGCGTCCGGTGAGGGTTCTGAATCTGTTTGCCTACACCGGGGGAGCTACGCTGGCGGCAGCGGCGGCGGGAGCACAGGTGACCCATGTAGACGCTTCGAAGGGCATGGTGAACTGGGCGAAGGAAAATGCTGCGTCCTCGGGCCTTTCAGACAAGCCTATCCGCTGGCTTGTGGACGATTGCGTGAAGTTTGTGGAGCGGGAGATCCGCAGGGGCAGCCATTACGACGGGATCATCATGGATCCGCCGTCTTACGGCAGGGGGCCTAAAGGTGAGATCTGGAAGATCGAGGATTCTATCCATCCCTTTATCCGGCTCTGCACAAAGCTTTTGTCGGATCAGCCCCTGTTTTTCCTGGTGAACTCTTATACGACCGGGCTTGCCCCTGCTGTGCTGACCTATATGCTTTCCGTTGAGATGGGCAGATGGGACGGCCGTGTGGATTCTCAGGAGATTGGGATACCGGTTACCCGGTCAGGGTTTATCCTGCCCTGCGGAGCGTCCGGGCGCTGGGAGACAAGGTAGAGAGGATCTTGTATGATGTTCTTACGGAATGCGCAGCCAGTTTGCATTCCTGATCCGTGAACAGTAATGATGCTTCAGAAAATCAAGAAAAAGTTTATAGAATTTTTCTTTCATTTTTCTGCAGAATATTCTATAATTTAAAGCGTATGAAGAAATACTATGGTACATCTGCGAAGCATTCGGCAGATAGTACAGGAATAACCGCTGCTGCTCGCGGAGCGGACAGTAACGGTAATAAGACGAAACGGAGGAATGTGATGATGAAAAAATATGTATGTGAACCATGTGGATATGTATACGACCCGGAGGTTGGAGATCCGGACGGAGGGATCGCTCCGGGGACTGCATTTGAAGATATTCCGGACGACTGGGTATGCCCCATCTGCGGAATGGGTAAAGACGTATTTGCAGAAGAATAGGCGAAAGCCTATTCTTCTTTTAGTAATGAGATCACCTCATGTAAGGTATTCAGTTTTTTGTACGTAAGGGCCAGCAATTTTTCATCAGGCTGTACAAGGTCCGGTATGGCGACCACCCTGAGGCCGGCCGCATGTGCGGAGCGGATGCCTGCCGGAGCGTCTTCTAAGGCAAGACATTCGACGGGGCTTAACCGGATGATGTCGCAGGCTTTTTGGTAGATCTCCGGGTCGGGCTTAGTGTTTTCGATCATATCCCCGAAGATCCCGCCGTCAAAATATTGCCAGATCCCGGCATCCTCAAGCTCCTTCACTGCATACTGTCTGCTTGAAGAGGTGGCAACGGCGATCTTATAGCCATGGTCCCTGGCGTATCTTAGGAGTTCCTTTGCACCCGCTTTCAGCGGTATCCCTGTCTCTTTCACGATCCGGAAAAAGATATCGCTGGTTCTCTGGTTGAATTCTTCCAGTAAAAAATCCGGTCCGAAAGCATTTTGAAAATATGCATTCCGGGCTTTCCGGTTCAGGCCGAGCGTGTTGTAGATATGCCCGCCGATGCCGGGGATCCCCATCACCTCCCCGGCTTCATTCCATGAGCGCTGCACGATCCGCTCAGAATCCAGCAAAAGCCCGTCCATATCGAATACAAGTCCTTTGATCAAAACTCAATCCCCCGTCCGAGGGCATCTTTAAGATAGGAGGATACGTCCTCAAGCTTACGTACGATCTCCATCTTTTCTTCCCACTCTTCACCGGCCATCTCCTTGTCGATCAGGCACTGTTGGATGTGCTTGACTTCTTTGATTAATTCCTTTGTCATGTAAATTACCCCCTTCTTAAACATCAGTTTTATCTTGCCATATTTATTTAACAATAGTATATCACGTTCCGGAGATTTGTGGAATGGATAAAATTTTTATCGGTATAGATTTAACCGGGGGCGTTAGATTGTTTTTGGAAACATGATTATAGAAAATATCAATATATAATGCTATATATAATAATTCCCTATTTGAAGAGTTCGTCTGCTGATTATATAATAAATGTAATAGTTATTGTCAAAGCGGGGAATTATAGATGTTTATAGATGTACATATGCATGAGATGACATATTCAAAGGACAGCTTTTTAAAGCTGGATGAGATCGTAAGAATTGCGAAGGAGAAAGGTCTTGGTGCTGTATGCATTACAGATCATGACAGCATGGGATTTAAGGCGCACGCGAAGGAATACACAAGGAAAACAGGCTTCCCCGTATTTGTGGGGATTGAGTTCTATTCGCTGCAGGGAGATATCGTTGCTTTCGGAATAGACGATTATCCGAAGGAGCGGGTTCCGGCGCAGGATTTTATTGATATGGTGAAAGCCCAGGGCGGCGTATGCTTTGCGGCGCATCCGTTCCGCAATAACCGGCGGGGGCTGGAGGAGCATCTGCTGGAGGTCAGGGGGCTTGACGGCCTGGAGGTCTTAAATGGGAGCACTTCAAAAGCGGCATGCCGGAAGGCGGCGGAGTATGCGGAAAAATTAGGGCTGTTTACGCTCGGAGCCAGTGACTGCCATGTGCCGGAGAAGGTGGGGGTATGCGTTACCTATTTCCCAGAGGAGATCAGAACGTTCGAAGATTTCCTCTCCGCGTTCCGCAAAGGTGAGATGAAGCCGGCCTATTACGAGGACGGGGAATATAAGATATTACGCTAAAACCAGAGGGTATCCTGTCAGGGATTTGCTGGCCGCGGAACGGGCAGCACCCCGGCAGATGTCTTTTAGGTATAAATTTTTAAATTCCCATTTACCTTTTGCATATTCAGTGATAGAATATCTCTATATATGAGATACAAAAAGCGGAGCGGTCTGCCTGTATCACGGGGACTGGGAAATGGGTGGAAAGGTGGTAGCATTATGATTACAGTCAACGCAATGGGAGATAATTGCCCGATCCCGGTCATTAAGACCAAAAAGGCAATGCAGGCGCTTACCGGTCCGGAGACTATCGAGGTGCTTGTGGACAATGAGATCGCTGTCCAGAATGTGACGAAGATGGCATCAGCTTCGGGAGGGCAGGTATCCTCCGAGAAGATTTTGGATGGGGAATTCAAGATTATCGTTCAGATGGAGGGAGCTCCTTCGGCAGCAGACGACGAAGAGGTGAGCTGTGTGCCGGATGCAAGAGATAATACAGTAGTAGTCGTGTCTTCAGACCGCATGGGCGAGGGGAATGACGAGCTTGGCAAGGTGCTGGTCAAAGGATTCATCTTTGCGGTAACGCAGCTTGACACATTGCCCAAGACGATGCTTTTCTATAACGGAGGAGCGACATTGACCGCAGAAGGTTCAGACTCTCTTGAGGATCTTAAGTCTCTGGAAGCCCAGGGCGTAGAGATCATGACCTGTGGGACATGCCTTGATTACTATGGGCTGAAAGAGAAGCTTAAGGTAGGCACAGTGACGAATATGTACAGCATTGTTGAGACGATGGCGAATGCCGGAAGGATCATCAAGCCATAAGTGCTTTAAAAGATTCCGCTGGAAACAAAATATTTATACGAAAAGAGCCATACTTCAAAAGCAGAGGCATGGCTCTTATTTTCAATAAGCAAAAATTACCATGGGAAATATGCGGTTTTCCGCGTTTTCTAATATAGAAATGATATTATGGGGCAAGATATTTTGTGACGGTAATATCAGAAAAACAGTAGGAGGATTGTTGACGTATGAAATCAGATGTCAGATTAACAAGTTTAAGTAAGACCGGAGGCTGAGCGGCTAAGATCGGTCCGGAGACCCTTGCCCAGGTTCTGGGTAAGCTGCCAAAATTCCAGGATGATCATCTGCTCGTCGGAATCGAGACGTCCGATGATGCGGCCATATATAAAGTGACGGACGATATCGCTATGATCCAGACCGTTGATTTCTTTACACCGATCGTTGATGATCCTTATATGTTCGGACAGATTGCGGCTGCCAACTCCTTGAGTGATGTATGGGCGATGGGAGGCGAGCCGGCGGTCGCACTTAACATAGTCGGGTTTCCGAATTGTCTGGATCCGGCGATTTTGGGCGACATCCTTGCGGGTGGCGCGGCGAAGGTGAAAGAAGCAGGTGCGGTATTAGTAGGCGGACATTCCGTACAGGACGATGAGCCGAAGTACGGGTTATGTGTGTCCGGTTTTGTACACCCTGATAAGATATTTAAAAATTATGGCTGCAGGCCGGGCGATGTCCTGGTCCTGACCAAACAGATTGGAAGCGGGATCGTCAATACTGCCATAAAAGCGGAGATGGCCTCTCCTTCGGCAGTCCGGGAGGCTCAGACGGTCATGGCGTCCCTGAATAAGCTGGGGAAACAGGTGGTGGAGAAGTATGATGTGTCTGCCTGTACGGATATTACCGGCTTCGGGCTTCTGGGGCATTGCGTGGAGATGGCTTCTGCCAGCGAGGTTACATTCGAGATAAAGGTACAGGATATTGCGTATCTGCAGGATGCGGCTGATTATGCGAAGATGGGGCTTGTCCCGGCGGGCGCTTACAAAAACCGGGGATACTCCATGAAGCATGTGGAGACCGGGGCGGTGGAGGAGCATTTCTTAGATCTCCTCTACGACCCGCAGACATCCGGAGGGCTTTTGATCAGTGTATCTCCAAAGAATCTGGATGAGATGATGGCTGATTTTGGGGCGGCGCATATGGATACGACGGTATCGGTCATCGGCAGAGTGGCAGAAAAGAGCGATAAGCTGATCCGGCTGTTTTAAGGCGGCGGGGATTTGCGGAAAGACAGTACAAAGGAGAACATTTTTAAAGAAAATGTACAGGCAAAGTTATTGTCCGCAGGATGGACAGTAATCAGAAAAAGGGGAATGAAATGAATAAGAATCTTTTATACAGGAGCATCCCGAAGGTGGATGTGCTTCTGGAGGATGAAACGGTCCGGGAGCTGATCGGCCGGTACAGCCGTGAGACGGTGATGGAGGCGATTCATACAGAGCTGGATGGTCTGCGCCAGTTTATTGCGAAGGCCGGTGATGAGGAGGCTGCAAGGGAGCAGATCGGGCTGCTGGTGCCGCATATTGAACATGAGGTGTCGGCTATGCATACGCCGAATATGCGTAAGGTGATTAATGGCACAGGGACGATCCTCCACACGAATCTGGGCCGTGCGCCCATCAGTGAAGAGCATATGAAGCGGGTGATGGCGCTGGTGTCAGGCTACGCTAATCTGGAATACAATCTTGAGGCAGGAAAGAGAGGCGAGCGTTATTCTCATTTTGAGAAGCTGCTCTGTAAGCTCACCGGGGCGGAGGCGGCTATGGCGGTGAATAATAACGCCTCTTCAGTTCTGCTGATCTTAAGCTCTCTGGCGAAGGGCGGAGAGGTCATCGTATCCCGTGGGGAGCTTATCGAGATCGGCGGGAAGTTCAGGATCCCGGATGTGATGGAGCAAAGCGGGGCGTCGCTTGTGGAGGTCGGCACGACCAATAAGACCCATTATGATGACTATGAAGCTGCCATAACGGAGGATACGAGGGCGCTTCTTAAGGTTCACACAAGTAATTACCGGATTGTGGGCTTTACGGATTCGGTGGCGGTGGACGAGCTGATTCCGCTGGCTAAGGAGCATGGCCTGCCGGTGGTGGAGGATCTGGGAAGCGGCGTGCTGATCGACCTTGCCAAATACGGGCTTACACATGAGCCGACTGTGCAGGAGTCTATCGCCAAGGGCGCGGATGTCGTGTGCTTCAGCGGCGACAAGCTTCTCGGAGGCCCGCAGGCGGGGATCATCATCGGGAAGAAGAAATATATTGATATGATGAAGAAAAACCAGCTTACCAGAGCGCTGAGGATCGACAAGTTCACTGCGGCGACCCTTGAGCTGGTGCTGCAGGAATATCTGTCAGAAGAAAAAGCAGTAGAGAATATACCGGTGCTCCGGATGATCACGGAGCCGCTGGAAGATGTAGAGAAGCGTGCGCGGCTGCTTGCCAGAAGGATGAGGGCAGCGCACCTTCCTGCGAACATAGAGGTAAAGCCCTGCGAGTCACAGATCGGCGGAGGGTCTCTTCCGCTTGAGCGGATTCCGAGTATGGCGGTGATGATCCGGCCGGAAAAGATCAGTGTGACGGAATTGGAGGAGCGCATGCGCCGTCTTCCGATTCCGATTATTCCGCGGACGGCGAATGACACGGTCATCCTGGATGCAAGGACATTAAAGCAGGGAGATGTCAGGCTGGCGGCGGATCAGTTGAAGGAATATGAGGTGCTGGAGAAAAGATGAAGAATGTAATAATAGGAACGGCAGGGCATATCGACCATGGCAAGACTACACTGATCAAAGCTCTGACCGGAAGGAATACCGACCGCTGGGAGGAGGAGCAGAGAAGAGGGATCACGATTGATCTCGGTTTTACTTATTTCGACCTGCCGGGCGGCGACCGGGCGGGAATCATCGATGTTCCGGGACATGAGAAATTTATCAACAATATGGTTGCGGGCGTTGTGGGTATGGATCTGGTGCTCCTTGTGGTCGCTGCGGATGAAGGGATTATGCCGCAGACGAGAGAGCATGTGGACATCCTCAGTCTTCTTGGGATCGAGAAGAGCATTATCGTGCTGAATAAATGCGACCTTGTGGACGAGGAGTGGATGGAACTGGTGGAAGAAGAGGTCAAGGAGGAGCTTGAAGGGACATTTCTTGGGAAAGCGCCGGTGGTAAAGGTTTCTGCCGCTACGGGCGAGGGGCTCTCGGCGCTTGTGGAGCTGATTGGACATATGACCAGTGACGAGCTGGTGCAAAAGGATATCCATACCATACCAAGGCTTCCCATAGACCGGGCCTTTTCACTGTCAGGCTTTGGGACGGTGATCACCGGAACCCTTGTCTCCGGCACGATCCGCAAAGAGGATACGCTGGAGATCTACCCGCTGGGGAAGGAGAGCAAGATACGCAGCATACAGGTGCATGGCGAGGACAAGTCCGAGTGCTATGCCGGGCAGCGTGTGGCGATCAACCTGTCGAACATAAAGAAAAGAGAGATACGCCGGGGGTGCGTCCTTGCTTCGCCTGGGAGCATGAAGACGGCGGACCTTTTGGATGTGCGCCTGAATGTGCTGGACAGCTCTATGCGTGTGCTGACGAACCACACAAGGCTGCATTTTTTTACCGGGACAAGTGAGATTCTGTGCCGGGCGGTCCTTCTTGATCAGGATGAGATCGGGCCGGGGGAGAGCGGGCTTGCGCAGCTTAGGCTGGAGGAGAGCATCGCGGTGCGCCGGGGCGATAAGTTTATCGTACGGTTTTATTCGCCCATGGAGACGATCGGCGGCGGCGTGGTCTTAGAGCCGAATCCGGCCATAAAAAAGCGTTTCCGGGAGGATGTGATCGAAGAGCTACAGAGGAAGGAGTCCGGCTCCAGTGCGGATGTGATTGAGCTTCACGTGAAGAGTCACCGGGAGGCGATGGTCACAGTGTCAGAGCTTGCGCGTCTTACGGCGCTTTCCGCGGAAGAGGTAAAAGAAGATGTTGAGGAGCTTGCGGGTCAGAACAAGGTCCTTGTCTTTGCCATGCGCAAAGATACTTATGTCTGGCATGCGGAGGCGGCAGCGGAGGCAGAGAGAGTGCTTTGCAGCGCATTATCCGCCTACGAGGAAAAATATCCGTACCGTTGCGGCATGAAGAAGGCGGAGGTGCAGGCGGCGTACTTTTCAAAAATGAAGCCGAATGTGTTTGACCGCATGATCGGGATGATGGAAGAAAACGGGCGGATTCAGAAGGCTGATGAATTTTTATGCACGGCCGGTTATGAAATACGCAGAGATGGAACATATAACAGGGTATCGGGAGTCCTTCTTGATACCTTTGAGAAGAGCCGCTTTGATTTTGTGCGTTACACAGAGATCAACTGTAAAGGCATTACAAGAGAGATACAGGACGATATACTGAACATATTGCTGCAGGAAGGAAAGGCAGTGAAGGTTGCGGAGGATATGTATACGCTTAAGCGGTATATGGACGAGGCGAAAGAGGTGATCCTTCGTAAGCTGTCCGAGCATCCGGTCATTACGATCGCGGAAGTCCGGGATCTGTTCTCCACCAGCCGGAAGAGCGCGAAGCCGATCCTGGAATATATGGACAGCATCAAGGTGACGAAAAAGACGGGCGGAGAAAGTGAAAGGGTAGCATATAGATGAATTTGAAACAATTGGAGGCTTTTGTGAAGGTTGTGGAGACAGGCAGCTTTTCAAAGGCCGCGAAGGAATTGTATCTGACGCAGCCGACGGTCAGCGCGCATATCTCTGCCCTTGAGAAGGAGCTTAAGGTCAGGCTGTTTATCCGCAATACGAAGGAAGTGACGATGTCGGATGCGGGACAGGATCTGTATAAATATGCAAAGCAGATGTTTGAATTGGAATGTCAGATCGCAGAGCATTTTAATATACGAGGAAGAAATTCTTCCAATCACAGTATCACGATCGCGGCGTCTACCATACCGGCGCAGTATCTTCTTCCGGATGTGCTGATGATGTTTAAAAAGCTCTATCCGAAGGAGCAGTTTAAGCTGATTGAGACGGATAGCAGCCAGGTGGTGTCTCATATCGTGGACGGCATGGCGGACGTGGGATTTACCGGAACTGTGCTGGAGAAAAAGTATTGCAGATATATACCGTTTTATAAGGATAAGCTGTCGATCATCACGCCGAATACGGAAAAGTACCGGGCTTTGCAGGAAGACGGGGGCGATGAGATCTTCTGGCTTAAGGGCGAGCATGTCATCCTGCGTGAGGAGGGCTCCGGTACCCGCAAGGAGGCGCAGAAGCAGCTTAAGAAGGCGGGGATCGATATGGGCGAGCTGGATATTATCGCAAGCATTGACAATCAGGAGACGATCAAGCGTTCTGTGCGTCAGGGGATGGGGGTGTCTATCCTGTCCCGGCTGGCGACGGAGGAGGAGGTGCAGGAGGGGCATATGCTGGCATTTCCGATTCCCAAGTCAGATGCAGGGCGGGATATCAATCTGGTGTACAATAAAAATACGCCGATGACGGCGAATGTGGAGAGATTTATTAAGATCATTAAAGACATATACAACATTTGAGGCGGGGGTTCCGCTATGGGCCGTATCCGGAGCGATGCGGCCTGATCAGGAAAAATGCGAGAAGGGGATAAGCAGATGATATATTTGGATAATGCGGCAACGACAATGCACAAGCCGCAGTGCGTGATCGATGCGGTTGCGGGCGCCATGGGTTCCATGGGCAATGCCGGAAGAGGGGCGAATGAAGCGTCATTAAGCGCTTCCAGGATCATTTATGATACACGGGAAAGATTATGCAGGCTGTTTGGAGGGACGAGCCCGAAGCAGGTGGTGTTCACAGCTAATTCGACGGAGAGCCTGAATATAGCCATCAGGGGGCTTTTAAAGCCTGGCGACCATGTGATCACGACGATGTTGGAGCACAATTCTGTCCTGCGCCCGCTGTACCATATGGAGAGGCAGGGCGTAAGGCTTACGATCGTGGAGAGCGACAGACAAGGAAGGCTTGACATCTCCCGGATCGAGGAGGAAATCTGCGGTGAGACGCGGATGATCATATGTACGAACGGCTCGAATCTGACGGGGAATTATGTGGATGTGGAAGCTGTGGGGAGGATCGCGAAGGCACACGGCGTGCTGTTTGTGGTGGATGCATCCCAGACGGCCGGTGTGTTTCCGATCGACGTGGGACCGATGAATATCGACGTGCTCTGCTTTACCGGGCATAAAGGGCTCTTAGGGCCTCAGGGAACAGGCGGCCTATATGTACGGGAAGGGCTTTTTATCCGTCCGTTAAAATGCGGCGGAACAGGAGTCCAGACCTACAATAAGTCGCAGCCTGAGGAGATGCCGACCCACCTTGAGGCGGGAACACTCAACGGTCATGGGCTCGCAGGGCTGCATGCGGCTTTAGGGTATCTTCTGGAGACGGGGATTGATGTGATCCGCGCCAGGGAGCAGGAGCTGATGCAAAAGTTCTACGATGGGGTGAAGGATATCCCCGGTGTCACCGTGTACGGCGACTTTTCCGGAAAAGAGAGATGCCCGATCGTTACGCTCAACATCGGTGATTATGATTCCGGTGAGGTGAGCGATGCGCTCCTTACGGATTACGGAATATCCACAAGGCCGGGCGGGCACTGTGCGCCGCTTATGCATGAGGCGCTCGGTACGGTGGAGCAGGGTGCGGTGAGGTTCAGCTTCTGCCATTATAATACGGATGAGGAAGTGGAGACGGCGGTTCGCGCTGTCAGGGAGCTTGCGCAGGAGGATGAGTAGAGATGAAGAAAAAAGAGCTTAGGCTTGTGGTGACATTCCACACGACGGCGGACGCCATGGCGATGGAGAAGGCGTGCAAGGAGCAGGATGTCCCGGGGAGGATCATACCGGTCCCGCGGGCGATCTCCGCGGGCTGCGGCCTGTCTTGGTGCGCAGAGCTTTCGGACAGAGAGCAGATCGTGGCGATGATGAAAAGGGCCGGAATCGAAGAAGAAGAGATCCATGAGTGTATGGTGTGACGGCTTCGTATTGAACAAAAAAGCTGCCTGGAGCTTCAGCGGTCCGATTCTAGAATAATAAGTAACCAGCCGGACAGAGCATTAATTCCGGGCAGCAAGAAAGGGTACTTTGATGCGGCGGTAAGATCTGCCGGATGAAAGTACCCTTTCTGGGTCCATCAGAAATCTTCATAACTATACTCCTTCGATAAAAGTATCTAGTACGTGCGGAAGCAGCTTGTTACTGTATTCAGATAGAGAAAACCTGCCTTTGAACAGTGCCCAGTCGTATAGAAGCGCCCGTTCATACATGGCATAGATATCCATGAGTTCTTCGGCAGTGCTCGTGTTCCTGAATTCGCCTCGTTCTAAACCATCAGATATGATCTCAGTAATCCATTTGAAATAAAAACGCTTTTTGTCAGACAATGACTTTTTGTCTTTGGTTATTAGCTGCGAGGAATAAAGAGAAGCCAGCAGACTGATGTCAACGCTTTCTTCAATCATGCTGAACAGCTCGCGGTTTAAGAGCAGCAGCTTGTCGTAGCTGGATAAACCGTGGTCGATCGTGTTGTAAAGTTCCTCGTATTTTTCGTCAAACAAGTAGGACAGACTGTTGAGAAGGGCTTCTTTGCCTTTAAAATAGTGATAAAAAGTTCCTTTAGAAGTTTTAGAGGCTGCAATAATATCCTCAATAGTCGTTCGGTCGTAACCATATTTATAAAACAGATTCCATGCGGCTTTCACGATGCGGGTTTTCGTTGGCTGGCGTTTCCTCGGCATCGGTTTTTCACCATTCCTTTCTGAATTTTATAAAAAGAGAAGCGGATCGACCTCAATCCGCTTCTGCAATTCTTTCTAGACTAACTGGCATCTGCTAAGATTAGCCTACCTGGAAACCATATTTCAATGGGTCTGTCGGGTCGATCAGGTAAGTTGCAACGCCTGTCAGGTAGCAGCTTCCTGTGATCATCGGGATAACAGCGTCAAAGTCGCCGACTTTGGTCGTCTCTTTGATCACGCCCTTGAAAAGGCTTCCCATAAAGCTTTCGTAGATAAACTCCTCGCCTACACCGATCTCTCCCCAGTGATGAAGTGTAGCAAGCTTAGCGCTTGTTCCGGTTCCGCATGGTGAGCGGTCAGCCATGTGCTCGCCGAAGATAACTACATTTCTCATATTCGCTTTTTCCGGGTTCGGTGTCGGACCGTAAAATTCAACCAGATCAACGCTAGTGATGTCAAGCTCCGGATGCTGAACCGGAATCTCTTTATTGATGAGCTCTAACATCTTCATGCCGAGGTCTGCGTATGCCGGAACGGACTTCGCGTTGATCTCGCCGATATCAAGCTTGGTCGTATCAACAAGTGCAAAGAAGCTTCCGCCGAAGGAGATCGTAAATTCGATATCCTTTCCGTCAACAGTAACCTTCTGGTTCTCTTTGTAAACGAAGGACGGAACGTTAGTCAGTGTTACGTCCTCAACCTTGCCGTCCTTTACGACAGCCTTTGTGCGGATGATTCCGGCAGGAGCTTCTAAGACAACTTCATTTTCCCCGTCTTTGGCCTCTACAAGCCCAGCCTCGATCGCTACGGTAACAGCGCCGATCGTACAGTGGCCGCACATATTCAGGTATCCGCCTGTATCCATGAACATAACGCCGAACTGCGCTTCCGGATTCACCGGCTCACAGAGGAAAGCGCCGAACATATCGTGATGTCCCCTTGGCTCGAACATGAGGGCGGTGCGGACATGGTCGTAATTATCTTCCATCCATTTCTTTTTCTCGATCATCGTGCTGCCTTCCGGCTCCGGGAATCCTCCGATAACGATACGGCAGAACTCGCCGACGGTATGAGAGTCTACTACCTGGAGCGCGCTCTCAAACCGGTCGAAGTTGACTTTTGCTTCTAACTTCATAATTAACTACCTCCTTTTAACATACTCATAGAAAAAAACTATAAGTTCTATAAAAACACAGCAGAAACTATAATTCCGGCAGTGCCTTTTTCCTGAAAATAAAGCGTATAATATATACGGATATGACACAAAAATAACAAATAGACTGCGTTCTAGTACGCGGTTCAATCCTTTGTTATTATTATGTAGGAAAAACCTTGAAAAGTCAACGCTTTTTTAATATTATAAAAATAAATAAAAACTGTTGAAATATGGTTTGGAATGTGTTATGGTTAACACGAATGGACAAGAGTATATGGGGGTAGATGGGTGACTGGTGTGCCTCCTGGTCTTCAAAACCAGTGTGGGGCGTTAAGAGCGTCCTGGGTGGGTTCGATTCCCACATGCCCTCGCCAAAAAAGCGTATTTCTGTATGTTAAGAATTTGGCAGAGCATACATATAGATATCATCAATAGATAGTCTTCGGTCCGGTTTCATAAATGAAATCAGGATTTTGGGGAATATTAAAAGCGACCGAAGGAGAAAGTTTGGCAGTTGAAGCTTAAGCAGTCTGAGGGTGAAAGCGGATGAGAGGTAATGAAACGGACGGGTTTCGTTTTTTACTAAATAAATCATGAAAAGGAGATGTTTGACATGGGAAATGTACAGATGTTATTGCGTCAGCATGTTGGGGCACCATGCGCGGCAGTTGTTAAGGCAGGCGACGAAGTAAAAAAAGGTACTAAGATCGCAGAGCCTACAGGACTTGGGGCGAACATATTTTCCAGTGTGTACGGAAAGGTAACGGAGGTTACGGAAGACCGGATCATTATCGAGCCTTCAGCGGAACAGCCGGACGAATTCGTGCCGATCGATGTGCCGGAGGGAGCGAGCAAGCTTGATATGGTGAAGGAAGCAGGCGTTGTCGGACTTGGAGGCGCAGGCTTCCCGACAGGGATTAAGCTTAACATCAATCTGGCAGAGACTCCGATGGGCGAGCTTGATCCGGAGATCAATCCGGAGCTGCCGGCGGACTTTAAGCTTGACTGCGAGAGAGGTTATATCCTGATCAATGCGGCTGAGTGTGAGCCGGGCTTAGAGCATAATATCAGACAGATCGAAGAGCAGTGCGATAAAGTCATCCGCGGCGTGAAATATTGTATGGAGATTACCAATGCGGATAAAGCGATCTTCGCGATCAAAAAGAAGAATCAGAAGGCCATCAAGACACTGCAGAAAGCATTGGAGAATGAGCCTGCCATATCCATGCACCTTCTTCCGGACATTTATCCGATGGGAGAGGAGCGTGCGGTAGTAAGAGAGTGTCTCGGCGTGAACCTTACGACTATGCAGCTTCCGTCTGCGGCGAAGTCAGTTGTTGTCAATCTTGAGACGGCAGCTAAGGTTGCAGAGGCGGTTGACGAGAAGAAGCCATGTATCACGAAGAACCTGACGGTACGCGGCAAGCTCAACGGTGGAAACGGCGCACACGTTTTCATGGATGTTCCGGTGGGGACAAGTGTTGGCGAGCTGATCGAAAGAGCCGGCGGAATCGACGGGAAATACGGTGAGATCGTTATGGGCGGTGCATTTACCGGAAAGTCTACAGACTTCGATGCGCCGATCACCAAGACAACAGGCGGAATTCTTGTTACGGTTGAGTTCCCGGATCTTCATGGGGCGAATGTGGGGCTTCTTGTCTGTGCATGCGGCGGCAATGAGGAGCGTATGCGCGAGATCTGCGAGAAGATGAACGGCAAGGTCGTATCCGTGGCAAGGTGTAAGCAGGCTATCGAGAATAAGCCGGGCGCGCCGCTTAAGTGCTTAAGGCCGGGCAATTGTCCGGGACAGGTTAAGAACAATATGCAGTTCAAGAAGGATAAGTGTGAGTACATCATTATCGGCAACTGCTCTGACTGTTCCAATACCGTTATGGCATCCGGGCCGAAGATGGGACTTAAGGTATTCCACCAGACAGATCACGTGATGAGATCTGTCGGCCATGCGCTGTACAGGACGCTTAAGGTTTCCAAACAGGTAAGCCAGGATATTGATTTTTAAGACAGATAAACAGGTATTACTGTTGCTTACGGCAGAGGAGGAGGACCCCCGATTCTTCCATCCGCAGCATAAGGCGAGAGGTTTCTTGTGTGCCGTAGGCAATTGTATATATAATTAGAAATCCAAACAAGGAGGGAAAACAATATGTCTATCACAGCTGAAACAGCTAAAGCACATGCTCATGATCCTGCGGTTTTATGTTGTAGAGCCGAGGCCGGCATTACAATCGAGCCTGCGAATCTGGAAGATCCGGCAATTTTTGACGATTTGGTAGATTCAGGATTATTAAACCTTGACGGTTGTCTGACCATTGAGGAAGTATTAGGAGCAAAACTTACAAAAACCTGCGATTCTCTTGCCCCGCTTACAGCAGATGTGCTTGAGGGAGTGAAGGCTCCGAGCGCACCAGCGGCAGCATCAGAGGAGGCTGCAGAGGCAGCACCGGCTCCGACAGCAGCAGCACCGGCAGCACCGGCGGTAGTGCCTGCAGCAGGAGGTATGCTTAAGATCCACATCGGAGAAGGTAAGGATATTGACCTTCAGATTCCGGTGGGAGCACTTGGCGGCGGCGAAGCAGTAGTAGCAGAGGCACCGGCGGCAGTAGTTGCAGCGGCAGGCGCAGCAGCACCGGCAGCAGAGCAGGAGCCAAAGCTGATCAGAAGCTTAACAAGAAAACACTTCAATATCACAGATGTAAAGAGAGGACCGGAGACGAAGATCGACGGAACCACGATTTATATCCGCGAAGGCATCGAGAAAGAGTGTATTGATTCACAGAAACTGGTATATGACCTTAAGATCGAGATCATCAAGCCTGAGGATTACCACACATATTCCGAGACGATCATGGACGTTCAGCCAATCGCTACAAAAGAGGGCGAGAGCGAGATCGGTTCCGGCGTAACAAGAGTTCTTGACGGCGTTGTTATGATGGTAACAGGTACAGATGCGAACGGCGTTCAGATCGGTGAGTTTGGTTCTTCTGAGGGATACCTTGATGAGAACATTATGTGGGGACGTCCGGGAGCACCGGAAAAGGGTGAGATCTTCATTAAGACACAGGTTACGGTCAAAGAAGGCACGAACATGGAGAGACCTGGCCCGTTAGCAGCACATTCGGCTACGGACATTATCACACAGGAGATCCGCGAGTGCTTAAAGAAGCTGGATGAGTCTCTTGTAGTCAGCACAGAGCAGTTTGACCAGTACAGAAGACCTGGCAAGAAGAAAGTCGTAATCGTAAAAGAGATCATGGGACAGGGCGCTATGCACGACAACCTGATCCTTCCTGTAGAGCCGGTAGGCGTACTTGGAGCTAAGCCGAACGTTGACCTTGGTAACGTTCCGGTCGCTGTATCTCCGCTTGAGGTTCTTGACGGATGTATCCATGCACTTACCTGTATCGGACCTGCATCCAAAGAGATGTCCAGACATTACTGGAGAGAGCCATTGGTTCTTGAGGCTCTTCACGATGAAGAGATCGACCTTTGCGGCGTTGTATTCGTTGGAAGCCCGCAGATCAATGCAGAGAAGTTCTATGTATCCAAACGTGTCGGACAGCTTTGCGAGATGTTAGACGTTGATGGAGCATTCGTTACAACAGAAGGTTTCGGCAACAACCACATCGACTTTGCAAGCCACCATGAGCAGATCGGTATGAGAGGTATCCCGGTAGTGGGTATGTCCTTCTGTGCGGTTCAGGGCGCGCTTGTTGTTGGTAACAAGTATATGACTCACATGGTTGACAATAACAAATCCGAATCAGGTATCGAAAATGAGGTTCTTGCTTGTAATACACTTTGTCCGGAGGATGCAGTACGTGCAGTTCAGATGCTTAAGAATGCGATGGGCGGCGAGGATGTAAAGGCTGCTGAGAAGAAGTGGAATCCGAATGTTAAGTCTTCAAACGTTGAAGCAATTGAAAGTGTAACAGGAAAAGGATTGAATCTGGTAGAAAATGAGCAGTCTCTGCCGATGAGCAAGAAACGTAAAGAAAAATATGACTAAAAGCCAGGTGAAAATGCATGACAGAGTTGCAGTATGGGGATAAGATAATCCGAATGGAGGGCGTCATCGTAGAAGTACATGACGGTGCAGTGGCTATCGACTTGAAGGGCCGTCTGGGACATTTGAGAGTCCCGATGCGGATGTTCATCAGCGATTATCCTATCGAGGTGGGACAGGAGGTTGCATGGAACATGAGTTTTGTGGAGCAGCTTGGACCGGAGATCAATGAAAAGTATGTAAGTAACCTTGACACTTATACTAGGCGTCAGAAAGAGATGCGCGAAAAGAACCAGAACAATAAGGAGGTATAACAATGAGTTTGACATTAGTTAAAGGAATGCAATCAGAGATATTCGTTCCTATTACTCCACCGTCTGTATGGACACCTGTTACAAAAGAGCTTAAGGATATGACGATCGCTCTTGCAACAGCAGCGGGTGTTCACCACAAAAAGCAGGAAAGATTCAACCTTGCAGGTGACTTTACCTGGAGAAAAGTAACAGACGATATGCCGTCAAATGAACTGATGGTATCACACGGTGGATATGATAACGGTGATGTTAATAAAGACATTAACTGTATGTTCCCGATTGACAGAATCCACGAACTGGCAAAAGAAGGATTTATCAAAGCTTGTGCGCCTGTACATGCAGGTTTCATGGGTGGCGGTGGTAACCAGGAGAAATTCAAAGGTGAAACCGGTCCTGCAATTGCACAGATGTTTAAAGAAGAGGAAGTTGACGCAGTAATCCTTACCGCTGGCTGAGGTACCTGCCACCGCTCTGCAGTATTGGTGCAGAGAGCGATTGAAGAAGCTGGAATTCCTACAATTATCATTGCAGCTCTTCCGCCGGTTGTTCGTCAGACCGGTACTCCTCGTGCGGTAGCTCCGCTTGTTCCTATGGGTGCGAATGCGGGCGCTCCGAACAATCCGGAACAGCAGACACAGATTGTAAAGGCAACTCTGGAGCAGTTAATTGAGATCCAGACACCTGGTAAGATTGTTCCGTTGCCATTCGAGTATATTGCTAAGGTATAATATACCGGCATAGTGTTTGAGTGCTAGAGGGCAGATGCTTAGGCATCTGTCCTTTTTTAAAACAATATCTTGGAAAGGGATTTGACATATTGTATAATATAAATAGGTTAAATGAGCACATGAAAGCGGCTTTCTGAGAGATTTTTATGTGAGATTATATACGGAGGTGATTAAATTTGGCAGATGAAGTAAAGGACTTGAGAAAGCTTGTGATCAAGGCTTTCCACATGAGTGAAGTAGAGTGGGGCGACCATAACGATATCACGACAGACGGCCATATGACAGTCAGTAAAGAGATGGTTGATGAGCTTGTTGCGGCGGAGGAGCATATCGAAAAGATCGACATTCAGATCATCAGGCCGGGTGATCATGACCGCTGGACGAATACGATCATGGATATCATACCTATTTCCACAAAGGTCCTTGGTAAGATCGGGGATGGGATCACCCACACGGTTACGGGTGTCTATGTTATCCTTACGGGTGTGGACGTGAACGGTAAGCAGTGCCATGAGTTCGGCTCTTCGGAGGGGAATCTGAAGGAGCAGTTATATCTGAACCGGGCCGGGACGCCGGGGGATGACGATTATATTATTTCCTTTGATGTGACTCTTGCGGCGGGCATGGGGCAGGAGCGCCCTGGGCCGACGGCCGCGCACCGGGTATGTGATAAGTTTATTCAGAGCTACCGTGAGAAGCTTAAAAAGTTCAAAGGTGAGAGATGTACGGAACGTCACGAGTATCATGACATCGTGAGACCGGGAAAGAAAAAGGTGCTGATCATCAAACAGGTTGCCGGACAGGGAGCAATGTATGATACGCATTTGTTTGCGAAGGAACCTTCTGGCGTAGAAGGTGGGAAATCAATAATTGATATGGGTAATATGCCAATCATCGTATCTCCGAACGAGTACCGTGACGGTATTATCCGTTCTATGCAGTAGGAGGTGTAAAGGTATGGGAATTGGTCCTTCAACAAAAGAAACGTCATTGCATCATTTCAGAGATCCGCTTCTGGAGGCTGTAGCAGAGGATACGGATCTTGACCTGATGGGAGTTATGCTTGTGGGTTCGCCGGACGGCAACGAAGATAAGATGCTCGTTGGAACGAGAGCTGCCGTATGGGCAGAGTGTATGCGTGCGGACGGTGTGATTCTCTCCTGTGACGGATGGGGAAACAGCCATGTGGATTATACCAATACGATCGAGCAGATCGGAACGAGAGGGATTCCGGTAACAGGAATTACGTTTAACGGCACAGTTGCCCAGTTTGTTGTTGTCAATGATTATCTGGATGCCATCGTTGATATTAACAAGAGCGAGAGCGGGGAAGAGACGGATGTAGTTGGAGAAAATAATATGGACCGCATAGATTGTCTGAAAGCGAAAGCACTGTTAAAGCTCAAGATGCGGAGAAAGGATGAGCAGCGCTAGAATTCAGTAATTTGATGTGGTAAAGTGTTCAAATCCGACGAAAAAAATCGTTAAATTATTGTTAATGTGCATAAAGATTTACTTTTGCTGAATAAAGTATTGACGCGGCAATGGAGAAGTGGTATATTAATAACGCTTAATCAATGGTTGTTATTGCAGTTACGCTTTCGCCGGCTGTTTCCCCCAAGAACAGTCTTGCGACGGTGAACTTCAATTAATATATACTTTCCTCTTTACAGAGGAGCATTCCCCAGCTTTGTATATAACAAAACTGCAATGCAACGAGGAAAAACCTCTCAATGACATACCAAAGGGAAGAGCGCGGCATTTCGTAGATGCTGCGCTCTTTCTGTATGGACATTTATTCGTGTATGAACTTCTTCTCCCATCCCATGCACCATTTTGTAAGAGGGCCGAGGACAAGCATTCCTCCGATGGTTCCCTCGCGGACCTTGAATGAAAGGCCGAATATAAGGGAGAGGGTAAGGGAAGTGATGATGAGAAGTGCGTCGCCGGTAATATGGAGCTTCGCGAAATCAATCCCGAACTTGCTGCTTGCCGTGTAGTAAGTGCTCTCTACAGGAATCTGAACAGCTCCCAGCAGATTGAGGCCGGCGATGAATACGGCAAGTCCCAGATAAGAGACTGCCCAGAACAAAACTCTCACTGGATAGCTGTTAAGCTCGAATAAGAGCACCTTGTAATACACAAAATTCACAACTACACCGAATATGACCGCCACCGGAATCTGCAGGAGACGGATAGGATGGAAATTCTTCCGCAGGATAAGGATCTGGATCAATATGCAGATAAAATTCCCGATTATGCTGAATGTACCGACCTTTAATCCGGTGATCTGATAGACATTCAGGCTGACAGAGTCCCAGCAGGCGCAAAGCCCGATATCTGCCTTCATGCAGAGCGTCTGGGAGACGGCCATCATCACAACAAAAAATGCAACAAGAGCATATTTTTTAATCAGTTTTCCAGCATTCATCTTCGCGTATCCTCATGTTACTTGTTGAACGGCGGAGCTACCGGTCCGTATTTGATCTCAGGGTGATTGTCGAGCATCCACTGTCTGAAGCTGTCGGTATCGCCCTCGGTGAAGCATGACTTGTCCAGCATGACACCTTCGTTATATTCGTCTGTTGCCAGTTTGAAAAAAGATTTGGCTTCCTCGAATCTCAAGATATCCGTCCACTCGACTTTGTTGTTGGCTTTTCCGTTGACATACAGAGAGATATTCCGGTCGCCGACAATTGTCTTACATGTCCAGTCCTTGCCGTTAAAATAATTCGCCCGTGTGAGACGGAAGGTCTTATCCGCGTGCATCCATCGGAAGAACACACCTCTATAGACTGCGACAAAGGTCAGAAAAGCGCCGATGGTTTGCCATCTTGCAGGCGCGTCCACGATTTTGAAATACACCCAGCCAAAAACTCCGGCAACAAAAATGAAGCACCATACATAAAAAATAGGTAACTTCCAAAACTTGGGAGTTGCCCATTTATCATAACGTCTCCGATCCATTACATATTCGTTTACAAACATAGTATTATCTCCGTTTTTCTAGTATAGATTTTGCGAAAAAATCAAACTGGAACCTTGAAAGCTACTGTTCACACAAAATCCCATTGCCGCAGGCAATCTGAAAGGGATCTTGCAGGATGCTGATCACGGAGTGAACAATAAGCCTTGAACCGTATAGACGGCCACCCTCCCGGATAGCCATCTATACGATCAGAGTATATGATAATCTAAGCTATTCCAGCCTTTTTATCCTTGTTAGCAGCGCTGATCAATGTGTAAGAAGTCCATAACAGAACTACGCAGATAAGGTTGATCAGCCAGAACATCGGCAGACCTGTGATAAGCTTCCATGCGATAAATACACCGATACATCCGCCAAGCGCGTTGCCGATCGTATGAGGCACATCATACCTGTGCGTCCGGATGAACTCGATAGAACAAGCCGGCATCAGGCAGGCACAAGATCCCATGAATACCGGGAAACAAGCTCCGGCATCAACACCAAGCAGAAGACAGGTAGCCATACATGGTGCGTAAAGACCAAAGCCGATGTCCATCAAAGCCCCCCATAATACATTAAGACCAGCAGCTACGATCAGTTGCCAGCCGTGCAGTCCAGTAAGAGTACCCACTGTTCCGAAAGGACCGACGCCTGTGTTCTTGCAGAGCATGATACCTGCAAGAGGAATCATGATAAATCCAAGAGCGTATCTGATCTTGTTACGCGGCCATTTGGTTACGATCGTCGCAAATCCGAAGGAACCTACAGCGGCGCATATGTACATGATCCACAGGAACATAGGGTCGCAGTCTACAGAAGCGGTGAAGATAAATGCCTCGAAAATAACCGGGAAAGTATCTCCGACGTTCAGCGTGCCTGGAATGTCGATATCATCGATCTGATTGAAAAGTTTGTACATAAAGGTAGATGGTGCAAAAGAACCGCAGCCAAGAGTATCAAGGAAGTTTGCAACAATACCTACTGCAAAACCTGATGCCCACTGCTTGCCTGTCGCGTTCCTGATACCATCCATACGATTCTTGACTACATCGAAGATGAGGCCAAGGCCGGTTCCTGCCGCCAGGACACCAAATAAAACCTGAAGTGCTAATAACATAATCTTTCCTCCAATCCCTAGATATATGATTACTATAATTTCTTCAGAAACAGCACCCCGATTTGCCATTTCTGATATAATAAATATACCATAAACAGAGAGCATAGGTCAACATTTTATTGTGGTAAAAATAGATAATTTGATTATTTTTCTGGCTTATTTTCAAAAAAAATAGTGCATGTTGAATAAAATGACTTTGGGCTATCTTCCGACCTCTCTGGCATCATTGAAGAACAATTATCCTTCTTTGGCAAATGTGTCTCTGGACTCATAAATGAAGAAATTTTCCTGCAAATTATGATGATTTTTCCGATTTTTTAAAAGATATTCGTGTATAATGTCAGTCAAGTGATATAATAAAATGTAATGGCGTCATTAAGAATTATAATGTTTTTATTGACACACGTTTAACAGGGTGTTAAAATATATCAAGAACGGTAAGAGAGCCGTCAATTTTTATGGTATGTCAGTTTGCGGAGTGGCTCATCTTATCTTTACATTTTTCCGAAAAAACATGCGGGGAAATTAAGAATTCCTGAAAGTAGCAGGAAAGAAATGAGGTGTATTTTATGAGTGGTACTAGTATTATTATCTTATGCGCAATCCTTGCGTATATGTGCCTGCTGATCGGTGTTGGTGTTTATAATTCAAGGAAGAACAGCAGCAGCGAGGATTTCTATCTTGGCGGCCGAAGGATGGGAGCGCTGGTCGTTGCCATGAGCGCCGAGGCCAGTGACATGTCAAGCTGGCTTCTGATGGGACTTCCCGGGGTTGCCTACCTGACAGGTATTGCAGATGCGTTCTGGACGGCGGCAGGCCTTGCGATCGGTACATATCTGAACTGGCTTTTCACTTCCAGGAGGCTGAGACGCTATTCAGAAAGAATCGACGCGATCACTGTACCGAACTTTTTTGCTAAGAGATTCCACGATGAGAAGAATATCATCACGGCGATCTCTGCAGTTATTATCGTAATTTTCTTTATCCCATACGTAGCATCTGGATTCGCGGCATGCGGGAAGCTTTTTAATTCCCTGTTCGGCCTGGATTACATGACGGGCGTGATATTATTTGCCATTATCATCGTTATCTATACGATCATGGGCGGTTTTACTACTGTTGCGACCAACGATCTGATTCAGAGTATCGTAATGTCGATCGCGCTGATCTCCATCGTTACCTTTGGTGTGAGCAGCGCCGGCGGATTTGGTGCAGTTATGGACAATGCAAAGTCACTGCCGGGTTACTTCTCCTTATCTGCGATTCATGATGCAGTTGCGGGAACAGCGGTTCCGTATTCAGCATTATCTGCAGTATCTCTTCTTGCATGGGGTATCGGATATTTTGGTATGCCGCATATCCTGGTAAGATTTATGTCTATTGAGGATGAGAATAAGCTGGTATTATCCAGACGTGTTGCTTCTGTATGGGTAACGATCGCTATGGGTGTTGCGATTTTTATCGGTGTTGTAGGTCTTGGCGTTGTCAATGCAGGAAATATGGCTCCGTTAGAGGACAGCGAGCGAGTGATCATCGCACTTACGGATATCTTAAGTCAGAACGGATTCCTTGCAGCAATCCTTGGCGGTGTAATCCTTGCAGGTATTCTTGCAGCAACCATGTCTACTGCTGACAGCCAGATGCTTGTAGCGGCTTCGGGTGTGTCAGAGAATATCGTACAGGATTTCTTTGGTAAGAAGCTTACAGAGAAGCAGGGGCTTATGGTTGCCCGCGGGACGATCCTTGCGATTGCTGCTATCGGATTGTTCCTGGCAAGAGATCCGAACTCTAGTGTATTTGGTATTGTATCCTTTGCATGGGCAGGTATGGGCGCAGCGTTTGCAGGCGTTATGATCTGTGCGCTGTTCTGGAAGCGTACGACGCTGCAGGGCGCGCTGGCGGGCATGGTGTCCGGAGGAGCGATGGTATTTATCTGGAAATACGCGGTTAGGCCGATGGGCGGAATACTTGATATCTACGAACTGCTTCCGGCGTTCTTAGTATCACTTGCGATGATCATCATCGTGAGCTTGGCAACGAAAGCGCCTGGCCAGGAGATTATTGATGAGTTTGAGAGTGTTAATGTAAAGAAATAATTGATGCATTATAATAAGGAAGAAAAAGCTCCGCTTAGGCCGGAGCTTTTTTGATGAAGAAAGAGTTTGCAGATTTATCTGTATCTGCAGAGATTCACGATGGAAATTGTACGCGAAAAAATACAAAAATTCGATAAAAGGGCTTGAAATCATTCCTTTCATCATATATACTTAAAAAGCTGTGACATGATAGCGATGAAGCGTGAGGTTGCTGCCGGGTACTTTTTAAGCAACAGTCGTTTAAGAAGAAGGATGGCAGGTTTTCCGTGGAGCGAATGTCAAGTTAGGAAACTGGCGACAAGTCACTGTATCACATATAGTCCGTGTAAGGTTCTCACGACACACACGGCAGAGTGTACAGTCACCGCTTGTCGTACTGGAGTTTATAGTACGAAAAGGAGGCGACTTTTTTTATGGCAAGTCAAGTAATGAGAATCACTTTGAAGGCGTATGATCATCAGTTAGTTGATGCATCCGCTAAGAAAATCATCGAAACTGTAAAGAAGAATGGGGCGAAGGTGAGCGGCCCGGTACCTCTTCCGACAAAGAAGGAAGTAGTAACGATCTTAAGAGCTGTTCACAAGTACAAAGATTCCAGAGAGCAGTTCGAGCAAAGGACTCATAAGAGACTGATCGATATCATCACACCTACGCAGAAGACAGTAGACGCATTATCAAGATTAGAGATGCCTGCAGGCGTGTACATTGATATCAAGATGAAGAATAAGTAAGTGCTTAGCGAGGTCTTATCGAGCTTAGTGCGAACTTAGTTCAATGAGCAAAGCGAATTGAACATCAAAAACGAGCAGTAGTTCCTATATTTAGGATGAGCGCCATGTGCGTTCCGCTGTAAATCACAGGAGGTAATTATAATGAAGAAAGCTATTTTGGCTACAAAGGTCGGCATGACCCAGGTCTTTGGCGAAGACGGCACACTGACACCGGTAACGGTCCTTCAGGCTGGTCCCTGCGTGGTGACACAGGTGAAGACGGTGGAGAACGACGGATATGAGGCTGTTCAGGTCGGATTCGTTGACAAGAAAGACAAGATTGTAAACAAAGACAAGAGCGGCAAAAAGGAGATCGTTCACCGTCACGGCGTGACGAAGGCTGAGCAGGGACACTTTGCAAAAGCCGGCGTTTCCGGAAAGAGATTTGTCAGAGAGTTTAAATTAGAAAACGCAGGCGAGTATCAGCTTGCGCAGGAAATCAAGGTTGATATCTTCGCGGCGGGCGACAAGATTGACGCTACCGCGATTTCCAAAGGTAAGGGTTTCCAGGGTGCGATCAAGAGACATAATCAGCACAGAGGGCCTATGACACATGGTTCTAAGTATCACCGTCATGCTGGTTCTAATGGAGCGGCTTCCGATCCGAGCAAGGTATTCAAAGGAAAGAAGATGCCGGGACAGATGGGACACGTTAAGGTTACTGTTCAGAATCTTGAGGTTGTGCGTGTGGACGCAGAGAACAACCTGCTTCTGGTAAAAGGTTCTGTTCCGGGGCCGAAGAAATCTTTAGTAACTATTAAAGAAGCAGTAAAATCTAATTAGGATTTGACGGGAAGGAGGAAGACTTAAGATGGCAAACGTATCTGTTTATAATATCGAAGGTAATGAAGTTGGCACAATCGATCTGAGCGATGCGGTATTTGGTGTTGAGGTTAACGAGCATCTTTTACACATGGCAGTTGTGAACCAGCTTGCAAATAACCGTCAGGGAACGCAGAAGGCTAAGACTCGTTCTGAAGTATCCGGCGGCGGAAGAAAACCGTGGAGACAGAAAGGAACAGGACACGCAAGACAGGGTTCTACAAGAGCACCGCAGTGGACAGGCGGCGGAGTTGTATTTGCTCCGGTACCGAGAGACTATTCCTTTAAGTTGAACAAAAAAGAGAAGAGGGCGGCGCTCAAATCCGCACTTACTTCCAGAGTAGAGGAGAAGAAGTTCATTGTTGTTGACGAGATCGCATTCGGCGAGATCAAGACAAAGAACTTTGCGAATATGTTAAAGAATCTGGACGTTGCAAAGGCACTTGTAGTATTGGAAGACGGCAATGTGAACGCAGAGCTGTCTGCGAGAAATATTGCTGATATCAAGACCGCTAAGGCTGGTACGCTCAACGTATTTGACGTCATGAAGTATAACACCGTGATTGCGACGAAGGCTGCTGTCCAGAATATCGAGGAGGTGTACGCATAATGGCTGATATTAAATATTATGATGTAATCCTTAAACCAGTTGTTACCGAGAAGAGCATGGAGCTTATGGGCGAGAAGAAATATACGTTTTTGGTTCACCCGCAGGCTACAAAGTCTCAGGTAAAGGAAGCTGTTGAAAAAATGTTCGAGGGAACGAAGGTCGCAGGCGTTAATACGATGAACTGCGAAGGTAAGAGGAAGAGAGTCCGCGGGACAATGCAGTTTGGCAAGACAGCTAAGACGAAAAAAGCGATTGTCCAGTTAACAGAGGACAGTGCAGATATCGAGATTTTTGAAGGATTATAAGACCTGTGAGATCTCACTGGGCGGGCGGGTGTATTTTCACACTGAGTCTGAAAAACCTCGCTGAGCGCTCAATTTATACGGTGCAATTCCGTGATACAAATAATTAGAGCTATTGAAAGGAGAAGTTAGTCATGGGAATTAAAACATATAACCCATATACGCCTTCCAGAAGACAGATGACTGGTTCTGACTTTGCAGAGATTACAAAGACAACACCGGAGAAGTCACTGTTAGCTTCAAAGAGCAGACAGGCAGGACGTAACAATCAGGGAAAGATCACAGTTAGACACCGCGGAGGCGGAGCTAAGAAGAAATACAGAATCATCGATTTTAAGAGAAATAAAGACGGCGTTGCTGCGAAAGTAATCGGTATCGAGTACGATCCGAACAGAACAGCGAATATCGCCCTGATCTGCTATGAGGACGGCGAGAAAGCATACATCCTTGCGCCGGAAGGACTTAAGGATGGCATGAAGATCATGAACGGGCCTGAAGCAGAGGTAAGAATCGGTAACTGCCTTCCTCTTTCGGAGATTCCGGTAGGTACACAGATTCACAACATCGAGCTGTATCCGGGAAGAGGCGGACAGTTAGTGCGTTCCGCAGGAAACAGCGCGCAGCTTATGGCAAAAGAAGGAAAATATGCGACACTTAGACTTCCGTCAGGAGAAATGAGAATGGTTCCGATCATCTGCAGAGCTTCTGTAGGAGTTGTAGGAAACGGCGACCACAGCCTGATCAATATCGGTAAGGCAGGACGTAAGCGCCATATGGGTATCAGACCGACAGTCCGCGGTTCTGTTATGAATCCGAATGACCATCCGCACGGCGGTGGAGAAGGTAAGACCGGAATCGGGCGTCCGGGTCCGTGTACACCTTGGGGCAAACCGGCACTTGGTCTTAAGACGAGAAAGAAAAACAAAGCTTCTAACAAACTGATTGTAAGAAGAAGAGACGGCAGAGCAATCAAATAATTTTCATAAGGAGGTTAGAACCTATGGCACGTTCAATTAAAAAAGGACCATTTGCAGACGCAAGCCTGCTTAAGAAGGTTGATGCGATGAACGAATCGGGCAGCAAGTCTGTGATCAAGACATGGTCCCGCCGTTCTACGATCTTTCCGAGCATGATCGGGCATACAATTGCTGTTCATGACGGAAGAAAGCATGTACCGGTATATGTTACAGAAGATATGGTTGGACACAAGCTCGGAGAGTTCGTTGCGACCAGAACATACAGAGGGCATGGAAAAGACGAGAAGAAATCAAAAGTAAGATAATTAATGGTGAAAGGAGGGTTCATCCATGGCAAAAGGACATAGATCCCAAATTAAAAGAGAAAGAAATGCTAATAAAGATACAAGACCTTCTGCTAAGCTGTCTTATGCAAGAGTTTCTGTTCAGAAAGCATGTTTCGTATTAGATGCCATCAGAGGCAAGGATGTGAATGCAGCGCTTGGTATTTTAACCTACAGTCCAAGATATGCGTCAAGCTTGATTAAGAAGTTACTGGAGTCTGCGATTGCTAACGCTGAGAATAATAATGGTATGAATGCTGAAAACCTTTATATCGCGGAGGCATATGCAAACAAAGGACCAACAATGAAGAGAATCAGACCGAGGGCACAGGGCAGGGCTTACAGAATAGAGAAGAGAATGAGCCATATTACACTTGTGCTTGATGAAAGATAAGGAGGGCAGACATGGGACAGAAAGTTAATCCTCATGGTTTAAGAGTCGGCATAATCAAAGACTGGGATTCCAAGTGGTACGCAGAGAAAGATTTCGCTGACAATTTAGTGGAAGACCATGAAATCAGAACGTATCTTAAGAAAAGATTATACAGCGCCGGGATTTCCAGAATCGAGATCGAGAGGGCATCTGACCGCGCTAAGATCATTATCTATACAGCAAAGCCTGGTGTCGTGATCGGTAAGGGCGGAGCAGAGATCGAGAAAGTAAAAGGTGAGCTTGCAAAGTTTACCGACAAGAAGTTAATCGTAGATATCAAGGAAATCAAGAGACCGGATAAAGATGCTCAGTTAGTGGCAGAGAATATCGCTCTGCAGCTTGAGAACCGTATCTCCTTCAGAAGAGCGATGAAGTCCTGCATGTCCAGAACGATGAAAGCCGGAGCGCTCGGAGTTAAGACTTCCGTATCAGGACGTCTTGGCGGAGCAGATATGGCGCGTACAGAGTTCTACAGCGAGGGTACGATCCCGCTTCAGACACTGAGAGCAGACATTGACTACGGATTCGCTGAGGCCAATACAACTTACGGAAAAGTCGGCGTTAAGGTATGGGTTTACAAGGGCGAAATTCTTCCGGAAAAAGCAGCTAAGGAAGGGAGAGATTAATCATGTTAATGCCAAAGAGAGTAAAACGTCGTAAACAGTTCCGCGGTTCCATGAAGGGGAAAGCACTTCGCGGAAATCAGATTACAAACGGTGAATATGGTATCATTGCAATGGAGCCATGCTGGATTCGCTCCAATCAGATCGAGGCTGCCCGTATCGCGATGACACGTTACATCAAGCGTGGCGGTAAAGTCTGGATCAAGATATTCCCGGATAAACCTGTAACTACGAAACCAGCAGAGACACGTATGGGTTCCGGTAAAGGAACTTTGGAATACTGGGTAGCAGTTGTTAAGCCGGGCCGCGTTATGTTCGAGATTGCCGGCGTACCGGAGGAAGTAGCAAGAGAAGCTCTTCGTCTTGCAACACACAAGCTGCCGTGTAAATGTAAAGTAGTTTCTCGCGCAGACTTAGAAGGCGGTGATAACAGTGAAAATTAATGCATTTGTAGAAGATTTAAAAACAAAATCAGCTGCAGAGCTGAACGAAGAATTAGTAGCTGCTAAAAAGGAACTTTTTAATTTAAGATTCCAGAACGCAACAAACCAGTTAGATAATACAAGCAGAATCAAAGAAGTAAGAAGAAATATTGCCAGAATCCAGACGATTCTCACGCAGACCAAAAGAGCTTAGCGAGGTTCTGCCGGGCGTCAGCTCTTTGGCCGTTCTTTGGGCAGAGTGAAAAGAACTGCCTATAGTAAGCAACGCGAAGAGAACTTCTTCTTAGATATAGAATTCCTGAAAGGAGACAGACTGTGGAAAGAAATCTTAGAAAAACCCGTGTTGGTAAGGTTGTCAGTGATAAAATGGATAAGACCATAGTAGTTGCAGTCGAGGATCATGTAAAACATCCGCTTTACAAAAAGATCGTTAAGAGAACTTACAAGCTGAAAGCACATGACGAAGCAAATGAGTGCAACATTGGCGACAAAGTAAAAGTTATGGAGACAAGACCGTTATCCAAGGATAAGAGATGGAGACTTGTCGAGATTATGGAAAAAGCAAAATAGTATAAGGAGGGAAACCTGCATGATACAGCAAGAAAGCAGACTGAGAGTGGCAGACAACACAGGTGCGAAAGAGTTGTTATGTATCCGTGTACTTGGCGGTTCTACGAGAAGATATGCAAGTATCGGCGACATTATCGTTGCGACTGTTAAAGATGCAACACCAGGCGGCGTTGTTAAAAAAGGTGATGTAGTGAAGGCTGTAGTTGTCCGTACGGTTAACAGCACCCGCCGTAAAGACGGTTCTTATATCCGTTTCGATGAGAATGCTGCCGTAATTATAAAAGAAGATAAGACACCAAGAGGAACCCGTATTTTTGGACCAGTAGCGAGAGAGCTCCGTGACAAACAGTTCATGAGGATCGTTTCTCTGGCTCCGGAAGTTCTTTAAGGAGGTGCAAGAGGATGTCAATGTTAAAGATAAAAAAAGGCGATACCGTAAAGGTGATTGCCGGAAAAGATAAAGATAAAGAGGGCAAAGTCATCGCTGTGAACCAGAAGGATGGAAAGGTTATTGTAGAGGGCGTGAATATGATCACCAAGCATGCAAAGCCGAGTGCTGCCAATCCGAACGGCGGGATCATTCATCAGGAAGCTCCGGTTGATGCGTCTAATGTAATGTATCTCCACAAAGGAAAAGTTACAAGAGTCGGCATTAAAGTAGACGGAGATAAGAAAGTACGCTACGCAAAATCAACAGGCGATGTTATCGATTAATTTGAGGAAGGAGGTTCAAGGCTTTGAGTAGACTGAAAGAACAGTACCAGAACGAGATCGTTGACGCGTTGACGAAGAAGTTCGGTTATAAAAATATTATGGAAGTGCCGAAGCTTGATAAGGTCGTTATCAATATGGGTGTCGGCGAAGCAAAAGACAATGCAAAGATCTTAGATTCAGCCGTTGCTGATCTGGAAAAGATCACAGGACAGAAAGCAGTTATATGTAAAGCTAAGAAGTCAGTTGCCAACTTCAAGTTAAGAGAAGGTATGGCAATCGGATGCAAGGTTACGCTGAGAGGCGAGAGGATGTACGAATTCGTTGACCGCCTGATCAATCTTGCACTGCCCCGTGTACGTGACTTCAGAGGAGTGAATCCGAACGCATTCGATGGTAGGGGGAATTATGCACTTGGTATCAAGGAACAGCTTATCTTCCCTGAGATTGAGTATGATAAGGTTGATAAAGTAAGAGGTATGGATGTTATCTTTGTTACAACTGCAAAAACTGACGAAGAGGCGAGAGAGCTGCTTGCACAGTTCAATATGCCGTTTACAAAGTAGGAGGTAAATTATGGCTAAGACAGCAATGAAGATCAAACAGCAGCGTCCTCAGAAATTCTCCACAAGAGAGTACAGCCGCTGCAGAATTTGTGGGCGTCCCCATGCATATTTGAGAAAATATGGTATCTGCCGTGTTTGCTTCCGCGAACTGGCATACAAAGGACAGATTCCAGGTGTAAAGAAAGCAAGTTGGTAGGCACGAAATACTGGCATTGAACACTTAGCGAACGTGAGCCCTAAGGCGAAGCTTGAGCTTAGTGAGAAAGTCCATCTCGGAATGGAATGACGGGATGTCACAATGCTAGTAAGAAGGCCGTTCTTGGAGCTTAGTGAGGTCCTTTCGAGCTTAGCGAGAAGAACCTCTCCGCAGGCCAACATCCTTCCTTGAACAACAAGAAACCTTTCTGCTTTAGGGAAGTTGGTCTATAGCAACAAGAGCAATATTGGAAGAAAGAGAGGAAATATTTCATGACTATGAGCGATCCAATTGCAGATATGCTTACAAGAATCCGTAATGCGAATACTGCAAAACATGATACAGTAGATGTACCGTCATCCAAGATGAAACTTGCTATCGCAAACATTTTACTGGATGAAGGATATATTGAGAAATACGACATGGTTGAAGACGGAGTATTCAAGACGATCCGTATCACATTAAAGTACGGCGCGGACAAGAACGAAAAAGTCATCACGGGCCTTAAGAGAATCTCCAAACCAGGTCTTCGTGTATATGCAAGCAGCGACAAGGTGCCGAAGGTATTCGGAGGACTTGGAACAGCGATCATTTCAACCAATGAAGGCGTAATCACCGATAAGCAGGCAAGAAAGCTTGGCATCGGCGGAGAGGTACTTTGTTTTATCTGGTAAGAACTGAACATTTAATAAAAGCAAACTGAAAACAGAACAGATATCTGTTCCGAAAATTTAAGTTAAGGAGGAAAAGGCAATGTCACGTATAGGCAGACTGCCAGTGAAGATTCCGGCAGGCGTTACTGTTGAAATCGCAGAGAATAATAAAGTGACTGTAACAGGTCCGAAGGGAACGCTTGAAAGAGAGCTTCCTACAGAGATGGAGATCAAAAAAGAAGGCGAAGAGATCATCGTAACAAGACCGAACGATCTAAAGAAGATGAAATCACTTCACGGCCTTACAAGAACACTGATCAACAACATGGTTGTCGGTGTTACAGAAGGATACCAGAAGATTCTTGAGGTTAACGGTGTCGGCTACAGAGCAGCAAAATCCGGCAACAAGTTAACGCTCAGTTTAGGATATTCACACCCGGTAGAGATGATCGATCCGGAAGGTGTTGAGACAGTTCTGGAGGGTCAGAACAAGATCATCGTTAAGGGTATCAGTAAAGAAAAAGTCGGACAGTATGCGGCTGAGATCAGAGACAAGAGAAGACCGGAGCCATATAAGGGCAAGGGTATCAAGTATTCTGACGAAGTGATCAGACGTAAAGTCGGCAAGACAGGTAAGAAATAAGAAAGGAGAGTGTGAAAATGGTCAGCAAAAAATCAAGAAGTGTTGTTCGTGTAAAAAAGCACAGAAAATTACGTAACCGTTTGAGCGGTACAGCGCAATGCCCGCGTCTGGCAGTATTCAGAAGCAATAATCATATGTATGCACAGATTATTGATGACACGGCTCATCATACACTGGTTTCCGCTTCCACTCTTCAGAAAGACGTGAAAGCAAACCTGGAAAAGACCAATAATGTTGAAGCAGCAGCACATTTGGGCAAGGTAATTGCTGAGAAAGCAATCGAAAAAGGGATTAAGGACGTTGTCTTTGACAGAGGCGGCTTCATATATCACGGTAAGATTCAGGCGTTAGCAGATGCAGCTAGAGAAGCTGGATTGAATTTCTAGAAGGAGGAGCACACATGAAACAGGAACGTATTGATGCTAGTTCATTAGAATTAACAGAAAAAGTGGTATCAATCAAGCGTGTAACCAAGGTTGTTAAGGGTGGCCGTAATATGAGATTCACAGCTTTAGTTGTTGTCGGCGATGGAAATGGCCATGTTGGTGCAGGCTTGGGAAAAGCTACTGAGATTCCGGAAGCAATCCGCAAAGGAAAAGAGGATGCAGCGAAGCACCTGATTACAGTAGCATTAGATGAGAATGAGAGTATTACACATGACTTTACCGGCAAGTTCGGAGGGGCATCTGTATTGCTTAAGAAGGCACCGGAAGGTACAGGAGTTATCGCCGGGGGTCCGGCGCGTGCCGTTATTGAGATGGCAGGAATCAAGAACATCCGTACAAAATCTCTTGGCTCAAACAATAAGCAGAATGTTGTTCTCGCTACCATCAACGGGTTAGGTCAGGTTAAGACACCGGAAGAGGTGGCAAGACTTCGCGGTAAGTCGGTAGAAGAAATCTTAGGCTAAGGAGGTAGATTAAGATGGCAAATTTAAAAGTTACATTGGTAAAATCTACAATTGGAGCTGTACCGAAGCATAAGAAGACTGTAGAGGCCATGGGGCTTCATAAAGTGAATAAGACAGTTGAACTGCCGGATAACGCAGCAACAAGAGGTATGGTTAAACAGGTTGAACATCTGGTAAAGGTGGAAGAAGCATAGAAAATATTCAGATAAGGAGGTGTCACAATGGATTTATCAAACTTAAGACCTGCTGACGGTGCAAAGCACAGTGATAATTTCAGAAGAGGACGTGGACACGGTTCTGGAAATGGTAAAACTGCCGGTAAGGGACATAAAGGCCAGAAAGCCCGTTCCGGAGGTACAAGACCAGGTTTTGAAGGCGGACAGATGCCATTATATAGAAGAATACCGAAGAGAGGATTCACAAACCGGAATTCCAAGGTGATCGTTGGGATCAACGTAAGTGCTCTTGAAGTGTTTGATAATGACGCAGTAGTTTCTGTAGAGACATTATTAGAGCAGGGAATCGTTAAAAACGCAAGAGACGGCGTTAAGATTCTCGGCAACGGTGAGCTCACAAAGAAGCTTACTGTAAAAGCGAATGCGTTCAGCGCAGGCGCGATAGCTAAAATCGAGGCTGTAGGTGGAAAAGCAGAGGTGATCTAATGTTAGAAACTTTCCGAAGGGCATGGGGTATTAAAGATATTCGCAGAAAGATCGGATATACGTTTTTGATGTTGATCGTAATACGGATTGGTTCAGGACTTCCGACGCCGGGTGTAGATTCGACATATATTCAGAACTTCTTTGCACAGAACACTGGGGAAGCGTTTAACTTGTTTAACGCTTTCACCGGTGGATCGTTTGAGAGAATGTCAATATTTGCGCTCAGTATTACACCTTACATTACATCTTCGATTATTATGCAGCTTCTTACGATTGCGATTCCGGCACTTGAGGAGATGCAGAAGGACGGAGAGGACGGTAGGAAGAAGATCGTAGCGATGACCCGTTACTTGACAGTGGCGCTTGCACTTCTTGAATCTACAGCGATGGCGGTAGGATTCGGACGGCAGGGTCTTCTGACAGATTACAATTTCGTAAATGCTGCAAGTGTTGTACTGACCTTGACAGCAGGCTCGGCTTTCCTGATGTGGATCGGCGAGAGAATTACCGAGAAGGGCATCGGAAACGGTATATCTATGGTACTGGTGATCAATATCATTTCCCGTATACCCAGTGATATGGCAACACTGTTCGAGCAGTTTGTCAAAGACAAAAGCATCGCCAAAGGCGGATTGGCAGTCATCATTATCGTTGCGATCATCGTAGCGCTGGTAGTATTTGTCATCATCCTTCAGGACGGCGAGAGAAGAATCGCTGTTCAATACTCACAGAAGACAGTAGGCAGAAGAAGCTACGGCGGACAGTCAACGCACATTCCGCTCAGAGTAAATACAGCGGGCGTTATTCCGATTATCTTTTCTTCCTCATTAATGCAGTTCCCGATCGTAATTGCATCTTTCCTCGGGAAAGACAACGGCAAAGGAATCGGCGGCGAGATACTCAGGGGAATGAATCAGGGTAACTGGTGTAATCCGGAGCAGTTAAAATATTCGTGGGGGCTTATTGCTTATATATTGCTTACGGTATTTTTTGCTTACTTTTATACGTCCATAACGTTTAATCCGTTGGAGATCGCCAACAACATGAAAAAGAGCGGCGGCTTTATTCCGGGGATTCGTCCCGGGAAACCGACGGTTGAATATTTGACAAAGATATTGAACTATATTATCTTTATCGGAGCTTGTGGACTTGTGATCGTACAGGCAATTCCGATCTTTTTCAACGGCTGGCTCGGAGCGCAGGTTTCGTTCGGCGGAACATCGCTTATCATCATCGTCAGCGTTGTACTAGAGACGATCAAGCAGGTTGAATCTCAGATGCTTGTACGTAATTACAAGGGATTTTTAAATAACTAGAAGACATTTTCAACTCGCGGAATTTTTATTTCGCGGGTTAAAATGCTATAAGGAGGAACAATTATATGAAAATAATTATGTTAGGCGCGCCGGGCGCAGGAAAAGGGACTCAGGCAAAGAAAATTGCAGCTAAGTATGATATTCCTCATATTTCAACAGGCGATATCTTTCGTGCAAATATAAAGAACGGTACGGAATTGGGAAAAAAGGCAAAGACGTATATGGATCAGGGGCTTCTTGTGCCGGATGAGCTGGTCGTTGATCTGGTCGTGGACCGCGTGAACCAGGAGGACTGTGCAAAAGGCTATGTGCTGGATGGCTTCCCGAGGACGATTCCGCAGGCGGAGGCTCTTGATAAGGCGCTGGCTAAGATGGGGCAGAAGATGGACTGCGCCATCGACGTCGATGTGCCGGATCAGACGATCGTGGACCGCATGGGTGGAAGGCGTGCATGTGTAGGCTGCGGCGCTACATACCATCTGGTCTATGCACCGACGAAAGAAGAAGGTATCTGCGATACCTGCGGCAAAGAGCTGATCCTGCGCGATGACGATAAGCCGGAGACGGTACAGAAGCGTCTGAATGTCTATCATGAGCAGACCCAGCCTCTGATCGACTACTATACAAATGCCGGCATTTTAAAGACAGTTGACGGTACGGTAAACATGAATGATGTATTTAAAGCAATCGTTGATATTTTAGGAGAGTAAGGATATGCCAATAGAAATTAAGTCGGCCAGAGAAATCAAGCTGATGACTGAAGCCGGAAGGATTTTGGAGATTGTGCATAAGGAACTTGGAAAAGCGCTTCATGCAGGTATGAGTACGCTGGATATTGACCGGCTGGGGGAAGAGATCATCAGGAGCTACGGCTGTATTCCTTCCTTTTTAAATTACAACGGCTATCCGGCATCCATCTGCGTGTCGGTCAACGAAGAAGTGGTACACGGCATTCCAAGCAGCAAGCGGATCCTCAGGGACGGGGATATCGTCAGTCTGGATGCAGGCGTGATTTATAAAGGCTACCATTCCGATGCCGCGAGGACCCACGGCATCGGTGAGGTCAGCAAAGAAGCCGAAAAGCTGATCAGAGTTACGAGAGAATCCTTCTTTGAAGGTATAAAATACGCCAGAGAAGGCAATCATCTATTTGACATTTCCAGAGCTATCGGGACGTATGCGGAAAGTTTTGGATACGGGGTCGTCCGCGACCTGTGCGGGCACGGGATAGGTACGAAGCTCCATGAGGAGCCGCAGATACCAAACTACGTACTGAAGCGCAGGGGCGTCATGCTCAAGGCGGGCATGACTCTTGCCATTGAGCCGATGATCAATATGGGCGCATGGGAGGTTGACTGGCTTGACGATGACTGGACAGTTGTGAGCAGGGATAGATCCCTTTCGGCGCATTATGAGAACACGGTGCTGATCACCGACGGTGAGCCGAAGCTGCTGACATTAACGGAAAGCGGGGGACAGGCATAGGATATGAATGACAACTATACAGGAATGCTTGCCAGGTCAGCCGCGGGCCATGATAAAGGGAAGATTTATGTGATAATTGCCGCGGACAGCGCATATGTATATTTAGTGGACGGAAAGTCACGGACACTTGAGAAACCGAAGAAGAAAAAACAGAAACACATTCAGATCATTAAAGACAGGTATGATATCCGCGGCACAGACGATGCGGGGATCAGACGGATCGTGAGAGACTGGAAAAAGGAAGAGGTAAAACAGGAGGATTAATCTATGTCAAAAGCTGACGTAATCGAGATTGAAGGAACAGTAGTAGAGAAGCTGCCGAACGCCATGTTTCAGGTAGAGCTGGAAAACGGCCATCAGGTGCTTGCACACATCAGCGGAAAACTTCGTATGAACTTTATAAAAATCCTTCCGGGGGATAAAGTAACTCTGGAGTTATCTCCTTATGATCTTTCCAAAGGAAGAATTATCTGGAGGGATAAATAAATTAGAGAAAAATCTGTTGACTTTGTTGCATAGAGGTGCTATACTATATAAGCGCGTTTTCGGGCATTTTTATGCGTGTAGACTGTTTTTTCAGTATTCACAAGGGAAATGCGCTGGTAAACCGTTGGCAGGGCAATGGATGAAAGGAGGATTTGACGTGAAGGTTAGATCATCAGTAAAACCAATTTGCGAAAAATGCAAAGTGATTAAAAGAAAAGGAAGCGTTCGCATTATCTGCGAAAACCCAAAGCATAAGCAGCGTCAGGGATAGGCATTGATCACTTAGTGAAAACAAGCCGTAAGGCGCAGTTTGAGCTTAGTGAGAAAGCCGTTCGGTGACCGAAGGAAATCGGACTTCTTTGAAGAGTTTATGCAGTAATTTAGGCGGCTGATAGTCAGACACGCCAGGGCGCGTGTAGACTATTTAAAATATACAAGGACGCACCTGTAGCCGGTGGAATCCTCGTATATTGCTTCTAATGCCGGCCCGTCATTACCGACATATCTTGGATATGCGGTGGCCGGAAAGGATACGGGTATACCGGACCGTATCTGGACGAAATTCAGTAGTCCCTATTAAAGTCAGTATGAAAAACAAAGAAAACGGAGGAAAATTACATGGCTCGTATAGCAGGTGTAGACTTACCAAGAGACAAACGTGTTGAAATCGGATTAACTTATATCTACGGAATCGGCAGAACAAGTTCAAACCGCATTTTGGCAGAAGCAGGAGTAGATCCTGATATCCGCTGCAGAGATCTCACAGACGACGATGTAAAGAAGATCAGTACAGTTATCGATGAGACACAGATGGTAGAAGGTGATCTCCGCAGGGAAATCGCTCTGAACATTAAGAGATTACAGGAGATTGGATGCTACAGAGGTATCCGTCACAGAAAAGGACTTCCGGTTCGCGGCCAGAAGACAAAGACCAACGCAAGAACCAGAAAAGGTCCGAAGAGAACAGTAGCTAATAAAAAGAAATAACTTAGCGAAAGCAAGCTGAAAGTGTAGCTTGAGCGTAGATATTTCTTTGTTCTTCGAGCAAAGCGAGAAGAACAGTATTCCAAAAAACAGAACAAATATAGGAAAGAGTAGGTTAGTTTTATTATGGCAAAGAAAGTTACAAAGAAAGTGACAAAAAAACGTGTCAAGAAAAACGTTGAACGGGGACAAGCACACATCCAGTCATCTTTTAATAACACAATCGTTACATTAACAGATGCACAGGGCAACGCTCTTTCATGGGCAAGTGCAGGCGGTCTTGGTTTTAGAGGTTCAAGGAAATCTACCCCCTATGCAGCTCAGATGGCGGCTGAAACAGCAGCTAAAGCGGCATTGGTGCATGGCCTGAAAACCGTTGACGTATTCGTTAAAGGACCTGGTTCAGGAAGAGAAGCAGCGATCCGTGCTCTTCAGGCATGTGGAATTGATGTAACAAGCATCAGAGACGTAACACCGGTACCGCACAATGGTTGCCGTCCACCGAAGCGTAGAAGAGTCTAGTGATGATAGGAGGGAGATAAGACATGGCAGTGAATAGAGTTCCGGTTCTCAAAAGATGCAGATCACTTGGTATGGATCCGGTTTATTTGGGAATTGATAAAAAGTCTAACAGACAGTTAAAAAGATCCAGCAGAAAGATGAGTGAGTACGGCCTTCAGCTGCGCGAGAAGCAGAAAGCGAAATTCATCTACGGCGTATTAGAGAAACCTTTCAGAAATTACTATAAGAAAGCAAAACAGATGAGCGGCATGACCGGTGAGAACCTGATGGTTCTTCTTGAGTCCAGGCTGGATAATGTAGTATTCCGTATGGGATTTGCAAGAACAAGGCGCGAGTCGAGACAGATCGTTGACCACAAGCATGTACTTGTTAACGGAAAACAAGTGAATATCCCATCTTACCTGATTAAAGCAGGAGATGTAATTGAAATCAAAGAAAAACACAAAAGCTCACCAAGATACAAAGAGATCGTAGAGGTTACAGGCGGACGTATGGTTCCGGACTGGCTCGAGGTTGATGCAGAGAATTTGAAAGGAACGGTAAAGGAGCTCCCGAACCGCGACGCAATCGATGTTCCGGTTGATGAGATGCTGATTGTCGAGTTGTATTCTAAATAATAACCCGTAACACCACAGGAGGTGGACTTAGTGTTTGATTTTAATAAACCAAATATTGAAATTACAGAGATTTCAGAAGATAAGAAATATGGAAGATTTGTTGTAGAGCCGCTCGAGCGGGGTTATGGTACAACTTTAGGTAACTCCCTTAGAAGAATCATGCTTTCGTCTCTGCCTGGCACTGCGATCAGCCAGGTAAAGATTGACGGCGTTCTGCATGAGTTCAGTTCCATTCCAGGGGTGAAAGAAGATGTTACTGAGATTGTCATGAATTTGAAATCATTGGCTATTAAAAACACATCTGAGACGGATGAACCGAAGACAGCTTATATTGAGTTTGAGGGCGAAGGTGTTGTGACAGCCGCAGATATTCAGGTAGATCCGGATATCGAGATCATGAATCCGGAGACAGTCATTGCAACATTGAACGGCGGGGCAGACAGTAAGCTTTACATGGAAATTACCATTACTAATGGCAGAGGCTATGTGAGCGCTGATAAGAATAAGAACGATGATCTACCGATTGCTGTCATTCCGATTGATTCTATCTATACACCGATTGAGCGGGTCAATCTGGCAGTTGAGAATACACGTGTAGGACAGATTACAGATTTCGACAAACTGACACTGGATGTATATACTAATGGGACATTGCTTCCAGATGAAGCGATCAGTCTGGCGGCGAAGGTACTCAGCGAGCATCTGAAGCTTTTCATCGATCTTTCCGAAGTGGCGCAGGCCGCAGAGGTCATGATTGAGAGAGAGGACGATGAAAAAGAGAAAGTCCTTGAGATGAGTATCGATGAGCTGGAGCTGTCCGTCCGTTCTTACAACTGTCTCAAGAGAGCAGGCATCAACACTGTTGAAGAACTGACGAACAGGACGCCGGAAGATATGATGAAAGTACGGAATCTTGGACGTAAGTCTCTGGAGGAAGTGCTTGCGAAGTTAGATGAGCTGGGCTTAAGCCTTAGCAAGGGTGAAGAATAGGATACTTAGCAGATTTTTGGCTTAGGCTGTAATGATAATAATTTCTGCCAGTAAGTCCGAAGAGCATGGCAGAGCATTTGGAATCAATCCGCCTTTTGGGGCGGGGCCAGATGTAAATAATGGAGGATTAGAGAGATGGCAAAATATAGAAAACTCGGCAGAACATCAAGCCAGAGAAAAGCATTATTAAGAAATCAGGTAACAGCTTTACTGAACAACGGAAAGATTGTTACGACAGAGGCTAAAGCAAAGGAGATCCGCAAAATCGCGGAGGGTCTTATTGCTATGGCAGTGAGAGAGAGAGATAACTTTGAGGAAGTTACGGTAAAAGCTAAAGTTGCCCGCAAGGACAAGGACGGCAAGAGAGTAAAAGAAGTAAAGGACGGCAAGAAAGTTACCGTATATGATGAAGTCGATAAGACGATCAAGAAGGATAAGCCAGGCAGACTTCATGCACGCCGTCAGATGCTCAAGGTTCTCTATCCGGTAAAGGAAGTTCCGGCAGCACAGGCAGGAAAGAAGAAAAATACAAAGCAGGTAGACCTCGTTTCCAAATTGTTTGACGAGATCGCACCGAAGTATGAGAACCGTCACGGCGGTTACACAAGAATCATTAAGATTGGCCAGCGTAAAGGTGACGCTGCTATGATGGTTCAGATTGAGCTTGTATAATATGGATGGATAGCTATTGATGCACTCTGAGAGACCAGAGTGCATTTTTTTGCCTGAATTTTGACATTTTCCGCAAATAGAGTATAATTTTATATAGAAGTCTGTCCTGGGGAGGAAGATGAATAATGAAAAAAGTATTTTGGAGCGGGTTTATCTTAAGCAATATTGCTGTATTCGGCCTGCTGTTATATGGCTTTTGTTCAGAGGAGGACTATTCGCTGAACCAGAAGAGGAACTCATATCTGATCGGCGCAAGCTATATGACGATGAATAATGAATTTTACAAGATCATGAATGAGGAGATCAAAGCGCGAGCCGACGCAGAGGGGGATCGTTTTATTTTGAGGGATCCTGCGCTTAGCGCCAGCCGGCAGATTGAACAGATCGAGGAGATGCTGGAAAAGAAAATTGATGTGCTGGTGCTTACTCCTGTAGACTGGGAAAGCCTGACCTCGGTGTTGAAACGTGCCAAAAAGCAGGGCGTGTACATCATCGTGGCGGACAGTAATGTATCGGAGGAGGAGCTGGTCGACTGTACGATCACGTCGGACAATTACCGGGCAGGAACGATCGTTGGCCAGTATTTTGTGCGAAGCCACAAAAGGGCGAAGCTTGTTATCATGACCCATGAGACTGCAAAATCCGGGCAGGACAGGGTACGGGGCTTTCTGGATGCTGTCGGAGGACAGGACGGCATTGAGATCGTCAGAAAGATTGAATGCGAAGGCCAGTTGGAGATCGCCATGCCGCGGCTTCAGGAAGCCATAGATGAAGGCGTTGATTTTGACAATGTATTCTGTCTCAATGACCTGTCCGGCGTAGGGGTCGTAGCGGCTCTGGAGGATAACAAGATGCTGGAGGATGTGGGCGTATACGGCGTTGATGCGTCGCCGGATTCCAAGGTGTTGATCAAAGAAGGCATGATGCGTGCGTCCGCCGCCCAGTTTCCCTCAAAGATCGGAAAGGAGGCGGCTAATGCAGTCTACCGGATGCTGGACGGGAAAGACGTTGAGAAAAGGATTCTGGTGCCGGTGGAGCTGATCACTCCGGAGAACGTAGACGAATTTGGCGTTGACAGATGGCAGTAGGAAAGGGGGAAAAGGGATATGGAAGGGAAGAAATCCTCAGACTATGTGCTGCTTTTCATGAAAAATCTTAACCTGATCATCATTATATATATCGCGGCGCTTATGGCTTACAGCATATCCGGATATCTCAAGGAAAGCTCTGCCGGAGAATTTCTGGCAAAGATAGGACGGCTCCCGATCTCAGCGTGGAAACTGCCGGTGATGGCGCTTTGCCTTTATGCCGCGTGCCTGCTACTTATGCGCATGGAGGAGGTCAGGGGGCTGGCTTTGGCCATTAAGATCAGTCTGGAGCTTGTGATCAGCTTTTTCATCAGCTATATTCTGGGATTCTGCTACACCGGCATTGTCCTTTTGGTGCTTGCCAATACGATGAAGCAGTTTCCAAAATCAACCTGGAAGTTTCCATTTGCCGTCGGCATCTGCCTGATTTATCTGCTGCTTGATTTCGATCTGATCTCCGTGTATTTTAGCTTTATCCCGCTGGAGGTTTATCTGGAATATTTTCAGAGCGATGTGCGTTCCGTACTGATGGGGCTGGTGAATGTGTCGGGCTCCATGAATACATTTACCTTCCTCGTCTTCATGATCCTTCTGGTACGCCTGCAGATGAACGAAAAAGAGAAGATACTGACGCTGAATGAACAGTTAAATACTGCCAATATGGAGCTGTACCGGGCAAATGTCCGGCTGGAGGAATATGCTAAGGAGTCGGAACGGCTGGCCGAGGCAAGAGAGAGGAACAGGCTGGCAAGAGAGATCCATGATACGCTGGGACATGCGCTGACCGGGATTATAACGGGAATAGATGCATGTAAAGCATTGATGGAGACAGCGCCGGAGGCGGCTAACGGGCAGCTAACGGCAATCGCGGATGTGGCCAGATCAGGGCTTACCGATGTCCGCCGCTCGATCAAAGCCTTAAGGCCGGATGTGCTTGATAAGCTGGAGCTTGAACAGGCCCTTATGCAGGTGATCCATAAGATGCATGTTGCGACGGGCGCGCAGATCGAGTTTCAATGTGCGGCCCGGCTGAACTGTCTTAATGAGGATGAGGAGAATATGGTCTACCGGATCGTTCAGGAATGTATCACCAACGCTATCCGCCACGGGCAGGCAGATAAGATATGGATTCAGATAGACCGGGAGTACAATATGTTGAAAATTCATATTAAAGATAACGGCACAGGATGCGAGGATATTAAAGAAGGGTTTGGGCTGCACCATATGGAGGAGAGGCTTACCATGCTGCAGGGCACGCTCAACTACAGCGGCAGCGGCGGATTCACCGTCGAAGCACGAATACCGATCCGTTGGGGAAGGGAGGATGAACATGATGATTAAGGTATTGATCGCCGATGATCAGGAGCTGATCCGGCAGAGCCTGCAGATCGTCCTGGATATTGAAAAGGACATGGAAGTTAGTGCAGCGGTGGGAAACGGCCTGGAGGTCATAAGGGCCGTGCGCAAAAAGAAACCGGACGTGATTTTGATGGATATTCGTATGCCGGAGATGGACGGAGTGGTCTGTACGCAGATCATCAAGGAGAATTATCCGGAGATAAAAGTGATTATCCTAACCACATTTGATGATGAAGAATACGTATTTAATGCGTTGAAATATGGCGCCAGCGGCTATCTGCTCAAAGGAATCTCCACGAAGGAGCTGACGGAAGCTATCCGGAAAGTGTACCATGGAAGCGCCATGATCAACGGGGATATAGCATCTAAAGTGGTCAAGCTGTTTTCTAAAATGGCTCAGTCCAATATGACCATAAAGGTCGATACGGCCCAGAGCGCGAAACTTAAGCAGACCGAGTGGCAGATGATCGCCCTGATCGGAAGGGGGCTGTCAAATAAGGAGATCGCAGGAAAGCTTAATCTGTCAGAGGGAACGGTGCGAAACGGCTTGAGCAGCATACTGAAAAAGCTTGATCTGAGGGATCGCACCCAGTTGGCCATCTGGGCGGTTCAGGCCGGGGTTGCGAATCGGGATTATGAGGACGAAAGACAATGAGATGGACAAGGATAAGTAAGAAAAATCTGATATCAGGCATTATCTGCGTTGTGCTTCTGGTCTGTACGTATCTGATTTACAGTGATGCATATCAAAAATTTGGCCGATATAAAGAGGACACTGTGACGATCGGCGTATTTTCCGACAGCTACTGGGAAGTGCAGAACGGATATTCCTACCGGATCCTTGAGGATGCCGTTTCCGTGTTTGAAAAGGAGCATCCGGGCGTGCAGGTGGAATATACAAGCGGGATTCTGAAAGAGGATTATCCGGAATGGCTGTCAGAGCAGATGCTTTCGGGCAGCGCTCCGGATGTATTCTTCGTGCTGGCAGACAATTTTACGGATTTTGCCGAGATCGGTGTTTTAAAAGAGCTGGATACCTTTATTGAAGCGGATCCGGAATTTGACAAGGAGGCATTTTACTCTCCCGCCTATCTGAGCGGCAAGTATGATAAGATCCAGTACGCCCTGCCTTATGAGTGCGCGCCTAAGCTGATGTTCGTCAACAAGTCGATTCTTGACAGGGAAGGGATAGACATGCCGGATGAGGATTGGGACTGGGATGATTTCTATGAAATCTGCAGTAAGGTGACAAAGGATACGGATGGAGACGGAACGCTTGACCAGTATGGCGTGGTGGAATATACCTGGAAAGAGGCATTCGAGTCTAATAACGTAAAGCTGTTCAACGACCGGGGAACAGAATGCTATCTGACCGGGGATAATGTAGGGACGGCGCTGTCTTTTCTGGAGAAATTGAAAGCGCTGAACGGCAGCTACAATGTCTCGGGAAGGGATTTCGATCTGGGCAATGTGGCGTTTCAGCCGATGCTGTTTTCCGGATACCGGGCATATAAGCCTTACCCCTTAAGAGTAAAGAAGTATTCCAGCTTTGAATGGGAGTGCATCCCTATGCCGGCCGGCCCTCTTGGAGACAACATATCTGCCCTGGACACGCTGCTGATCGGGATGAACGAGAAGACGAAGTACCCGCAGTACGCATGGGATTTTATCAAGATCCTGACCTGTGACCCGAAGATCCAGTCGGAGATCTTTTCGTATTCGGAAGGAGTCTCCGTGCTGAAAGAAGTGACGGAAGTGGATCAGACGCTTTTTCGGCTGATTGAAAGCGCAGGCAACAGCGAGGGGCTGAATCTTAAGATGCTCAGCAGGATTGTGGAAAATGCGGCCGCCGTATCCAGGTTCCGGGATTATGAGCAGGTAACAGCGGAGGTGGACAGGGCGGTGAAGGAGATCATCAACGGGGATTCCAATATCAGCATGGAGCAGATCATCTGGAACCGGGAGGTAAATAAATATCTGGGAAAATAGAAAGGACTGCAGGGTCTGCCTTAGGGCAGGCTCTTTTTTGGGCACAATATGGAAAAATGTAATGAAATTATACAGAAAGTTGTGACAAATGTAATATGGATTCCGTTACAAAGGATAGGTGTATTTTTTGCGGGAAAAAGTTATGATAAATCCAACATCATAAACGAACAGAAAAAAGGAGGATTTAGCTATGAAAAGAAAACTTTTGGCAGCGTTACTTTGTATCGCGATGACAGGCGCTATGCTGATGGGGTGCAGCACAGAAGGACCGGGTTCTTCGGAGGATGAAGGGAGCAAGACAGAGAGCAGCGGGGAGGACAGCGGAGATTCCGGGGAACCAAAGACCTTCGCTTACACTTGCATGGACGGGACAAATCCATTCTTCGTAACCATCGAGGATACGATCAAGAAAAAAGTTGAGGCGAACGGTGACAAGCTGATCTCCACTGACCCGGCAAACGACGTGTCGCTTCAGATTACTCAGATCGAGGATATGATCGCCCAGGGAATTGACGGTATCTTCCTGAATCCGGCAGAGGCAGAAGGAATTCTCCCCGCGCTGGATGCGCTGAAAGAGGCAGGCATCCCAATCGTTAATTTTGACACAGAGGTCGCAGATATGTCCTATGTAACCACATACGCAGGTTCGGATAACTACAATGCCGGCAAGGTATGCGGAGAAGACCTTGTTAAGAAATGCCCGGACGGCGGCAAGATCATCGTACTGGATTCCCCGACGATGAATTCAGTAGTTGACCGGACGAACGGATTCCTGGACGCGATCAAAGATAAAGGCTTTGAGATCGCCGCACAGCAGGACGCAAAGGGAAATCTTGAGGTATCTATGGGCATAGCAGAGGATTTACTGCAGTCCCACGGTGATGTAGTAGCGATCTTCGGCGGAAATGACCCGACAGCCCTCGGCGCGCTTGCGGCAGCGAATGCAGCAGGTATGAAGGACTGCAAGATCTACGGTGTGGACGGATCCCCGGATATCAAGTCAGAGCTTGCATCCGGCGAGTCGCTGATCGAGGGTACAGGAGCACAGTCGCCGGTATCTATTGCCGAAACTTCCGCAGACTTAATGTACAAGATCATGGCAGGAGAAAAGGTAGACGAGAGATATCCTGTTGATACATTCCTGATTACGGCGGATAACGTAGAGGAATACGGCACAGACGGATGGCAGTAGGAGCTATGGGATAGAAGGTCTGCAAGGCAGCAGAGATAAAGAAAGTCCCTCCCTCTTGGGTGGAGGGAGGGACTTTTTTCAATAAAGGTAAGTGGGTGATGATTTGAGTGAGAATGTTTTGCTGAAAATGAAACATATACATAAACGCTTTCCCGGCGTATATGCATTGAACGACGTAAGCTACGAGCTGAGAGCGGGAGAAGTACACGCACTTCTGGGAGAGAATGGAGCGGGAAAGTCAACGCTTATTAAGGTGTTGGGCGGTATTTACTCCGCGGATGAGGGCGAGATCTATATCGACGGCAAAAAGGCGGAGATCAACGGTGTAAAGGATGCCCAGAATAACGGGATAGCCATTATCCATCAGGAGCTGGTCTTAGTTCCTCATATGACGGTGGCTGAGAATATCTTCCTTGGAAGGGAGCAGGGACAGGGCATTTTGATCGACCACAGGAAGATGACCGAAGAAGCGCAGAGGCTGCTGGACGCACATGAGATGAATATAAAGGCGGATGCCCTGATCAAGGATCTGACCATCGCGCAGCAGCAGATGGTGGAGATCGTGAAGGCAATATCCTATAATTCAAGGATTCTTGTTATGGATGAGCCGACATCCTCCATTTCTGACAAGGAGGTTGCGTTCCTGTTCAAGACTATGCGGGGACTTACGGCAAAGGGTGTGGGAATCATCTACATTTCCCACAAGATGAGTGAGCTGGAGGAGATCTGCGACAGAGTGACGATCATGCGCGACGGCCAGTATGTAGGCACGGAAGTGGTGAAGGAGACGACAAAGGACGACCTGATCGCCATGATGGTAGGGCGTGAGCTGACAAATTATTATACAAGAGATTATCTGGAGCCCGGAGAGATCGTGCTGAAATGTGAGAATATATCGGACGGCAAGATGGTGAAAAACGCCGGATTTGAGATACATAAGGGCGAGATCGTAGGATTCGCCGGTCTGGTAGGAGCCGGGCGGAGCGAGACGATGAAGTGCATCTTCGGCCTGACAAAGGGCAGCCAGGGCGATGTCTACGTAAAAGGAAACAAGGTGAATATCAGCAATCCAGTGGATGCGATAAAGCATGGGCTGGCGCTGGTTCCAGAGGATAGGAAGCTGGAAGGGCTGTACAAGGTGCAGAGCGTACGGTTCAATTCGACCATAGAGATACTGGAGCGGTTTATCCGAGGGGTATCCGTCGATGATCGGAAAGAGATAGAGATCACGCAGAAATATATTGATATGATGGCAACGAAGACACCGACCCAGGAGCAGGTGATCGGGAATCTGTCGGGCGGAAACCAGCAGAAGGTAATGATCAGCCGCTGGCTTGCCACTAACCCGGATATTCTGATCCTGGATGAGCCTACACGCGGTGTCGATGTGGGGGCAAAATCTGAGATTTACGCGATTATGAACCAACTGGTCAAAGAAGGAATGTCTATTATCATGATTTCCTCAGAGCTGCCGGAGATCATCAATATGAGCGATCGGATATATGTCATGTCGGAGGGCCGGGTGACCGGGTGCCTTGACCATGATGAGGCGACACAGGAATCAATTATGCAGCTGGCCGCTAATTAGGATTCAGCAGAATTTCGATTTATGAGGAGGAAAAACAAATGGCTAAAGAAACAGTAAAAAAAGCCGGTGCTGCAGGGAATACAAACAAAGCAGTAGTTTTTATCAAAGAAAATATGGGTATTATCGCCGCTTTTCTTGTACTGAGCGTATTCTTGTCTGTGTTCCCGGCGACGAGCGGGTCATTTTTAACAGCAAAAAACATTTTTAACGTACTGCGTCAGATTTCTACAAATATGCTTTTGGCATGCGGCATGACGATGGTGATCATCCTGGGCGGGATCGACCTGTCGGTTGGTTCGATCATCGCATTGTCAGGCGTGCTGGCAGCAGGCTGTGTATCACGCTACGGCTTGCCGATCATCGCGGCTCTGATTGTGGGCGTACTGGTCGGGCTGGTCATCGGCGTGTTCAACGGTTTTGTGATCAGTACAACGACGATTCCGCCATTTATCGTTACACTGGCAACGATGAACATTGCCCGGGGACTGGCAAAGGTGTATACAGGAGGCTCTCCGGTGCGTGTTGTGACGAAAGAGTGGCAATTTATCGGCGCGGGGTATGTCGGATTTGTCCCGGTTCCGGTCATTATCATGATCATCGTACTGATCATCACGGCGCTGATCATGAACAAGACGAAGATGGGACGTCATATCTATGCAGTGGGAGGAAATCCCCAGGCAGCAGTATTCTCCGGCATCAAGGTATCGAGAGTGAAGTTCTTTGTCCATGCATTTTCCGGAGTGATGGCAGGTATGGCAGGGATTATCCTGGCGTCCCGTATGTATTCGGGCCAGCCTACCGCCGGAGAAGGAGCTGAGATGGACGCAATCGCGGCTGTTGTCGTAGGCGGTACGTCGATGGCAGGTGGTTCTGGTAAGATCGGCGGTACGATTATCGGCGCGCTGATCATCGGTATCCTGAACAACGGACTGAACCTGATGAATGTTAATTCCTTCTGGCAGGATGTGGTAAAGGGCGTAGTAATCCTGCTGGCGGTATTTATCGATTATGTAAAGAATTCTAAGTCGAAAGCGTAAAATAGCTTCGGGGAAAAGTATGATAAAGATTTTGATCGCAGACGACCAGGAGCTGCTGCGGCAAAGCCTGGAGATCGTGCTGGGCAGCAAAGAGAATATGGCGCTTACGGGCAGTGTTGAAAACGGGATGGAAGTGCTGGACAGTGTACAGCAAGAAATGCCGGATGTGATCCTGATGGATATACGCATGCCGAAAATGGATGGCGTGCAGTGTACAAAAGTGATCAAGGAAAGATATCCTCAGATTAAGATCATCATTCTTACTACATTTGATGATGATGAATATGTATTTAACGCATTAAAAAACGGCGCCAGTGGTTATCTGCTCAAGGGAGTATCTGTGGATGAGCTTGTATCGGCGGTTGAGACGGTTTACGGCGGGCAGGCGATGATCAATCCGGATATTGCGGCTACCGTCCTGCGGCTGTTTTCCCGGATGGCGCAGTCGGATTATTCGATCCAGATCCAGAGGAACCAGGTGGAGGAGCTGACAAGATCAGAGTGGAAGATCGTTGAGCAGGTGGGAAACGGGCTGTCCAACAAAGAGATCGCCCAGAAGCTGAATTTGTCAGAAAATACAGTAAAAAATTATCTGAGCAATATATTGAGCAAGCTTAATCTGCGGGATCGGACGCAGCTTGCGATCTGGGCAGTGCAGACAGGGAAAAGCCTATATTAAAGATCAAGGCGCGGGGAGCTGTTAAGCACCGCGCTGCTGAAGAAGGACAGGGTATGTAAAGAGATATACCCTGTTCTTTTTTGCTCTGGAAAATATTCCTGTATCATGTTCTTACGGAATGCGCAGCCAGTGCGCATTCCTGACCCATCAACAGTAACAAATTTTCTTATTGCATTATGAGTAAAGATATTGTACAATTATACTAGTTGTATAATACAATAATATAATGATACAGAAAAGGAAAGCATATGAATGCATTAATTGAAATCAGAGATATGTACAAAATATATAACCCCGGAGAGAATGAAGTCTATGCATTAGACGGGATCAGCCTGACCATAGAAGAAGGCGAATTTGCAGCGGTCATCGGACATTCCGGTTCGGGGAAATCTACGCTGATGAATATGATGGGCTGTCTGGATACGCCTACAGAAGGAACATACTGTTTAAATGGCAGGGATGTATCGCGGATGACGGACGATGAGCTTTCCGACATCCGCAACCAGGAGATAGGATTTATCTTTCAGGGCTTCAACCTGATCGCCAATCTGGACGCCCTTGCTAATGTGGAGCTTCCGCTGATCTACCGGGGTATTGACAAGCGGACGAGGCGGGAGCTTGCCGCATCCTCTCTGGAGATGGTCGGGCTTGGGGAGAGGATCCACCACAAGCCTGCCCAGATGTCCGGCGGGCAGCAGCAGCGTGTTGCCGTGGCCAGAGCCATCGCTGCCCGGCCTCCGGTGATCCTGGCGGATGAGCCGACGGGGAATCTTGACACCCGCGCTACAGGGGAGATCCTGGGCATCTTAAAGGAGCTTCATCAGGCAGGGAGAACCATCGTCATCATTACCCATGATCCGGAGATCGCGGCGCAGGCGGAGCGGGTCATACGGATAAAGGACGGAAGGATAACAGAAGATTACCGGAATGAGAGCCGGATAGAAGAAGATGAAAAGAAAGCACAGGAGGGGATAAAGGATGTTTAACGCGGAAAGGAAAGGCTGCAGACAAAGAAGAAGACAGAAGGAGGATATCCATGAAACAGGGCAGACAGGGCGGCTTGCCGAAGACCACCGAGCAGGAAGCAGTACAGGGCGGCTTGCCGAAGACCACCGCGCAGAGGATCACCATGCAAGGAGATATAGGAATAACTACGCATCAGGAAGCAGAACAAGGCAGGGAAGGGGAAAGAGAAAGAAGCTGCCGGGCTGGGTGATCATCCCGGTTCTGGCAGCAGTAGCGCTTATCTGCTTTGGCATATCGAAGGTTACTTCGGGGAACAGTAAAGGCGACCCGCTGCATGTAGTGGAGGCCCGGCGGGAGAGCATCAAGGAGATCTATAACACCTCAGGCACAGTAGTGAGCGAAAAGAGCAAGACATTCTATTCTCCGGTAAATGCACCGGTTAAGAAGAACAAGGCAAAAGTCGGAGAGGCAGTAAAAAAAGGAGATAAGCTGATTACATTCGACACGTCGGACTTAGACAGGGACAATCAGACCTCGCAGCTTAACACATTGTCGGCAAGATATACCAATCAGGATGCAAAAGAGCAGAGCGGGCGCACGGCAAAGAGCATGGAGAAAGCAAAAAAGCAGGAAGAGGCCATGATCGCAGAGCTGAAGTCCCAGATCAAGAAGAAAAAATCAGAGATAAAGAAGCTGGAAAAGCAGGTGAAAAAGACAGCGGGGAAAAGCGCTAAAGCTTCGGAAAAGCTTGCCGGTATCCAGAAGAAGATGGCGGATAATCTTGACAGTCAGAGTATCTGCCGGGCCAGGAAGGAGAACGCCGAGCGCCAGCTTGATCATCTGGATGATCCAGAACAGGATGCCGGGCAGACAAAGGCGCAGCTTGTAAAAGAAGCGGAGGAGGCTACCAGTGAGATCAGCAGGCTGGAAAGGGAATACCGCACGCTGGAGCAGGAGTTAAAGCAGCTCGGCACAGACGGAAGCGCAGGAGATCTTAGCTTGGGAGCCGACCAGTCCCTTATGCAGGCCAGGCAGGAGCTTGAAGCTTTGACATCCAGCCTTTCGCAGGCGGAAAACAGCAGGCAGGCAGGAGCGGATACCGGGCTTACGAAAGCCCAGCTTAACCATATGAAAGTAACCGAGGATATCGCGGAGCTTGCAGAGCTTTCGACGAAGGAGCTGCTTGAAAAAGGAAAGGAAGGGATCAGGGCAGAATTTGACGGCATCATCTCCGACGTGAAGGCGCTGGAAGGGAGCGATGCCGTTCAGGGCGGCGAGCTGTTTACGCTGGTCAGCAACCGTGACGTGAGCGTACAGCTTGAAGTGTCCGCGGGAGACTTTGAGAATCTGGCGCCGGGAGAGAAAGCGGTGATCACCATCGGGCGGCATAGCTATCAGGGGACCCTTGAGTCAGTCAATAAGATCGCGCTGGCCAATGAGAAGGGCAACCCGGTCATCGGGGCAAAGCTCCGCATCGACGATCCGGACGACGACATCTGTATCGGCGTCAGTGCGAAGGTCAATATAACCGTGGCAGAAAAGGAGGACGCTCTGTGCCTTCCTAACGAAGTGATCAATACAGCGTCCGACGGAGACTTCGTCTACGTGATCAAAGACGGCACAGTGATGAAACGGAAGGTGGAGATCGGCATTTCTTCAGCAAGCAGGTCGGAGATCCTCTCTGGCATCCAGAAGGGAGACCAGGTGGTAGCCGACATGTCTGATCAGCTGAAGGAAGGCATGAAAGCCACAGCGGTGCAGACAGCAGATAAAGAAGCAAAGGAGACAGATGGGGAGTAGGCGTATGGGACAGTTTGGTGAATATATAAAGATGGCGCTTTACAATATCAGAGAGAATAAAGGACGTTCCTTCCTGACCATGCTTGGCATCATCATCGGCATTTCCTCCGTGATCACCATCGTGTCCATCGGAAATGGGCTGAAAGCGGATGTCATGTCCAGTACAGAGGTTAAAAGCGTAGCAGTGGTGCCTAATCCGGAGGAGACTAACCAGACAGCGGTGATCACCTGGGAAGACCTTGGGGCAGTGAAAGCCTCCCTGGGGGAACGCGCAAAAGGCGTGGCCTCAAGCAGTATGGCACAGGGAAATGTGGAGACAAGAAAAGGGAACTTTGACGCGTACGTGATGCTGACAACCCCGGATGCCGAAGTGGATCCGTCGGAGCTTGGGCTTCTGTACGGCTCCTATTTTTCTGAGGATGATGTGGTGAACGCAGCGGCAGTCTGTGTTCTTGACAAAGCAAGCGCACTGTATCTGTTCGGGACGGCGGATGTGGTGGGGATGGATGTTGACCTGCTGATCGAGGATGCGATCGTAACGCTGACCATCAAGGGCGTGCGCGACGGCGACCCGGAAGTCATGGCGGCCAATGAAGAAGTGATGAAGATGTTCGGCATGGTCATGCCGGTCTTTATAGAGCTGCCCTACACAATCGTAGAAAGCTGGGGGGAGCGGGTAGAGGATTTCCAGTCACTGAATATATTCCTTGCGGAAAATGAGGATGAAAATGCGGTGGCGAAAGCGGCGGTCCGGGTGCTGGATGGCAGGCACAGGAACGAAGGAGAGAACCTGTTCATGAAACAGCAGTCCATGGATATGGCCAATGCTATGGGCGGTATCCTGGATGCAGTAACTGCATTTATCGTATTCGTGGCGGGGATATCCCTGCTGGTGGGCGGAATCGGTGTGATGAATATCATGCTGGTGTCCGTCACGGAGCGGACGAGGGAGATCGGTATCCGAAAGGCGCTCGGCGCAAAGACTTCTTCGATCATCGTTCAGTTCCTGTGTGAGTCTGCCATTATCTCAGGTATAGGCGGGATCATCGGGATACTGATCGGAGCGGCGGTATCCGGGGCAGTATCGGCGCTTAAGATCGCAGGGCTTTCCGCAAGACTGTCGCCCGGCGCAGTGATCATCACGACTTGCTTTTCCTGTGGCGTAGGAATCGTATTCGGCATTTACCCTGCCAGGAAAGCGGCGAGGATGAGCCCCATCGACGCATTGAAACAATTGTAGATCAAAAAAGGAGGAAGAGAGATGTATAAACCGACAAAACTGTTAAAAATCGTATCCGTTCTTTTTATCATCAGCGCAGTACTGGGGATGTTCGGAACAGCGGTATGCTATATTATGCTGCCGAAGATGAGAGAGATACCCGGGGTAGATATGAGCACCATCGAGGCAGTGCTGACGCCTCTTAATCTGGCTATGTCCGTAGTTAGCAGCATCTGCTCTGCAGCGGCAGGAATTCTCGGGTTCAGCGGACGTTCAAGGAGGGGAGCGGCCGTCTGCGTGGGAATCTATCTGGCGCTGCTTCTTGTGTCCGCAGTGCAGATGGCGATGAACGGAACATTCACCGTATTTGTGGCAGTGGACTTTATCCTGCCGGTACTGTACGGGTGGGGGCTGTACCAGTCCGAATGACAGAAGATACCAGAAGTTATAACCATTTAGTTATATATATTATTAATTATTTTGTATTTGCGGAAGGGGTATTTCTGCTCTAAACTTAAAGTAGACCTGTTGATGATCATGGAGTGATCAGTTCTTTGGCACTGAGGATGCGGAGGGAAACGAGTATGTACGAATGGGAAAAACTCCTGGAAAAAGAGATACTAAATGGTGAGGAAAAACGGGCGTTATGCTATGAGCTTCTGACAGAAGAGCCGGACATGGAGCGGATGATCCTTAAGTTCTTTACGGAGGAGGATTTAAAGGAGATCGCATCGCGCAGGATCGGCCGGGGGCAGGTGGGCGGAAAGGCGTGCGGGCTTCTGCTGTCCCGGAAGCTGATCGAAGTGCGCATGCCTGCATATCTGGAGTATCTGGAGCCGCATCATTCCTTTTTTATCGGCGCAGATACCTTTGAGGAATATCTTGAGATCAACGGATGCAGTATGCTGCAGGAGCTTTGCAAGTCAGAGGAGAGAGGCCGGATTTTAGAGAAATACGAGGAAAAGCTTCTTAGCGGTGTTTTTTCGGACAATATCCGCGCGCAGATTAGCGATGTGCTCCGGCACTATGATGAAGAGCCGCTGATCATCCGTTCCAGCAGTATTATGGAGGATGGATTCGGCCATGCATTTTCCGGGAAATATGAGTCGGTATTCTGCAGCAACCAGGGAACTTTTGAGGAGCGGATTGACGAGATGCTGATGGCTGTCCGCCGGGTCTATGCAAGTGTATACCGGAAAGAAGCGTTGGAGTACCGGAAGAGGCATGATCTGCTAGAGAGCAGGGAGAAGATGGGTATCCTGATCCAACGGGCGGCCGGGCGGCGTATCGGGGATCTGTATTTCCCCATTGCAGCCGGGATGGGGTGTTCTTATAACCCTTATAAATGGGCGGAGAACTTAAATCCAGAGGCGGGCATGATCCGTATGGTAGCAGGATTTGGCACGAGAGCCGTGGAGCGTACCCCCGGAGATTACCCGAGACTGGTGAGCCTTGACCATGCAAGGGCCAATATACGTACAACTGTAGCGGAACGTCACAAATTCTCCCAGAGGAAGGTGGATGTCATCGATCTTAAGGAGAAGAAGCTGGTGACGCTGTCTATCGACACGCTTTTTGACAAAGTCCCGAAAGTATATCAGAAGCTGGTATTAAGCCGCGATACAGATGCGGAGAGGCGTCTTGCGGAAAGACGGATATACCGGAAGATCTACTTTGCCGACTGCCAGGGTCTGGTAGATGACGACGACTTTATCGATATGATCCGGAGTATGGAGAAGGTTCTGGAAAAGACCTACCGCCGTCCGGTGGATCTTGAGTTTGCGGTGACCATGTCAGAGGACGGCGGCTGGAGCGTGAATCTTCTGCAGTGCCGCCCGATGAAGATGACGGCGGAGGGTATCATACATATCCCGGAGGATATCGACCATGAGATTTTGTTCGATATCCGGAGGACTTCGATCAGTTATTCCAGGGAGATTTCGCTGGATTATCTTGTGTGGGTAGACCCGCAGAAATATTACGAATACGAATATCAGAAGAAGCCCGAGGTAGCTGCGCTGCTTGGGCGTATTAATGCTGCCTTCGAGGGTAAGAAGAGGAATGTGATTTTACTTGTGCCGGGAAGGATCGGGACATCGTCGCCAGAGCTTGGGGTGCCGGTGCTTTATTGTGATATCCACCAGTTCTGCGCGGTGTGCGAGGTGGCCTACAGCAAGGTCGGATATAATCCGGAGCTGTCCTACGGCAGTCATATGTTCCAGGATCTTGTGGAGGCAGATATCTATTACGGGGCGATCAATGAGAACAGTAAGACAAGGATATTTGCTCCCGAGCTTTTGCAAAAATGTAATAATGTGCTGGGTGAGTTCCTGGAAGATGAGAAGGAAGAACTATGTGAGATCGTAAAGCTTTATGATGTTACAGACCGGAAAGCCGTGTTGATGCTTGATGCAAAGGTTGGTAGGGCGGTATGCCGGGTTTGTGATTGAAGGGCGGGATCCCGTGGGAGCCGTCTGCTCTTCCTGCGGAACCGCGCTCTCGCTCTGAAGAAACGCAGCGGTACTAAGTTCGGCACATATATCAGCTTTGACTGATATATGTGTTTTATTAAGTGCCGGCGTTTTTTACGGGATTCCTTTAGGAAGAACAGACGGCTCCCATTCATTCATTCATTCACTCACTCACTCACTCACTGGCCGGCGTTAATCTGTGGGTTGTGAGTATTTGGGTTGTGAGTATTTGGGTTGTAGTATGTTAATTATATATTATGTACAATTTTTTGTATTGTATATTGTTGACAATTGACAATTTACAACAAAGAGAAATGGATTTAAAATAAAACTGACAAATCTGTTAAAGGAGAAGTAAGTTATGAGAGCTTATGAAAGGTTTCTTAGGTATGTGCCGGTGTGGACGACCAGTGATGAGGTGAGCGAGACGGTGCCTTCGGCAGCCAGGGAGCTTGATCTGGCCAGGATGCTGGCGGAGGAGATGAAGGAGCTTGGCATCACGGATGCGCGGGTGGATGACAAGGGATATGTGTACGGGTACATTCCGGCGACACCAGGGTATGAGGATAAGGCTTCCCTTGGACTGATCGCACATATGGATACTGCGCCGGATGCGCCGGGGGAGGATATCAGGCCCCGGCTGATCGAGGATTACGACGGAGAGGATGTAAGGCTCGGGGATGGCGGCAAGGTCCTGAGCGTGGCCGACTTCCCGCATCTTAAAGGGCTTAAGGGGAGGACGCTTATCGTGACGGACGGCGAGACGCTTCTCGGCGCGGACGACAAGGCCGGGATTGCAGAGATTCTGACAGTTGCAGAGGAACTGCTTAACGGGGAGATGCCTCACGGAAAAATCTGCATCGGATTTACGCCGGACGAGGAGATCGCCAGGGGATCAGAGCATTTTGACGTGGAAGGCTTTGGCGCGGATTACGGTTATACGCTGGATGGGAGCGCAGAGGGCGAGATCCAGTATGAGAACTTCAACGCGTCCACGGCAGTCTTCACCATTCACGGAGTGAGCGTACATACAGGCACGGCCAAGGATGTCCTGGTGAATTCCCAGACGCTGGCGGCAGAGATCCACCAGATGTTGCCGGTAAGCGAGCGGCCGGAGACGACAGAAGGCTACGAGGGCTTCTATCATCTGGTGAGCGTCAACGGAACAGTGACCGAGACGAAGATGAAGTATTTTATCCGTGATTTTGACCGGGCGGATTTTCAGGTGAAGGAAGAACGACTGCGCCGGATAGCGGCAGAGATGAATGAAAAATACGGCGAGGGCAGGGTCGAGGTAGAGATTACCGAGTCCTACCGGAACATGAAGGAGATGGTTGAACCGTGCCGTCAGCTTGTAGAGTATGCGCTTGCGGCCACTAAGGCAGCCGGGGTTGAACCGGACGTGGCGCCGATCCGCGGAGGTACAGACGGGGCAAGACTCAGCTTTAAGGGGCTTCCGTGCCCGAACCTGGGTACCGGAGGATATGCGTTCCATGGCGTGTATGAGCACATCACCGTTGAGGGCATGGATCTGGCAGTAAAGATCGTGAAAGACATTATCAGGCAGTTTGCCGGATAAGAAGAGATGAAAAAGCAGACAGAAACATATAGAAAAAGATGTAAGACAGACAAAATCATAAAGGAAAATATGGGAGGACATTGTTATGTCTGATGAAAAAAAGATAAAATGGTCCGCGCTTGCCTTCATGGCATTTTCTACAGTGTGGGGATTTGGAAATGTATTAAACGGATTTATTTACTTTAACGGAATTCAGGTTGTGTTAAGCTGGGTGCTGATGTTCGGGCTTTACTTTATTCCGTATGCGTTGATGGTAGGAGAGCTTGGCTCTGCATTTAAAAACAGCGGCAGCGGCGTGAATTCATGGATTTACGAGACGACGACGCCGAAGCTTGCGCACTACGCGGGCTGGACTTACTGGGCGTGCCACATTACCTACATCGCCAGCAAAGGAAGCGGAAGCTTAAAGGCGCTGAGCTGGGCAGTGTTCCGCAACGCAGAGACATACGATACATTTCCGACGATCGCGGTCCAGATGGCCACACTTGCCGTATTCCTGGTCGGGTGCTTTATCGCCAGCATGGGTCTGAATCCGCTGAAAAAGCTGCTGTCACTGGCAGGAACCAGTATGTTTGTCATGTCGATTTTGTACATTATCATGATGCTTGCAGCGCCGGCGATCAATCCGGGAGCGGATTACGTGACGATGGATCTGAGCATTGAGAACCTGATCCCAAACTTTAACGTGGCATACTTTACCTCATTGTCCATCCTTGTTTTTGCAGTAGGCGGCTGCGAGAAGATCTCTCCTTATGTAAATAAGGTGGAGAATCCAAGCAAAGGTTTCCCGAAGGGAATTATCGCGATGGCGGTCATGGTGCTGGTGTGTGCGATCCTCGGAACGGTAGCCATGGGCATGATGTTCGACCCGGCGCTTATCAATGCCAGCGACGAGGCGTTTAACTCCTATGCGGCCAACGGCTCTTACTGGGCGTTCCAGAAGCTTGGCGAGTATTACCATGTGGGCGATCTGTTCCTGGTAATCTATGCATTATGCAACCTGATCGGCCAGTTTGCAATCCTGATCCTGAGTATCGACGCTCCTTTGCGGATGCTCCTGGAAAATGAAAAGACGAAGGAGTTCATTCCGTCCGCTATGCGCAGGCAGAATAAGTACGGTGCATATATCAACGGGATTAAACTGATCATCGTGCTTGCAGGAGCGATCATCGTCGTACAGACCTTTATGCCGGGCGCGGCGTCAGTGCTTCAGCAGCTTACCAGATTGAACTCGGTATGTATGCCGATGCGTTATCTCTGGGTATTCGTCGCTTATCTGGCTCTTAGGAAGGCGTATGACCGGATACCGGCTGAGTACCGTTTTGTAAAAAATCAGAAAATTGCCATGTTTTTTGGCGGATGGTGCTTTTTTGTAACGGCTGCATGTTGTATTATGGGTATGTATAGTAAAGAGCCTCTTACGCTGGCGCTGAATGTGATCACGCCGATCGTGCTGACAGCTCTGGGACTGATCATGCCGAAGCTTGCACAGCGGGAGAGAGCAGGAAAATAAAGGGCGGCCTGTGTAAACAGGAGCAAAGTAAAACAGTCAGGAGGAATTTACCGTGGATATGAAGACGATATCGGAGCTTGCCTCATTTATCAAGAGTGCGCCCACGGCGTTTCACGCAGTGGAGAAGATCAGCGATATACTGAGGGAGGACGGCTTTGAGGAGTTAAAGGAGCAAAAGAAGTGGAGCCTTGAGCCGGGGAAGGGCTATTATATTACCAGGAATCATTCCAGTATCATTGCCTTTAAGGCAGGAGGGGATCTTTCGGATTACAGCTTTCAGGTGACGGCGTCCCACAGTGATTCGCCGGGATTCAAGCTCAAGGAAAATGCGGAGCTTGAGATAAAGAAAAAATATACGGTATTGAATACGGAAGGGTATGGTGGTATGATTTGTTCAACCTGGTTTGACCGTCCCCTTTCCGTGGCAGGAAGAGTGATCCTGAGGACAGACGCAGGTCTTGAGACAAGGCTTGTTGACCTTGACAGAGATCTTCTGATGATCCCGAGCCTTGCGATCCACATGGATCGTACAGTCAATGACGGGCGGAAGTATAACAAGCAGGTGGATATGCTGCCTCTGTTTTCCGGGGAGGAAAAGGCGCCGGGCGCGGTGAAAGCTCTGGTGGCAGAGGAGCTTAACGTCACGGCAGAAGAGATCTACGGTATGGATCTGTTCCTTTATAACCGTATGGCTCCGGCGGTGTGGGGGAGTGATAATGAATTCTTTTCCTGCCCGCAGCTTGACGACCTGGAGTGTGCGTACGCTTCATTAAAGGGCTTCCTGACCGGCAGCAATGAGAAAAATGTGAATGTATTCGCCTGCTTTGACAATGAAGAGGTGGGTTCCGGCACGAAGCAGGGCGCAGCTTCTACTTTCTTTTTTGATGTACTCTGGCGGATCAACCGGGCGCTTAAGAAGGACGAGGAGGACTTTTACCGGGCGGTGGCAGGAAGCTTTATGCTAAGCTGTGACAATGCCCATGCGGTGCATCCGAATTATAAGGAAAAGACGGATATCTCCAACTGCGTCTATATGAACGAAGGGATTGTAGTGAAGTCCCATGCCGGGCAGAAGTATACCAGCGACGCGCTGAGTATCGCAGTGATGAAAGCAATCTGTGAAAAGGCGGGTGTGCCGCTGCAATTTTTCGCCAACCGTTCTGACGAGGCGGGCGGAAGCACTCTCGGGAACATCGCCATGTCCCAGGTGTCGATGAATGCGGTGGATATCGGGCTGCCACAGCTTGCCATGCATTCCGCTTATGAGACATGCGGGGTGAAGGATGCGCTGTACCTGATCCGGGCTGTGGAGTGCTTCTATAACAGCCATATCAATGCGGCAGGAGACGGGACATTTGTGATAGAATAAGATGACACGAAGAGCCGAAAGGTCATGTGATTTCATGCCTGCATGAATCAGCATGGCCTTGAAGCCTGTAAAATATGAAAAAGTGGGGGACAGTGTGAAGATGAAAAAGATACTTATGATCGGGACAGGCGGTACCATCGCCTCCAAAGAAACGGAAGACGGCCTGACTCCGGGGCTTACGCCAGAGGATATCTTATATTACATACCGGATGTGAAGAGTATTTGCGATGTGGAGACTATCCAAGTGTGCAATCTGGACAGTACTGATGTAAAGCCGGAGCATTGGCAGCTGATCGTGAAGACGATAGAGCAGAATTATTACAGCTATGACGGATTTGTCATCTGCCACGGCACGGACACTCTGGCGTATACAGCCTGTGCACTGTCCTATATGATACAGAATTCCAACAAACCGGTCGTGATCACCGGCGCCCAGAAGCCCATCAGCCATGACGTGACGGATGCCAGGACCAACCTTCTTGACAGCTTTATCTATGCGGCGGACAGACAGTCCCAGGGCGTGAACATTGTATTTGACGGCAAGGTGATCGCGGGGACACGGGCGAAAAAGGAGATGTCAAAGAGCTACAATGCATTTTCCAGCATTAATTTCCCTTATCACGCGGTTATCAGGGACAGGCGGCTGATCCGCTATATCCCGGAGATGCCTTATAAGGAGCGGGTGCAGTTTTACTATAATATGAAGGACAGCGTGTGCGTACTGAAGCTGATCCCAGGGCTTAAGCCGGACATCCTCTACTATCTGTTTGAAAATTTTGACTGTATCGTGGTGGAAAGCTTCGGCGTGGGCGGTATGCCAAAGTCCTTAACCGACGTCTTCCGCTCGGAGATGAAAAAATGGGAGCAGGAAGGAAAGCATGTGGTAGTGACGACGCAGGTAGTCAATGAAGGCAGTGACATGATGGTATATGCGGTCGGCAAGACGATTAAAAAGGAGTTCAATCTGATGGAGGCGTATGACATGACCACAGAGGCGGTCATCACAAAGCTGATGTGGCTCATGGGCATGGAAGGGCTGACGAAGAAAGAATTCAGGGATCTTTTCTATCAGCAGATCAATTATGATATACTGTTTGCAGAGTAGCAGACAGGCAGCGTATGCCTGATAAGACGATCAGGTATTGCGGCTGTCCATCGGAGAGTGGAGATGAGCATTTGGAAATACCAGTATTTTGTGGATGTCATTGATCTTAAGAGTTTTACGAAAGCAGGAAAGAAGAATTTTGTGTCTCAGACTGCCATAAGCCAGCAGATTTCCCAGCTAGAGAAAAGCATCGGCGGTAAGCTCGTTAACCGGGGGAATGGAGAGGTTACGCCGACACAGCTTGGGAAGCTTGTCTACAGAAGGGCGGCAGAGATGATAAGGCTTGATGAGCAGATGCTCAGGGAGATTGAGGAGATGAAGGATGCCGCCGTTCTTCGGGTAGGCATTGACAGCTCTGTCAACAAATCATTTTGGGGAATGATACAGAGCATTCTGGATGATCATTATAAAGAAGAGGATTTTCGGTTCAGCAGGCTGGATTATACAACGGGTTCCATGATGCTGGATAAAAATGATCTGGATATCTATGTCGGTTACGGGCTGCATACCAGAAGCAGGGGCCTGAATATTGGGGAGATCCTGCTGTGCAGGAACCGGCTGGGCGTGTTTACCGGAGATAACTGGCTCAGGGGAGAGGAGAAGAGTATTGATTTTGAAGACCTTCGCGGGCATCCGGTATATGCGTCGGCGGCTTATCCGTGCAGCACGCAGATTCTGGATTCGGCGTGTATGCCTGGCTTTGCCAGAGAGGTAAAGATGACGGGGAATCTGGAGACTCTGGCGCTGAAGGTGGAGATGAACAATGGCTATACTTTTGCGGACAGCCGGTACTTTTCTTTCTGTACGGGGAGGATGTACCTGGTGAATGGACTTATGGAGATGTGCAGCCTGAGGCTGTATTATCGGACGGACTGTGCGGAGAAAGAAGGGCTTTTGCGGGACTTTATGGAGAAAGTGAAGGAAGTACAGCGTTTGTAATTAACGATAGACAAATGTACGTTGATGTTGCTATACTGGTATAGGGAAATCAGACGAGGCAGAGAGGTTAAGCTATGGCAATATATTATCGTACATTACGGGAAAATGTGGTGGAGGCGATCCGCGATAAAATCATTAATCAGGAGTTAAAGCCTGGCGAGAGGATCGTGGAGATGGATCTTGCAGAAGAGTTTAAGACAAGCCGGGGACCTGTCCGCGAGGCGCTCAGGCAGCTTGAGCATGAGGGATTGATCGAGTACACCCGGAACGTGGGCTGTACCGTCAAGAACCCAAGTCTTCAGGAATCCTTCGAGATCTACCTGGTAAGGGTGAATTACGAGATTCTTGCGGTCAAATACATGGGCGGGAAGATTCCGACGGAGACGATCGCGAATCTGGAAAAGGTGCTGGAGAAGATGGCGGCGCTCGACGCGGAGCATTATGCGCAGGTCTATCTGAATGACAATGAATTTCACGGCGAGCTTGTGAAGATGACGGGATTAAATTATCTCTATAAGCTGTGGAGTGAGCTTAGCTACGGGAATGTGGTTACCGGATATAATAATGTGCTGGATAAAGAACGGGTGGTAAGACGTCAGTACAGGGTACATAAGGAGATCGTAGATGCCTGCCGGACAGGGGACAGCCAGAAGATATGCAAGGTCGTCTCAGACCATTATATGCGGACAATCACAAGGCTGATGAAGGAGCAGGGAGTGGCAGAGGATGAAGTGCCGTTTCCCAGGGATTTTCTTCTTTAAAATCAGCAGATCCATGCAGGGCCACGTATTATGCCCTGATATATATAGATAAAGAATACAGTAAGAGTCTGCAGGCGCAGGCTCTTATCGCGTGTGGAGAGAATGAAAATGAAAATAGGACAAGAACAAATAGCAAAAATAGGAAAAGAATACGGAATCTTAACTCTTGCAACCATAGGGACTATCGTGGAGAATTATCTGTTTAAGTTCCCCAATCATTTTACCTTCGGGGGAGTGACAGGTATCGCGGTACTGTTGAGCGGCGTGTTTGGAGGAACGCCGAATACTTATGCGTTTGTGATCAACATCCTGCTGTTCGGCCTGGGATTTCTCGTGCTGGGAAAGGGCTTTGGCATTAAGTCGATCTATGTCACGCTTCTTTTCAGCGTGGGGCTGGAGGCTGTCCAGTATATTTACCCGGTCACAGAGCCTGTTACGACGCAGCCGGTGCTGGACTGGATCTTCGCATTCGTCATAACGGCGGTAAGCTCGGCGGTGATCTTTAACTTAGGGGCATCCAGCGGCGGCACGGACATCATCGCCCTGATCCTTAAGAAATACACGAAGATAAAGATCGGGAAGGCTCTGATGATCGTGGATTTTGTGGTAGTCGTATCCTCATTTTTCATCTATGGAGCGACCGTCGGCTGCTTTTCACTGGCGGGGTATCTGGCAAAAGCATTTTTCGTGGACAGCGTCATCGAGAGCCTGAACTCTTATAAATATTTTACGATCATCTCGGAGGATTCGGCGGAGATCTGCGAATTTATTCAGGATAAGCTTAATCATTCGGCGACGATCTATACGGCGGAGGGCGCTTATGCCCACAAGAAAAAAGTAGTGATCATGACAGTAGTGAACCGCAATCAGGCCATGAGGCTCAGGAACTTTGTACGGGCGACACAGCCGGATGCATTTATGATGATCACCAACAGCAGCGAGATCATCGGGAACGGATTCCAGAGGTTTGAATAAACAGTAAAAGCCTATAAGAAATTCTTATATCGATTCTCTTTTTTACCTAAAATGGTGCAATCAATATTGTAAATTGTTAACAATAGACAAAATGCAAAAATGTTTATATGATTAATATAACAATTTTTGTCGGTTGTTACGATAAAAGGGAGAGGAGAAAAAGAATGGGAGAAACTCAGGTAAAACAAAAACACCCAAAAGGATTCTATGCCTGCTGTATTACGTTCACCTTTGAGAGGCTGGCATTCTATGGGGCAAAACCGTTGCTGCTGCTATTTCTGATCACTGCAGCAGCAGAGGGAGGATTAGGGGTTGAAAGGACGGACGCGGCGGTTATGGCGGCTAATCTGACTGCCTACACTTATATGGCACCGCTGATCGGAGGAGTGATATGCGACCGCTGGCTTGGGGCGAGATATGCGATTACGCTGGGATACGTGATCATGGCGGCCGGATATATCGTCGGTTACCGGGCGCAGGGGCCTTCGGGGGTCAATGCGATGATTATCCTGGTTTCCATCGGGACAGGTTTCTTTAAAGGGAACTTGAACGCGCTGATCGGACGTCAGTATAAGAGCAAGGAGCTTTTGGACGCAGCGTTTTCCATCCAGTACTCGTATGTGAATATTGGCGCGTTCGTCGGCTCGCTGCTCACCGGATATCTGTACCTGCACTTGTTCAAGAAGGGAGAAGTGCTTGGTTTCAGGCAGTGTCTTCTGATGGCGGCCCTGTGGTGCATCATTGGTATGGTGTGGTTCGTGCTGAACTGGAGAAATCTCCAGGGACAGGGCATCAGGCCCTTTAAGTATCTGACGGATGAGAAGGGCAAGGTTATCGGTTCTACCGAAGAGGATAAGGGAGATGCTAAGAAGGAGCAGCCGCTTACGAAGCTGGAGAAGAACCGTGTGCTTGCTATCGTGCTCGTATCCGCATTCTCCGTGCTGTTCTGGCTGTTCTACTATCAGCAGGATCTGGCGCTGGTCATCTACATGACGGATTACGTAAAGATGTCCGTCGGTTCCTTTGAGATCCCGCCGTCATGGATCACGACGACGTGGAACGGCCTGCTCTGTGTAGCCCTCGGAGGAGTGATGGCTGCAATCTGGAAGAAGCTGGCGGCGCGCCCACAGGGCGATATGAACATGTTTAAAAAAGTAGCGCTCAGTTTCTTATTCGTAGGACTTGCATTCGGAATTATGGTCGCATGTGAATCCTTCCGCGGCATCGGTGCGGATCCGTCGGTAAAGGCAAGCGTGCTGTGGCCGTTTTTGTTCTCTACGGTCATCACGGTGGGTGAGATGTGCTTTTCGCCGCTGCGTAACTCATTCGTAAGCAAGTACGCCCCGAAAAAATACGTGTCGCTTTTAATGGGAGTTATCGCGGTATCCACTTTTGGTGCCAATAAGCTGAGCCCGTTCGTACAGGCGTTTATCGAGAAATTCGATGTGTTCCCGGTATTCGTAGGAATATTTGCATTGATGCTGGTATTCGCGGCATTGATCTGGATCGCAAACGGGAAGCTTAACAGTCTGGTTGAGGGAAAAGAATAAGATGGCAATAGAGCCGGAATAGAAAAGAATTATCGAAGAGTTAATGGGGCAGTGTGAAAGTATTTCACAGATGCCCCGTATTTTATCAGGCTGACAGCTTCACATACAGCTCGGCCGCTGCAGCTTGATAGTATACAAAAGACAGCACATACACTGCGGTAGATATAAACGGCGCCCAGTTTCCCGGAAGAACCAGACGGAAACGGGATACAAGGAAAATGCTCAGGATTCCCCAGCCTGCAAAAGATAGCTGCATAATTTTTAGGAAAGTAATCCCCTGAGGATAACAGAAAAACTGCTTATTCCACAGTATTTCCCTGCGCATCCTCCACCGCCATTTTCATAAATTCAGCCATGCTTCTGGTAAAATACTTGTTCTTTTTATACCAGAAATATACATTCCGCTTTGCCGCCGGATCGTCCAGCTTATAATAGATGATATTCGAGTTAGGCTTCTGGCTTCGGACGACGGTATCGCTTACGAAAGAAATACCCATCTCTTTTTCCGTAAGCTGATAAGTCATCAGGAGCTGGTCCAGCTTAAGCGTCACCTGGGGCATCATGCCGGCTCTCTTGCAAATGGCCTCCACCCGTTCTCTCGTGTCATTGTGGGCGCGCAGCACGACGAAAGGATCATTTTCAAAAAGCTTCAGGGAGACGCCGAGAGTTTCTTCCTTGATGTGTACCTGATTTAGGATATCTTCTGCTGTAAGTCCGCAGGCAGCGGCTCCCTTATTGCTCTGGAAAGATGCAGGGACTGCCAGCAGCAGATGTTCTTTCATAAAGAATCGTTTCTCATAGATCTCCGGATCCATGGGGTAGTTGTCTACGATCAGGTCCAGATCCCCGGAAAAGAGCTTCTTCTCAAGCTGGCTGGTGTGCCCTTCCACGACATTCATCTTCACGTTGGGGTAAGTCTTGTGAAACCGGTGTATGGCGTTGGGAAGGACGAAAGCCATGAACAAAAACGTCCCGCCGACGCTCAGCCGCCCCGTGCGCAGCTCATTTAAGTTCCCGACATAGCTTGAGAATTCTTCTTCCATATCCATCATCTTTTCCGTCATCTTAATATATTTTTTCCCGCACTCGGTAAGCTGTATGGGAGTCATGCTGCGGTCGAAAAGCGGCATCCCGATTTTTTTTTCCGTCTTTTTCACCGTCGCACTGAGAGCCGGCTGGGAAATATATAAGTTTTTGGCGGCTTTAGAAAAGCTTCCTTCTTTATACACCTCGTAGATGTATCTCATATTTGAAAACATGTTATCCTCCTTATCAGTATCAGATGATGTCGCGGATTGTCTGGTATTTTGGCATAGGCATCATCGCAGAGTTGTCCTGTATTTAATTTTAATCCAGTTTTTTTTCGCCTGCAAATACATGAAACAAATAATACTTATAAGCTTGTATTTATAGCTGCTGATTATTCTGTAAGCAGTAACTATTACCATCCTATAGGAAAACATGATAAATTGCAATCAGATATCTTTGCAATAACTTGGAGGCTGCCGCTCATTCCCGGATCATTTGCCTGCGGACCTGGCAGTAAATATAAAGTCCGGTGTGGACGGTGACTATAAGTTTTTTCGTATAACTTCTATACAAATATAGGTATTTGTCATATGGCCATATTGTCTCTATAATGAGGGCATCAACAAACGAAGGGAGCATAAATGATGAGAACCAAGCCTGTTAATACACTTTCTAAGCCCGAACTGGAAAAGCAGTTATCCGAGCTTTGCCGCCAATATGAAGACGTGAAGGGGAAGGGCCTGAAGCTGAATATGGCACGCGGCAAGCCGGCGGCGTCCCAGCTTGACCTGAGCATGGATATGCTGCATCTTCCGGCGGATTGTACCCTTGAGGACGGAACGGATGCCAGGAACTACGGAATCCTTGACGGGATCAGCGAATGCAGGAAGCTTTTCGCGGATCTGCTTGGACTTAAGCCGGAGCAGATCATCATCGGCGGGAACGCAAGCCTTAACACGATGTTCGACACTCTCGCATCTGTGTTCCTGTTCGGCACACAGGGGCATAAGCCCTGGAGTCAGCTAAAGTACGAGGGGCATACACCGAAGTTTCTCTGTCCGGTGCCGGGTTATGACAGACATTTTACTATATGCGAAGAGCTAGGTGTAGAGATGATACCGGTTCCGCTTCTTGAGGACGGCCCGGATATGGAGACTATCACTGAGCTTGCAGCAAAGGATGAAGATATCAAAGGAATCTGGTGCGTACCCGTACATTCTAACCCACAGGGCGTATGCTACAGCGACAGGACAGTGAAGGCTCTTGCCGCTATGGAGACAGCTGCTGATGATTTTCGGATCTTCTGGGACAATGCTTACGCGATCCACCATATTTACGAAGAGGTAAATGTTCTCAATATCATCGAGGAATGTGAAAAGGCCGGACATCCTGACCGTCCCTACTACTTCTTTTCTACCTCGAAGATCACCTTCCCGGGCGCGGGCGTTTCCCTGATCTCCTCCAGCGATGCCAATATCAGGGAGTTAAAAGGCCACATGAAAGCGCAGACAATCGGTCATGACAAGCTGAACCAGCTCCGTCACGTGCAGTTCTTTCAAACGCCGGAAAACATCCGCCTGCACATGAAAAAGCTTGCAGATCAGCTTCGCCCCAAGTTCGACATGGTGCTGGGCCGTCTCGACGGGGAGCTTAAGGGAAGCGGACTTTTAACCTGGCACAGCCCGAAGGGCGGATACTTTGTCTCTGTAGATACACTTCCAGGATGCGCCAGACGCACCGTGGAGCTTGCGAAGGAGGCAGGCGTTACCCTGACCGGGGCAGGGGCCACATGGCCTTACGGAAAAGACCCGGAGGATAAAAACATCCGCATCGCGCCGTCTTTCCCGACCATCGGCGAGCTTGAGAAGGCCGTTGACATCTTTATCCTGTGTGTAAGGATAGCAGGAACTGAGAAGCTTTTACAGGGTTAATTTACATAATAATGAAAAATAAAAAGGAGACAGATCATGAGTAAACAGTACAATCCATATGACAACGTATTAAAAGTAGTGAAAAATGCAGCGGATATCCTTGGTTTTTCCGAAAGCGATATCGAGGCGATCAAATATCCGGAGCGCGAGCTTCAGGTATCCATCCCGGTGCGCATGGACGACGGCTCCACGCGGGTGTTCCAGGGCTACCGCATCCAGCACTCCACCTCGCGGGGACCGGCAAAGGGCGGTATCCGTTTTCATCCGGCGGTAAATTCTGACGAAGTCCGCGCGCTGGCAGCATGGATGACCTTCAAGTGCGCGGTTGTCAATATTCCCTACGGCGGCGGCAAAGGCGGCGTTGTCTGCGATCCTAACGAATTGTCGGAAAATGAGATCCGCGCCATCACCAGACGATTCACGGCGGCGATCGCTCCCCTTATCGGGCCGGAGCAGGATATCCCGGCTCCCGATGTAGGAACAAACGCAAAGGTTATGGGCTGGATGATGGATACATACAGCATGTTAAAGGGACACTGCATCCACGGCGTTGTGACCGGAAAGCCGATCGAGCTTGGCGGAGCGCTGGGAAGAAATGAGGCGACAGGACGCGGCGTTATGTTCACCACAAAGAACATGCTCACAAAAAGAGGTATTGAGATGGCCGGCACCACCGTTGCCATCCAGGGTATGGGTAACGTAGGAAGCATTACGGCAAAGCTGCTTCATCAAGAAGGCATGAAGGTCGTGGCGGTAAGCGATGTGTCCGGCGGAATCTATAAGCCGGAAGGCTTAGACATCCCGGCGATCCTTGAGTTCCTTTCCAAAGACAGGAAGAACCTGTTAAAGGATTATAACGAAGACGGCATTACCCGCATTTCCAACGGGGAGCTTTTAGAGCTTGACGTAAAAGTGCTCGTTCCGGCGGCTCTTGAAAACCAGATCAACGACAGCAACGCAGACAGGATCCGTGCAGAGATCATCATCGAGGCTGCCAACGGGCCAATCACCACAGAGGCCGACTATATCCTGGAGAAAAAGGGAATCACGGTTGTTCCGGATATCCTTGCCAATGCCGGCGGTGTTGTAGTTTCCTACTTTGAGTGGGTACAGAACATCCAGTCCGTAAGCTGGACAGAGGAGTCGGTAAACGCAAAATTAAAAGAGATCATGGATCCTGCATTTGAGGCTGTATGGAGTATTGCCCATGAAAATAACACTACGCTGCGTATGGGCGCTTACCTGATCGCGGTTAAGCGGGTTGTAGACGCAAAGCAGGCAAGGGCGATCTGGCCGTAAGCGTCAGCCATAAGCGGCGGCAGCAAGCCTGGTCCGGACATAGATAACAACACAATTCTGCCATGAACAGGGTAAGGTATACGAAACGGTGTACCTTGCCCATTTTCTGTTAAATGCATGACACAGCCGTTAAAAAAACTACTTTTGCCGAAAACCTTACAAATTATATTTATAATGCTATAATAATTTTACTTATATAAATTATAAATATTTGTATTGGGGAAAATCTGACGAAAGAAGGTATGATAAGAATGAGCAGACTAGAGCTTGATTCGCCGAAAAAAGCCCGTATTGTCATGGAAGAGCTTTACAAGGATTTAGAGCGAAGAATTGAATCAAGTCCTCCGGGACTTTGCCCGGTTGATATGTCACGTGCTTTCCTGGAGTTGTGCCACGCCCAGACCTGCGGGAAATGCGTACCGTGCCGTATCGGGCTTGGACAGCTTAACCATTTTATCAAGGACGTGCTTGACGGCAAGGCGACTATGGAGACATTGGAGGTTATGGAGCAGACCGCCCTTTCTATTATGGAATCCGCAGACTGCGCCATCGGTTACGAGGCGGCCAATATGGTATATAAGGGGCTTATCGGATACCGGGACGACTATATTGAGCATATCGAGCATGGGCGGTGCACCTGTACATATAACCAGCCTGTACCGTGCGTATCTTTATGTCCGGCACATGTGGATATACCGGGATATGTAGCGCTGGTAGGTGAGGGACGCTATGCGGATGCCATAAGGCTCATCCGCAAGGACAATCCGTTCCCGACGACCTGCGGCTTTATCTGTGAGCATCCCTGCGAGGCAAGGTGCCGCAGGAACATGATGGACGATGCGGTCAATATCCGGGGACTTAAGCGGGTGGCCGCTGATTTTGCAGGAGAGGTTAATCCGCCGGTATGCGCGCCGTCTACAGGAAAGAGAGTGGCAGTATTAGGCGGAGGCCCGGGAGGCTTAAGCGCTGCGTACTACCTGCAGCTTATGGGCCATCAGACCACCGTTTACGAGATGCTGCCGAAGCTTGGCGGCATGCTCCGTTACGGTATCCCGAACTACCGGCTGCCGAAGGACCGTCTTGAGGACGACGTGAACGCCATCTTAAAGACCGGCGTTGAGGTAAAGCACGGCTTAAAGATCGGGCCGGACATTACCATCCAGCAATTGCAGAAGGATTATGACGCGGTACTGATCACCATCGGCGCCAGCACCGATAAAAAACTGGGGCTTGAGGGACAGGATGCAGAAGGGATATTCTCCGCGGTCCAGTTCCTTAGAAACGTAGGAAAGAATATTATCATGGATCTTACGGGCAAGGAGGTTGCCGTTATTGGGGGCGGCAACGTGACCATGGATGCGGTGCGTACGGCGAAGCGTCTGGGCGCGAAGAAGGTCAGTGTCGTATATCGGAGAAGAGTAGCGGATATGACTGCGCTGCCGTCGGAGATCGAGGGAGCTATCGCGGAGGGTATCGAGGTGCAGACGCTGAAAGCACCGTCTTCCCTGGATATTGATGAGAACAATCACGTCAAGGGAATCTATGTGTCTCCGCAGATGATCAGCGCTATTAAGGACGGGCGCGCAAGCATCCGGCCTACAGGCGAAGAGGATATCTATATTCCGTGCGACATTTTAGTCGTTGCCATCGGGCAGAATATTGAGACGAAGCATTTTGAGGATGCTGGAATTCCGGTAAACCGGGGCAAGATTGTCACGAAGAGCAACGGGGCGATCGAAAACCTTCCGGGCGTGTTTGCAGGCGGCGACTGCGCCAGCGGACCGGCATCTGTAATTAAGGCGATCGCGGCAGCTAAGGTTGCGGTAGCCAATATTGACGAATATCTGGGATACCATCACGAGATTTCCTGTGATGTGGAGATTCCGGAGGCGCGTCTTGACGACCGCACACCATGCGGCAGAGTGAACCTGACCGAGCGCGAGGCATGCGAGCGAGTAAAGGACTGGGACGGCTGCGAGAACTGCATGACCGAGAGGGAGGCAAAGCAGGAGGCAAGCCGGTGCTTACGGTGCGATCACTTTGGATATGGAATCTTTAAAGGAGGCAGAGAAAAATTATGGTAAATCTTACAATTGATGGAAAACAGATATCCGTACAAGAAAACACCACGATCATGGAAGCTGCCGCTCAGAACGGGATTCCGATTCCGAAGCTCTGTTATCTGAAAGGGATCAATGAGATCGCGGCCTGTCGTGTGTGCGTAGTTGAATTAGAAGGAAAAGAAAAGTTAATCACATCCTGTAACAATGTGGCTGAGGAAGGCATGGTGATCTTCACCAACAGCCCGAAGGTAAGAAGGCACAGGAGGAATACGGTAGAGCTTATCCTGTCGCAGCATGACTGCCTGTGCGTGACATGTCCTAGGAGCGGCAACTGCAGCCTGCAGACCGTGGCCAATGATCTGGATATTCTGGATATTCCGTTTAAACAGGAGTTAGAGCATCAGCCGTGGAATAAGGATTTCCCGCTGATCCGCAATTCCGCGAAATGTATCAAATGTATGCGTTGTATCCAGATCTGCGACAAGGTACAGGGGCTGCATATCTGGGATCTGGAAGGTACAGGCTCCCGCACGACGGTCAATGTATCCGGCCACAAAACTATCAGAGAATCCGCCTGTTCCCTGTGCGGCCAGTGCATTACCCACTGTCCGGTAGGAGCCCTTACCGAGCGGAGCGACACGGGAAAAGTGTGGAAAGCCATCGCAGACCCGGAGAAGATCGTGGTTGCGCAGGTAGCTCCGGCGGTGCGCGCGGCGTGGGGCGAGCCGCTTGGGCTTGCGCCGGAGGATGCGACCATCGGAAAGATCTTAGACTCCCTGAAACGGATGGGTGTGGATTATGTATTCGACACCTGTTTTTCAGCGGACCTTACGATCATGGAGGAGGGGACGGAGTTCGTCAAGAGATTTACCTCCGGCGAGCTGAAGGAGCGTCCCATGTTTACCTCCTGCTGTCCGGGATGGGTGAGATTTATCAAGTCCCAGTTCCCGCATCTGGTGAAATATTTGTCCTCCGCAAAGTCGCCGCAGCAGATGTTCGGCGCGGTGATGAAGACTTATTTTGCGCAGAAGCTTGGCGTAAGCCCGGAGAAGATCTATACCGTCTCCGTTATGCCCTGTGTGGCGAAGAAGGCAGAGCGTGAGATGGAGCTTTTCTATGAGGAGTACGCAGGACATGATATCGACGCAGTTGTTACAACGAGAGAGCTTGTGCGGATGATCCGTTCCGCCCATATCAGCCCAGATACCCTTAAGGATATCGAGAGCGATCGGCCGATGCAGGAAGGAACCGGCGCCGGTGTGATCTTCGGGGCGACCGGCGGAGTTATGGAGGCGGCTCTTAGAAGCGCATACTTCCTCATCAAGGGTGAGAACCCTCCGGCGGATGCCTTCAAGGCAGTCCGCGCCCAGGGCTTCAATGAGAATAACGGCGTTCAGGAGGCTGCCTTCTCGGTGGATGATATCCAGGTGAGAACAGCGGTAGTCAGCGGACTTGGCAATACAAGAGCGCTCCTGAATAAGATAGAAAAGGGAGAGGCCCAGTATGATTTCGTAGAAGTCATGGCATGTCCGGGAGGCTGTGTAGGCGGCGGCGGACAGCCGATCCATGACGGCGAAGAGCTTGCCTTTGAGAGAGGTAAGAATCTCTACTATCTGGACGAGCACGCGAACCTCCGCTACTCCCATGAGAACCCGGATATTGACCTGCTTTATAAGGAATTTTTCGGCGAGCCTAACGGACATAAGGCACATATGCTGTTACATAGCGATCATCTTGATGATCTGGCGAATGGAAGGTAAAGTTTAGTCCTGACTTTGCTAATTTAGAAGTTAAAAATCGCTGTATCATGTGGTTTCACTAAGATACAGCGATTTTTAACTTTATAGGATATTATCAATTTTATCTGCGTTCCAGGCCGTTATTCTCGATACAGTTTCTCGCCCGTTTTAAATCTATCAACAGATTTTTAAAATTAAGGTCTACCGTGATTGCCGGCGCAGCAATACTTAATGTCGCCTTTAGTTCGCCATAGGAGTTAAAGATAGGAACGGCAATGCAGTTTATTCCCATATCAATTTCTTCAAATTCCGTTGCATATTCCTGGGAATATACTTGTTTGATCGTCTGTTCAAATTTGTCCTGAACGGTGGTCGTATTTGGGGTCAGCTGTTCTAAGCGGATACTCTTTAATACCTTATCCCGTTCGTTTTCAGGCATATACGCAATACGGAGTTTCCCGGATACAGAAGCATGCAGAGGAAGGTTTGAATCGGACTTCGGGGCATAAGGTTATGGTGAGTTTTTCTTTTCAGGCTGCTGTTGTCTAATCATTCCTGTCCGACTATTTGCAGGCATAGCAGCCAGTTATACTTGCCAATACAGAAGATGATATTTCCAAAATCTCTACCCCCCATGGCTTCAAAGTCAATGTATCTCCATGACGTATTATCCTTCCCTCCGACAGGAGAAGATGCGCGTCGCTTCCCTCGTAAGAAACAGTCTGCTCCTTTCTGGAATAATTCAGGTAATAGATGATCTCCTTCCCATCATCATTGAATCCCCGTTTTACGATGATCGGGAATCTGCACCGGGTTTTCAGTAAAGGCTGGCACACCGCGGGTGATGGTTCAGCGACGGAGCATCTGTCTGCCAGAATATCCGCCGGAACATCTGCAGCCGCATCGGCTCTGACAGCGATATAACTAGTCAGCTCATCAATAGCCGCCTCATCATCAAAATAGCATCCGATATAATATGCCCTGCCGGACTGATAGGCATGCTCTGTGACAGCAGAGTATCTGCCCCACGCATCGTGGCGGTATGCGGCGAGGGAAGCGGCGCCGTCAGTTGTGACAAGCTCCAGCCATTCACGGACAGGGACATTTTCCCTCTCAGAACCGAAATGACAGTCTATCCCGACATTTTGCGGGATGGTGAACTGGTCGTAGTGGATCCCTAAGCACTCCGCCAGGATATGCGGCTGGGTGTCGTGATAGATCTTCATGTGTCCGTCTGAAAATGCACTGCGGAAGGTGACGATGAGATGGCCGCCTTCTGCCGTATATTTTTTCAGGGCAGTAAGGGTGTCTTCGTCCGCGGAGTACAGGCAGGGGACAAAGACCATACGGTACGCATTAAGGTGCATATTCTGGGGATGAATGATGTCGTACTCGATGTTATTGCGGTGAAGGGAGTCGGCAATCCAGCGGAAGATGGTGTTATAGCTCTGCTCCTTTAAGTCTCCGGTGGGGAACTGGGAGAGGCCGGATAGGGATTCGTGGCTTACGAGGATTGCGGTATGGTTTGATTTCCGAAGGTTTTTAAGCTTATCCCCGATTTTTTTAAGCTCTGCACCGAACTGCGATGCCTCCCGGTAGGTTTCATTTTCGGAAAAATCATGGGAGAGTACGCCCTTCCAGTAGCTTTCAAAGGAATTGTGTATGGAGTGCCAGTGCCAGTACATCACGCTGTTTGCGCCGTTTGCCAAATGGCTGTAGGCGCAGAGACGCAGCTGTCCCGGATAGGGGAGCCACTGTGGGTTTCCCTGGGCCTGGGTTTCCAGGATCAGATAGTTGTCGCGCTTCAGTGCGCGGGCGATATTTCCGCAGGCGGTGATCTCTGCGCCTGTCAGATTATCCTGGGAAGGATGGTAGATGTCTGCTCCAGCTGCATCCATGGACGGGGAAGAGGCGAAAGGATCAGCGTCCGGCTGGATGCCGAAGGAGTGCCCGATCCACGCGAAGTCAAAGTTGTGGGTGATAAACTGGCCGGGCTTTCGGTATTCCTTGATGATACGTGCCTGGAAATGGTGGAAATCCGCAACGAGCTTCCGCTGAAATCTGGCGTATTCTGCCGCTAGGCTGCCGTTGATGGTGCCCCTTACGTCGGGGAAATCCGCCCAGTCGTCGATGCGGTTTGACCAGTAGTCAAGCCCGAATTCGTGGTTAAATTCTCTGATGTCCGGGAACTGTTCCTTCAGGTAATCGACGAACATCGCCTGGACTCTGGGACCGGCAGTGTGGTAGTGGTGGGTCTCGTTGTCGATCTGGTAACCGATGACGTTAGGGTGTCCGGATACGTGTTCCATCAGCACCCGGATGATATTCTCGGCATAACTGAGGTAAACGGGGCTTGTCAGATCCATGTTCTGCCTGCGGCCGTAAAGCTCCTGCCCGTTCTCAGTGAGAGCCAGGATATCCGGGGATTTTTTGGCCAGCCATGCGGGGATGGCGTAGGTCGGCGTGCCGATGATGACGCTCAGGCCGAAGCGGCTGGCGGCATCCAGCATGCGGTCGAGATGGGTGAAGTCGTAGATGCCTTCTGATGGTTCCAGGGTGCTCCAGGTAGATTCCGCGATGCGGATGGTGTTCATCCCGGCATCCTTCATCATCTGGAAATCCCGGTCGATCCGGTCGTAAGGGAGATATTCGTCATAGTAGGCGGCGCCGAAAAAAATGTGGTCTGTCTTCATATAGAGCTTTTCCTTTCTTTTCATTACTTAGTACAGCGAATATTAAGTAATTGGCGGTTTGGCTTGCCTATTTTCCTGATAGCACTGCTCCCAAGTCTCGACGTAGCCACCGTTACGCCTGTGTTTGTGAAGCAGCACTCTCAGAAAAATATTCTGCGCCAAACTATCCAAAACTTAATTTTCGCTGTACTTAGCTGCTGTTATAGGGATATGGTAACAGAATATCATTTTTGCGGGACACTGACAAGATTTTATGGCTGACTTTCTGGATGTTATTGTGGTATAGTAGTAATCAAATTCAGAACGTCACAGATTTTCTATTCTTGTGTTCTTTGGTGCATTAATCTATGGGCGGCCGGCGGACAGCCGGACATGATGCGCAGTCAGAAGATGGTCAGAGAAGCCTTGGCAGGCATATCAGGGCAAATTCCATTTTATTTTATAGAGGAAGCAGGATACTGTTCATGGGTCAGGAAAGCGCACAGGCTGCGCATTCCGTAAGAACATGATACGCGAAAGCAGAGAGTCCAGTGGAAAAATTTACATTGTAGTTGCAAAAGAAATTTGAGTTGATTATACTGAAAGGAGAAAGTATGGCAGAGGGAAGGCTGCAGTGGCATCCCGCTTTTAGTGCGGCGCTTCATATTGAACTGAAGGAAGAGCTGGAGAATCTATATATTGAAGAGGAGCATACGCTTAGTAAAAAAGAAAATGCTGGGGCATATCGAGAGAACCAGAAGGATTCACTGTGAGAGAAGAGAGCCGGGGATTTATGGTCTGACCGGCGATATGTTCCCGATGCAGGTACTGATCACAAAAGAGTTATCTAAAGAGGAAAATTACTGGCTACAGAGCTTGAGAAATAATCTGAAAGCAGGAGCAGAGATACAGGAGCTTTTGGAACGGTATGAGGAGAAAAAGGATAAAGCGTATTATCCTGAGCTTATGAATCTGATCGTGCGTGCAAACTGGGAACAGATGAAGGAGGAAAAACAGGTGTGTGAAGCATTGAGAGAATTATTCGCTGACAAGCTGAGAGAGTCTGAAGAGAAGGGAATGGAAAGTGGATTAAAGCAGGGGCCGCAAAATGTCCTGGAACTTGCAAAGACGATATTCAGGCTGTTCAGAGCGGGCGTTTCTCCTAAAAGAATCGAGGAGGAATGCGGTGTTTCTGTGGAGCAGGTAAAAGACATACTGGAGTAGCTGGACGATTATGGAGCTGAATAAAAAAGAAAAGATTACAGATATGACGAGAGGGCCAGTATTTTCCCAGATGGCGGGATTCGCGCTGCCGGTCCTTTTCGGGATGCTTTGCCAGAGGCTTTACAATTTTGCCGATACCTATATCGTAGGGCACTTTCTGGGAGACGAGGCGTTAGCGGCGGTAAGTATCGCGGGGACGGCGACTTATATGCTGTTTTCCATTATCATGGGCGTGACGACGGGAGTCGGAGTGGTAGTCTCTCAGTTTTACGGGGCGCAGAAGGAGGATGAGGTCAGGAAATCCTTTGTGGCAGGCGGATATGTGGCGGCAGCCATGGCGTTTGTCATTACGGCGGCGGGGATGCTTACGACGCATCCGCTGCTTGGGCTTTTGCGTACTTCGAAGGAGCTGATGCCCATGGCGGCGGCGTACCTTCTGGTCATCTATGCAGGCAGCAGCGCGACGATGCTGTATAATTTCAGCGCGGCGGTCTTGCGTGCGCTGGGCAATTCTCTGGTGCCGCTTTTATTTTTGATCCTGTCAAGTGTTATAAATATTTTTTTAGATGTGGCGTTTATCGCATGGATACCGATGGGCACGGCCGGAGCGGCATTTGCCACCATACTGGCCCAGTTGATCTCCGGGGCGCTCTGCGTGTGGTACACGTTCCGGCTGCTGCCATTTTTGAAGGTGAAGGGCAAGGAATGGAAGCCGGAGCCCCATCTTGTCAGGGAAGTGCTGCGCTACGGGATTCCTACGGGTCTTCAGATGAGCATTATCTCTGTATCGGATATGACGCTGCAGGCGGTGATTAATACTTACGGCACGGTTATGATCGTAGCGTACGGCGTGTGCATGAAGGTGGAAGGGCTGGGATTTCAGCTTGCGGATGCGGTCGGATCGGCTGTAGGGACATTCACAGGGCAGAATATAGGCGCGGGAGATTACGGCAGGGTGAAAAAGGGTGTCCGGAGCGCTTATCTTTTGAACCTGTTATGCTATGGGATCTTCTGCCCGGTTGTATTTCTGCTCGCGGAGCCGATCATGAGGGCGTTTACGCAGACGCCGGAGGCGGTCAGCCTGGGTGCGGAGTATATGAGGATATTTACGGCGTTTTTCCTGGCCGGGGGAATACTGGTGGTGTACCATAATATTCTCCGGGCGTCGGGAGATGTTTCGGTGACTGTGCTGATGGGGCTCAGCGAGGTTGTGACGAGGATTGGCTGCGCCTTTTTACTGCCACGGATATTCGGGTATCAGGGCTTGTGGTTTGTCTCGCCGATCACATGGACATGCGCCGCGCTTGTGGGCGGGATAAGGTATTATTCCGGCGCCTGGGAGAAACGGCAGAGAGCGGGCTAGTACTGCACTGCTGTACTGCAGAGTAACGCATAGCGGTCTTTTGTGTGTAAGCTTTGTGTGCAAGACGGGTATAGGATAAGTACAGACAGGAGAAGTTCAGATGGCAAGAAAGAAGAAGCCGAAGATTGAATTCCGATATTATCGAATGCCGGAGGAAACTCCGTTTTTGGCGCTGCTTGGAGAAAAATGGGTGCAGAACTATGGAAGAGATGTGGATTATCTGCATTTTCATAATTATCTGGAGATTGGGTACTGCTACAGCGGGACGGGGACGCTTGTTCTGGGAGAAAAGGATTACCGTTTCAGCGGGGAGCAGTTTTCCATCATTCCGCAAAACTACCTCCACACGACAAACAGTGACCCGGATACCCTCAGCAGATGGGAGTATCTGTTTATTGATGTAGATGCGATTCTCGACCAATTTTATCAGGGAGGGGGAATTAAGCGGAAAGGCAATATTTCTTACCGGATCAACTGTCAGGCGTGCTTCAGGTCTGCCGGGGAAAGCCCTGAGATGGCGGGAATGATACGGAATATCATGGATGTTATACGGGGAAAAAGGGAGTATTATCTGGAGGAAGCCAAGGCAGGGATCACGAAGCTCTTGTTTAATATTGCAAGGGAAAGAAATGTGGATAACTTGCCGGACAGCCTGACCGGAAGAGGGACTGCGCCGGTCATCCAGGCGTTAGATTATATCTCCCTTCATTATACGGAGCAGATTGATATTGAAGAGCTGGCGGCGCACTGCCATATCAGCCAGTCCCATTTCCGCAGGATTTTTTCGGCGTATACCGGCATGTGTCCTGTAGATTATATTAACCTTGTGCGGGTACAGGCCGCATGCGATTATCTGAAAAGAACGGACGATTATATATCAGATATCTCTAATAAATGCGGATTTACTACATTTTCCACCTTCAGCCGCAATTTTAAGCGAATTTTAGGCGTCTCCCCCAACGAATGGAGAAAACGCCCTGAAAATTATGAGCAGCAGCTCTTAAAATTCCGGATTCATTCGGAAAAAGGCTGGTAGTAAGCCAAATACCGTTTTAGTCAAAATCGAATGTTGTGAACCGCTTGTTCATCGCGCCGTAGCGGGTGCGCACCATCTCGTTCCCAGCGAGGACGTCTTTTTCACTGCCCGTAAACTGGCAGCGGATGCAGTAGTATTCGTCCCTTTCTTTGTCGTAGAACATATCAATATCCAGATCCCTCATAAAGCATGACGGGCATCTGTAGTTTAATCTGCCTTTTCCAGCTTGAGCCATGTCGCAAACATCTCCTTATCTGTTAATTTCTTTTTATATCCAAGGGTGAACATCGGGGAAAAGGCATAGCCCTCCCGGATGTAGCCTTCTGCCGTTTCTGAGGCTGTCATGGATACCTTTGTCTCAATGGCAGGAATGACGGCAGATACCGAAGACGCATCCATAAGGCTTTCTTCCCTGCAGCGGTACTCGTAGGAAATGGTACGGTCATCGCTGCCGTCCCTGCTTTCACAGGATAAGCGGATGCCGGTCATATCCTCCGGATATTCGGTAGTTCCGTAGCATGCCGTCATATATTCGTTAAGTTCGATTTCTGCGTCAGGCTTACTCATATCAAGGATTGTCCGCTCAATCTTGATCGCGCCGCTGCCCTCTTCAAAGTATTCCTTTGTCTGGAGGGTGACAGAAAGGTCTGCGAATTCTATGGTCACGGGGTCGAGAGTCAGGATCCTTGTATTATCTTCCTGTGAAAAATGTGCTTTTGTCCGGCACAGGCACAGGTCTACTTCTTCTCCCTTATAGGACAGCTTTGCGCTGCGGATGGTGCCCTCGCCTGCGTAGTGGGTAAAGTATCCGGCGCGGTATTTTTCCTGGATCAGGAAAGGATAGGAGGCATCCTGCACATGCTTTGTCCCGATACCGACCTCCCATCTTAGCTTTGCCGCGTAGGGCCTGAGGTCGAAGATGGCTCCGCCCTGGTCCATGCTTACTCCGGCCCGCATGTAGGGATCTGTGTACCAGAATAACTGCTTGTCGGAGCCGTAGAGAATATCGCGCCAAAGCGCGCATTCCGGCTCGGTGTAGGTCTTTTTTTGGCGGTAATAGTCCGCGAACTCGGACATGGTCATGTCAGTGAGCTTTCCCTGTTTCTTTAAGTCGCCGTAATATTTGCAGCCGTCAGAATAGGACTTAAGGAGCAGCTCGTAGGGAGCCTCCCAGCGCCCCATCTTGTTCATCCAGCCGGGACCTACGAACATCATGTTGTAGGCGTAGCCGTTGTTGTATTTTTCCTGGGCGCGGTACTGGTCGATGAGGTTGTAAAGATACGGGTATTCCCACGTCTTTGAATCGTAGATCATGCCCCGCAGCACGTTCTGGGGATGGGTTCCGAAGTTGGAGCCGTTGCCGTCATAGCATGCGATCAGATCTCTGGAAAGGTGGGGAATCGCCACGATCCCGCTGTCTTCTGACTCGTCTGCCGCCGGTGCGTGGGTGTTCTGCTTTGACGGGATCCACGGCGCCCAGGGGCCTCCGTCGAACAGGGTGTACCAGGAATTGTTGCAGGTATGGTAGGCTTTCGGGCCTTCCTCCCAGCATGTGGCGACGGCGCATTTGACAGAAGGATATTTTTCCTTGATGTAGTTGGTAAGGTCTGCGTCCATGTAGTAGGAACCGGTGGATTCCGGGTAGAATCCAAAGATATCGCGGAATTTTTCAAACACGTCGTCTACGATCCTTTTTTTGTCTTCCATAGAGAACATCCAGATACAGAAGTCCTTTGTCTTATATTTCTCCCGGAACTCTTCACAGGGAAGACCAAGGAGGGAAAGGGCGATCTCATCGCCGTATACGTTGTGGTCATTTTTGGCGGTCTCGACGGCCTCTTTGTTAAAGAGCGCCGCATAGGTCATGTGGATAGTGACTTTAAGCCCGTTTTCATGGGCGAGCCTCTGCTGGGTCTTAAAGATGTCGAGAGATTCGGTCAAAAGCTTTTTGTTCCCGATATCTTCTTCCTTTCCGTGGCCTGTTACGGTGGCGGAATACTCCGGAACCATCTCAGGCCGGTGGATCACGTTAAGAATAAATTCACTCATAGTCTAAAACTCCTGTTTTTGATATAAAAATGTCCGGCATGCCGTAATACGTGGCAGCGATGCCGGACGAACATACATATTAATGTGTCAGTTTTATTTTACAGCTCCTGTGATACCTTCTGCGAACTGCTTCTGCAGGACGAAGAATACGATCATCGTCGGGATGGAGCAGAAGAGTACGCCGCACATCAGCATACCGTAATCTGTCACGTATCCGGTGATCAGGTTGGCGATGAGCATCGGCATGGTCATGGAGTTGTTGTCTGTCATGATTACCTTCGGCCACAGGTAAGAGTTCCATGCGTTCATAAAGGTGATAACTGCCGCAGCCGCATAGGTCGACTTCATGGTCGGGAAGAACATGCGGAAGAAGATCTGCACCTCATTCAGGCCGTCGATGCGGGCTGCCTCGATGATATCTATAGGGAAAGCTCTTGCATTCTGCCGGAACATCATGATCATAAACGGCGTCGATATCATCGGAAGGATGAAGCCGAGCGTACAGTTAAGAAGCCTTGCCTTTGAAAACATCTGGAACAAAGGAACCATGGTAGCTACCTGCGGGATCATCATGGCAAGCAGCAGAACGGAGAATAATTTGTCTTTCCATTTGTCGTGGTACACCTCGAATCCGTAACCTGCGATGGAGCAGATCAGGAGACATACGAGAGTGGTCACGATGGCATAGAGGAAGGAATTTCCCAGCGCTCGCCACAGAGGCTGCTGAGAGGTCAGATTATTGAAATTCTCCATAAAATGCGTGCCTGGCAGGATGCGTCCTCTGGATACATCCACCGAGGTGTTGGTCGCTGCGGATATCATCCAGTACAGCGGGAATACGGAAATAAATGATACAATTATAAGGAAAATATATGTAGGAATCAGTCTGCGCTGAATCATGGAAGTGTTTCTCTTAGTCACGTGTATCACCTACTTTCAGATTGATAAATGCCAGAATTGCAACCATGATAAAGATCAGGAATGCCATCGCTGATGCATAGCCGAAATTCGGCACATTGATGAAACATGTATTGTAAACGTAATGAGACATCGTAATCGTAGCGTTAGCCGGGCCGCCCTTCGTCAGGTTGACAGATTCGTCAAAGAGCTGCAGCGTACCGTTGATGGACATGATAAATGTCATGATGATGGTCGGCTTGAGCAGAGGAACCGTAATTCCCCAGAAGGTCTTCCAGCCGTTGGCCCCGTCGATCTTTGCTGCCTCATATACAGAATATTCGATATTCTGCAGACCGGAAAGGTAGAATACCATGTTGTAGCCGGTCCATCTCCACACAAGGGCGATGATGATGACGACTTTTGCGCTCGCCGCATTTCCCAGGAAGTTATATCCTGACTCTAAGATGTGGAGCTTTACCAAGATACTGTTGATCAGTCCTTCCTGTGCAAACAACGACCGGAAGATCAATGCGTAGGAAACCAGCGAGGTTGCACATGGGAGGAATACACAGGTACGGAATAATCCTTTAAACTTTAAATCCTTGTTGTTAAGTAACTGTGCAAGCAGGATAGCCAGTATAAGCATGATCGGCACCTGGATGAGCAGATAGAGAAACGTATTGCCGATGGACTTGATGAATACCTTGTCGGCCATCATTCTCTGGTAATTGCTGAAAATCGGTTCAGCATATCTCATGTTCGCTCCCGCTCCGGTCTGGAGAGAGATGAGAAATGCCCGGACCATGGGGTAAAAGCTCATAACAACGATCATCAGTGTCGCCGGTGTCAAAAATGCCCAGCCTGCCGCCTTCTGCTTGGCAACGAGTGTCATTCCTTTTTTGTTGGAATTCACATAAAATCCCCCTTTCTTTACGCGAATCTGCTTAAAAAAATAGGGAACTGTAAGCAGTTCCCTATATAAATGCTGCTTTTACTCTGACATCTTGAATTCAAGTGTTTCCTGAGCTTCTTTTAAAGCATCCTCTTTAGCAGTTCCGTTTGTGATGTTGACGATAGCTGTGTTAACAGCCTCTCTTGCCTCGTAATGGTAAGGAGTCTTTGTGAACTCCGGAATGTGTGAGGAGTACTCTACAAGTGTAGAATAAATCGGCTGTCCGCCGTAGAACTCTACCGGCTCATTGTAAACTTCAGACTCTCCTGCAGGCAGGTAGCAAGCGATACCGGATGTCTCCGGAAGGATTGCATCATAGAAATCTGTGCTGGAGCCGAAGGTATTTACAAGGAAATCTTTAGCAAGGTCAGGGTTCTTGCAGTTGGATGTGATATACCAGGAAGAACCGCCGTTGTTCGCATAATTTGTAGCGGTGTCCACGCCGTCAACCTTAGGAAGCGTGGTGATCTGCCAGTTGCCCTTCTGATCCTCGATACCTGTGATGGTAGCATTCATCCAGTTACCGTTGATAACGCCTGCAGCCTCTCCGTTCGTAACGGTTGCAACATACTCGTCCCAGTTGTTTACAAGCTTAACAGCGTCCTGCTTGATCATCTCTGTGTAAAGGTCGATACATTTCTCGGCAACGTCATTGCCTACGATGTAAGCTTCGCCGTTCTCGTTAACGAAGTTAGCTCCGCAGGACTGGATCATGAGCATGATTACGTCGCCGCCTGTGGACTCGCTTGTAAGAAGGTACTTGCCGGTCTTTTTGTGAACATCTACAGCGATCTCGGTAAACTTGGACCAGGTGATATCGGTAAGGTCCTCAATCTTGTAGCCGGCCTCGTCTAAGACATCCGTGCGGTAGAAAGCTGCACATACGCCGTTGTCATACGGGATGCCGTAGTGCTTGTCGTCCGCCATGGAGTAGGACTGCTTTAACGCTGCAAAATCATCCCAGTTAACGCCGCAGTCAGTCAGGTCTGTGAATGCGTCCGGATAACTCTTTAAGAACTTCTGGTAGCTGTTGTCCTGCATCAGGACGATGTCCGGCATCGTGCTGTAGTCGCCGGAATTCGCGCAAGTAGTAAGCTTGGTCTGGCAGTCGTCGGAAGAAGTCTCGATAACCTCAAGATCAAAGTCAGAATGATCCTTCTTGTACTGCTCTGCCGCCATGTTCATCGCTTTAATGTTGAATGTCTGATCCCATGCCCACACTGTCAATTTGTTGCCGCCTTCTGAGCCGCCTCCTTCAGAACTGCCGCCATCTGAACCTCCGTCAGATGTACCGCTGTTGCCGCAGGCTGCCAGTGATAATACCATAGCCCCTGCGAGAAGTACTGAGAGTAACTTTCTCTTCATACTTTTTTCCTCCTTTTTCAGTCAAATTGTTTTATGGTCATATTATATCAAGACAATATATCACAAAGATTGCATAAACGAGCATATAGATTGCGAATTCGATCATAAATGTAGCCGTTGTATAGAATCCACAAAATTAAGAAATGGATTTTGTGAATATTTACATACAACGGCAGCAAGATCCTACAGATGAAAATCAGTTGAAATGTTCTTTTTATAGATAAACCTTCTCCGGATATGCCTTTTTCAGGGTTTGAAGCATATTCTCGCTCAAGTCAAGCAGCAGCTTGATTTTTTGTGAATTTTCCATGATGATCATGGTATAATAAGGAGTATCCTCCTCATAGGAGGTATAATCGTATTTCGGAAGCTGTATCTGGCCGGTATTTTTCCGGTAGGCGTCAACGGCGTGGTGGGCGCTGGGTGCGGTGACTACCATGCTGTTAAGCTCCAGCACATGGGCGGTCTTGCGGTAACGCCTGCCTAGGATCACGTCTATGGTCAGAGTCTGATCTTCCATGGTATATTCATATTCCTTCTGGCTGAAGATGTCGTAGAAAAAGTAAAGCGCCACGAGAAGGAATCCCGGCAGCATAAATCCCTGGGAGATCATAATGCCAAGGAGAAGGAAAAATACGGCGAAGATCAGCATAACCCTGCGAAGAAGCCGGGTGGCGGGCTTGGGCTTTCTCTTTACCTGTTCGACGATTCTATAGTTGTACATGAGAAGGAACCTCCTTTTTCGCTCTGTTGGATTTGAGATACATCATATCAGCTTGTCACAGAAAACTCAAGGCTCAGTTTATCTTCCGGAATTCCAGCGGAGTTATCCCGGTAGCTTTCCGGAACATGGCGATAAAGTGGCTGACATCCGAGTACCCGCTCTGCCTGGCGATCTCCTGAACCTTCAGGTGAGTGTGCATGACCAAAAGCTCCCTTGCGTGGTTGATCCGGCAGGACGTCAGGTATTCATAGACGGAGCAGCCAAGAAAGCGCCTGAAAAGCCGGGACAGATACTGAGGCGTGATATAGACCATCTGGCTTAGTTCCTGCACGGTAAGCTCGGTATCGTAGTGGGATTCGATTTCTCTTATTACCGGTTCCACATAGCGCAGATATAAAGGATCGTTGGTAAGCGCCTGATTGCAGGCGCCGTCGGTAAAATTCATCAGCATACGGTAGCAGTAGATGGATTGGGTGTAGGTATCCGCAGAGAGTATCTCCCATTTTTCCATGATCTCATCAACAAGCTGCCGGATCTTAGCTCCCCGTTCGCGGTCAATAAACAGAACAGGGCGGTATCCGGTGATGGATTGGATGCTGCTGTCAATACGCCCGGTAAATGTAGCGAAAAAGGTGGCCCATTCGGCGCTCCCTTTCGCGTAGGAGTGGGGGATAAAGGGGGCGGTAAAGAGTCCTTCGCCCTCATTCAATATATATTCAGTTCCGCGTATCTTCACGATCCCCTGCCCTCTTTCTGTCTGCAGGTAGTGGTAAAGGGGATAGCCCTTGGGGCGGAGTACGCAGGTTTGGTTCCAATGGCTGCCGATGGAGTCAAAAAGGAATGGCTCATTGGCAGGAGTGTTCCTGAAGTGGATTGGCATAGCGTTCACCTGTTTCAAAATATTATATTTTTTAGTTTAACATATTACACTTTTATTTGTCCATATGTATTACAATGGACAATAGCATACAACACTAACCAAAGGAGGAAAAAACATGCGGGTATTTGATTACGGGAAACTGAAAGATCCGGAATATTTTCGGGATGGCAGGCTTGACGCACATTCTGACCATAGATATTATGCTTCAGAGGCGGATATGGAGCTGGGGACGGAGGAGTTCAGAGAGAGTCTCAACGGTCTGTGGAAGTTCCATTATGCGAGAAATGTAAAAGCTGTGGTTTTGGGCTTTGAACGCGAGGACTACTGCTGTAAGAGCTGGGGAGATATCCATGTGCCGGCACATATCCAGATGGAGGGGTATGATGCCCCCCAGTATGCCAATGTGCAGTATCCCTGGGAGGGGCACGATGAGATCCACCCGGGGGAGATCCCGGAGTACTTTAATCCGGTTGCAAGTTATGTCAAGTATTTTACCGTGCCGGAGCGCATGAAGGGGAAGCGTCTCTTTATCTCCTTCCAGGGAGCAGAGAGCGGGCTGGCGCTGTGGCTTAACGGCGCATTTGTGGGCTACGCCGAGGATTCCTTTACGCCGTCGGAGTTTGAGCTGACGGATTACGTGAAGGACGGGGAAAATAAACTGGCGGCCCAGGTGTTCAAGTGGACCAGTGCAAGCTGGTGCGAGGATCAGGATTTCTACCGTTTTTCCGGCATTTACCGGGATGTGTACCTTTATACGGTGCCCGAGATCCATGTGCGCGACATGAAGATCAGCGCGTGTCCGGATGAGGAATTAAAAAACGGGGAGCTTGAGATCCGCCTTGAGATGATGGCATCAGAGGATATAAGGGGGACGGCGAAGTTCAGGCTTTCCAGAGAAGGCCGGGTGGTGTTTGAAGAAGAGAGGGCTCTTGAGAAAGAGACGGTGTGCAGCGCTACGGTAGCGGACCCGGCTCTTTGGAGCGCGGAAGAGCCGGAACTTTATGACCTGACGGTAGAGATCTGCGGTGAAGATGGAAAGCTTCAGGAGATCATCCCGGAGAAGGTAGGCTTCCGGCGGTTTGAGATGAAAGACCATGTGATGATGCTGAATGGGAAGCGGATCGTGTTCAAGGGTGTGAACCGCCATGAATTCAGCTCGGTGAGCGGCCGCGTGGTGACAGAAGCGGAGCTTAGAAAAGACCTTGAGGTGATGAAGCAGAACAATATCAATGCCATCCGCACCTGCCATTATCCGGACTCGTCCCTGATCTACAGGCTTTGTGACGAGTACGGCCTGTACATGATCGATGAGACGAACCTGGAATCCCACGGCTCATGGGATCTGGCGGCGATGAGCGGCAACATGGACGAGGTCGTGCCTAACGACAGGGAAGAGTGGCTTGCGCCGATGCTGGACAGGGTGGAGTCTATCTACCAGAGGGATAAGAACCATCCGGCGGTACTGATCTGGTCCTGCGGCAACGAGTCCTTCGGGGGCAAGGTCATCTACGAGATGTCCCGGCGGTTCAAAAAGCTTGATCCGGCCCGTCTCGTTCACTACGAAGGTGTATTCCACGACCGCAGGTACAACGATACAAGCGATATGGAAAGCCAGATGTATACACCGGTGGAAAAGATCAAGGAATTCCTGGAAAAAGACAGGAGTAAGCCGTTTATCTGCTGTGAATATACCCATGCCATGGGTAATTCCTGCGGTGCGATGCATAAATATACAGATCTGACCGATACGGAGGAATTGTACCAGGGCGGATTTATCTGGGATTATATCGATCAGTCCATCGGGAAAAAGGACAGATACGGGAAGGTGTTCCAGGCTTACGGCGGTGATTTCGGGGAGCGCCCGTCAGATTACAGCTTCAGCGGAAATGGTATCGTCTACGGAGGCGACCGGGAGCCGTCCCCGAAGATGCAGGAGGTAAAGTTTAATTACCAGAATATCACGGCAGAGACTGGACGGACAGAAGTAAAGATCATCAATAAAAATCTTTTCATAAATACCGGTGCATTTGAGTGCCGCGTGTCGGTGGCAAGAGACGGCCGGGTGATCAAAAGCGCGGTTATGGAGACGGGAGTGGAGCCGCTTTCGAAAAAGACCTATGCGCTTCCGTTTGCAGAGGAGACGCTGCCGGGCGAGTATACCGTTACGGTGTCCTTCCATCTGAAGGAGGATAAGATCTGGGCAAAGAGAGGGCATGAGGTTGCCTTCGGACAGTACGTATACTGTGTGGACCAGGCCGCGGATGCGGTGTGCGGGGGATCTGCCGCTTTACCAGAAAAATGTGCGAAAAAGCCGGTTATCATCAGGAGTCCTCACAATATCGGTGTGCGGGGCGATCATTTTGAGGCGGTCTTCTCGACGATGTACGGCGGGCTTGTGTCCTATAAATACGGCGGAAAAGAGATGCTTGAGATGATTCCGAAGCCGAATTTCTGGCGGGCGCCGACAGATAATGACCTGGGTAACCAGATGCCTGTCCGCTACAGCCAGTGGAAGATTGCGAGCATGTATCTGTCCCACAGGGCAGAGGGAGAGGATCTGTTTGCCCTGTGTAAGCCTGAGATCAAAGAGAAGGAGAGCAGTATCTCCATAGCTTTCACTTATCATATACCGACTACGCCGGGAACGGACTGTCTGGTAACCTATGAGGTGTTCGGGGACGGGCGCGTGAAGACGAAGCTTTCCTACGATCCGGTAAAGGAGACCGGCGATATGCCGGAGTTTGGCATGATGTTCAAATTCAGCGCGGACTACGATCATGTGCGCTGGTATGGACTTGGGCCGGAAGAGACTTATGCGGACCGGAAAAAGGGAGGTAAACTTGGCATCTACCAGAATCTGGTGAAGGATAACATGGCGGCCTATCTTGTACCTCAGGAGTGCGGCAATAAGGAAGAGGTCAGATATGCAGAGGTTACCGATCAGAAGGGCAGGGGAATCCGCTTTTCCATGGCTGATGAGAATGGGCCTATGAGCTTTTCTGCTCTGCCTTACACGCCTCACGAGCTGGAGAATGCTGCGCATCCTTTTGAGCTTCCGAAGATCCATTACACTGTTGTACGGGTGGCAAAGGGACAGATGGGAATCGCCGGGGACGATAGCTGGGGGTCGTTTACCCATCCGGAGTATCTGCTTGACGTCAGAAAAAAGATGGAATTTAGCTTCTGGTTTAACGGAATTTAATCTAGATATAAAGAAGGTGCCGCCTGATCATCCAAACAGATGGTCAGGCGGCACTTTCTCTATTATATCACTGCTTAAACTTTATCTTCTTAAAATTATGGCATTAACTTTACTGTCTCCTACCGATCTCTCAGACGGAATTTGGAAACGAGATCCCTGAGCATATTCGCCTGACCGGAGAGCTGTTCGCTGGCTGCGGCGCTCTTTTCCGCCGTTGCCATATTGGACTGTACCACACTGGAGATCTGGTCGATTCCGCTGATGACAGCCTCTGTGGCTGTCGCCTGCTTTGCGGAATACTGCGCGATGCCGTCGATCAGCTTCGTCACCTGTTCGGCCAGCGCTACAACCTCCATCAGGGAAGAAGTGGTATCATTGGCGATCGTGATCCCTTCTTCTACGGCTTCAACGGTCTGGTCGATCAGTACAGTAGTATTTTTTGCCGCTTCGGAGGACTTGCCGGCAAGGTTGCGAACCTCGTCTGCGACTACGGCAAAGCCCTTTCCGGCGGATCCCGCCCGGGCAGCCTCTACCGCTGCGTTCAGGGCAAGGATATTGGTCTGGAAGGCGATATCCTCGATGGTCTTGATGATATTATGGATCTCAGAGGATTTGCCGCTGATCTTCTGGATCGCAGTATTCATCTGATACATCTTATCATTACTCTCTAAAAGCTTGCTGCCCGCCTGCTGGGCGATCTCATTGGCCTTTTTTGCGCCGGTGGCAGTCTTTTGTATCCCGTCAGATACTTCGCTGATATGGGTAGCCAGAAGCTCTACCGCATTGGTCTGCTGTGAGGAGCCCTGAGAAAGTGTCTGCGCTCCGTCAGAAACGTACCCTGAGCCTTCGGCCACTTCTCCGGCTGCCCGGTTGATCTGCCCCAGGGTTCCGTTTAAGGAAAGGGAGATCTTCTCCAGCGATTCCCGGATCTTTGCAAATTCGCCCACATAATCGTGGGAGAGGGTGAAAGCCAGATTCCCCTGGGCGATATCCTGCAGCTTTTCAGATATCTCATCAATATAATCTACATAGTCCCTAAGTCGAATCACCGTCCGCCCGAAATTGTCTGCCAGCTCGCCAAGCTCGTCGTTAGAACAGTGGCGGATGGTCTGGTTTAATTCACCTTCTGCGATCTTAGCGGCAACGTCATTAAGCTCGGCTACAGGCTTCCCGATGATCCGCCTTACCAGGATGATGATCAGGAAAACAGTGATGATAACAGCGAACAATGATACGCTTGCCATAATACCGGTCAGCGCCTTTAAGTCGCTGAGAACCTCGGCCTTGGAAACATAGGCTACGGCTGTCCAGTCGCTGTTCGGCACTTCTGCTACCTGTATGTACATGTCATCGTTATAGACAGACAATCCGGCTGCGCCGCTGTGGATCTGCTCTGCGGCATAGGCGTACATATCTCCTTTGAACTCGCTCAGATTCTTCCCGGTGATGTCTTTGTCCTGGTGTCCGATGATGGTGTCCGTGCGGGTATCTACAAGGAAGATCCCGCCGGTTTTTTCCAGCCGGATATCCTGCACGATGTCTGATATAGAGTTCAGGTATACGTCCGCCGCTGCGACTCCGCGGATATTTCCATCGGCATCCTTCAGTGCACCAGAGGCGCCTACGACGTAGGACTGGCTGTCCTCATCAAAATATACGTCGCCCAGGATGAAATTCTCCGACGCAATGCCATTGATGTACCAGGATTTTTCCAGAGCGTTGAAATCCGGTCCCGGGACGAATGACGCGTGATATAAAGATCCGTCGGCCAGCGCCACATAAAGCCCTGCAGGGTATGCGGCGTTCTGGTCTACCGTATGTTTGATATAATCCTTCATCCTGGCAATGTCCATGTCCTCGTATTCGATGGTATCTTTCTGCATATCCAGCATAGTTACCGTCTTGTTGATCCAGGCGCTTGTCTCCTGGAGCGCTTTGTCAGTAGTTTCGGTGAGCAGTTTCTCACTCTTTTCCAACAGAGCATCAGAAACCCGGTTATACACGATTAGCAAAAGGGCTGCTACCATGACCGTGATCGTTATTACGATGGCGGTTGTCAATTTCCGCGTAATGCCGCGTTTTCCGTGTTTCGCTATTACTGCTGATTCGTCTTTGTTTTGTCTTTGTTCCCTCATATTCCTATCTCCTTTATTGATCTTAGCTTTCTTCTGAGCGAAGTCCATAGCAACACAGAGCCAGAAAGGCTGCCGGTAATGGAATGAATAGTACGCTAAAAACTTCTGGCCTTGTATGATATATTTTATTATACGTGATGTTCTGGAGAAATACAATAAAACATTAGTTGCAAAAGAAATTCAAGGTGTATTATACTAAAATAAAGATACTAAGTGGCAGTTAAAGGCTGAGAGGAGAAAGGACAGTATGAGCGAGAAGATGACGGGGAGAGTTACGATTCCCACAGATGTTGATGTGGTAGACGAGACGCTGGAGCTGGTAAAGAGATGGGGGGCGGATGCGATCCGTGACTGTGACGGGACAGATTATCCAAAGGAGCTTCGCGATGTGGACGCAAAGGTGTATTCTACTTATTATACGACGCGCAAGGATAATGCATGGGCGAAGGCGAATCCGGACGAGATCCAGCAGATGTATATTATGACGCCTTTTTATACGGCTGTGGAGGAGGAGCTTCGCATCCACCTGATGGATCATTTGTATCCGGATATGCTGGCGGTGAACAGCCGGGACGATATCCGCAGATGGTGGGAGGTTATCGACCGGACGACGGGAAAGGCGGTGTCCTGCGATAGATGGAGCTATGACAAAGAGAGCGGGGACGTGCGTATATTTCCGGCGGAGGAGTTCCACGATTATACGGTCAGCTTTCTGGCGTACATTATGTGGGACCCGGTCCATATGTACAATGCAGTGACTAATGGCTGGAAGGACGTGGAAAAACAGATTACCTTTGACGTGCGCCAGCCGAAGACAAGAGCGTTTTCTATGGAAAGGCTTAGAAAATATATCCAGAACAATCCCCATATAGACGTTATCCGCTTTACGACGTTTTTCCATCAGTTCACGCTGATCTTTGACGAGCTTGCCAGGGAAAAATATGTGGACTGGTACGGCTATTCCGCGTCGGTAAGCCCTTATATCTTGGAGCAGTTTGAGCGCGAGGCGGGCTATCGGTTCCGCCCGGAGTACATTATCGACCAAGGCTATATGAACAACACTTACCGGATCCCGTCGAAGGAATTTTTGGATTTTCAGGCGTTTCAGCGCAGGGAGGTGGCGAAGCTTGCGAAGGAGATGGTGGACATCACCCACGAGTGCGGCAAGGAGGCGATGATGTTCCTCGGCGATCACTGGATCGGAATGGAGCCTTTTATGGACGAGTTCAAGGGAATCGGCCTGGATGCGGTTGTGGGCAGCGTGGGAAATGGAGCGACGCTGCGGCTGATCAGTGATATCGAAGGAGTCCGGTATACGGAAGGGAGATTCCTTCCCTACTTCTTCCCGGATACCTTCTGCGAGGGCAAAGATCCGGTAAAAGAGGCGAAGGTAAACTGGGTGACGGCGAGACGGGCGATCTTAAGGAAGCCGATTGACCGGATCGGCTACGGCGGATACCTCAAGCTGGCGCTTAAGTTCCCGGAATTTGTTGACTATGTGGAAAGTGTCTGTGACGAATTCCGTACATTATATGAAAATATCCGGGGGACGAAGGCTTACTGTGTAAAAACAGTGGCGGTGCTGAACAGTTGGGGGAAGATGCGTGCCTGGGGCAATCACATGGTACATCACGCGATATATTACCAGAAGAATTATTCCTATGCGGGGATCATCGAGAGCTTGAGCGGAGCGCCGTTTGACGTGAGATATATAAGCTTTGACGATATCCGGGACGATCCGTCTGTTTTAGACGGCATAGACGTGATCCTCAATGTGGGGGACGCCTATACGGCTTATTCCGGCGGGGAGAACTGGGCAGATGAGACAGTACTGACTGCGGTGCAGAGATTCGTCTACAGGGGCGGCGGCTTTATCGGCGTGGGCGAACCGGCGGCGTGTCAGAGGGAAGGAAGGTTCTTCCAGCTTTCCGGTATCCTGGGCGTGGAGAAGGAGACGGGATTTACCCTTAATGTGGACAAATATAACTGGGAGGAGCATGAGCACTTTATCACGGAGGACAGTAAAGACGGAATCGACTTTGGCGAGGGGAAGACGGATATCTTCGCGCTGGAGGAGACGACAGTCATCTGTACGAGGGATAAGAGCGTGCAGCTTGCAGTGAGGGAGTTCGGGAAAGGGCGGGGCGTCTATATCAGCGGGCTTCCCTACAGCTTTAAGAACAGCAGGCTGTTATACCGGGCGATACTCTGGTCCTGCGGCAGCGAGGGTGAGCTGCTGCGGTGGTTTTCCAGCAACTTTAACGCAGAGGTACACGCCTATGTGGAGAACGGGAAATACTGCGTCGTGAATAATACCTATGAACCGCAGTCAACGACGGTGTACAGGGGCGACGGGTCAAGCTTTGACGTGGATCTTAAGGCGAATGAGATCATCTGGTACGAGATTGGCTAGTACACCATTGCATTAATCTTGATACAATGATGTACTGGAAGGAGGAAGGATTTATGAAACTGAAAAAAAGCAGGCTGATCGTGAAGCGTTCCTATAAAGAGGTTTATAAGACGGATGAAGGGATCGTGAAGATTTTTGAGCCGATCCATCCGAAAGCAGCGATTTTTAATGAGGCGCTCAATACAGTCAGAGTGGAGGAGACGGACCTTAACATCCCAAGGCTCAAGGAAGTAAAGCAGATCGACGGGAAATGGGCGATCATCATCGAGTACAAACCGGGTAAGACACTGGAGCAGATGATGAGAGACGAACCGGAAAACCTGGAAAAGTATATGTCTGATTTTGTGGAGCTGCAGCTAAAGATGCAGAAAAAGAAAGCGCCCATGCTGAACAGCCTGAAGGACAAGCTTGCAAGGGAGATCAGCAGCCTGACGGCACTGGACGCGGCACAGAGACAAGAGCTGCTGGCGCGTCTTGAGGGTATGCCAAGACATGCGAAGCTGTGCCATGGAGATTTTAATCCGAGCAATATCATCGTGGAGAATAACGGCAGGATGACTGTGATTGACTGGGCACACGCGACCCAGGGCAATGCTAGCGCGGATGCTGCCATGACTTACCTGCTGTTCGCGCTGGAGGATCAGCGGACAGCGGATATCTATCTGAATCTATTCTGCAGGAAAAGTGATACGGCAAAGCAGTATGTGAGACAGTGGCTTCCGATCGTGGCGGCGGCGCAGCTCGAGAAGGAGAATGAACTGGGAAAAGAATTCCTGATGCAGTGGATCGATGTGACGGAAGAATAAGGGCGGATATAAAGAGAGGAATTATGGCTTGTACAGCTCATAATTCCTCTTGTTGCCTACCAGAACACATTGTCTCCCACGATGATCCCGTCGTGGCCGGTATAGGATGCCCAGAAGAAGAGGCATTTCTTCACCTGACCGTTGCGCTCTCCGGAAAGTACGGCTTTAGCGGCTTTGTAGGCGGAATCCATAGGGCCTTTCTGCAGTACCTCGTCCAGCTTCCCGGATCTGACCGGGGAGAACTGGCCGGACTGATAGATGACTTCTTCAATCGAGTTCGGGAATCTGGCGCTGCCAACACGGTTCATGATCACAGTGCCGACGGCGATCATGCCTTCGTAGCTTATCCCTGCTTCACATTCGAGGATGGCGGCCAACAGTGCGATAGTATCGGCATCCGCATTCTTCGCGGCTTCGATCGCAGCCTCGGCGGCTCGGGCTTCCTCAAGCTTGGAGGCGTAATCGTCAAGCTGCCCGGAGGTCTCAGAAAGCTTTTCGGTAAGGTCATCCTGCTGCTTATTCAATTTTTTTTCCAGTTTGGACAGCTCATTTTGCTCTTTTTCCAGCCTGTCCTGCTTTTTTTCCACATTTTCGCGGATGTTCTGGAACTCTTTCAGCATATCACGGTCGTAATCGCTGATCATCGTTACATATTCTGCGTTGTTCAAAAAATCTGCCATGCTCTCGGAGGACAGAAGAATCTGGAGCAAGGAGAGACTGCCGCCTTCGTACATGAACCGGATCCGCTCCTTCATGGCTTTATAGTGGTTCTTTTCATTCAGCTTTGCAGAGGCAAGGTCAAGCTCTGCGGCTTCGATCTGTTTCGCTTTTTTCTTAATCTTGGATGATGTATCTTCGAGCTTGGTACTTAAGGCGTCAAGCTCGTCATTCATGGTATCAATGTCATCCTGCAGCTCGGAAGTCTTCTGCTCAAGTTCCGAGGAGTCGGGTGCGGCGTATATCAGATCGCCGGGGACGATGAGCGCGATGGCGCACAAAACGGCGGCGGAAGCTCTGCATATACGATGATATCTGCTTTTTATCATACAAGTTCCCTTTCTGTTTTCTGTAATAAATTGTATGGTGTGTTACGCTCACGGAGTAAATAATATAGAAAGTAACGTTACTGTTCACACAGGTTTGTACATCTACTGCACAGTCAGCGCGCATTCCTGACCCATGAACAGTAACCACAGTAACACCAGTATTAGCCTTTATTATACATCACGTTGCACAATAAAGCAAACTTTGATAAAATATTTTATAAATAGATAATAATCTGTTGCTGGTCACGGAGTGAACAGCAGCAATAATCTGGAATGAACAGATAATTTTCAGCTGAAAGGAATATACGAGATGAAAAAATACGAGGAAGAGCACTATTGCTATGAGAATATCAAGGACAGGATCTATCCGTGGGTCAAAAATGAGCTGAAGGACAGCCAGGCCCTGAACGGAAAGCGGATAGCAAAGAATGCAGCGGCGATTGCATTTGCGGGGGATCTGAAAGTTGTCTTTGCCATTAAGCGGGACAAGGGCAGTTATGAGATCGTGACGGACAATATGCTCTCGCCGGATACTGATATAGAGACGATGTATCATACCGCCTGTGAAAATCTGGTGCGGGACGTAGAATTTGTAATCGGAAATACATGGGACGGCGCGTACAGCATCATCGCTGACGGGATCCATGAGGCAAGCGCAGTCTGTTTTAAGCATATCTGGCAGGTGTGTGTGAATAAACTGAAAGATGACCTGCTGATCATGGTGCCGTGCAAGGATACGGTACTGTTCGCCCCGGCGGGGCAGGAGAGGGTCGTTAAGGAGATGATTTCCCACGGCAGGAAGGCGTATGAGACGGGGGACGACTGCATTACCGATACGGTATTTTTGTTTTCAAAGGAGAAGGAGGAGCTGACGGTTTATGAAGCATAGGATCAGGATGGTGGGCTTTGACCTGGACGGCACACTGCTGACGACAGATAAAAAGCTGACCGGATATACAAAGGAGATACTGAGAAGGGCGATAAAGGAAGGCGTTACGCTGCTTCCGGTCACCGGGCGGCCTCTCAGCGGAGTGTCGGAGGAGATCTCTGGCTTTGAAGGCATAAGGCATATGATCACCTCTAACGGGGCCAGGATACTGGAGGATGGGAGGCCGATTAAGGAAAATCTTCTTCCTGTCGAAAAAGCGCGAAAAATCTTGGATATTTTCGAAGATTATGATACACTACGAGATATATATTATGATGGGCAGGGATATATGCCGGAAGCTTTTATCCAGCGCATCGGCGATTTTGTATCGTCACCGGCCATGGCGGCGTACATGGTATCGACACGCATCCCGATTAAGGATATCCGCGCAAAATTTGAGGAGGAGAACAGAAGCCTTGATAAGATACAGGCGCTTTTTTGCAGCAGAGAGGATCAGGAAGAGGCGTGGAAGAGAGTGGAGGCTCTTGGAGACGTGGAGGTTACCGGTTCGCTCAGCATGAATATCGAGGTCAACGCCGGCGGAGTCCACAAGGGCTTGGCGCTGGGGTGGCTGGCGAAGCGCCTTGGGATTGAGAGAGAAGAGGTGATGGCGTTCGGGGACGGCCTGAATGATGTAGGTATGATCAGGGAAGCGGGATGCGGAGTCGCCATGGCAAATGCCGTGCCGTCTGTATTAGAGGCGGCTGATATGGTAACAATGTCCAATGACGAAGACGGCGTTGCAAGGGCTGTGGAAAAATATGTACTGAACCGGCGCCGAGGCGTATAGATTATAGAAGATTTGAAAGGAAAGGAAGAATGATATGCTGGACGTATTAAAAGTGTTTATTCTCGGAATCGTGGAAGGAATTACGGAGTGGCTGCCGGTGAGCAGTACGGGCCATTTGATCCTGGTGGGGGATCTGCTAAAGCCTGGCTTAAGCGATGCGTTTATGGAGATGTTCAATGTAGTCATACAGCTTGGTGCGATCATGGCGGTGGTCGTGCTGTATTTTCATAAGCTCAATCCATTTTCGCCTGCCAAGACCAACAAGCAGAGGATGCTGACCTGGCAGATGTGGATCAAGGTGGTCATCGCGTCGGTTCCGGCGGCAGTGATCGGGATACCTTTTAATGATATTCTCGATGAGATATTCTACAAGCCGCTTCCTGTAGCGATCATGCTCATCGTATACGGGGTGCTGTTCATCATCATCGAGATGCGCAATGAGGGAAAGAAGCCGTCGGTCAGGAGGATTTCCGATCTGAGCATCGGGATGATCGTGTGGATCGGCGTTTTCCAGATGCTGGCACTGATCCCGGGGACCTCACGGTCGGGAGCTACGATCGTAGGGGCGCTGATGATCGGGATATCAAGAGAGGTAGCAGCGGAGTTCACCTTCTTCCTGGCGATTCCGGCTATGTTCGGCGCAAGTCTCTTAAAGCTGATAAAGTTCGGCCTGAAGTTTACCGGGCAGGAGCTGGGGCTTTTGCTGTTGGGATGTGTGGTTTCCTTCGTGGTCTCTGTCTTTGCCATTAAGTTTTTGATGGGGTATATTAAAAAGCATGATTTCAAAGTGTTTGGGTACTACCGTGTTGTATTGGGAGGCCTGATTGTGCTGGTTACATTGATTCAGATGGTATTTGTGTAAATATGCATATGGGTAAGTGGGTTTTTCGTGAAAATATGTAGAAAAACCCACTTGCTTTTTGTACAGAATATGATAAAATATTTGCTGTAATGTATTTTTATGCAAAAAATGGAGGAAATGATTATGAATATGAAGAAGTTGATCAGTATGTTATTAATCTCTGCATGCGTATTTTCTATGGCGGCGTGCGGCAGCAAGGATCAGGGAGATAAGGAAGACGCGGACAAGGAGGAGAAGCAGACGCTTATTATGGCGACAAATGCGGAGTTCCCGCCTTATGAGTTCCATGAGGGCGACGATATCGTAGGGATCGATGCCGAGATGGCGGCGGCAGTTGCCGAGGAGCTTGGCATGGATTTTCAGATTGAGGATATGGCGTTTGCTTCTATTATCCCGGCGGTTGACAGCGGAAAGGCTGATATCGGCGTAGCAGGCATGACCGTGACAGAGGACCGTCTTCAGAACGTGAATTTCTCTGATACTTATGCCACGGCGACACAGGTTGTCATCGTAAAGGAAGGCAGCGCGATCGCGGGGCCTGACGACCTGACGGGCAAGAAGGTAGGCGTTCAGCTCGGGACGACAGGCGACATCTATGCAAGTGATATTAAGGATGCGCAGGTTGAGCAGTATAATAAAGGATTTGAGGCAGTACAGGCCCTGACTCAGGAGAAGATCGACGCAGTAGTGATCGACGGGGAGCCGGCGAAAGAGTTTGTGAGGGATGCAGAGGGCCTTAAGATCCTTGACGAGGCGTTCACCGAGGAGGAGTACGCGATTGCTATCGCGAAGGATAATGAGGAGCTGTTAGAGAAGATAAACGGCGCGCTCGCTGCCTTAAAGGAATCCGGGAAGCTGGACGAGATCGTTGCAAAGTATATTAAGTCAGATGCTGAGTAACAGCAGATAGGGATAAGGTATGTTTCAGGAATGGCAGGATAAATTTGTAAATAACTTTATTACCGATGACCGGTGGAAATATATTGCGGACGGGCTTGTGACGACGCTGCAGGTGACGTTCTTTGCGGTCATCATCGGTATCGTGCTGGGGTTTCTCGTGGCCGTGGTACGCTCTACCTATGATAAGACCGGGAAGCTTGGGATTCTGAATGCGCTTTGCAAGCTGTATCTGACGGTGATCCGCGGGACACCGGTGGTCGTACAGCTTCTGATCATCTACTTCGTGATCTTCGGGAGTGCGAGGGATATCAGCAAGGTTGCGGTCGCGGTGATGGCGTTCGGCTTCAATTCCGGAGCCTATGTGGCGGAGATCTTCCGCTCCGGGATCATGTCTGTTGACAGCGGGCAGTTTGAGGCGGGACGCAGCCTTGGATTTAACTATGTCCAGACGATGCGCTATATCATTATGCCGCAGGCGTTTAAGAACGTGCTTCCCGCGCTTTGCAATGAGTTTATCGTTCTGCTGAAGGAGACTTCTGTGTCCGGATACATTGCGCTGCAGGATCTCACGAAGGGCGGGGACATCATCAGGAGCCGCACTTATGATGCGCTGATGCCTCTGCTTGCAGTCGCTGTTATCTATCTGACCATGGTAATTATATTTACAAAGCTTGTGAATATACTGGAGAGGAGGCTGAGGAGCAGTGACCACTAATTATGGAGATACGTTGATCAAGGTTCAGAATTTACATAAGATCTTCGGGGAGCTGCACGCCTTAAACGGGATTTCCGAGGAGATACATAAGGGGGAGGTCGTGGTAATCGTCGGGCCGTCGGGTTCGGGAAAGTCCACATTCCTGCGCTCTTTGAATCTTCTGGAGGAGCCTTCCAGGGGACAGGTGATTTTTGAGGGAGAGGATATTACGGATAAAAAGGTGGACATCAATAAGCACCGTCAGAAGATGGGGATGGTGTTCCAGCATTTCAATCTGTTCCCCCATAAGACTATTCTGCAGAATATCACCCTCGCTCCGGTCAAACTCCTGAAAAAGAGCCGGGAAGAGGCAGAGAGGCGGGCGACGGAGCTTCTTCGTCTGGTAGGGCTTGAGGAGAAGGCGCACGCCTATCCGTCGCAGCTTTCCGGCGGGCAGAAGCAGCGTATCGCCATCGTGCGTTCGCTGGCTATGGATCCGGAGGTTATGCTGTTTGACGAGCCGACGTCGGCTCTTGACCCGGAGATGGTAGGTGAAGTCTTAGAGCTGATGAAGAAGCTTGCCAGGGACGGGATGACGATGGTAGTTGTCACTCATGAGATGGGATTTGCCAAAGAGGTGGCGACGCGGATCATCTTTATGGATGAGGGGCAGATCAAGGAGCAGGCAAAGCCTTCGGAATTTTTTGAGAATCCGAAGGATGAGCGGCTTAAGGAGTTTTTGTCGAAGATATTATAAAAAATACAGGATGGAAGCGTTTTTGTCCTGATATTATGATATGGGAAAAGAATTGTCAGATTGCAGCGGGCGCCGGAAATGTTCCGGCGCCTTTTTAAGCTTTCCGCCATTACAAAATGTAATGGTAGAATTAGAAAAAAGATATCATTAACCGGTTGTAAATCAGGGTGGCAGGTGATAGAATAGGCAATGTTTTACGGCAGAATTGCCGGAAAATATCGCAATAACGGGTAAGGAAAAGAAAGAGGGAATTAAGAAATGAGTAATCTGATCGACGCAAAGAAGAAGGAATGGCTGGCGCAGCTTGCTTATTCTGTAGGAGGCAATTTAATCTACTGTCTCGGCTTTAATCTGCTGATCGTCCCCATGGGCTTTTACAGCGGCGGATTTATGGGTGTATCGCAGCTTGCGGGATTATTTCTTACGCGGGGGCTTCATCTTCCGATACCGCCGGAAGCGAACGTCACGGGTATCATCTATTTTGCGATCAATATCCCGCTCATGTATCTGGGATACCGGGTGCTTGGCAGGGAATTTGCGGTCAAGACGCTTATTATGACCAGTTTGATGAGTGCGTTCCTTGTGGTGATCCCGATTCCGAAGCTGCCGATCGTGGAGGATTACCTGACGGCATGTATCATCGGCGGGATTGTCTGCGGGCTTGGAAGCGGCCTTGTCCTGAGGGGGCGCTCGTCGGCAGGCGGTCAGGATATCATCGGGCTTTGCTGTGCGAAGAAATACCCTAATTTCAGCGTGGGGAAAGTGACGATCATCATGAATATATTCGTGTACGGGGTCTGTATGTTCCTGTTTGACATCGAGATTGTCATCTATTCGCTGATCTACGCGACGGTACTGTCTGTTGCGGTTGACCGGGTACATATCCAGAATATCAATATGAGTGTAATGATTTTTACAAAGAAGGTGGGCATATCCAAGGCGATCATGGAGCAGACCGGTCGCGGAGTGACCAACTGGGACGGCGAGGGAGCGTATACGAACAGGACCTCTTACATCCTGTTTGTGCTGATATCAAAGTATGAGGTGGCACAGCTTAAGAAGATTGTGCGGAGCCTTGACCCTAATGCTTTTATGATCTTTACCGAAGGGTGTTCGGTGGACGGGAATTTTGAGAAGCGGTTATAATATTGAATTGAATATACTGGATAAAAAAGTGCTGTCATTGCTGGCAGCACTTTTAAAGTTAGCCAGGGTTGTCAATAAAAAATAAGAAAGTAAAAATAAGAAAGAAAAATAAGAAAATTAATGTAACGAAAACAGTGTTTCTAGGATATATAGGTAAAGCGAGGTGAGGAAATGTTGAATATGGACTCGGCATACCGGGAAAATGCCAGGAAGGTGTACCGGTTCCTGATGTCTCTGTGCTATGAAGAGGAAACGGCAGAGGAGCTTACCCAGGAGACCTTCTATCAGGCGGTGCGCTGCGCGGACAAATATGACGGGACATGTAAGGTATCGACCTGGCTGTGCCAGATTGCCAAGCACCTCTGGTACCGGGAGCTGGAGAAAAGAAAGAAGAAGGGAACAAGCCCCCTTGATAAGCAGATGGTATCTGAGCATAAGGCGCCGGACGAGGAGCTGTGCATCCGGGAGGAGAAGATGGAGCTGTTCCGGAAGGTGCATGTTCTGGATGAGACGGCGAAAGAGGTGGTGCTCCTCAGGGTTACAGGAGCATTTTCCTTCCGGGAGATCGGGGAGCTGTTCGGGAAAAATGAAAACTGGGCGAGAGTGACATTTTACCGGGCGAAGCAAAAAATTGTGAAAGGATGATGAATTATGATGGAATGCGCAATTATCAAGGATTTACTGCCTAGTTTTATCGACGGGCTGACAAGCGAGGAGAGCAACCGGGTGGTCGGGGAGCATCTGAAGGAGTGTGCAAAGTGCCGGGATTACCTGGAGGAGATGAAAGCAGAGCTTGAATCAGGGAAGTATATGGAGATAAACAAGGAGCAGGAAAAGGCGGAAATCTGGATTTTCAAAAAACTAAAAAAGATCATGGAGCGTACGGTTTTCGGAACTATAGTTGCAGTACTTTTAGTAATGGTGGTTCTGTGGGGGATTTATGAGCAAACCTTCATTTTCAGAATAAGTACGTTATCTGATGAGGTGGAAGTGACTTATGAGAATGTGAAAGGAGTGGTAAGAGTTGGCTTTGAGCCGAAGAAAGACAATGTCCGTATTGAAGGATGGATGGGGGTGCTTTATGATGAATCATCGGGTAAATTGCTTACAAACGCATCGGGCAGAGAACGGGATTGTCTGACACTTGTCAGTTGCGGGATCAGTCCGCTGAAAAAAGACGGTAATAAGAAATTTTATCTCCATTATGTATTTTTAGATGATGGAACGGTAATCTATCTAAGTGAATATGGGGAGAATATCAGGGCTGAAGAGGATGATATACTGACAGTGGAGTTCGGGGATAAGACGGTGGAAATTCCTTTAAGAGACCTTCGGACGGAGGCGGGGATTGAAAAACTGAAATAATTGGTTCTCTGTCTGTACATTTCCAGAAATTTTATATATAATAAAGACAGTAATATCATTATTATAGATTAAGGGAGGTTTTCACCAATGGAAATCAGAGAAGGCTTTATGCCGTACTTAGAGTACAAGACCTATTACCGTATCGTGGGGGAAAATACCGGTAATAAGAAACCGTTAGTTCTGCTGCACGGAGGACCAGGTTCCACGCACAATTATTTTGAGGTGCTGGACAGGCTGGCAGAGGAGGACGGACGCCAGATTGTGATGTACGATCAGATCGGATGCGGGGAATCTTATGTAGAGAACCGTCCGGATCTGTGGAATGCGGCGACATGGATCAATGAGCTGGTTGCCTTAAGAGAGCATCTTGGGCTTGATGAGATGCATCTTCTGGGACAGTCCTGGGGCGGTATGCTGCTTCTTGATTATGTATGCAACCATAAGCCGGAGGGGCTTAAGAGCCTGATCCTTTCCAGCACGCTTCCGGCGTCCTGGATGTGGGGGATCGAGCAGCACCGGATGATCAAAGAGCTTCCGCAGGAGATGCAGGATGCCATCGAGAAGGCGACGTCTACCAATGACTACAGCGATCCGGTCTATCAGGCAGCGGAGGCTGAGTATATGCTCCGCCACGCGGCAGGCGCAGTTACCGATGAGTCGCCGGAGTGCTTAAGGCGGCCGGTCAAGAAAGGCGGCGAGGCTTATGTTGTCGGCTGGGGTCCGAACGAGTATACGCCGATGGGTACCCTCAAGGAGTACGATGTAACCGAGCAGCTTAAGGACATCAAGGAGCCGACTCTTGTCATCAACGGCGGCAACGATCTGTGTACGCCGTATATTGCAAAATATATGTATGACAGGATTCCGAATTCTGAGTGGGAGCTTTTCCGTACCTGCCGCCATATGTGCTTTGTGGAGGACAACGACAGATACGTAGAGCTGATGAAAGAGTGGCTGAATAAGAACGATTAAGCCGCCGGCCGCGGAGTGCAGGGTACACGGTTAGAGATTTAATGGACAAAAGAGAAAAAGACAGGGACATTCCAGACAAAAGGAGATGCCCCTGTTTTCTTTTTCCTGTTTACTGTCTGGCAAATATCTGACGGCATCCCTGAAAGCGATGCTACAGATATCCGCCGTCCACCCCGATCACCTGCCCGGTCATATATTCCGGTGCATTTGCTATGTCCCAGATGACCTTAGCGATCTCGCTGGGTGTGCAAAAGCGTCCCATCGGGATGTCATAGGCTAATGCCTGCTTTTCCTCTTCGTTAAGCTGTCCGTTCATCGCCGTATCGACCACTCCGCAGGCAACGGCATTCACCTGGATGCTGCTTGGCGCAAGCTCCTTTGCCAGCGCCCGGGTAAGTCCGCCCACGCCAGCCTTAGAGGCAGAATAAGCCGTCTCGCAGGAGGCGCCCGATACGCCCCACATGGAAGAGACATTGATGATCCGCCCGCGTTTTACTGCTACCATCCCGGGAATGGCGGCACGGCAGCAGTAAAATACAGAAGAAAGATTCGTCTGCATGATCCGCTGCCACTCTCCGTCGCTCATCTCACTCAGCAGCCCGATATGGGAAATCCCCGCATTATTCACCAGCACATCAAGCCGCCGGCAGGTCTGGCCGATTCGCTTAAACATCACCCTCACTTCGTCCGGATTACCCACGTCACCCATCAGGATCTCACAGGAACCAAGGCCCGAAGAATCAATCTCCTCCTTCACCGCCGCAATCTCTTTGGCCGAACGGCGGCAATTCAAAAAAACATGGAATCCATTCTCTGCAAAAAGCAGAGCGGTACTCCGCCCGATGCCTCGGGACGAGCCCGTGACCAGCACATATCTCTTCATATTATAACCTCCCAGTCAATCTGTATTTTTACCCATAAGGCGGCAGCGCTGCCGGCTCGTACAGATATAAATAAAATATAAAATTTGTCTAAATGCGCAATTAAATCATTTTTTTCTATCAATTATTATACACGACTATTATTGCTATTTGAAGATTCAAGTGCTATTATTTACATATTAGTTTTTCTGGAAAATGAGATAAAGGAGTATACCCAATGCTTTCAAAATTCAGTGTTAAGAAACCGTATACAGTAGTCGTAGGCGTTGTTTTGATCATCATATTGGGAGTCGTTTCATTTACGAGGATGACCGTTGACCTGCTTCCAAGCATGAACATGCCTTACGCAATCGTGATGACGACCTACCCGGGAGCCAGCCCGGAGGAGGTGGAAGAGATCGTGACCAGGCCCGTGGAGCAGACGATGGCCACGGTCAGCAATATTAAGGATATCATGTCCGTGTCCAGTGAGAATGCGTCTACCGTGATCATGGAATTCGAGCAGACGTCAAATATGGATTCTGTGACGATAGAGATGCGGGAAAGTCTTGACCAGATCAAGGGATTTTGGCCGGATGAGGTGACAAACCCAATGATCATCAAACTGAATCCGGACATGATGCCGGTGCTTGTGGCGGCGGTGAGTGCAGAAGGCGACGGCGTCGCCCAGGTCAGCAAGATCATCGAGGATGAGGTAATACCGGAGATCGAAAGCGTAGAAGGTGTTGCGTCAGTTTCCGTGACGGGAAGTATTGAAGAGACGGTTGAGATCACACTGAATGAGAAAAAGATCGATGATGTGGGCGATGACATCAAAGCAGAGATGAAGAAGCAGCTCGATGATGCTAAAAGCGCTCTGAATAAGGCGAAGAAACAGGTGAAGAGCGGAAAGAGTGCGCTGGAATCCGGGAAGAAGAAAGCAGCTCGGGGTATGGAAAAGGCTGAGTCCCAGGTGTCGGTAAAGAGCGAGGAGCTTAAGCAGGCCCAGCTTGAACTGACTGAAAAAAAGGCGGAGCTTAATGTCCAGGAGACACAGCTTAACCAGAACATTGCCCTTATCCAGACCCAGAAGAAGAGCGCCCAGACCCAGCTTGACAATCTGATGCAGGCCAAGGAGTCCTACGATACACTGAAGGAGCAGTACGAAGCTATACCGGACGGGACTCCCGGAAAAGAGGAGATGGGGCAGCAGCTTGCCCAGATGGAGGAAGTGCTTAAGGATTATGATGCTACATATCAGACGCTGACGGGGACGATCCAGCAGCTTGATGCACAGGAAAAGCAGCTTTTAGAGGCACAGGCCCAGATGAGCGCCGGAAAAGCCCAGTTAAGCAAGATCGAAAAGCAGGTGAACGACGGCGCCATGACGCTTGCCCAAGCCAGAGGGAAGCTTGCTTCGGCGCAGCTTCAGGCAGCGGTGGGTATCGGAGAGGGGGCTGCCCAGCTTGCGGCGGGAGAGTCCGCGATCAAGATGCAGGAGGAGCAGCTCAAGTCAGCGGAAAAAGAGGCGGAGAACAGCGTGAAGGTTGAGGATATCCTGTCTGTGGACACCGTGAAGACGATGCTTTCCGCGCAGAATTTCAGTATGCCTGCGGGTTATGTTGATGAGGACGGTATAGATTATCTTGTGCGTGTGGGCGATAAGTTTAAGAGCCTTAAGGAGCTTAAGAATTTTACACTTCTGGATATGGAGGATATCGATCCGGTCAAGCTTAAGGACATCGCCTCAGTCAAGCTTAAGAATAATGCGGACGAGACCTATGCCAAGATCAACGGGAAGCCGGGGCTGATGCTGAGTATCCAGAAGCAGACGGGATATTCTACAGGAGATGTAAGCGACAGGGTTTTAGATAGATTTGAACAGATACGGGAGGATAACGAGGATATCACTGCGGTAACGCTGATGGATCAGGGCGTTTATATTGATATGATCGTCAATTCGGTTCTTCAGAACCTCCTTTATGGAGCGGTGCTTGCTATTATTATCCTGCTGCTCTTTTTGAAGAGCCTGCGGTCTACCTTTGTCATAGCATGTTCGATTCCGATCAGTATTATGACGGCGCTGGTGGCCATGTACTTTTCCGGGATTACGCTGAATATCATCTCGCTGTCAGGACTGGCGCTGGGAGTCGGTATGCTGGTGGACAACTCCATCGTAGTAATTGAGAATATCTACCGGATGAGAAATGAAGAAGGGGCGTCAGCGAAAAAGGCGGCCATGCAGGGGGCGAAGCAGGTGAGCGGTGCGATTCTGGCGTCTACCCTTACGACGGTATGCGTGTTCCTGCCTATTGTATTTACTCAGGGAATTACGAGGCAGTTGTTCGTGGATATGGGGCTTACCATCGCTTACTCGCTTCTGGCGAGTCTCCTGGTGGCGCTCACTGTTGTGCCGATGATGTCGGCGGGGCTGCTGAGAAAGACGGAGCAGAGAGAAAGTAAACTTTTTGTTAATATTAAAAAAGTATATGGAAAAGTTTTGCAAAAGGCATTAAAATTAAAAGTGTTAGTATTGCTTGGAGCGTTTGGGTTGTTTATTGGAAGCGCGGTGCTTGCGGCATCCAACGGAACGGAATTTATGCCGGATATGGAGAGTACGCAGATCAGCATGACACTGGAGACGGAGAAAGGGACAAGCCTTGAGGATACGGCCAATGAGGCGGACAAGGTGATGGATATCCTCGGAAAGATGGAGGATATCGAGGATGTAGGCGCGCTTGTATCGTCGTCAGATATGATGGGGACGCAGGTGGAGACCAATATTATCTCCTTCTATGCGCTCACAAAGGAGAATCCGTCCCTGTCTAACCGGGAGCTTCAGAAGGAGATTGAAAGTTCTACGAAGGAGATTAACGGAGAGCTGACAGTCAATATGTCGAATATGGACATGAGTGCGCTGGGGAGCTCAGGGATCAATGTAGAGATCCGCGGAAGGGATCTGGACAGGCTGCAGGAGATCGCAAAGGATATTAAACAGATCGTGGCTGATACTAAGGGTACGCAGAATGTATCTGACGGGACAGAGGACAACACGGAGGAGCTGCGCATCGTGATCAATAAGGCTAAAGCGACAGAGCAGGGACTTACCGTTGCGCAGGTTTATCAGGAGCTGCACGGCAGGATCGCCGAGCCGTCATCAGCCATAACTCTTGGAACAGACACACAGGATTATGATGTCTATGTCAGGGACGATGAGAATGAGAGCCTGACGCGGGAGGATATCCGCGGGATGAAGCTTAACGTGACGAAGCAGGACGGGACGGTTAAGAAGGTGAAGCTGTCCAGAGTGGCGGATTTTGTCGATACATCCAGCCTGCAGTCCATCAACCGGAAGGCGCAGACGAGATATATGTCCGTGACGGCGGAGATCAAAGACGACGACAATATCGGACTGGTCAGCAGCCGGGTGAAGAAGGCGCTTAAGGATTATGAGGTCCCGGAGGGCTATGAGGTGGAGATGACAGGAGAGGATGAGACGATCAATGAGGCGATGGTCGAGCTGTTCAAGATGCTGGCTCTGGCGCTTGTATTTATGTACCTGATCATGGTAGCACAGTTTCAGTCGCTGCGTTCTCCGTTTATCATCATGTTTACCGTGCCCCTTGCATTTACCGGAGGGCTTTTGGCGCTGTGGATTGCCGGTATGGCGGTCAGCGTTATCGCGATGATCGGATTCGTCATGCTGTCAGGTATTATTGTAAATAACGGAATTGTGTTTATTGATTATACGAATCAGCTCATTGAAGGAGGAATGCCGAAAAAAGCGGCGCTGGTGGAAGCCGGAAAGACAAGGCTCAGACCTATCGTCATGACGGCGCTGACGACAATACTCGGATTGTGTACGATGGCGGTAGGTGTCGGCATGGGTTCGGACATGGTTCAGCCTATGGCAGTCGTAACGATCGGAGGACTGATATATGGAACTATATTGACGCTTATCGTCGTTCCGTGTATCTTTGATCTGTTTCACAGAAAGGAGAAGGCGAGACTGAGAGAGGGGATCGAAAAGGAAGAATAAAGTGACAGTCTGGAGGTTAATAGATATAAAGTGAGACAGTAGCAGGAAGGAAATGGGGACTGGTGATGTCAGAAGAGGAGATTAAAATGATTAAAAAAGCAAGGGAATTTGCGACGAAGGCGCATGAAGGCCAGTTCCGTAAGGGGACGGAGAGGCCTTATATCGTTCATCCGATCGAGGTTGGTGATATCGTGTCATCGATGACGCAGGACGCTGAGGTGATAAGTGCTGCGCTGCTGCACGACACGATTGAGGACTGTGAGCATGTATCAAGATCATTGCTGGCGCAGGAATTTTCAGAGCGGGTGGCGAGTATAGTCGCGCAGGAAAGTGAGGACAAGTCTAAGACGTGGATGGAGCGTAAGCGTTCAACCATCGAGCATATCAGGCATGCTTCCCACGAAGTGCAATTAATCTGTCTCGCAGACAAGCTGTCCAATATTCGTGATATCGACAGGGATTATCCAGTTTTTGGGGATGAGCTGTGGAACAGATTCCGGATGAAGGATAAGGCCACGATCGGATGGTATTACAAGGGTGTCAGGGATTCCTTGGAAGTGAGTCTGGGCATGATGGAGCCTTATGAAGAATACTGTAAGCTGATTAAAAAGAATTTCGGGTAGATAAAAAATATCAGGAATGATGCGTCTTTTTGCGGGACGCATCATTCTTTTTGGTTTGCAGAAAGCTAATGTACTGCTGTCGGTCACGGCGTGAAGGGTAATGAAAGGTTACTGTTTATGGGACAGAAATACGCACAGGCTGCGCATTCCGTAAGAACATGATATAGGAGTGAGAGGCGGCTTTTGCGCAGCAAAACTCGAAAATGCCGCCACGAATCGTTGCTATGAGCGGCTCTTGGGCCGTGAATAGAAACCGGTATACTTGGTCCGGGATATGCGAAAGGGAGCAGTCCAGTCATTTGAGCTGGGAGAAGAGAGATATTAACGGTTCCAGATATTCTTCCGAGGAAATGTCGAAAGAACAGGATATCTGTTTCTCAAGCCCTATATCCCGAACAGTTTTTCCCCTTTTTCTCTTCAGCATAAAAGCAAGGCCTTTCATCATCATTCTGTCGGTGAAACACATCCTTTCATAACATAATCCGGCCGGCAGGTAAAAATGGGGAAGGCGGGAAAGCTCCTTTTCGGTGAGATTATTCTGCCAAAGATGTTCTATGGTGTCTTTTTCTGCAGCGGGTACAGCGCCTGTTACGAAGATGGCGCAAAGCGGGTGTGCCATGCCGGATGTGTCTCGGACCGAGGCGCAGGGCACAGGTCGCCTGCGGTTATATGCCTTCAGGATTGTCCGAAGTTTTTTCAGGCCGTCAATAGATCCGGCGTGTGCTCTCGTACCAAAGATAATGATGTCGTAGCCGGATAAAAAAGCAGGTCGGATATTTTTGAAATCTGCCAGGGCACAGCCAAGCCTCTTAGCCAGTAGCTCGGCATATCTCTTGGTAAATCCGGTGCTGCTTTTGTATATGATTAATATCTTTGGCGCTGAAATCTTATTCCGTGTCTTATTTGGCACTATGTCCGATGCTTTGTTCAGTGCTTTGCTCCGTGTCATGGGCTTCCTCCTTATCTTCCTGTGTGTTAAGCGTATTATATTTAGCTAAATTTAGCAGAATATAATCTGTCAGAGCGCTAAGATGTAGCTTAAAAATGCCTGGCAGGCAGCTTCCTGCCGGGAAAATATCTCGTCCGGCTGGATGCCGGGTTCGGTTACGGAAAAAATCGTTCCAATTCCGATCGTGTAGATGAGCATATTCAGGTGAAGTGCCTTTGCCTGAGAAATACTGATTCCAAACGAAGATGCGATGGATTCAGCAGTCCGCTCATCAGTCTCTGACTGGTAAAGTTCATCCAGGGAAGATATATTGCGCCTCGGACGCAGGATAAACATCTTGAAAATGTGAGGTTCCTCCTTGGCAAGACGGACGAAGGCATGACCGGTACTCTGGAACAGGTCAGCCGGGTCAGTGTGCTTTTGCAGATATTGCTTTACGAAGATGCCTGCCTGCTCCATAACCTCCATGCGCAGGCTGTTCATGTTGCTGCAGTAGCTGTAGATCGGCTGGACAGAGCAGCCGAGCCTGCAGGCGATATTTTTTACGATAAGCTGTTCCATTCCACCGTTTCTGGCCAGCTCAAAGGCAGCGTTTATAATCATATCTTTTGTAATCTTTTGCTTCGGCATCGTTCGGATTCCTTTCTGATATAGGTGAATATGCAGTGGCATTAGGGCAGAAAATTTTGCCTTAATCAATTATAAATAAATTATATAATTCATTTATATAAATATATTATATATAATTAAAAAAGTTTTGTCAACGTTATTGTTCACAGGTCAGAATGCGCATCGGCTACATATTCCGTGAGAAGATGACAACAACTTACCGAATAAATATTATTTACAAAAATACTTCTATATAGTATAATCTTATATAGGAGGATTTAGTGATGAATATTCAGGGAGGCAATATGGTTTCGAGGATCAAGCAGCTTAGCAGCAGGATCTTTGAACGGATTCTTTCAGAACAAAATATTGACGCGTTTAACGGAGCGCAGGGACGGATTCTCTATGTCCTTTGGCAGGAGGAGAATATTTCTTTAAAGGAGCTGTCGGACAGGACCGGACTTGCAGCTACGACGCTTACCAGTATGGTTGACCGTATGGAGTCATCGGGGCTGGTCTGCCGTGTCCCGGACCAGAGGGACCGCAGGAAGACGCTGCTGCTTTTGACGGAGAAAGCCAGAAGCCTGGAGGTAGACTATATGGCAGTGTCCGGCCAGATGTCGGAGATCTTTTATGCGGGATTTTCCGACGAGGAGATCAGGCTGTGCGAGGCGATGCTTGAAAGGATATATGAGAACCTGAAGCTTCATGATCAGATCATCCGGTGGTAAGAAGTATAAAGTATAGGAAGGATGAAGATGATGAACCAGAAAGTAAAAGATTATGTTACCGGGAAGCTGAATGAACTGATGAGTGCGCCGTCCTGCAGTGCAGAGGCAAAGGCGGCAGCAGAAAGCTGGCTTGAAGCCGCAGGGACAGACAGGGAGGCAGAGGAGACGAAAAAGCTGATCACGGAATTAGAAGAAGATATTATGCCGGTTGATACACTGATCGCATTTGCAGGATCCGAGGCAGGCGCACAGGTATTTGGCGAAGAGACGGCAAAAAATGTGGCGGCGCACGCAGAAGAGATCAAGGCTGCCGGTGCAAAATACTGCGATTGCCCGGCATGTGCGGCGGTGGCGGAGATTCTTGAGAAGAAGGAAGAGCTGCTGTAAAGAACTGCCTTGATATAACGCAGAGGAGTAGGCACCAGAGGTGTGCTTTCCGACTGCAGAAAGGAGACTGACAGCAGAGAATGAGCTTCCGAAGAATTGACAGAACATCAAAACGATTTCTCGCGGCAGCTGTGTTAGGCGTGTGCGCTGTATCCGTTATCCTCTTCCGGCTCTGGAGAGGCGGGGCGGATGATCCGCAGACCTTTGTGTATGCAGCATTAGGAGACAGCATCCCTAATGGATATTCGGTTTCGGAGAAAGAAGAGGTAAAGGGGTACCCGCAGCTTTTGGCGGAGGATATAGAGAGAGAGGAAAAGCTTTCTGCAGAGCTTTTCCTCTATACAAAGGATGGGATTACCGTCAACGGCCTGTATGAGACTTATCTGTCGGACGCCAAGGTGAAGGAGGAATTGGAAAAAGCGGATCTGATCACCGTTACGGCGGGCGCCAATGATTTGTTAAAAAGGTTCCGGGATCTGTATCAGGAAATCTTTGGCGGGAATATCCAGGCGCAGGATATGGATACGGTCTTTAAGACGGTCAGGAAGGAGGCTTCTGCCGATCCACGGCTTTTGAAAAAGGCGGTCAAGGCTATGTACAACTGGGATTATGAAGATTTTGAAAGGGACTGGAAGATGCTGATGGAGAGCATTCGCCAGAGCAGAAAGGAAGGCGCAGATCTGATCGCCACTACGATATATGATCCCATGAGAGCGAAAGAAGAAACCGGGGCGCTTAATCAGGTGACAGCAGCGGTGATTGGCAGGATGAACGATATCATCATCAGAAATTCCAAGGTCTACGGCTATCAGACGGCGGATCTGTCCGGTATCGGGCTTGAAGCGCATCTCCAGTCAGACGGACTGCACCCCGACGGGCAGGGACAGCAGATGATCATGGAGCAGATCAGGAAAAATGTTTTGCATTTGTATTCATTTTCATGTACAATATTTAAGGAGACAGCGCGGTACCCGGGCAGAGTGACTGTGCAGATAAAAAGCTGCGCTGCCGGATATTGCAGGAAGTGGGATTATGGCAGAGGTACGGAAAAGAATTATCTTTCATGGACGTGTACAGGGAGTAGGGTTCCGCTATACGGCCAGGCATTTGGCGCAGTCCATAGGGCTTACCGGATGGGTTGAGAATGAATATGACGGCACGGTCCTTATGGAGGTGCAGGGGCGGGAGCCGATGATCTTCAAGCTGATGGAGGGGTTGAACCGCAATATGTTTATTGATATCGAATGGATCGATTCCAGGGATATCCCTCTTGAGGAGGAGAGAAGCTTCCGGGTCAGATAATAATGATAGAAATTTATATACAGGGCATCTCGTGATGCTGTATAGATCATGGAGAAAAGTGATGGAAAAGGAAACGGAAAAGAAAAGCGTAAAGAGCAGGATAGTGTCCGCTGCATGGCAGTTGTTTTACGAAAAGGGGTATAATGGGACGACGGTAGATGAGATCATCGAATTATCGGGGACTTCTAAAGGCTCCTTTTATTACTATTTCGGTACGAAGGATGAACTTCTCAATACGCTGTCGCTTGTTCTGGACGAGTATTATGAGGAGCTGGACCATACGATGGAGAAGGACATGGACAGCTTTGATAAGCTGATCTATATTAACCACAAGGCGCATGAGATGATGGAGGAAAAGATCAGCATAGACCTGCTTGCTTCTTTGTATTCGACGCAGCTTGTTGCTGTAGGGCAGAGACACCTTCTGGATCAGAACCGGCATTATTACAAGCTGGTGACTAAGATCGTCGAGGAGGGGCAAAAGCGGGGAGAGCTGTGCAAAGAGAGAACCGTCAGCGATATCGTGCAGTATTACTCCATGTGCGAGCGGGCGCTGGTGTACGACTGGTGCCTGAACAAAGGGAGCTATTCTCTCGGGGAGAGAAGCAAGGAGTGGATGCCAGTGATGATGGAGCATTTCCGGAGATGAACTCTGATCACAGATGAGAAGCGGCATCTGACTGTCGTGAGTTTACGTCAGGTGATCCTGACAAGGTGAGGGCAGGCTCAGTGCCCTCATTGTCATTGTTACCAATTTACAGTTCTGTCTACGATCTCTTTTTGCTCTGCGCCTGCTTTACGCAGGTAGACTCTGATAGTTACTGTTTGAGAGATTCCTTTTTCTTAAGTATTTTGCAAAACCTTCTGTCATGACATAAGCCCCCTTTCATTATGTTTGTAGCAGAATCAGAGGGGAAAGTCTGAACGGAAGATATTTTTTTGGATAATATAATTTTCTGCCGGTCCTCTATTCTTTCAGCGCGCTGTCCTTTCCGATTTCAAAATGGTCTGCCTTCAGGATAGCGAAGGATTTTTCATAATCGCCTTCCCGCATATACTTAACCATCTTTTTCAGATTATCATTGGTTTTCGGAATCCGCATCCCGTTTTTGACGGAACACTGGCCGATGCGGATGAGTTCGGACAGCGTATTTTCATAGACCTTATTGATCCGGCTGTTTCCGAGGGCGCGGATGATCTCCATATGCATATCGGTATCGGCGATCTCCCATTTGTAGAGATCCCCGGCGGCAGCGCACATGCGCACGACCTTCTCCTCGATGCGGTAGGAGTATTCTTCGTGCCGGCCGGAGGTGAAGATCTGCCGGAAAGCATAAGACTCCAAAAGCTCTCTGAGCTGAAAGATCTCCTCGATATCCTGGCGGGTGATCTTCTTGACCGTTATGGACCGGTAATAGTCCGACTCGATAAGGCCCTCGGTCTGTAGCATCTGTACGGCGCTCCTGACGGGGCTGCGGCTCATGCCGAGCTCTTTGGTGAGCATGGCTTCTGTCAGCGGCATGCCCGGCGGATAAGTGAGATTCATAATATTCTGTTTTATCTTTTCATATGCCTTTTCGGCAAGCGACAATGGTTTCTCTGACATCGTATTCTCCCAATATTTTGCGTGGATTGCGTGGCGGTACTCCTGCCCCATAACTGTTACGAATTGTACCATTTTTTAAAAATGAATTCAAGGAAATTCATTGACTTTGTGTACAAACAATGCTATAGTATTCACATCAATAAATTGTATACAAATTATAAAAATGTATACAATCATAGATAAAATGAAATGCAAAGGAAGGTATGGATCATGAAATTAGGGTTTATCGGTACAGGCAATATGGCGTCAGCGATCATGGGGGGCGTGATTGGCAAAGGGCTCTTTAAGCCGGAGGAGATTATCGGGGCGGATTTATTTGCGCCGGGAAGAGAGCGGGCCAGAGAGCAGTTCGGGATACAGGTAACGGCAGACAACAAAGAGGTGGTGAAGAATGCGGAGGTGATCATCCTGTCGGTGAAGCCGCAGTTCTATGCGGAGGTGATCGCCGGGATCAGGGATGAGATGACAGACGATAAGATCATCATCACGATCGCACCGGGCAAGACGCTTTCCTGGCTTGCCGAACAGTTTGGAAAGGCGGTGAAGATCGTCCGCACGATGCCGAATACTCCGGCGATGGTCGGCGCAGGGATGACGGCGGCGTGTCCCAATGAGCATATGACAGAAGAGGGCACTGCGCGGGTGAAAGAGATTCTTGAAAGCTTCAGCAAGGTAGAATTTGTACCGGAAAAGCTTATGGATGTGGTGACGGCAGTAAGCGGAAGCTCACCGGCGTATGTGTATATGTTTATCGAGGCGATGGCAGACGCGGCAGTATCCGGCGGTATGCCGAGAGCGCAGGCTTACCAGTTCGCGGCGCAGGCAGTCTTTGGAAGCGCGAAGATGGTGCTTGATACTGGAAAGCATCCAGGAGAGCTTAAGGATATGGTATGCTCGCCGGCTGGTACTACGATCGGCGCGGTAAGGACGCTGGAGGAGAAAGGGTTCAGAAGTGCGGTAATCGAGGCGATGAAGGTGTGCGAGGAGATCTCAAAGAGCATGTAACCGCGGGCCGGATCTGCGATCAGTTATCCGGGGATGGCATGATGTGGATTGTTACTGTTCGCTCCATGACCAGCAACATGCGGACATCTATTTTAACTTGCTTCCGGCAATGGGATTTTTGCCCTCCTTAAGGGCAGGATATGATATACTAAGGCATAGGAGGAAAAACCTATGCCTTTAAAATTTATATTCGGACCGTCGGGTTCGGGAAAATCAAATCATCTTTATCAACGGATTATCCGTGAATCGCAGGAGCATTCCGAGCAGGAATTTATCGTCCTTGTGCCGGAGCAGTTCACTATGCAGACCCAGAAGGACCTTGTCGCCGAGCATCCGGCTAAAGGGATCATGAATATCGATGTCTTAAGTTTCGCACGCCTTGCCTACCGTGTCTTTGAGGAGACGGGCGGCGGGAACCTGCCTGTACTGGATGATGAAGGGAAGAACCTGATCCTGCGCAAGATCGCCGGGGATTACGAGAAGGAGCTCAGGGTTCTTAGGGGGAATATGAAAAAGCCCGGCTATATCAGTGAGGTAAAGTCGGTGATCTCGGAATTTACGCAGTATGATATCGGGGAGGAGGAGCTTTCCCGGGTGATGGAGACAGTGGGAGAGGAATCAGGGCTTTATTATAAGCTTCAGGATATTCTTGTATTATACCGGGGATTTTCCGATTATCTCCGGAAGAAATATATCACGAAAGAGGAGCTTTTGGATGTCTTAAGCAGGGAGGTTGAAAAGTCAGAGTTCCTGAAAAACAGTACAGTGGCCTTAGACGGCTTTACCGGCTTTACCCCAGTGCAGAACCGCCTTCTCAGGGAGCTTATGCGGCGCTGCCGCAATGTGGTCATAACCGTGCTGATGGATGATCGGGAGAATCCGTTTTCCTACCGGCATCCTTATCAGCTCTTTGCCTTAAGCAAACATATGGTGGTGTCCCTTGTGGAGATCGCAAGGGAGGAGAAGGTGGCCATAGAGGAGCCGGAATACTTGTATCAAAGACCTGTATTCCGGTTTCGCAATAATGATGCGCTGGCATTTTTAGAGAGGAATCTGTTCCGGCACGGGCAGAAGGCCTATCGGAAGGAGCAGCAGGCAATTGCTGTTCACGGGGCAAGAAATCCGAAGGAGGAGGCTTTTGCGGCGGCGGGGGAGATCCGCGCGCTTATCAGAAGGGACGGCTACCGTTACCGCGATATCGGGGTGATCGTCAGCAATATGGATGTATACGGGGACTATCTTGAGCAGGCATTTGAAGCCTATGATATCCCAGCATTTATGGATCATAAGAGGAGTATTCTTTTGAACTCCTTTGTGGAGTATATTCGGAGTCTTCTGAATATGGCGGAGCAGAACTTTACCTGTGAGAGCGTGTTTAGGTTCCTGCGGACAGATCTGTCGGGAATCTCCTACGAGGATACGTGCCTGATGGAAAACTATGTCATCGCTCTCGGCATCAAGGGGTACAAAAGATGGCAGAGCCGGTGGACCGGGCGTGTCCGGGGCATAGATGATGAAGAGCTTGACCGGCTGAACCATTTAAGGACGGCGTTTGTAGAGAAGACGGACGGGTTCGTCTTTGTCCTGAGACAGAGGAAGAAGACGGTGAGGGATATTACGCAGGCGCTGTATGAGTTTATGGTACAGGAGGAGCTGCAGCTTAAGCTTAAGCGGCGGGAGGAAGCATTTCTTGCAGAAGGGGAGCTGGCTCTGGCGAAGGAATATGCCCAAGTGTACCGGATCTTAGTGGAGCTACTGGATAAATTCGTGGAGCTTCTCGGTGAGGAGCAGGTAAGCCTTAAGGAATACGGTAAGCTTTTGGATGCCGGGCTTTCTGAGGCGAGAGTGGGGGTTATCCCGCCCAGTGTCGATCAGCTCATCGTGGGGGATGTGCAGCGGACAAGGCTTAAGGGCATCCGGGCGCTGATCTTTATCGGGGCCAATGACGCGTATCTTCCGGGTACTTTGCTTAAGACAGGGCTTTTATCCGAGCGCGACCGGGAGAGTTTCCAGAAGGAAAGGATAAGCCTGGCGCCGGGAGGGAAGGAGCAGGCGTATATTCAGAAATTTTATCTCTATATGAACCTGACAAAGCCCTCTGAAAAGCTGCATGTCTATTACAGTAAGGTATCCCAGGACGGCAAGAGCATGCGCCCCTCCTATCTGATCCAGGAGCTTCGGAGGCTCTATCCGCTTCTGAGTGTGGCGGATGAGGAGGAAAAGGGCTTATGCGCCGTGGAGCTTACGGAGGATATGGGGATTGGCGCGCTGGTGAAGGGCTTTCAGGGCGGAGAGCTTACGGATGCCGGATGGCAGGAGCTTTATGCCTGGTATCTTAGGGATCCTGTATGGAAGGACAGGGTGGAGAGGGTGCTTGCCGCAGGATATTACCGCCGCCCGGCAGACGGGATGACGGAAATGATGGCAAAGCGTCTGTATGGCGAGGATTTTGAGGACAGTATCACGAGGATTGAGCGGTTTTCTGCCTGCGCTTTTGCCCACTATCTGACTTACGGGCTGGGACTTTCCGAGCGCAGGGAATATGATTTTCAAGCGGTGGATCTGGGAAATATCTGCCACAGTGCGCTGGAAGGCTTCTCAAAAAGGATCAGGGGGGAGAACTTAAGCTGGACGGAGATTACCGACGAGCTGCGGAATCAGTATATCGATGAGAGCGTGGAGGAGGCTGTGGCGGATTACGGCAATCTGGTGCTTCAGAGCTCCGCGCGCAATGCGTATATGGCAGTCCGGATAAAACGGATGCTGGAGCGGACAGTATGGGCGCTGGCAAAGCAGCTTTCGGCGGGGGACTTTTCGCCGGAGGCGTACGAATTCCGCTTTGGGAACGGCAAGATCGACCGGATCGATACGTGTGTGGATGAAGATAAGGTGTATGTGAAGGTGCTGGATTATAAGACGGGCAGCAGAGCCTTTGACGTGGTGGCGCTGTACCATGGACTGCAATTGCAGCTTATGGTGTATATGGATGCGGCGCTTCGGATCCAGCAGGGAAAGCACCCGGATAAGCAGATTGTTCCCGCCGGGGTGTTTTACTATAGGATGAGCGATCCGATTGTGGATAAGCAGGAGGCGGATGTGGAGTCGGCGGTCTTAAAGGAGCTTAAGCCGGACGGGGTGATCAATCTTCAGGACGAGGTGTTAAAGCATCTGGACAGGAAGCAGGTGGGAGAATCACTGGTTGTTCCGGTGAAATATAATAAAAACGGCAGTCTGGCCAAGGCTTCTAAGGCAGTCTCTGAGGAGGAGTTTTGCCTGATGATGAACCATGCCCTGAAAAAGATAGAGACTGCCCACAAGGAGATCTTAAGGGGGGATACTTCACCGTCCCCTTACCGGAGGGGAACCGAGACAGGGTGCGACTATTGTAAATACCGGCATGTGTGCGGATTTGATCTTAAGGTACCGGGATACCGCTACCGGGACATCGGGAAGATGAGTAAGGAGGAAGCGGTTGCAGCGATGAGGAAGGCCGCAGGAAGTATGGAGAAAAGTGGAGAGTTAAAAGACGGAGTACCTGGAAATGAGGGGAAGGCCCCGGGAGAGGATGTGTGATATATGGGCGTGTCATGGACGGAAGAACAGAGGAAGGTCATCGAGCTTCGGGGGCGCAATATCCTTGTCTCGGCTGCGGCGGGTTCGGGAAAGACTGCCGTTTTAGTTGAGCGGATCATCACGATGCTGACGGCGAAGGACAATCCGGTAAGTGTAGATCAGCTTTTGATCGTGACATTTACCGAGGCAGCGGCGGCGGAGATGAAGGAGCGTATCCGCAGGGCGATTGAGAAAAAGCTTGAGGAATACCCGGACAATGAGCACCTTATGCAGCAGGCTACCCTGATCCACAATGCGCAGATTACGACGATACACAGCTTCTGCCTGTCGGTGATCCGGGATCATTTTCATGTGATTGATTTAGACCCGGGGTTTCGGACCGGGGATGAGGGAGAGCTTAAGCTTCTGCGCCACGATGTGCTCGACGGGCTTTTGGAGGACCGGTATGCCGGAGGTGATCCCCGGTTTCTTGATTTTGTCTCGGCTTATGCGGGCGGAAGGGACGATAAGCGGATCGAGGAGCTGATCTTAAAGATCTATGAATTCTCCCGCAGCTACCCGGATCCAAAGAAATGGCTTTCGGACTGTGTGCGTTCGTACGGCGCCGATACGGAGGAAGAGCTGGAGAAAAGCTTTGCCGTGAAGCTGGCTATGGAGAATACAAGGCGGTATCTTAAGGATGCCTGCACGCTTACCGGACAGGGGCTATCCCTGTGCGCAGAGCCGGACGGCCCGGCGGCTTATGAGGAGGCGCTGCTTTCGGATATGCAGATGCTTGACAGGCTTCTTGCGGCGGGCACATTTGCAGAAGCTTCGGAGAGGATGCGGGGGATAGTCTGGGCAAGGCTTGCTGCCAACCGGGACAAGACGGTGTCTGAGGAGAAGCTTTCTAAGGTTAAGGCGATCCGCGAGGAAGTAAAGGGATTGGTAAAGGATATTATCTCCCAGTATTTCTATCAGGATACGAAAGGGCTGCTTGACGATCTGCGGCTGTGCAGGCCTCAGATGGAGGTGCTTGCCGGGCTGGTGGAGGAATTCTCCCTGAGATTCGAAGAGAAGAAGCGGGAGAAGGAGATGATCGACTTCTCGGATATGGAGCAGTATGCGTTAAGGATTCTGACGGAGGAGCGTGAGGGCGGACTTTGCCCGTCGGCAGTGGCGGGGGAGTACAGACAGCAGTTTGTGGAGATCATGATCGATGAATACCAGGACAGCAATTTTTTGCAGGAGGCCATACTTACAAGCATTTCCAGGGTATCCGGGGGGGAATATAATATATTCATGGTGGGCGACGTAAAGCAGAGCATCTATAGGTTCCGCCTGTCGAGGCCTCAGCTTTTTATGGAAAAGTTTGATACTTACAGCCTTTCGGACAGCGAAAAGCAGCGGATCGACCTTCACAAGAATTTCCGCAGCCGCAGCGAGGTCCTAGAGAGCGCCAACCATATCTTCCGGCAGATCATGACAAAGCCTCTGGGGGGTATCGCTTATGACGACAGGGCGGCCCTGTATACCGGAGCGGATTATCCGGAATATGGGGATGCGGTAACGGAGGTGCTTGTCATTGACAGTGATATGGAAAAGGAAAGTACGAAGGATGCTCTGGAGGAGGAGTCTGCCCTGGAGAAAGGAGCCGTCTCGGAGCGGGAGCTTGAGGCAAGGGCGATCGCGGGCCGTATCCGGGAGCTGGTGAGGGAGCACCAGGTGACAGATCAGGCGGACGGGAAGCTTCGTCCGGTCCGGTATTCGGATATCGTGATCCTCACCCGGAGCGTTAAGGGATTCGCGGATATTTTTACAGAGGTTTTGAACAGGGAGGGGATACCTGCCTATGCGGGAACGAGGGAAGGCTATTTTAAGACGCAGGAGATCGGCGTGCTGTTGGATTACCTGCGGGTGCTTGATAATCTTTACCAGGATATCCCGCTGGCGGCGGTGCTTACGTCGCCTTTCTGCGGACTGACGGAGGAAGAGCTGGCGGAGGTCAGGAGCGAGTATGGCAAGCTGCCCTTTTACCGTGCGGTACTGCGCTACCGGCATGAGGGGGGCAGGAAGACGCTGCAAAAGAAGCTTGATAAGTGCCTGGGGCAGATGGAGCGCCTCAGGGAACGGGTGCCTTTTACTCCTGCCCGGGAATTGCTGCGAAGGATTCTTGATGATACCGGGTACGGGGAGTTTGTGTCTGCCATGCCCGGCGGCCAGCAGAGAAGAGCTAATCTGGAAATGCTTTTGGAGAAGGCGAAGGCGTATGAATCCACCAGCTATAAGGGGCTGTTCCACTTTGTGCGCTATATTGAGCAGCTTCAGAAGTACGATGTGGATTACGGAGAGGCGGCGCTTAATGACGAGCAGTCGGACACGGTCAGGGTGATGACAATCCATAAAAGCAAAGGCCTGGAGTTCCCGATAGTGTTTGTCGCGGGGCTCGGGAAACGGTTTAATATGCAGGATGTGCGAAGCAGCGCAGTCCTGCACGCGGAGCTGGGCGTGGGGCTTGACGCTGTGGATCTTGAGAAACGGACGAAGAGTGCGAGTATTGTAAAGAAGGTGATCCAGAAGGAAGAGGTTCTGGATACCCTTGGGGAGGAGCTGAGAGTTCTCTACGTGGCCCTGACCCGAGCAAAGGAGAAGCTGATCCTTACCGGAACGATCGCTAATCTGGAAAAGAAGATGGAAAGTTACGGGATGGTCAAAGACCAGGAGAGAGAAGAGATAAGCTTTGGGAGGCTCAGCAAGGCGGTTACTTACTGGGACTTTATCCTTCCTGCGCTGGTCAGGTCAGGCCCGGATGTGCCGGTGAAGGTCCGTACTCTTGCCTTCGGGGATATCGTGCGGGAGGAGATCGCAGAAGAGACGGCAGGGAGGATGACAAGAGCGGCCCTTGAGCAGTGGGATACGGATAAGGAGTATGACAGCGGGGTTAAGAGGTATCTGGCGGAGCAGTTCGGGTACCGGTACATCTACGCGGACAGCCGGCAGCAGAAATTAAAGTTTACCGTGTCGGAGCTTAAGAAACGGGTGCATTATCTGGAGACGCTTGAAGAGGGCGCCGAGACCGAAGAGGTGTACGGCGAGGTACTCTATGAGGAGCCGGAGGTGGTGCCGCTGATTCCTAAGTTCATGAAAGAGGAGGAAGAGCTTACCGGTGCGTCGAGAGGGACGGCGTATCACAGAGTTCTGGAGCTTATTGATTTCCGAAAGGAATATACGGAGGAGCTGCTTAAGGAGGCTGTGGAAGGGTTCCAAAGAAAGGGAAGGATCTCAGAAGAGATGGCATCCTGCATTAGGGAACGGGATATTCTGGAATTCCTTAACTGCCCGGCGGGGAGACGGATGAGGGCGTGCGCCCTTGATGGGAAGCTAAAAAAAGAGCAGCCCTTTGTGCTTGGGGTTGATGCCAGGGAGATCTACCCGCAGGAGCAGAAGGGGGAGATGATCTTAGTCCAGGGGATTATCGACGTGTATTTTGAAGAACCGGACGGGCTTGTGGTGCTGGACTATAAGACGGACAGGGCAAAGGAGGCCAGGGAGCTTACAGAAAAATATCATGCCCAGCTTGATTATTACGGAAAGGCTCTTGAGCAGATGACCGGGAAGCGGGTGAAGGAGAAGATCATCTATTCCTTTGCGCTTAAAGAGGAGATCGTGCTGTGAAGAATGATGCGGGTGTGAAGGAAGGGTATAATGTACCGGGTGTGCCCGGGCATGGGAAGGGAGTGATAGTATGAGTGTCCGTATGGCAGTGCTTGTGTATCTGGCGGTGGTCAATCTGATATCGTTTGCCGCTTTCGGATGGGATAAGCAAAAGGCAAGATGGGGCGGAAGGCGGATACCGGAAAAGACGCTGCTTTCGCTGGCTGTTTTTGGTGGGAGCGTGGGGGCGTGGATTGGGATGAAGGTGTTCCGGCATAAGATACGGAAGGCGGCATTTAAAGTCGGGATACTGGTGATCCTTTCGATACAATGTGTGGGAATGGCGGTGATGTGGAGGATGATGTGAGAGACGGAAACTGAATATATAACGGAAAAGGAGAGTTCAAACGGGCAGCCAGAGCCATGTACTGTTTTATGCAGCGCATGGCTTTTTTCATTATTAAGAGGCAGAAAGAATCGATAAAATTCTATTTTTGTGTTGACAAACAATATTATACAGCATATAATATAGTCATTAAAGCAATATTGTTATATTATAGAATATTGTAAACTCAAGAAATTTAAAAGAGGAGTGGGCATATGGTATTTAACACAGGAGCAGCGCTCCTGGATGCGATCGTGCTGGCGGTTGTGTCCAGAGAAAGGGAAGGCACCTATGGATATAAGATTACGCAAGATGTAAGAAAAGCCATTGAAGTGTCGGAATCCACTCTGTACCCTGTGCTGAGACGTCTTCAGAAGGATGACTGCCTGGAAGTATATGACAGGCAGTTTGACGGGCGGAACCGGAGATACTACAAGGTGACGGAGAAGGGGACAGCACAGCTTGAGCTGTATGAGACAGAGTGGAAGAATTATTCCAGCAGGATTAACGGATTATTTGAAGGAGGAGAGTCTGCATGAACCGCATAGAATTTATGACTGAACTAGCTGCACTTTTGCAGGATGTGCCGGAGGAAGAGCGAAGAGACGCGATGCAGTTCTATAATGATTATTTTGACGATGCCGGCGAAGACAAGGAGGGCGAGGTAATCGCAGAGCTGGAGAGCCCGGGGAAGGTAGCCGAGAAGATTAAGGCGGATCTTTTGGGGCAGCAGGCGGAGAAGGTATATACAGAGACGGGCTGCCAGGACGGGAGCCATACGGCTAAGCATATGCCGGCGATGAGAGAACCGGCGTCCGGAGGATATGGCCATCAGGGAGGCGGTGACGCCTGGAGCGATTCTCAGGGAGCGTACCAGAAGGATGGGGGCAATTACGGCTATCAGGAATACCAGTACGAAGGCGGGGGCAGCCAGAAACAAAAGCCATGGAGCAGCAATGCCTTAAAGGTTCTCCTGATCATTGCGATCGTTCTTGTGGGAGCGCCGGTCGTTATCCCGTGTGCCCTTGCTGTCGTGGCGGTAGTATTTGCCGGTATCTTAGCGCTGTTCGCATTCTTTTTTGCGATCGTGCTTTGCTTCATGGCGATGGCGGTCACGGGAGCGGTGCTTGTGGGCGCCGGGATTCTTGCGCTGATTCCTGAGATAGCGGTAGGGATGGCGCTAATCGGAACTGGATTGATCCTGGGCGCGATCGGAGCGATCGGCACGGTGGTAGGAGTGAAGCTGTGCATCGTTGTATTTCCGGGGATATGCAGGGGGATCGTGTGGATATTTAGCAGGCCGTTCCAGAGAAAGGCGGTGGTATAGGGATGAAAAGAGGATGGAAGATCTTCTGGATCGTGTGCGGCGTATGTGTAGGCGCCGGTCTGGTGTGCTGTATGATCGCGTTTGTTTTGGGGGTGTCGTTGGAGGCTATCGAGGATAGGTTTCCGAATGGGATCGTCATCGGGCGTATGATTGAGAATGATTATGATGATTATGATGATGACTTTGACACTGATGATTATGATGAAGACGATGACGATTACGACGATGACTACGATGATGAAGACGATTACGACGATGACGGCTGGGACGGAAGTCATGACGGGACGCCGCATAGCATGGAGCATACGGCTGCGCATGGTGCAGTCACCAACACGGGAAGCAGGACGGAGATCATATCCGGCACGGGAAGCCAGACCTTTACCGGGGTTAATTCCATAGATACCGAGTTGTGGGGAGCAGCCTTGGAGGTGGATTATACATCGGCCGCGCCGGAGGAAATCCGGGTCGAGACGGAGAACTTCAACAAGAAGTTAGGGCTTAAGTGCTATATGGATGAAGATGAGCTTAAGATCGTCACAAAAAAGAGGATCGTCGGTGTTCCGGGCAGTAGGTATGGCAGGCTCATTATCCATATACCAAAGGATTATCAGTTTAATGAGGCGTCCTTAAGCCTTGGCAGAGGATTTGTTCATGTCTCGGATATTCATGCGGCAGAGCTGTCTGTTGACGTGGGGGCAGGCGAAGGGGCCGTGGAAAACTTTACGGCAGGCAAGGCGGAGCTGAAGTGCGGCGCAGGAAGCATGGTGGTGTCGGGAACTGCAGACAAAAAGACGGAGATCGACTGCGGTGTCGGGGAAGTTTCCTACATGGCCGGCGGGAAGGAAAAGGACTATAATTACAAGATTGACTGCGGGATAGGCAGTATCGCCTGCGGGGAAGCGAGCTTCTCCGGTATCGGCGCAGAAAAAAAGATTGACAATAATGCTGCGAAGAGTATGGAGATTACCTGCGGCATGGGAACTGTAGCAGTTACATTTTCAGAGGAATAGAAGCAAGGAGGAGAAGATATGGAACCGAAAAAATTGTACCGTTCAAGAAGAGACCGCATGGTTTGCGGCGTATGTGCAGGAATTGCAGAGTATTTTAACATTGATCCGACGCTGATCCGTCTGGGGCTGGTGCTTCTGGCATGCACCGGGAGCGGGATACTGGCGTATTTCATTGCGGCGATTATTATTCCGGATGACCCGAGGTAGAGGACAGGGCTGTTAACCGAAAAAGAGTGCTTCACGAGACTGTTAACCGAAGCAATCGATCGGAAATAATTAACAGATATTTACAGCCCAAACGCATTGACAAATCATTGAAAATTGCAATACTAATAATAACTCATCTGCCATGCGTAGAAGGAGTTCCTAAAGGCGTCTTGCTAAGCAAGGCGTCTTTTGCTTTGTCTAAGCAACTTGATGTTAGTCAATATTCCGTTAGTTCAACAATTATATTACTTTGGTGATACAGCCAGTCCGTAAATTCTTTCGGGCTGGCCCCGGAACAGTATTTCACCCACTAGGATTTCATGGCGGTTATTGATTTCAACACATCGGCCACCGTTAGTCAGAACGGGGATTACTTAACTTAAAGATAGTATATACATACAGCCTGCTGATCCATTGCTTGCAGATACCCCGCAGAAACCAAACCATAAAGAAAAGGAGTTTCTCATCCCAGATTTGAGATTACCCGCCGAGGAAGAACAACCGATAGGTATTTGGAGACAACGGAATCTGGATTATCTGAAGCAGTATCGAAAGGTTACATACATCAATCTTCTCACGAGTAGCAGACTTAACGCCTATCTTGCTGATATTGACAGGCAGGCATAGGAACACTTTGAAAGGCTCATAGAGTGCATGAAACAGGCACAGTGCAACAGAACAGCTAAAGGAAAAAAACGCCTTAGAATGGACAGGACGAATAAATAGCATAAGGGCTTGTGCGAGGGAGATTGCGAACGAAGAAATCATATACGCATAGCAGATTGGCAAAAAATGGGGAATACTTGGCTGATCCCGAAAGGCTCTGAAAAATCTGCTGATAGAAGATACAAGGACAATGTGGGTGAAACTACAAAACAAAAGGAGGGCGCGGTTCAGTGAATAGGTATAAAATTATGCTTGTTGATGATGAGCCAGACATATTAGATTTACTTGAAAAAGCTCTAAACATAGAAGGTTTTTACAATATTACTAAAATTGATAATGGGATATCCACTGTAATTACGTGTAAGGAAATTCAACCAGACATCATCATCTTAGACGTTATGTTACCAGATATAGATGGGTATGAAGTGTGTAAATAAATACGGGAGTTTTCGCATTGTCCTGTTTTGTTTCTTTCTTCAAAAAATGATGAATTGGATAAAAAACTTGGCTTGGCTGTTGGCGGTGACGATTACGTCACAAAGCCGTTTAGTCCAAAAGAAATGGTATATAGGGTGAAAGCTGGGTTACGCCGTGCAGAATACAGACAAGTTCCAATACGGGATTTTTCTATTAAAATTGGTGAATTGATGATAGATACTGACGGTTGTAGGGTATTGAAGAATAATAAGGAAATCGGATTAACCGCACGGGAATTTGAAATTTTACGGTATTTGGCGGAGAATTTAGGACGGGTAATCAGCCGTGAACGCTTATATGAAATTGTTTGGGGTGAGGACAGCTTTGGGTGTGATAATACCTAAAATTCCGTATCAATTATACATATGTCAGCCGATGTTTAGCCCAAAGAGTTCAATAATTTCTCTCTGAAAAGCTGTTGTCGTTGTGTAGATCGGCTTACGTTTCCCTTCAACAGAAACTACCCGCAGGGATTTCATCTCATCTATCACTTCCTGCATATTATGGCTCTTGAACCATCCGGCCTCATTCATGATGTTTTTAATCTGGGAAGAAAGTATCAGGGCGATATACTGGATAAACAGCCGCCCGTCCATTGCTGCTGAGGAATGGATACGCAGCCTTTTCATATCAAGGTCATTTTTCAGGTCATCGAAATGCTTTTCTATTGTATCCTTCATCCGGTATATTTCAAGTGCCTCCACCGGGTCTTTGACATCATTTGTCGCAAGCACAAGCCAGCCGACACTGTTCTTTCTGCAGGCATCTATTGCTTCCTGATTGTATTCAACCTTCCTGCCCCGCTTAGGAGTCTCCTTGACAGTAAAAAATCTTTCGTAGTCTTTCTGATGCTCTTTTACCGTACTCCCTGAGCAGAGTTCCTCATATTCCATCAGGATCCGGTGGCTGAACTTTTTCTCATCCAGCGCGGCTTTGATACTGTCAAAATAAACATGAAGGTAGCAGCGGTGCCCTTTCCACTTTATGAGTTCTGTGTCCGCATAGAGTTCTTCCCCAAGGACATTACAGTAATGGCGGTAAGAGACCATTTCATCATTGCGGTGGCGCTCTGCCGCATCCAAAGAAAGGGATGTCGTAAACGGAACGCCAACCAGAAACCGCATATGCCTTCTGTACATGGCATCCACGTTATCCTCGCTGTAAAACCCCTTATCCATGACCATATGCAACCGTTTCACGTCAACGAGGTCAAACCTTTTAAGGCTTTCCTCCATCGTGCCGACATCATGGATGCTTCCAGGCATAGCCCTGAAGAATAAAGGAAGACGGCTTGTATGTCCGCTGACCATCAGGAGATTGACCTGCGGAAGTTTTTCTTTGTCTCTGTTGTACCCATAGGATACAAATTCGTTCATCTCACTATAGGAGGAAACGCTTGTGATGTCCATGCAGTAATACCTGTCACAGCTATTATGTTCCAGCCATGCTGAAAAGAAGCCCTGGACGAGTTCCGGCGTGATCCGTATCAGCAGTTCACTGATCCGCTGGTCGGCAAGCACCGTCTCATAAGGCGTGACTGCCTGCTGGGACCATTTTTCAGCTCTGGACAGCGCCTGCCCTTCGCTGACAAGGTAATAGGCGCATGTCAGGATGGCATCCCAGTCGTTGGGAAAGGATCTTTTCAGTATATGGCCGAGCTCGATATCTGCACATACCTTATCCAAAAGGGAGGATACGCCACAACTGTAAGTGAAGCATTTGGGCGGCTTTTTTTCTGATTTGGTCGTAATATTTTTCTGATTGCCGCCACGCATGCCATTTGGCTGCACTGTTCCGGTTTCCGGGTCAAGATGTCCAATGCACTTACGTTTTGAATTTGGTTTTTTTGACTTTTTATCCCAGTATGAGACGTTTTCATAAACGTATGTGGTGCCATTTTTGTGTTTTAGATAGACCAGAGATGCCATGTTGATTCCCTCCGACATATGTATAATTTCCTGTTTTTAGCATACCTTTATACATATGTCTGTAAAGAAAAAAATTGGCTAAACACTGATTTTATAAGGGATTTGGGGAATAAGCTTAAAACCTATGTATAACAATTTCGGGAGATTAGGTTCCATGTCTAACTTGTACTAATTATATTCTAATACCAAGATAGAGATAGATGTGTTTTAGGGCAATGTGATCAGAAACAATTCAGGTAACGGTCAGAGTATATCGATTGGATACAGGGAGATTATAGCCCTGTATCCGTCAAAAACTCTTTTAACAGGCTTTACGGTCCGGAAAAAAGAAATACACAGTCATTCCGAACATGATCACCGATATTCCGATAAATTGTTGGAGTACAACTGCTTCATGAAGTATCAGATAAGCAAGGAAACAGGTGCCGATCGGTTCCCCCAGAATGCTCATTGTTACTGCAGAAGCAGGTACTCTTTTTAAAAGAAGATTGAAGATGAACTGTCCGCCGATCGTTGAAATTACAGCCAGTCCAATAAATGCCAGCCATGTATGAACAGTATATCCCCTGAGAGAATCATTTCGGGATACAATATAAATAAGAAGGATAATCGCACTGAAAAAATAACTTAAAGTAGAATATGTAACGGCAGAGATGTCTTTCCGGACATTTTCTCCGACAAAAAAATACAGGGATATGACTCCGGCAGCAACCAGGGCAAGGATATCACCAAGCAGACTTTTTCCGCTGATTTGTAAGTCGCCGGATCCGATGATAATGCAGCCGCATAAGGCAATTATGCACCCGGTCAGTGCGGTTGTTTTTATCTTTTTCCGGTTTACAAATCGTTCCAGTGCCAGCGAAAACAAAGGCTGCAGACACACAAGGATTGTTGAGCTTGCAACGGATGTGAAGTTTAGTGATTCAAACCAAAGTACATAATGTAAAGCCAGTAATAAGCCGGCAGATATGATCTGCATCCATTGTTTTGCTTGTAGAGTGTTAATTTCTGACCGGTTTTTTTGTCTGAACAGAAAAAATGGTGTCAGAACGATTGCGGCAATGAGCAGCCGGTAAAACGCCATAACGGATGAAGGGGCGACTGCTATTTTAGCAAAAATAGCAGATGTCGACAATGCGAAAACACCTCCGAAAAGAATCAGGTATGTTTTAGATTTTGAGTACATAATTTTCCTCCTGGTTTTATTATATTACATTCTGTGCAATATACTTTACAAAAACACTATACATCATATATAATACAAGGACAATAGAACAGGAGAAATTACAATATCTTATAACATTTGTTTTTAAATAGACAATATATTAGAAAAGAAGGAGAGCCGGATGCTTTATCACCGTTTAGGACAGACCCTTATTAATTATCGCAAAAAAGAGGGTCTGACAATCCGTCAGTTTGCAGAACAATCGGGGATCAGCACATCTTTGATCAGCCAGATTGAGCGCGGGCAGGCGAATCCGTCACTGAGTGTGCTTCAACTGCTGGCGCAGGCACTCAATGTCCCTTTGTATACTTTGTTTGTTAATGAAATAAATTATGAAAGCCTTATATCCAGGAAAAAGACCCGAAAAAAGATCTATCGGAAAGACAATAATCATATTGTGAAGGATGTTCTGACACCGGATTTCATGAAGACATATATTAAGTTATTAATGATGGAACTTAATCCCCATACCAGTACGACAGATAGCGAGTATGTTCATTCGGATAAAGAAGAAATTGCAGTGGTAACAAGAGGGCGGGTCATTGTGCAATTAGACGGACATGAGTTTATTCTGGATGAGGGCGATGTTGTCAGAGTTCCTCCAAATGTAAAACACCATTTTGAGAACAAAAGCAGCGAAACCATACAAGTGCTTTTTGTCCTTACTCCGGCAATTTTGTAAAGTTAATGAGACGTTCGATCAAAGAGACAGGGAGAAGAATTTACTTTTGCAATTTAAGAAACTTTAAAGTTGCTGTAAAATTGCGGGAGGATTTGACAAAGGATGAAAAAATAGCTGCATTGAATAATGAAAGTGAAGATTTCAGATTAGGCGGTATAGCCCCGAATTATAAGGGCTGTACCGTCTTTTTGAGTTTCTGTGCGCCTTACCGTTTTGGCTGTGCAGCAGATAGGGAACTTCCGGTATTCCCGGCGGAGGCTCTGGCTTTGAGGAGACGGGTGCAGGATGGAGCACGACCCTCTTTCTGCGCGGTTTTGTATATTTTGCAGGAGAGTGTCAATACTTATAGCGTGATCATACCAGTATGCCGCAGGGCAATCAAATGAAAGGAGTATTACAGATGGCAGGGAAAAAGCAAAAAGAGATTAAGCTGGAGGAATTGACGCGGGAAGAAAAGATGAAATACGAGATCGCAGAGGAGCTTGGACTTTTAGACAGGGTGATGACGGACGGCTGGCGTTCTCTGTCCTCAAAAGAGACGGGCCGGATCGGAGGACTTCTTGCCAGAAGAAAAAGGTCAGCCGGACAAAAATAACGAAAATATTACGAATGTTAATAAGTGTGAAAATTTTTTGACATCTGTTGAAAATAGAGGTTCCTTTTGCTATAATCGAAAAACCAATAGAGTAAAGTACAGTAGTAGTGGTGGATATATGGGCAGCAGGATTAATGTTTTAGATATTGATATAGATAATTTTACAGCCAAGGAAGCGATGAAGCAGTTTGTGGATTCCATGCAGTCGGAGCCTCTCAGCGTCATTGAGATGGTGACGGCGGACAGCCTTATGCAGATGGACGATACTCCGGAGCTTAAGGGAGGAGTCTGCTATTTTGACCTTGTGCTGGCAGGAGATACGACGATTCTGGAGTCGGCGGATATTACCGAGAAGAGATGTCTCAGGGAGATACAGGAGCGCACATTTTTGAAGATGCTGTTCAGATACATTAACAGGCACCACAAGAGGGTGTATCTGCTTGTGGAGTCCGAGGAGGAGGGACAGGAGTTTCTCGATTTTTTAGAGCATAATTACAGGGGAGCACAGATCGGGGGCATGGCGAAGGTATCGGCTAAAGACCGTGCGGATGATATGATCGTGAACGCGATCAACGGCGCGGATATTGACTGTGTGATCTCTGCAATGTCCTCCCCGCTTCAGGAGGATTTTGTGACGAAGAACAGGAGTATACTCAACGCCTATGTCTGGCTGGGCTTGGGCAAGAAGAGCATTCCCTTAAAGCAGGCCGGCACTGTGCAGAGCCGCTTTACACAGTATGTGATAAAAAAGGTATTCCGCAAAGAGATGGAGAGGAGAAAAAAAGTCGAACCGCAGTCAATGCAGATGTAATCGTAAGAAAAAAATAAGAAATTTGTTTTGGTCACTATGTACATTGCGTTTTTGCCAAAAAATCTAAAAAAACTGAGGAAATCAACAAAAATATATGATTTCCTCTTTCTTTTTTTGTAAATTTATATTAATATAGAAGCTGAGATTGTGCATTTTTGGGGAATAAAAAAATTTTTTGTTGTGAAAAATGCATATTGAAATAAGTGGAGGAGATGGAATATGATATCTAATCAAATACTTCAAAATACAATTGAAGGATTGAAGGGGATTTCAAGGATTGACTTCTGCGTGACGGACACGGACGGCAAATCTCTGGCAAGCACCTTTTCCGAACAGAACAGCTATGAAGAAGAAATTATCTCATTTGTCAATTCACCGGCGGACAGCCAGGTTGTACAGGGATATCAGTTTTTTAAGATTTTTGACGAGCATCAGCTTGAATATATTCTGATGGCCAACGGCGGCGGGGACGATGTATATATGGTCGGGAAGATCGCTGTTTTCCAGATACAGAGTCTTTTGGTGGCATACAAGGAGCGGTTTGATAAGGATAATTTTATTAAGAATCTCCTTCTGGATAACCTTCTGCTTGTCGATATTTATAACCGTGCCAAAAAATTACATATTGACACAGAAGTCAGACGTGTTATCTTTATTATTGAGACAAAAAACGAGAAAGACAGCAGCGCTCTCGACAATGTACGCAGTCTTCTCGGTAATAAAGCCAGGGATTTTGTAACGGCTGTGGATGAAAAGAATATTATAATTGTTAAGGAAGTCGATGCGAATGACGGCTATGCGGAGCTTGGGAAGGCAGCCCAGAATATTTACGATATCCTGAAGAATGACGGGGAAGAGGATATCCTGATCGCATATGGAACAGTCGTTAACGATATCAAGGAAGTGTCGAAATCCTACAAAGAAGCAAAGCTTGCCCTTGACGTGGGGAAGATCTTCTTTGGCGAACGGAGCGTGATCGCATACAGCGCCCTGGGTATCGGGCGTCTGATTTACCAGCTTCCGATTCCGCTGTGCAAGATGTTTATACGGGAGATTTTTGAGGGGAAATCTCCGGATGATTTTGACGAGGAGACATTGACGACGATCAATAAGTTTTTTGAAAATAATCTGAATGTCTCTGAGACGTCCAGACAGCTTTACATTCACCGCAATACGCTGGTGTACCGGCTTGATAAGCTTCAGAAGAGCACAGGGCTTGATCTGCGCGTGTTTGAAGATGCCATTACTTTTAAGATCGCACTTATGGTTGTGAAGTACATGAAGTACATGGAGTCATTGGAGTATTAAGTAATCAGGAGGAAATTATGATTGAATTAAGAGACGTAAAGAAAGAGTACTCAAAAGGGGTTGCCGCCCTGAACGGAGTCAACCTGAAGGTTGAGCAGGGCGAATTTGTATTTATCGTGGGGGACAGCGGTTCCGGCAAATCCACGCTGATCAAGCTGATCATGAAGGAGCTGGACCCGACATCGGGGACGATCATCGTCAACGGGCAGAATCTGAATAAGATGCGGCACCGGAAGATTCCCATGTACCGGAGAGCGATCGGGGTTGTGTTTCAGGATTTCCGTCTGCTTAAGGACCGCAACATTTATGAGAATATAGCCTTTGCCCAGAGAGTTACAGAGACTCCGGGCAGGATCATCAAGAAGAAGGTGCCTGCGGCGCTTTCGCTTGTGGGACTGGCGCAGAAGTACAAATCATTCCCCAAGGAGCTGTCCGGAGGAGAGCAGCAGAGAGTCGCCATCGCAAGGGCGATCGTGAATGAGCCGGCGATCCTGCTGGCGGATGAGCCTACCGGGAATCTTGACCCGACTAATTCATGGGAGATTATGAAGCTTTTGGAGGAAGCCAATGACAGAGGGACGACAGTGCTGGTCGTTACGCATAACCAAGAGATTGTAAACGAGATGAAGAAGCGCGTAATTACGATGAAAAAGGGAGTTATCGTAAGCGACGAGAAAAAAGGTGGGTATAATAATGAGAATTAGTACATTTGGATATTCGATGAAACAAGGGGTAAAGAACATAGGCAGGAATAAGATGTTCTCCATCGCATCCATTGCGACGATGGCTGCGTGTATATTCCTGTTCGGCCTGTTCTACGCGATCATAGTAAATCTGAATTATATCGTGGAGGAGGCAGAGAAGAACGTGGCGATCACTATATTTTTCAATGACGACGCTACGCAGGAGCAGAAGGATGAGATCGGCGAGGAGCTTGATGGCAAGGACGGCGTTCTGGATGTGAATTATATCAGCGCGGAGGATGCGTGGGAAAAATTCCAGGATGACTACTTCGGGGAGTCAAAGGATGCGGCGGAAGGATTTAAGAATGACAATCCGCTGGCCAATTCAGACAGCTATGAAGTCCTTATGGAGGATGTGGAGAAGCAGAAGGAAGTAGTTGCCTTTGCAGAATCACTTGAGGGAGTCCGCAAGGTCAAAAAGTCGGATGTTGTGGCGAAGACTCTTACCAGTGTGAACAAGCTGATGTACTATGTGTCCGCTGCGCTTATCCTTATTCTTCTGGCGGTATCCGTTTTCCTGATCAGCAATACGGTAACGATGGGTATCACGGTGCGCCGGGAGGAGATCGCGATCATGAAATACATAGGGGCCAAGGACGGGTTCGTCCGTGCGCCGTTCGTGATCGAAGGTCTGGTCATCGGTATAGTAGGGGCGATCATCCCGCTGATCATGCTGTTTTTCATGTATGATAAGGCGGTGGCATATATTATGACTAAGTTCAGCCTCCTGAATAATATTATCACGTTCCTTCCGGTAACGGATGTGTATAAGACACTTCTCCCGGTAGGAGTGGCGCTTGGCGTAGGTATCGGTTTTGTGGGGAGTTTCTTTACGATTCATAAACATCTGCGGGTATAATACATTACATTTAGGGGGATATATAAATGCGAGGGAAGAAATTAGTAAGCCTCTTGCTTGTAGGGATGCTTTGTTCCGGAATGGTTTTTACATCGGAGGCTTCGAGTGCCAGTGAGGCCAAAAAAGAAGCCGAGGAAGCAAAGGAAAAAGCCGAGGAGGCAAAGGAAAAAAGCGAGGAGCTGGAGGAACAGAAGGAACAGGCGGAGACGGAGAAGCAGGCGCTGGCAGCTCAGTTGGACGCACTTTTGACCGAGATAACGGATATCGAAGACAAGATTTTTAATAAACAGGAAGAGATCTCGCTGAAGGAGGATGAGCTGATCCAGGCGAGGGTAGATGAGAACGACCAGTACGAGAGCATGAAGAAAAGAATTAAGTACATGTACGAGAACGGGAATGGCCAGTTCGTGGAGATTCTGTTTGAGGCAAAGGATCTCAGTGATTTCCTGAATAAGACAGAGTATATCTCGTCGATTTCTGATTATGACAGGGATATGCTGAAAAAGTACCAGCAGATCGTGAAAGATGTGGAAGCACAGGAGGCTGCTCTCCAGCAGGAGCAGGAAGAGATGGAGGCTATGCAGGATGAGCTGATCGCGAAGCAGGGAAGTTTAGAGTCGCTGCTGGCTACTAAGGAGCTTGAGATTGGCGGATTAAAAGAGGAGATCGATTCCAACGCCGAGAGAGTGAAAAAGCTCGAGGCGGCGGCAAAGGCTGCGGCTGATGCGGCCAGAAAGAAGGCCGAGGCGGAAGCGGCGGCAAAGGAGGCTGCGGCACGTGAGGCGGCGGCGAAGAAGAACGCTGCGGTATCAGAGGCCGGCTCTGGAGAGATCGTGGTGAGCGGAAATGGGACATTTACCCATCCATGTCCGGGATATACGCGTATTTCCAGTCAGTTTGGATATCGGACGGCACCGCTTAGGGGAGCCAGCACGAACCACAAGGGGACGGATTTTGCGGCGCCCACAGGCACGCCGATCTATGCGGCGGCGGGCGGGACAGTCACGTCGGCAAGATACAGCGGCAGTGCGGGGAATATGATCGTCATCAACCATGGCGGCGGGCTGCAGACCTATTATATGCATTGCAGCAGGATATTTGTGAGCGCCGGGACGAAGGTGGCTAAGGGACAGCATATCGGTGCAGTAGGGACTACCGGGAATTCTACGGGCCCGCACCTGCACTTCCAAGTGATGTCCGGCGGCGTACCGGTGAATGCGATGAATTATTTGTAAGAATAGGAAGTAAGCATGGATAACAAAAAAAGTTTTTTCAAAGGGGCGTTTTGCGGCGCCCTTGCTATATTGCTGGTGACAGCCGCTGTCTCCTGCGGGCTTAAGCCGAGAGGCGTGTCTGCTTCGGAGAAGAATACCGTGACGGCGTCTATGCAGCGCAAGCTCAGTATTCTCGACGCCCTGATCGATGAAAGCTTTCTGGGTGTCAAGGATGAAAAGGAGCTTGAGGAGGGCTTGTACAAAGGTTATATCAGCGGTCTTGACGATCCGTATTCGGTCTATTACGATGAGGAGGATACGAAGGCTTTCATGGAGTCGTCGGAGGGAGAATACAGCGGGATAGGCGCGGTGATGACCCAGAGCAAGGACAGCGGGATCATCACACTGACTCATGTCTACGAGGATTCCCCGGCGATGAAGGCGGGGCTTAAGGATGAGGATATCCTCTATAAAGTGGAGGGCGAAGAGGTCACAGGAGAGGATCTGACCGAGGTGGTGTCCCGGATCAGGGGTGAGAAGGGCACAGAGGTCGAGCTGACGGTACTGCGGGGAACGAAGAATGAGGAAGTGACCGTTGTGGCAGTCCGGGATACGATCGAGACGCAGACAGTGCAGACGAGGATGCTCGAGGGCAATATCGGTTATCTGGCAGTCAGTGAGTTTGATTCGGTCACTTATGATCAATATGTGAAAGGACTCGATGAGCTGGAAGGCCAGGGCATGAAAGCGCTGGTCGTGGATCTTCGGGGGAATCCGGGAGGGAACCTGAATACAGTGTGTGATATCCTGGATATTATGCTGCCAAAGGGGCTGATCGTCTATACCCAGGATAAGAATGGGCAGAAGCGGGAGATGACTTCGGATGAGGAGAACAAATTTACTCTTCCGATGACTGTCCTAGTAAATGGGAACAGCGCCAGTGCGTCAGAGATCTATGCGGGAGCCATCCAAGATTACGGGCTTGGAAAGATCGTGGGGACCCAGACCTATGGGAAGGGCGTCGTGCAGCAGATTTTCGATCTGAAGGACGGAACCTGCGTGAAGCTTACGATCGCAGAATATTACACGCCGAAGGGGCGCAACATTAACGGAAAAGGGATCACTCCGGATGTGAAAGTGGAGTTTGAATGGAATGAGAAGAACCCTGAGGAAGATAATCAGCTTGACGCGGCGGTAAAGGAACTGAAAAAAGAACTCAATTAGATAGCTGTAATAGAAAGGGAATGCGAAATGTGCATTCCCTTTTTTCCTGCCTTATGTTAAAATAGCATAAGAAAAAAATGGGGAAAGGAAAGCATATATGAAGATTCTGATTAAACATGGACATGTGACAGATCCGCTGACCGGAAGGAACGGGTGTTTTGACGTGCTGATAGACGAAGGCAGGATCTGCAAGGTGGAAAAAGAGATTGCTGATGAGGCTGACCGGGTGATTGACGCAGCCGGATGCTATGTGATGCCGGGATTCATCGACCTGCATGTACATCTTCGCGATCCTGGCTTAACGTACAAGGAGACGCTTGAGAGCGGCGGGAGGGCAGCGGCGAGAGGCGGAGTGACGACGGTCTGCGCCATGCCGAATACGAAGCCGCCTATCGACGACGGGGAGAAGGTGGCAGAGGTGCATAAGCGGGCAAGGGCGGACAGCCTGGTGAATGTCATACAGATCGGTGCGGTCACAAAGGGGCAGATGGGCGAGGAGCTTGCAGACATCAAAGGCATGGCATCAGCAGGCTGCCACGCCATAAGCGAGGACGGAAAGTCTGTCATGAACGCCTCTCTTTACCGGAAGAGCATGAAGCTGGCGAAGGAGAATGGAATCTCCGTATTTGCGCACTGTGAGGACATCACGATGGTGGAAGGCGGCGTTATGAACGCGGACGCGAACGCAGAGCGTCTGGGGCTTAAGGGTATTACCAATTCTGTGGAGGACGTGATCGCCGCGCGGGATATCCTTCTGGCGAAGGAGACGGGCGTGCGGCTCCACCTGTGCCACTGTTCGACGAAGGACAGTGTGAAGATGGTTGCGGCGGCGAAGGAGGACGGCCTGCCGGTGACCGGGGAGGTGTGTCCCCACCATTTTATCCTGACCTCGGACGATATCAGGGAAGACGACGGGAATTACAAGATGAATCCGCCGCTTCGGAGCAGGGAAGATGTGGAGGCGCTTAAGGAAGGGCTGAAAAACGGAGTGATGGATGTCATCTCTACCGACCATGCCCCCCATGCGCCAGAGGAGAAGGACAGATCTATGGCGCAGGCGGCGTTTGGGATCGTGGGGCTTGAGACAAGCGCGGCCCTGACCTACACTTATCTGGTGAAGACAGGTATTTTAAGTATGATGGATATGGCGGAGAAGATGAGCTATAATCCTGCAAGAATATTAGGTCTCTTGGAAAAAGGCTCGGTGTCGGAGGGAAAGATTGCGGATGTGGTCATCTTTGATCCGGACAGGACGTACCGGATTGATAAGGATACCTTTTTATCGAAGGGAAGGAACACGCCTTTTGACGGTTTTGCGGTGAGCGGCGAGGTGACGTATACCCTGGTAGGCGGCAAGGTCGTATATGAGGCCCAGTGTCCGGACGGTGAAGAAAAGGCAGTATAGAAGGGCGTGCGCCTAGGAGCAAAAAAAGACATGGGAGGTAGAATACGTGATTAACAAATTGACGGCAAAGATTAAAAAGACAGGAGCACCGATCGTAGTGGGCTTAGACCCGATGCTTGACTATATACCGGAGCACATTAAAGAAGCGGCTTTCGCGGAATATGGAGAGACGCTTGAGGGTGCAGCAGAGGCGGTCTGGCAGTTTAACAAGGAGATCGTAGATAAGACCTGCGACCTGATCCCGGCGGTAAAGCCCCAGATTGCCATGTACGAGCAGTTCGGGATTCCGGGGCTTATGGCATTCAAGAAGACGGTAGATTACTGTAAGGAAAAGGGGCTGGTGGTCATCGGCGATATTAAGCGGGGAGATATCGGATCGACTTCCGCGGCGTATGCGGCGGGACATATCGGCAGAGTGCAGGTTGGATCGAAGTCTTATCTGCCTTTTGACGAGGATTTTGTGACGGTGAACCCTTATCTTGGATCAGACGGGGTGAATCCTTTTATCAAGGTATGTAAGGAGGAAAAAAGAGGGCTTTTCATCCTAGTAAAGACGTCCAATCCGTCCAGCGGGGAATTCCAGGACAGGCTCATCGACGGCCGGCCGCTGTATGAGCTGGTAGGTGAGAAGGTGGCCGAGTGGGGCGCTTCCTGCATGGGTGAGGATTACAGCTATATCGGCGCGGTCGTGGGAGCGACCTATCCGGCTATGGGTAAGGTGCTGAGAAAGCTCATGCCGAAATCCTATATCCTGGTTCCGGGCTACGGCGCACAGGGCGGAAAAGGCGTGGATCTGGTTCATTTTTTCAACGAGGACGGGCTTGGTGCTATTGTAAATTCCTCGCGCGGCATCATCGCGGCGTACAAGCAGGAAAAATATGAGCAGTTCGGACAGAAGAATTTTGGAGATGCATCGAGGGCGGCTGTCGAAGATATGATCACGGATATCAAGGGCGCCCTTGAAAACCGGTAAGACAGGAGAAGAATATGGCGTACAGAGAAAAAGAGACAGTGAAGGTGCTCGCTCAGGAGTGCCTTGCAGATGGTATTTTCAGCATGTGGATGGAGACGGAGGCGGCCAAAACCGCACGGCCGGGGCAGTTCATCTCCATGTATACCAATGATGCGGGCAAGCTCCTTCCAAGGCCCATCAGCATCTGTGAGACGGACGGGAAGGAGAAACTGCGGGTGGTGTACCGGGTGACCGGCGAAGGGACAGGGACAGAGCAGTTTTCCAGAATGAAAGCAGGAGATACCCTGGATATCATCGCGCCTTTGGGAAACGGTTTTCCCTTAGGGCGCGCAAAAGGAAGGCGGGTTTTTCTGATGGGCGGCGGCATCGGTGTCCCGCCGATCTTAGAGCTTGCAAAGCAGATGGAGTGCAAGGAGAAGCAGATCATCGTCGGATACCGCAACGGACAGACATTTTTAAGGGAAGAATTCGAGCAGAACGGCACGCTCTATATCTCTACGGAGGACGGGAGCGTGGGCACGAAGGGCAACGTCATGGATGCTGTCCGGGGAAATGGCCTGCGTGGGGATATCATCTATGCCTGCGGGCCTGCGCCCATGCTCCGGGCAATCAAGGAATTTGCCGGGGATAATCATATGGAGTGCTATATCTCCCTGGAGGAGAGGATGGCCTGCGGGATCGGCGCATGTCTTGGGTGTGTGTGCCAGTCAAAGGAGAAGGATCCTCACAGCAATGTGAAGAATAAACGCATCTGCAAAGACGGCCCGGTATTTTTGGCAACGGAGGTGGAGATCTGATGAGTACGGAAAAGAAGATAGGGTGCGCAGCGGAAAATACCGTGGATATGCGGGTGAATATCGCCGGGATAGAGTGGAAGAACCCGGTGACGACAGCGTCAGGGACCTTCGGTTCGGGAGCGGAGTTCTCAGAATTCTTAGATCTTGGCAGGCTTGGCGCGGTGACCACAAAGGGTGTGGCGAATGTCCCGTGGGCAGGTAATCCGACACCGAGAGTTGCGGAGGTCTGCGGCGGGATGATGAACGCCGTCGGGCTTCAGAACCCGGGGATCGACCTGTTCTGTGAGCGGGATATCCCGTTCCTCCGGCAGTACGATACGAAGATTATCGTGAATGTGTGCGGGAGGTCGGAAAAGGATTACTGCGAAGTGGCAGAGCGTCTTTCGGAGGAGGACGTGGATATGCTAGAGATCAATATCTCCTGTCCGAATGTTAAGGAAGGCGGCATTGCCTTCGGCCAGGACCCGAAAGCGGCTGAGAGCATCACAAAAGCGGTGAAAAGGTATGCGAAGCAGCCGGTCATCATGAAGCTGAGCCCCAATGTGACCAGCATCTCTGAGATGGCTAAGGCAGTGGAGGCGGGCGGCGCAGATGCGGTGTCCCTGATCAATACATTGACAGGCATGAAGATCGACATTCACCGCCGCCGGTTCGTCCTTGCCAATAAGACCGGGGGAGTGTCCGGGCCTGCGATCCATCCGATCGCGGTGCGCATGGTCTACGAGGCCGCCCACGCGGTAAAGCTTCCGGTAATCGGGATGGGCGGGATCTTCAGCACGCAGGATGCCATCGAGATGATCCTTGCAGGCGCGGATGCCGTGTCGGTGGGCACGGCGAATTTCCATAATCCGGCAGTGACGGCAGAGATCGCAGAGGGCATTGAAAGCTATATGCGGACATATGGATTTACCAGAGTGTCTGATATGGTGGGATTGGTAGAGTGATATGGCGCCGCGGGGACTGCCCGGTTATTGGGTTTACTCGTATCGTTCATCAATGACTCTCTTGGACTTTTTCTCGCTTCGCGGGAGCAGGCCAAGTTCCACAACCTTGACAAGCGGTGTGAATCCGATCCGGCTTTTGACCTTTTCCGCGATCCTTCTGGCAAGGTCGAGGAAGTCCACCGTACCGTTTGTTTCCACATAGAGACGCATGGTGTCGCGTCCGTCCAGGTGGGAGATGCGGATCTGGTATTCGCTGGAGGTTTCCGGGAATTCCTTAAGGATTTCCTCGATCTGGCTCGGGAATACATTAACGCCCTTGATCTTGATCATATCGTCGGTTCTTCCCATGATGATATCCAGACGCGGGAATTTGCTGCCGCACGGGCAGTCTCCAGGGATAATGCGTGAGAGGTCGTGGGTGCGGTAGCGGATGAGCGGCGCCCCTTCTTTCACGAGGGTGGTGATGACGATCTCCCCGGGTTCACCGTCAGGCACAGGCTTTAAGGTGACCGGATCGACGATCTCGATGTAAATGTAGTCGTCCCAGTAGTGCATTCCGGTGCTGTGCTTACAGTTGATGCCGATGCCCGGCCCGTAGATCTCGGTAAGCCCGTAGATGTCATAAAGCTCGATGCCAAGCTCACTGGAGATTCTCTGGCGCATCTTCTCGCCCCAGCGTTCGGAGCCGATGACACCCTTCTTTAAGCAGATCTTATCTTTGATCCCCCGCTTCTCGATCTCTTCGGCGAGGAGAAGAGCATAGGAGGAGGTAGCGCAGATGACGGTGCTCTTCATGTCCATCATCATCTTGAGCTGTTTGTCCGTGTTGCCAGGCCCCATGGGGATGACCATCGCGCCCAGCTTCTCCGCGCCGTTCTGGAAACCGATCCCGGCAGTCCACAGGCCGTAACCCGGCGTGATCTGGATACGGTCTGTATTGGTGATTCCGGCGGTCTCATAGCAGCGGGCGAACATAATGGCCCAGTCGTCCACGTCCTTGGCTGTATAAGGGATGATGACCGGGAGTCCTGTCGTTCCCGAGGAGGAATGTATGCGCACGATATCCTCTTCGGGGGCGGTCATCAGCCCCAGGGGGTATGCTTCCCGCAGGTCGTTTTTTTCGGAGAAGGGAAGCTTTTCAAAATCCTCCGGGGCGGAGATTCCTGTGATCCCTGTCTCCTCAAGCTTTTTCCCGTAGAAGCTTTTGGCTTTTCTGAGAGATTGGATCTGATGGTTTACCTGACTGATCTGTAAATCTGAAATCTGCATGATCTTAATAGTCCTTTCTTTTCTTATTTATTGAATGATATATTTTACCATTTGCCGATGAAGGCTTAAGGTGTCTCTGCGTGTCTGCGGGCATATGCCAGCGCCTTAAAGTTGAGCTCATGAAACCTTTCGGGAAGGCGGCTTATTATGGCTGTTTTGATATCCTCCTCGGCAAGTCCCAGGGCACCGCTTTTTATGGCCGCGCCAAGAAGGAGAATGTTCAGCACCTTAGAAGAGCCGATCTCTTCGCAGGCTTTTTGTGTGTCTATGATGAACAGCTTTTTTACGTGCTCCTGCAGGTATGCGGTCATCTCGCCGCCACTGTAGGAGGAGCCGGAAAGCGTGGCAGTGACTGGGCTGATCTTATGGCTGCTCGTGATGACGGTTCCGCCTTCTCTGAGGAAAGGCAGCATCCGCACGGCTTCGCCCGGCTCGAAGCCAATGATGATATCGGCTTCTCCCTTTGCGATCATGGGAGAATATAAGCCTTTTCCGATGCGCACATGGCTGAATACGCTTCCGCCCCGCTGCGCCATGCCGATGGTCTCCGCGCTCATCACGGGAAGAGCTTTGCTCATGGCGGCGGCAGAGATCAACTTGGAGGCAAGGACGGTTCCCTGGCCGCCTACCCCGCATAGTATAATATTTTTATTCACGGCTTTTGGCCTCCTTTCCATTTGCGATAGCGCCTGTAGGGCATAGCTGGCTGCACAGTGTACAACCGGTGCACAGGGAGGAGTCGATGCAGACCTTGTCTCCATTAAGGATGAGCGCCGGGCAGCCCAGCTCGCGGATACATTTGCGGCAGGAGATGCATTTTTCCGAGAGCACATGCATGACTGGGGCAGGCTGCGTGACCGCGATACAGGGAGATCTGAAGACAACCGCCTTAACGCCGGGCTTTTCTGCGGTACGCTTTACACAGCTTACGGCTTTTTTTAGATCAAGCGGGTCAACAGTCTCAACGGCAGTAAGACCGATGCCTTGCAATACGGCTTCGATATTTATCTTGGATGTCATCTCGCCCATCATCGTCTGTCCGGTACCGGGGTGGGGCTGGTGTCCGGTCATGGCGGTGGTGGAGTTATCCAGGATGATGAGCGTCATGTCCGACTGATTGTACACGGCATTCACAACGCCGGTTATGGCGGAGGCGAAGAAGGTGGAATCTCCCACGAAGGCAAAGCAATGGGTGTCCGGCTCGATGTGCCCGACGCCCTGCGCGATGCCAAGGCCCGCGCCCATACACAGGCAGGTGTCGACCATGTCAAGAGGCATGGCATTCCCCAGGGTATAGCAGCCGATGTCTCCGCAGAAGATGGTCTTCTTTCCTTTCATAGCTGTCTTTACTGCGTAGAAGGACGCACGGTGCGGGCAGCCGGCACACAGAACCGGAGGGCGGACGGGAAGGTTAGGCGGGTTATCCGAAGCGGCAGCGGCGGCCGGCACTGCGCGGCGCTCTTCCTGGGCGAGGAAACTGTGGATATCCTCCGATACGCTGTCCCGGGTGTTCTCCCCTGCGTTTTTCACGTGATGGCTGAGCTTGCCGCAGATCTTCGCCGGGAGATGGTATTTGCCGCACAGATACGTAAGCTCGCGTTCGATGACCGGGTCAAGCTCTTCGATACAGAGCACTTCGTCAAGTCCTTCTAAAAATTCCAGCGCCAGCCTTTCCGGGAAGGGATGCGGGGTGGCGATCTTAAGAAGCGGCACGCTTCCCGCAGTCTTTAGTGCTTCCATGACATAGGTAAAGCTGATGCCTCCGGCGGCGATCCCCCGGCGGGGAGCATGAAGGCTTTCAGCCGGGACGCCGCAGGGGCCGCCTGATATATCGTCAGGGAGATACTTGGGGCTGCCTGAGCCGCCCGATGCTTTTGCAGGGCGGATGATTTTATTCCGCTCATAGGAAGAAAAATCTTCGGCGAGCCTTACATTTCTCTCCTCGATCTTTAGGTGGTTCTGATAGGACAGGCGGGGGAAGATGACCCAGCGGGCAGAGTCCTTTGCGAATCCGTCCGGCCTGTGTACCGTATATTCGTCCGGGTCTTTTACCGTGACGGAGGCGTAGCTGTGGCACACCCTTGTAGTGGGGCGCAGGAAAACAGGAGTCTTGTACTTTTCCGAGCAGGCAAATGCCTCCTGCACCATCTCATAGGCTTCCTGCGCCGAGGACGGGTCGAAGCAGGGAAGCTTTGAAAAGAAAGAAAAATGTCTGGTATCCTGCTCTGTCTGGGAGGATACCGGGCCGGGGTCGTCCGCCACAAGGACTACCATGCCGCCCTTGACACCGATATAAGCAAGGCTCATCAGCGGGTCGGCGGCTACGTTAAGTCCCACCTGCTTCATCGTCACCAGGCTTCGGGCGCCGGCGTATGCGGCTCCGGCGGCAACTTCCATAGCGGCCTTTTCATTGACGGACCACTCGACGTAAGTCTGGTCCGGCCGATGCTTTGCCACAGTCTCTAACACCTCTGTAGAGGGCGTGCCGGGATAGCCGGACACGAGATTCACTCCAGCGGCGACGGCGCCAAGGGCAATGGCCTCATTGCCCATTAAAAATTCCTTATGCATGATCTCACCTCTGATTTGTAATGCTGTTGAAAATATTCCTAACTATTGTATCATAATGTGGGGAATACAAAAACATTTTTTTGTTATACGGTTTTGTAATTTGGCAAGACGGATAAAATTGCAGAGATTTAATCCGGAATGGTTATGTCGGAGGAGGACAGAACAAAAGAGTTGAACGTAAATGATGAATATGTTAAAATTGAGAAAATATCGAATGACAGATATGGCATAAGCCGTAAGGATAAAGGAGAATTATTTTATGGAGACATACAAAAAAGAATTTATTGAATTCATGGTAGAAAGCGACGTGCTGAAGTTCGGAGAGTTTACGCTGAAGAGCGGGAGGAAGTCGCCGTTTTTTATGAATGCGGGAGCCTATGTGACAGGAACCCAGCTTTGTAAGCTTGGCGAATATTACGCGAAGGCGATCCACGATACCTACGGTCTTGATTTTGACGTGCTGTTCGGGCCTGCCTATAAGGGAATCCCCCTTGCGGTAGCCGCGACGATGGCGATAAGTAAGCTGTACGGCAAGGATATCCGCTACTGTTCCAATCGGAAAGAGGTGAAAGACCACGGCGATACGGGTATTCTTCTCGGGAGTAAGCTAAAGGACGGCGACCGGGTTGTGATCATCGAGGATGTAACGACGTCTGGGAAGTCGATCGAAGAGACGTTTCCCATTATAAAGGCTCAGGCGGACGTAGAGGTGAAGGGGCTTATCGTCTCCCTCAACCGGATGGAAGTCGGAAAGGGAGGAACGTTAAGCGCGCTGGATGAGATCCGGGAGTTATACGGCTTTCGGGCGAGCGCTATTGTGACGATGGAGGAAGTTGTTGCACACCTTTACAATCAGCCGTGCAACGGAAAAATTGTCATCGATGATACATTAAAATCAGCAATTGATGCATATTATGAACAGTACGGTGCAAGAGCTTAAGAGCATGGCACGGTAAAATATCTGAGGAGGGGTTGGAGATGAACGAAAAGGCATATAAGACGATGGGAATCACAGGGGCGGCAAGCATAGCCGTCGGAATAGTAGCGCTTGTGATTGGGATTACGCTGGGCGTGATCTCGGTGATCAGCGGTGCGCAGCTTTTAAAGGACAGAAAGGGGCTTACGTTTTAAGAGGATAGTATGAAGGCAGAAGGGGAGCTATATATTTGAATGTAAGGGACAAAAAAAGGATTCGGTTTATCGGGAAGATTTTATTTGTACTTTATATTGCATTTATCATATATTTTCTGATATTCTCTGACTGGTACGGGCGCTCCGGCGTGACAGCGGAGTACCGTTATAATCTGGTATTGTTCCGGGAGATTAAAAGGTTCTGGCAATACCGGGAGCAGCTTGGGATGTTTGCTATGTTCACGAATCTGTTCGGCAATGTCCTGATCTTTATGCCGTTCGGCTTTTTTATGCCGGTAGCCTGTAAAAACCGTAGATTTTTTTCGGCGTTTTTCTACAGCTTCGGCCTGAGCCTGTGCGTGGAGACATTTCAGCTTGTGGCAAAGGTGGGCAGTTTTGATGTGGATGACCTGCTTTTGAATACAGTCGGAGGGGCAGCAGGGTATGTCCTGTATGCGGGATGTAATGCAATAAGGAGAAGATATGTTTATCAAAAGACAAAAGGATTCAGCGGAAGACAGAGAGAAAGAGCTTGCAAGGGCGAGGGCAAGGCAGCGCAAAAAGCTGATTAAGACAAGGTACGGGCAGAGACAGAAAAAGCATGCCAGGAAGGGGATACAGTCCTGCATGCTGGCTGTGCTGGCCGTCGGCTTGGTCATTATGATGGTAGTCAATTCGTTTAAGGCGAAGGGGGATATCAGCATATTATACGGGCTTTTAGGCTTTGCGGTGCCGGTGATCGCCTGGCGCGGGCTTGTGTATGCCGTCCGCGGTTTTAATGAAAGGGAGAAGAATTACATAACATGCAAGATCGGTGCTGGGTGCAATGGCGCGGTGATCTTATGTGTGTGTGCAATATTTATCAGGGGGCTTTTTTAGATGACAGAAGAAAGATATGCGCTTGCGATCGGCCGGATCCGGGAGATGGCAGAGGAACAGACAGTAGAAGATGCCAGGTTCCGGGACTATTTCCGCAGGATGGCTGATTTTGTTATGATGACTGACGAACTGAGGACTGCGCTTTCGGACGGCTCTTATGAGGCTATGGAGATAGAAGAGCTTAAGGAGTGGAACCGCAGGCTGTACGCGGACATTTTGCCGGGGAAGTATGAGACGAGCTATGCCAATCCGGCGTTTGCGGTCAGGGAGCTTTCAGAAGAGTACGGGGGCTTATTGAGCTTTCTGTACGCGGAGCTTCGGGGAATTATTGTGTATGCGTTCGAGAAAAAGACCGCATATATGGATATCCTGATGGAGCTTCTTATCGAGGTCTACAACCAGTTCGAAGAGGGGATTCCGGAGGTAAGGCATATTAAGGGTATCCTGTACTGGTATGCCAGCGATTACTGCGATGTGTTTGTGGCTGACCGGATCAGGGAGCAGATACGGCCGGAGGAGTCATTTGCCGCGGACATCATCCGGGACAGTGATCTTTCGGATCTTAAGTATCTATACCGGTTCGGGGAGTATGTCAGTGAAAATGAGTTAAGGAGCGCACAGTACCTGAACAGCCTGCCAAATGAGACGGTCCAGAAGATGGCTGACGTCTATACGGAAGGCTACCGGAGGGGCTTTGTGAATACGGGAAAGGATCTGACGAAGAAATCTGTGGTGAATATCCGGTATGTGTTAGGCTTTGAGCGGGTGGTGAGGAAGTCTATGGAAAACTTTGCAAAGATGGGGCTTTCTACGGTCATCTATCGTGCGTCGGTGACCGCTCTTACGAAACGTCAGCATATCCGGATCGGATACTGCGGGGGCAATCCTAATCCGCAGTACGATTATGACCACAGGAACGATCAGGCGCTGTTTTTGGACAAGCAGTTTGTAGAGCGCAAGCTGGAGGTCATCCAAACCACCTATGAGAGATATAAAGCGGAGGCGGAGCAGTTTGCAGGGCCTGCGTGCATAGAGGTGTTCGGGGAGAAGCCGTTCTCTCCGGAGGTAAAAAAAGAGGCGGTGAGGCTTACTGGGAAGCAGGAGGAGCTTTCCCTCCAGTTTGACAGCCGCCAGAGCCAGATCACGAATGCGTATATCCGGGGAGACGAGAGGAGCTATACCATCATCGCCTATCCTGTGCCGGAGATCGGACAGGACTATGAAGAGATCTTTGAGGAGATCATAAAGATCAATACGCTGGATGCGAAGGTCTACGAGAGGGTGCAGCAGACGCTTATTGACGCGCTGGATGAAGGAGAGTGTGTCCGTATCCTGGGAACGGGAGCAAACCGCACGGATCTGACGGTGAAGCTTTGTAAACTGTCGGATCCGGATAAGGAGACAATTTTTGAAAACTGCGTGGCGGATGTGAATATTCCGGTGGGCGAGGTGTTCACTTCTCCTGTGCTTGAGGGCACGAACGGGGTGCTGCATGTCAGCAGGGTGTATCTGAATGAGCTGCAGTTTAAAGATCTGGAGATTGAATTTGCCAACGGGATGATCTCGGATTACCGCTGCGGTAATTTTGAGCGGGAGCTTGAGAACAAGGAGTATATCCGGGACAATATCCTGCATAAGCAGCCTACGCTTCCCCTCGGTGAATTTGCTATCGGGACCAACACGACGGCTTATGCGGCGGCAAAGAGATACGGGATAGAGGATAAGCTGCCGATCCTTATCGCGGAGAAGATGGGTCCCCATTTCGCGGTGGGAGATACATGCTATAGCTGGAGCGAGGATGTAAAGGTGTATAATCCCAATGGGAAGGAGATCGTCGCCCGGGATAATTCGGTGTCGGCGCTCCGGAAGGAAGATGTGTCCAAGGCGTATTTCCACTGCCACACGGATATTACCATCCCTTACGAGGAGCTGAAAAGCATCACGGTGGCGACAGCGGCGGGAAAGGAGATTACTTTGCTGGAGAACGGTAGGTTCGTGCTGCCGGGGACGGAAGTTTTGAATGAACCGTTGAAAAAGATGGGGGAATCATGTATGATGGATTAGTGTTTTAACGGTATTATCCTGTATCAGATACATTAAGCTTTTTAATAGATTATAAATTAAAGAAAGGATGAAGAAGATATGCCAAAAGTAGGAATTGTAATGGGCAGTGATTCGGACCTTAAGGTGATGAGCAAGGCTGCCAAGATGCTGGAGAAGTTTGGGATTGATTATGAGATAACGATTATCTCGGCACACAGAGAGCCGGATGTGTTTTTTGAGTGGGCGAAAGCCGCCGAAGGGAAGGGCATAAAGGTGATCATCGCCGGAGCGGGCATGGCAGCCCATCTTCCGGGGATGTGCGCGGCGCTGTTTCCGATGCCGGTTGTGGGCGTACCCCTTTCCGGGAAGAATCTTGACGGCGAGGATGCACTGCTTTCTATCGTCCAGATGCCGCCGGGAATCCCGGTTGCTACAGTGGCTATCGACGGGGGCATGAACGCGGCGATTCTTGCGGCGAAGATTCTTGCCGTATCGGACGGAGAGCTTTTAGCTAAACTGAAGGCGTATGCCAAGGAGATGAAGGAGACGGTGCAGGGAAAGGCCGCGAAGCTAGATGAGATCGGCTATGAGGCGTACCTGAACAGCTAAATGAGATTGTCGGTGAGGCGTACTTGAACGGCTGAATAAGATTGTCGGTGAGGCGTACCTGATCAGACAGATCAGTATGCGGGGCAGAGTTGGTAAACGGGAAACAAAAGTGAGTGAAGCTGCTGTCCACACGGGCCTGTGCATCTGCAGTACAGGCTGTGAAAAAGGATACGGCGGCGTTAAATAAGCGAGGATAGATATTATGGATTATAAAAAAGCAGGCGTTGATATTGAGGCGGGTTACAAGTCGGTGGAGCTGATGAAAAAGCATGTAAAGGAGACTATGCGCCCGGAAGTCTTGGGAGGGCTTGGCGGATTTGCGGGGGCATTTGACTTAAGCGCCATCAAGAATATGGATGAGCCGGTGCTCCTTTCCGGGACGGACGGCTGCGGGACGAAAGTTAAGCTGGCGTTTGTTATGGACAAGCATGATACCATCGGCATTGATGCTGTGGCGATGTGTGTGAATGATATCGCCTGCTCCGGCGGCGAGCCGTTGTTCTTCCTGGATTATATCGCATGCGGCAAGAATTATCCGGAAAAGATCGCGGCTATCGTGAGCGGCGTGGCGGAGGGCTGCAAGCAGTCTGAGTGCGCGCTGGTTGGCGGCGAGACGGCGGAGCATCCGGGACTTATGCCGGTGGATGAGTACGATCTGGCAGGATTTGCGGTAGGTGTCGCGGATAAGAAGGAGATCATTAACGGACAGGACATTAAGCCGGGTGACGTGCTGATCGGCATGGCGTCAAGCGGTGTGCACAGCAATGGATTTTCCCTTGTCCGCAGTGTGTTTGAGATGACAAAGGAGTCGCTGGATACATATTATGACGAGCTTGGAAAGACACTTGGGGAGGCGTTGATCGCTCCGACGAAAATCTATGTAAAAGCGCTTAAGAGCGCGAAAAACAGCGGTGTCAGGGTAAAGGGCTGCAGTCATATTACCGGCGGCGGTTTCTACGAGAATGTGCCCAGGATGCTGCCGGAGGGCGTGCATGCGGTGATCGAAAAGGGCAGCTATGAGGTTCCGGCGATCTTTAGGCTGTTGGCGGCGAAGGGCGATATCGCCGAGGAGATGATGTATAATACGTTTAATATGGGACTTGGCATGGTGATCGCCGTAGCCCCGGAGGATAAGGAGAAGGCCATGGCGGCGATCGCGGCGGCCGGCGAGACAGCTTATGTGGTAGGACGCATCGACGAGGGAGAAAAAGGAGTTACATTATGTTAGATATAGCAGTGCTGGTGTCTGGCGGCGGGACGAACCTGCAGGCGGTCATTGACGCGGTGGAGTCCGGAGGGATCACGAATACAAGGATTACGGGAGTCATCAGTAACAATAAGAACGCCTATGCGCTGGAACGGGCGAAAGAGCATGGGATTAAGAGTATCTGCGTTTCTCCGAAGGATTTTCCGTCGAGAGCGGAGTTTAATCAAGGATTTCTGGAGGCGGTGGACGCACTTGAGCCGGATCTGGTCGTGCTGGCCGGTTTTCTCGTGGTGATCCCTCCGGAGATGATAGAGAAGTACAGAAACCGTATGATCAACATACACCCGTCCCTGATCCCGTCTTTCTGCGGGACAGGCTATTATGGGCTTAAGGTGCATGAGGCGGCGCTTTCACGGGGCGTTAAGGTAGTCGGCGCAACGGTTCATTTTGTAGATGAAGGGACGGATACGGGGCCGATCATCCTGCAGAAGGCGGTAGAAGTGGAACAGGGTGACACGCCGGAGGTTCTGCAGAGACGTGTCATGGAACAGGCTGAGTGGAAGATCCTGCCCCGGGCAATCGATCTGATCGCCAACGGGCGGGTTAAGGTAGAAGACGGGAAAACGGTTATTTTGCAATAGCGTCTGCTGCCTGCGGGGACGAAGGGAACCCTGGCACAGCGCTGTCATTGCGGATAAACTATAGTGCAGGAACTAAGTGGTAAAAGTAGTTGAGGAGGATAACAGGAGGAAACGATAATGAATGTTTTGATTGTCGGCAGCGGCGGAAGAGAGCATGCCATCGCGTATTGCGTGGCGAAAAGTGATAAAGCGGACAAGATCTACTGTACGCCGGGTAATGCCGGGATTGCGGAGTATGCAGAATGCGCGCCTATCGGCGCCATGGAATTTGATAAGATTGTTGCATTTGCAAAGGAAAAGGCGGTTGATCTTGTGATCGTGGGGATGGATGATCCTCTGGTGGGCGGCCTTGTAGACGAGCTGGAGGCGGCTGGAATCCGTACTTTCGGCCCGAGAAAGAATGCTGCCATCTTGGAGGGATCCAAGGCTTTTTCCAAAGACTTGATGAAAAAATACAATATCCCTACGGCATCTTACGAGAACTTCACCGATGCGGACAAGGCGCTGAAGTACCTTGAGACAGCGAAGTTCCCTATCGTTCTTAAGGCGGACGGGCTGGCGCTCGGAAAGGGCGTATTGATCTGCAATACGCTGGAGGAGGCGAAGGAGGGCGTTAAGACCATCATGCTGGATAAGAAATTCGGCTCCGCAGGAAATGAGATGGTCATCGAGGAGTTCATGACGGGCCGGGAGGTATCCGTACTTTCCTTCGTGGACGGCAAGACGATCAAGACCATGACCTCTGCCCAGGATCATAAGCGCGCAGGAGACGGGGATACGGGACTTAACACCGGCGGGATGGGAACATTTTCCCCGAGTCCATTCTATACGAAGGAAGTGGAAGAGTTCTGCGAGAAACGGATCTATCAGGCCACTGTGGATGCTATGAAAGCAGAGGGAAGGCCCTTTAAGGGAGTGATCTTCTTCGGGCTGATGCTCACGGAGGAAGGGCCGAAGGTGCTGGAGTACAACGCGCGGTTCGGCGACCCGGAGGCGCAGGTCGTCCTTCCGCGGATGAAGAATGACATTATCGAAGTGGCAGAAGCCTGCATTGACGGCACCTTAGACCAGGTGGATCTTGAGTTTGAGGACAATGCGGCAGTGTGCGTCGTTCTTGCAAGCGAGGGCTATCCGGTAAGCTATGAGAAAGGGCTTCCGATCCAAGGGCTTGAGGAATTTAAGAAGCACGACGGATATTACTGCTTCCATGCCGGGACGAAGTTCGACGGCGGCAGAATCGTGACAAGCGGCGGACGGGTGCTTGGCATTACGGCGAAGGGGAAAGACCTGAAAGAGGCGAGAGCCAACGCTTATGCGGCAACAGAGTGGGTGCAGTTTGATAATCAGTATATGCGGCATGATATCGGGAAAGCGATAGACGAGGCGTAACCACAGCGGTTCTTTACAGCATCTTCTCCGTAACATGTGTTTTGAAAAACTGGATCAGCGGTCCGTTAAACAGGGCGTTGCAGACCGTTCCGATCCCGATGATCAGTCCCAGATTTCCGTGGGACATCAGGCAGAATAAAACACCGATGATTACAACAGCCACATCGCTGATGACTCGCGCCTTGTCATACTTCAGCTTGTTATGTGTCAGCTCTTCAATGATGATTCCTACAGCGTCATAGGGCGCGATTCCCATGTCCGCCACCATATAAAGCGCGACTCCCATACCGGCAAAAAGCATGCCTATAAGGAGGGCGGCGATGCGCAGGGGAAGCGTCATTGCGATGTTCAGTATATCTTGGAACAGCCAGCAGATAAAGTCGGCCAGGTATCCGACGCATACCATGTTGACAATCGTCCCAAGTCCGATGCAGCGGCGCACGGTGAAAAAGATGACCACCAGGATAACGGCGTTCATTATGAGCTGCCATGTTCCGAAAGACATATGGATGAATCCGCTGATTCCAAGGTTCATGCAGGTAAAGGCGTCTACGCCGAATGCACTTAACCGGAAGCTGCCTACGCAGATTCCGATAAAGAGGATGCCGGTAAGCATCATGGCCAATCGTTTGGTAAAAGTTTTTTGTTCTGAATTCATATGATATTCTCCTGTCGGCGGGCTTTCGCGGTATCAGCCTATACCGGAAGAAAGTCCGCCGGAATATATTCTTTAATTAGCCCTCAGCTTTGAGGATAAACAGTCTCGAATCAAAATCACAGGTCGGAATATTTCCCATAGCCGTCTCCCCGACGCTTGAATCAGTGGTGATCAGCCCGGCGTTCATCAGCTCGTCGCCGTAGTGTCCCTTGCCGTCTGCAGAATTCCGGTAGCAGAGGTCAGGGTCAAGGCCCTTGAGGGAAACTCTCGCAAACGGCATATTCGCGCCGTTTAGCACTTTATATATGCCCACGATAGCTTCCTTCTTATCCTCGCTTACCACCATCCATGCTGTAGTGCCGTCTCCGCTAAATGGGCTTCTTAAGCGGTAGAATGTACCGAACTGGAACAGGCAGCGATACTGCTTCATAAATTTGATCTGCTCCTTGACTTCTTCCTGCTCTTCCTTGGTCAGCCTGTTCAGGTCCAGCTCGTAGCCGAAGGTGCCGAAGTATGCCACATTTGCCCTCGTGTGGAGAGGCGTATTCCGGAACACCTGATGGTTCGGGGTCACGGATACATGGCTGCCCATGCAGCTTAACGGATAACAGTAGGAAGTGCCATACTGGATTTTCAGTCGCTCTACTGCGTCGGAGTCGTCGCTGGTCCAGCCCTGCGGCGCGTAGAAGAGAAGACCTGGGTCAAAGCGCGCGCCGCCGCTTGCGCAGGACTCAAAAAGCACCTGCGGGAATCTGCTGGTCAGCCGTTCATAGAGATCATATACGCCCAGGATGTAGCGGTGGAATACCTCGCCCTGGCGGTCAGCTGGAAGGGCAGCGCTGTAGCATTCCGTGATGCTGCGGTTCATGTCCCACTTCACATAGGAAACCTTTGCCTCGCTTAAGATCTTCGCCATCATCTCATAGATACAGTCCACAATCTCTTTTCTGGAAAAATCAAGGACATACTGGAAGCGTCCGTGGGATGTGCCGCGATTTGGCGTCTTTAAGATCCAGTCCGGATGATTGCGGTAAAGGTCAGAATCCTTGTTCACCATCTCAGGCTCGAACCAGAGGCCGAACTTCATGCCGATATCTTCGATCCTCTGGGCAAGGCCGGCGATGCCTTCCGGGAGAAGGCTGGGATTTGCGATCCAGTCGCCGAGTCCCGCCTTTTCGTGGCGGCGTCCGCCGAACCATCCGTCGTCCAGGACAAAGAGCTCTACGCCGCAGGCTTTGGCCTTGGATGCGATCTCCACCAGGCGATCCTCCGTGAAATCAAAATAAGTAGCCTCCCAGTTGTTGATCAGTACCGGGCGCGCTTTATCCTTCCAGTAGCCTCTTGCAAGCCGCATCTGGTACAGCTTGTGGAAGGTCTGGCTCATGTGGTTCAGGCCCTTATCGGAATATACCATGACAGCCTCCGGAGTCTGGAAAGACTGGCCCGGCTCTAATTTCCAATCGAACCAGTGCGGATGGATGCCGAGAAGAAGACGCGTCTCATTGTGAGTGCTCACCTCCGCCTGGGCGAGGAAGTTCCCGCTGTATACAAGGCTGAAGCCGATAACCTCTCCGTTAAATTCCGTGGCGTCCGGACGCTTTAAGATCACGAAAGGATTATGGTTATGGGAGGAATGTCCCCTCACGCTTCCTACAGACTGGATACCCTGCTCAAGAACCCTCGTCTTCATGTGTCGCTCCCTTCCCCATGCCCCGGAGAAATGGATGAACTCATAATCACAGTCTGGCAGATCCATGCAAAGACTCATGGCTCTGGTAAGATGAAGATCCTCTGAACCCTCATTCACAAAGGCAGCGCTTCTTGCGATGATGCCGCCCCGGGCGAAGATGGTGTACAAAAGCTTCAGGGTAAGGCCGTTCACCGGGTCCTTTAGGATAAGCGTCAGTGTCTCGGCCTCGTCGTCATTTTCCGTGTAGGTCGCCGGAAGGCCCGGAAGAGATGGCTTTCCCTTCTCGATCGTATAATTCTGGTACTGGAAGTCTGAGATGCGGCTTCCATCCTTGTTCAGAATCTCGGCTGCAGGATCTCTGTAGTCGGTGGAGCCGAACACGCCGTACTCCTGGTTGATGTGTTCCAATGTGTACTTATAGTCATCGTCATTGAGATAAGAAGTCATCGGGCGGAAAGCAAACTCAAGAAGATGTGAGAAATCCTCCGAGTGATGGATCCGTTTTCCAAAATAAAGCTGCGCCACCTGACCGGTCTCAAGCACGGTCATGATATAGCTGACAGAATCATTGCACAGATGAAAGGTACGTGTCTGGTCATTCAATAAAATACTCATTGAGAAATCCTCCATATTAAAAATGTTGATATAGAGTATAGAAAAAAATGCCGGGAATTGATAGAAACAGATGTTGAAGAAAACAGTCAAAATGTTAAAAGACTGTAAGAATAATCTTACAGTCCATTAAGTGTGTCGATGCTGTTCAGAAGCTTTGCCTTGTGGCTGTCAAGCACTTCCCTGCGGTAGCGGGAAGGAGTCAGCCCCTTTTTTGCCTTGAATACCTTGGAAAAGATCAAAGGGTCTGTGTAGCCGCAGGAGAGAGCGATGCTTTCTATGGAAAGGTTTGTCATGGTAAGGAGCTCCGTCGCCTGGGTGATGCGGTAGTTCGCAAGGTAATCCTGCGGGGATATGCCAAGATTGGTCTTGAACAGGGTATATAAGTAGCTTCGGTTGATACAGACATAATTGGCGATATCCGTCACATGGATAGGAAAAGAGTAATTGTTCTGGATAAATTCCACAGCCTGAAGGATATAGGGGTTCTCACCGTTCTCCGGGACAGAAGGATTGACATGGATATCCCGGGTGAGAATGGAAAAAAATTCATACAGCAGCCCCTGCAGGAGAAAACGGTGTGTGGTTGTGGAAATGTTGTTTTTCAGCATATCAAGAACAATCCGGCGAAGCTCGTCCTTATAAGCGCACGCAAAGACCGGATGCTGATGGGTGAGCCCTATATCACTCAGGTAATTGCCGGCGTTGTTCCCGTCGAAGCCGATCCAGATATACGTCCACGGCTCCCTGTCATCTGCCTGATAGAAGGTCTGCACCTGCGGCTCGATTAAAAATCCGCAGCCCTCCGTTAAGTGATATTCCTTTTTTCCGATCCGGTACATCCCTTTGCCTTCTAATATATAATGGATCAGGAAATTCGGACGGACAGACGGCCCGAAGCTGTGTCCGGGTTCGCATTTCGCATAGCCGCAGTAGCAGAGATATACGTCTGTAAATTTTCTGTCTGATAATTGCAGTACATAAGAATCTTCCATATCTATGTCTCACTTTGTCTAAAAATAGCCGGTAAGTGCTGGCAGCGATCAGTAATTGCCAAGTTTTCCGAGATACTTATCAATGCGCTTCAGCCGCTTTTCGATGCCCCTGACCTTGTGGCTGATCGTCTCAAGCAGCGCCTCCGCGATAAACTGCGGCCCGATAAGCGAGTTAAAAAAGGAGTTGCTGTCAACGGAAACGGTAAAAAGGACCGTCGCGTAGGGCGCAAGGAGAGCGCTTTGCTTGTCCGTGATAACGATGATCTTCGATCCGGCGTCGTGGGCCATCTGCGCAGTGACCTCATCCACAGAAGAATAGCGGGGAAAGCTGAAGATGATCAGGCAGTCTTCTCTGGCGATGTTGCACATATGGTCGATGGGGCTTAAGGCCGCAGTGTTCGTCATGACCACGTGGGGAACCATCTGCTTCAAATAGAGCAGGAAATAATTGCACAGGCATGTGTCCCCCCGGGAAGCGGCAATATACTTGCGTTTGGCTGATATGATGATATCAGCGGCTTCCTCGAACAGATTAGCTGCGTTGTTAAGAAATACAGACTCCAGATTTTTTGCTGTAATCTTAAAGTGCCGGTCGATATAATCTGTGTCGCTGCTAAGCTTTGTCTGCTGTGCGATTCTTTGAGAAGGAACCGTGATCGTGCTGGAAATACTTAAGACCTTGTCCTGATAATTCTTTCTCAGAGATTTCTGGAAATCCATAAATCCGCTGTATCCGAGGGAACGGCTGAAGCGGATGACTGAAGACTCACTGACGCCCAGTGTCTCTGCGATCTCTGTGGAGGTCATAAAGCAGGCGTCCGCGGAATTATCCAGAATATACGTGGCGATCATCCTCTGCGTCTTAGTCAGTCTGGCATTATTAATGGCTTCTCTCAATTCTTTCATACAGGCACCTCCGTATTCTCTATTCATTTAATCATGAATCGTTCAAATATGCAAGTTAAATTGTAGATACAATTGAAAGAAAAATGTAATAATTTAAAGTTTTGTGAAAAAAATAACTTTTATTGAATATTATAGACAGGTATGTTATTATAAGTTTTAGAAACAAATGAATAATATTGTTCAGATAATAACGAAGCTGAAAAATATTATTCACCAAATGTACAGTATCAGAGCGGCTACCCCAAAAAGGCCGGCCGGAAAGCAGTTTCACACAATATTCAGGAGGTAGAGTCAAGTGAAAGTAGGATGCGTAAAAGAGATTAAGAACAATGAGTTCCGTGTAGGTATGACCCCGGACAATGTAAAGAGCTATGTGAATGCAGGCCATGAAGTATATATTGAGAAGAGTGCTGGCGTAGGTTCCGGATTTATGGATGACGAATATGAAGCTGCAGGCGCGAAAATGATTGACGCAGCAAAAGAAGTATGGGATACTGTAGATATGATGATTAAGGTTAAGGAGCCTCTGCCGGACGAGTATCAGTTATTTCACGAGGGGCTTATCCTTTATACCTACCTTCACCTTGCAGCAGACAAGCCGCAGACAGACGCGCTTCTTAACGCGAAGGTAAAGGGTGTTGCTTACGAGACATTGTTTGACCCAAGGAACGGCGGATTGCCGCTGCTCGCTCCGATGAGCCAGATCGCAGGCCGTCTTTCCATTCAGGAAGGCGCTAAGTACCTTGAGAAGACATTTGGCGGAGAGGGTGTCCTCCTTGCAGGCGTACCGGGAACTCCGAAGGCTAACATCGTAATCCTCGGCGGAGGTAATGTAGGAACGAACGCATGTAAGATCGCTGTCGGCATGGGAGCTAACGTAACGATCATGGATATCAGCATTCCGAGATTGGCATATCTTGATGATATCTTCGGGGCACGTATCCAGACATTGGTTTCCACCGATGCGAATATAGAGAAAGCAGTTAAGGACGCTGACCTTGTAATCGGTTCCGTACTGATTCCTGGAAAAGCAGCTCCGAAGCTTTTCAAGAAGAAATATCTCAAAGAGATGAAGCCGGGCGCTGTATTTGTTGACGTTGCAGTTGACCAGGGCGGATGCGGTGAGACGACAAAGGTTACTTACCATGATGATCCGATCTTCGTAGTAGACGGAGTTGTTCATTACTGCGTAGGCAATATGCCGGGAGCAGTTCCGAGAACATCCACCATCGCACTTACTAACGCTACATTAAGCTATGGACTTCAGATTGCGAACAAGGGTCTGGAGCAGGCTTGTAAAGATAATGAAGTTATCTACTCCGCGATCAACACTTATGACGGAAAGCTCACATGCAAGAACGTTGCTGACAGCTTCGACTGCTATGAGTACGTAGATATCAAGACTATCGCTGAATAAGACATTTTCCTAACTTAATTCCTTCAAAGTTGCAAAAGGAGCTTACGATTTCGGTTGTAAGCTCCTTTTGATTGTGTTATAGTATATCTAGCACAAATGAAAAAGGTGATAGAATGTATATAGAAATTGATTTTAACAGTGATGAGGCGATCTATGTCCAGCTTCAGAATCAGATCATCATGGGTATTGCCATGGATCTGATCCGCGAAGGAGATACACTGCCGTCTGTACGGCAGCTTGCGGATACGGTAGGGATCAATATGCATACGGTGAACAAGGCGTATAATATCCTGAAGCAGGAAGGCTTTATCCAACTGGACAGGAGAAGGGGCGCGGTCATCGCCATAGATATCGACAAGGCGGAGGCGCTTCTTAAGATGAAGCAGCAGCTTAAGGTCATGCTTGCCAAAGGATGCTGTAAGCGCATATCCAGGCAGGATGTACATGCGCTGGTAGATGAGATATTTGACGAATATAGAAAGGAATAGAAGACATATGGAATATACACAGCAGGCGAAGGACGTACTGCAGATCGCACAGGTGACAGCGAAGGAGCTGAACCATCCGTATGTAGGTACGGAGCATCTGCTCATCGGGCTTAGAAAAGTATACACCGGGGTTGCCGGGCAGGTGCTGGCGGCGAACGGCGTAGATGAGAATCATATCTTGAAGATCGTAGACGAACTGGTATCTCCCGCAGAGGAGGTTTCGGTGGTGCATCATCCGAAGCTCAGCCCGAGGCTGGAGTGCATCCTTGCGGAGAGCCAGGAGGAAGCAGAAAAAGAGCGGGCTGACAGGATCGGGACAGAGCATCTGCTTCTGGCGCTTCTTAAGGATGTGGAATGCGTGGCGACGAGGATGCTGATTACGCTGAACCTGAATATCCAGAAGATGCTCCAGGAGGTTCTGTCTGTTATGGGCATCAACCCGAAGGAATATCAGGAGGAGATGCAGCAGGCACATGGGAGAAGGAACGGCATCCTGGAGCAGTACGGGACAGATCTGACAGAACAGGCGGAAGAAGGAAGGCTTGATCCGGTGATCGGGCGGGAGGCTGAGATTAACCGGCTGATGCAGATCTTAAGCCGCAGGACGAAGAATAACCCCTGTCTTGTGGGAGAGCCGGGAGTCGGTAAGACGGCAGTGATCGGAGGGCTGGCACAGCAGATTGCGGCAGGTGTTGTCCCGGATAATATGAAGGAACGTAGAGTGTTTACGATGGATCTGGCAGGTATGGTTGCCGGCTCCAAATACAGAGGCGAGTTCGAGGAGCGGATGAAGGGACTGATCCGGGAAGTGAAGGCTGCCGGCAATGTGATATTGTTTCTCGACGAGGTTCATACGATCATCGGTGCTGGCGGTGCGGAGGGCGCCATCGATGCGTCCAATATATTGAAGCCTTCGCTGGCGCGTGGTGAGCTGCAGCTTATCGGGGCGACTACGATTATGGAGTACCGCAAGTATATCGAGAAGGATGCTGCTCTTGAACGGCGTTTCCAGCCGGTCACGGTAGAGGAGCCGTCAAAGGAGGAGTGTTTCGATATCCTTTACGGTCTTAAGGGAAGGTATGAGGACCATCATCATGTGATCATAGAGGAGGAGGCGCTTAAGGCGGCTGTCCAGCTGTCCGGCCGTTATATCAATGACCGCTTTCTGCCGGATAAGGCGCTGGATGTGCTGGATGAGGCGTGCTCTAAGGTGAGCCTTAGAGGCTTTAAAGTTCCGGCCTCTGTGGGCGATCTGGAAAGGCTGGTCATGGAGCTTGGGGCAGAGCTTGAGGATGCGATCCGCAGAGGTGACATGGCAGAGGCTTCCATGGTGAAAAGGGACAGGGAGGATAAGGCAAAGCGGCTTGAGCAGGCGAGGAGGCGCATTGAGCGGAAGAACCAGCTAAGAAGCGTGTCTGTTGAAGAGGAGGATATCGCGGATGTGGTATCCCAGTGGACGAAGATACCGGTGCAGCGCCTTAAGGAGTCAGAGAGCGCCAAGCTTCAGAAGCTTGAGCAGACGCTCCACAAAAGAGTCATCGGGCAGGAGGATGCGGTGTCGTCAGTGGCCAGGGCAGTGCGCCGCGGAAGGGTCGGCCTGAAGGATCCGAAGCGTCCCATAGGATCATTTTTATTCCTCGGGCCTACGGGCGTGGGAAAGACAGAGCTGTCCAAGGCGCTCTCAGAAGCGCTGTTTGGCAATGAAGATTCGATGATCCGAGTCGATATGTCTGAGTATATGGAGAAGCACAGTGTGGCGAAGATGATCGGTTCCCCTCCGGGCTATGTGGGACACGATGACGGCGGGCAATTGAGTGAGCAGGTGAGAAGGCGTCCATATTCGGTGATCCTTTTTGACGAGATTGAGAAGGCTCACCCGGATGTGTTCAATATCCTCCTGCAGGTGTTGGATGACGGGCATATTACCGATTCCCAGGGGCGCAAGGTAGATTTCCGCAATACGGTCATCATCATGACCTCCAATGCAGGGGCGCAGGCGATCATCGATCCGAAGAAGCTGGGGTTCAATGCCAGGGAAGACGCGGCGGACGATTACAAACGGATGAAGAGCAACGTATTGAATGAGATCAAGCTGATCTTCAGGCCGGAGTTTTTGAACCGTATCGATGAGATCATCGTCTTCCATCCGCTTGGCAGGCCGGAGATGAAAAAGATCGTAAGCCTGATGTGCAAAGATGTCGTGAAGCGGGCAAAGGAGCAGATGGGGATCAGTCTAAGTATACGGGATTCGGTGAAGGATCACATCGTAGAGACGGGTACGGATCAGAAGTACGGCGCAAGGCCTTTAAGACGCGCAGTGCAGAGCCAGCTTGAGGACAGACTGGCGGAGGCGGTGCTGTCAGGAGAGATCGGGCGTGACAGCGAGGTGGCCGCAGGCATGTCTAAAAAAGAAATAAAATTTGTGCGAAAGACTACAAAATAGATTTGATTTAAGGTATACTGTAGAAAAGATAAATGCAGCGCGGTAAGGCGCGGCAGTGGGAACAGAGGAGGATAAATAAGTGGCAGCAGTGAAAGAACTTTTGAAGGCAGAAGCAGACGGGACATTAAGCTTTGGCGACTATACCTTAGGAAGCAAGACTAAACTGGACGGGTTTGAATTTCAGGGGGACTTGTATAAGGTGAAGACGTTTTCTGAGATTACGAAGCTTGAGAAAAACGGGATGTTTGTGTACGAGTCAGTTCCGGGAACCGCGGTGGAGAATTTCAGGGCATCAGAAAAGGAAGTGTCATTTTTGGTGTCAGGCGAGAAGGACGCCCAGTTCACGCTGGGGCTTGAGGCGGACAGTGCGTACGTCGTATTCATGGACGAAGTGAATGTGGGAGATATGGCTACGAACCTGAGCGGGAAGCTGAGCGTGAGCACAGAGCTGGGGGCGGATAAGAGCGTGAAGGTCAAAGTGGTTAAGAAGTAAGATGGCAAAGGCGAAAAGAAACATTTTCTTCTGTCAGAACTGCGGGCATGAAGAGAGTAAATGGCTGGGACAGTGCCCGATGTGTAAAGAATGGAATACGTTTGTGGAGGAAAAGGCGGCGTCGGTTAAATCCGGCGCCGTAAAAGCAGTGCAGGAAGCAGAAGTAGTCAGCCTGAACAGTGTCTCTACAGATGAAGATGAGAGGGTCAAGACGGGGATCGAGGAATTGGACCGGGTTCTTGGAGGCGGGATCGTGCAGGGATCCCTTGTTCTGGTGGGCGGAGATCCCGGTATCGGGAAGTCAACGCTGCTTTTGCAGGTATGCCAGAGACTTTCGGATATGGATAAGAAGATTCTTTATATCTCCGGGGAAGAGTCCCTTAAGCAGATCAAGCTGAGGGCGAACCGTATGGGCGATTTTAAGGATACGCTCTCCCTGCTCTGCGAGACGAATCTTGACCTTATCCGGGGGGCGATCGAGCGGCATAAGCCACAGATGGCAGTGATCGATTCCATACAGACCATGTACAGTGAGGAGGTGGCCTCGGCGCCGGGAAGCGTGTCTCAGGTCAGGGAGTCCACCAATACCTTGATGCAGCTTGCCAAGGGGCTTAATATATCGGTCTTTATCGTGGGGCATGTAACGAAGGAAGGGACGGTAGCCGGACCGAGAGTGTTGGAGCATATGGTGGATACGGTGCTCTATTTTGAGGGAGACAGGCACGCTTCCTACCGGATATTGCGGGGAGTGAAGAACCGCTTCGGTTCTACTAATGAGATCGGCGTCTTTGAGATGCGAAAGAGCGGCCTTGCGGAGGTGGAGAACCCCTCGGAATTCATGCTGAGCGGGAAGCCTGAGCATGCGTCAGGCTCTGTGGTAGCGTGCGCGATGGAGGGGACAAGGCCCATGCTTATGGAGATTCAGGCGTTAGTCTGCAGGAGCAATTTTGGGATGCCGAGGAGGACTGCGGCGGGGCTTGATTACAACCGGATAAACTTGCTGATGGCAGTGCTTGAGAAGCGGCTGGGACTGTTGCTTTCGAATTACGACGCCTATGTGAATATCGCAGGCGGGATCCGGCTGAATGAACCGGCGGCCGATCTGGGGATCGTTATGGCCATTGCCTCAAGCTATAAGAACAAGCCTGTTTCCGAGGATACGATCGTGTTCGGTGAGGTTGGCCTAAGCGGGGAGATTCGGGCGGTCACCATGCCGGAGCAGCGGGTGGCGGAGGCTAAGAAGCTTGGCTTTAAGACCTGCATCATACCGGAGGTGTCCATGAAGTCTGTGGGAAAGGTGGCAGGGATTGAGGTGATCGGGGTGAAATCGGTCAATCAGGCGATAAATTATCTGGTGTCATAAGCCGTCCCGGTATTATAGATCAGAAAGGATACCCGGTCAGAAGGGATACACTTTAATGCGGTCTGATTTTGCGGAAAAATAATGCGGATAAGTGAATGATGAATTGATCGTATAATCAGTGAACGGATAACAGATTAAGAGGATACATGAGCGGCGGCAGGGCCGGGATGTATCCTCTTAGTTATTCTGCGGGCGGATTTGATTTTTGGTGTATGTTGTTGCTTTTTAAATCTGTCGATTCACGTCTATTTGCTTTCCAGGATTTTATCGATACTTACCAGCTTGACGCAGAGGATAAAGATCTGGCCTGCCAGCTTTAGCTCCTCAAGAGTCGGATAAGAGGGTGCGATCCGGATGTTATTGTCTTTCGGATCATTTCCGTAAGGGAAGGTGGCGCCTGCATCGGTCATCACAAGCCCGGCTTCCTTCGCCTTGGCTACGATCTTCCTGGCGCATCCTTCCATGGAATCAAAGGAGATAAAGTAGCCGCCTCTCGGTGCGATCCATGAGCCGATTCCAAGTCCTCCAAGCTCTTGCTCGAGAGTGGAGAGTATGGTATCGAATTTAGGGCGCATGATCGCTGCATGGCGTTTCATGTGGTTCACCATGCCGGAAATGTCCCCGAAGAATCTGGCGTGCCGTAACTGGTTCACCTTATCGTGGCCGATGGTCTGTATCTGCATCTGCCTGCGGATCTCTTTCAGATTTTCATCGGACGCTGCGATCGCTGCGATGCCGGAGCCCGGGAAGCTGATCTTGGAGGTGGAAGAGAACTTGTATACCATGTTCGGGTTGCCCTCCTTTTTGCATTCCATCAGGATCTCGATCAGGTAGTCCTGTTTATCGTCATACAAATGATGGATGCCGTATGCATTGTCCCAGAAGATCCGGAAATCTTCTGCAGCCGGTTTCAGGGCGGCAAAACGGTGGACAGTTTCGTCGGAATAGGTGATGCCCTGCGGGTTGGAATACTTTGGCACACACCAGATTCCCTTGATGGCAGGATCTGAGCTTACCAGCTTCTCCACGATATCCATATCAGGCCCGGTAGGCGTCATAGGAACATTGATCATCTCAATCCCGAAATACTCCGTGATGGAAAAATGTCTGTCATATCCTGGCACCGGGCATAAGAACTTTACCTTGTCAAGCTTGCACCAGGGAGTGCTTCCCAGTACGCCGTGGGTCATGCAGCGGGAGATCGTATCAAACATCACGTTCAGGCTGGAGTTGCCGAAGATAACGATATTATCCTTTGGTACTTCCATCATATCAGCAAGTAGCTGCTTCGCCTCCCGGATGCCGTCCAGAACACCATAATTACGGCAGTCCACGCCCTCCTCACAGGCAAGATTAGAGCGGCTCGTAAGGACGTCCATCATCTCCATGGACAGATTAAGCTGCTCTGCAGACGGCTTTCCCCTGGACATATCCAGTTTCAGGTTCTTTGCCTTCGCATCGGCAAACTGCGCCTCAAGTCCTTCCTTTAGCTCTAATAATTCTTCTTTCGATAATTCACTATATGCTGCCACTTTTATAACCTCCATCATATGTTCTAAATCTCAACGTTTACTATTCTAACACATTTTGACAGTTCGTCAATAATTTCCTGCAAGAAATATATAAAATATATGAAATAAATGGGTTTGAAGCTATGAAAGATTCACTGTTTGAATTTATTTTTGGTGAATTATTCAAAAGTCGGTCTTTTTATAAATATTCAATAAAATGACAGATAAATATTTTTGCGTGGCTGAATGAGTAAAACAACAATGGAAAAATAAGAAAAATAAAATAACAGATTGAATAGTAAACAGGAGTTTGCTATAATGTTAATAGCGTTGGTAACAACATACATAATACTAAATGAAGGAGAGCAAGGGTATGAAGAAAAGAATGAGCAAAATCTTATCTACTCTGTTGATTTCTGCGCTCGTAGTGTCAACTGGGGGCGTTGTACAGGCAGCAGATGCAGAGGATGCGGCAGCGCAGGTGCAGGCAGTGACGGAGGAAGAAGTGCTAGAAAGTGAAAGCCAAGAGGACGAAGTAACGGATGAAGTGCCGGAGATGAGTGTTCAGACTTTGCCAGAGGATGCATCAGAGCTGTTGGGGTTGTCTGAGGAAATGAAAGAGGATGTAGTCGGAGGAAGTTTGAGCTATGCGATACCTGTGACTTCTAAAGGAGTGCTTGGTATTGTGGCTAAGAATGTAGGTATAGATTACAGTTTTGGACTTTTTACGGATTCGGCGTTAAACAATCAAGTGGATGCAAGGGATGGAAAAGGATATGTAAGTGCATCAGGAGCTTCTGTAACAGAAATATTTAGAGTGCCTCAGGCTGGAACATATTATCTTGGAATCTTTTCAAATACTGAAATAACAGAAGATATAAAGAGTGCCTTGGAAAGTTCCATTACATGGGGAGCTATTGATGGCTCAGATCGTACGATTACTAATAAGCAGAAAGTATATGTAGGGCAGAAAGATGCACAGACAAACTATTTTGCGTTCAAAGCGCTGAGTACAGGATATTTGACGGTAAATAATGAAGGTAATGCTCAATATTATGATGTTTCGCTTTATAAGAGTCTAGGTGCGGCATTATCTGGGAAAACGCGGATGAACTATAGCCCATCTTATGGTGTAACTAAAGGTAAGACCTATTATATAAGAATAGATTCTTCTTCTAATTCGGAAGGTGTATATTGTTTTTCGGTAACGAATACGAAAATCTCCGAAAAGAGCGGAAAGAGCAGAGCCAAAGCTGTTAATATCAAGAAAGGTAAAACAGTAAAAGGAACAATTCAGGCAGGAAGCGGACAGGCAGACTGGTATAAGTTTAAACTGACCGGAAAGAAGAACGTAACGATCAATGTAACGACAGGTTCTAATGATGCGTTAAAGATCATCGTTTATAAAGGCGGAAAGAAGGTCGGAAACGGTTCAAGGACTATTTATAATAATGCTACAGGGAAGCTGTATTCTTCGACTAAATGGTCGAAAGGCACCTACTACATCAAAGTTTTGAGGGCGAATGGGAAATCATCCGGCTATTATTCACTGAAATGGAAATAGAAGAAAAGCTGCATTACAGCGACAAAAAGAAGTCCGATTTTCGGGCTTCTTTTTGCAGAAAAGGAATTTTGCATAGTTAAATAAACGTTTCTTTCTCCACTTTACTAAAAGTAACATTTAGTGAGTGATAATTTTTTGGGCATAGTTTAGCTGATGATTTTTTATGGAGTTATACATATTCCCTTTCGTTTCTATTACTTTGATTTTACCACCCTAATTTTACTCTGTTTTTTTACTCTGAAATACTGTAAAACACTTTGAAACACTCTGAAAAATAAAAAGAAAAGTACTGTAACGCCTTAAAATTCAAGGTTTACAGCACTTTTTCATCCAACAGGGGATGAGGGAATCGAACCCCCGCCAAAGGTTTTGGAGACCCCTATCATACCACTTGACCAATCCCCTGTATGTACTTATCACACTAAATATTTATATCATATTTTAATAGTGGATGTCAAGTGGTATATGTGTTAAATATTCAGTTTTTCAAATTTATTTTGCTATCTATGATTATTTTGCAGGCTGAACGTTTACTGAGCCTGCATTCATCCTTTTAAATACCTGGATCAGCACTTTTCCGACAGCGAGGACAAGGACTGCGGCCGCGATCGCTTCCGGGATTCCGGAAGCAGTGACTGTCCCCATAACAAGTCCCCATACAGCAGTGACAGCAACCTCTCTTGCCTCGGCGTATTGCTGCGCGAATAAGAAATAGATACTTCCCATAACGGTAATGGTGTTGACCATAGAGCCGACAAAGCCTGCAACCGGCAACGCAACAAGCTGGTTGACCTTAAGCTTCTCCAGCGCGATCCAAAGCCATCCTGCAGCAATGCCGATGAGCATCCGGCATCCTACGGAGATCCAGATAGCCTTTATGGCTCCGGGGATTCCTGAGGTACTCATAAACGGTGAGAATGCAAAGGATAGAAGTGTCGGTGCCATCGTGTTGCTGATCAGCGAGCAGATTCCGAATACTGCGCCGAGGATCGCTCCGGCAGATGGTCCCAACAGGATCGCTCCGATGATGACCGGAATGTGTACAGTTGTCGCCTTGATGATTGGGAGCTGAATCATGCCCAGCGGTGTGTTCGCCAGCACGATGACGATAGCTGCCATAAGTGCAACACTGACCATCCAACGAGTGTCGTGTTTTTGTGTTTTCATTATTCAATTCCTCCTTGTTATCATTCCCGCTTAAGCGGGATACAATACAATTACGGAGGTATTATAGCATTTAAGCGGTGACAGAGGCAAGTACAAAATCATATACAATACCGTTCGCTGCGTGACGGGTGTTACGGTTTGCCCCATTTACAGCAACCTTCGCAAATATCCTTTTTGGCAGTTTATGCAGTAAATGTACAATCTAATGAACCGTGACATGTCTGGGACAAATGCTCATGTATGGTAAAGAAACAGGCAACCGAAAACAAGAGATTGACCGCCAGCACCACACTATTCACATCACAAATCAAGGCAATGATAATGAGCGGAGAATTACAGGCGGGTGACGCAATCCCTTCCATGCGGGCTTTGGCAAAATCAATCCATGTAAGCGTTATTATAGTCCAAAAAGCCTATGAGGATTTACAAAGGGACGGATTTATCGAAACTACGGTTGGCAGAGGAAGCTTTGTGTCAGTGCAGAACAAAGAATTTTATCAAGAGGAACAACAGCGTATAGCCGAAGAACATTTACAGGCAGCCGCTGAAATAGGGAGAATGAGCAATTTATACACAATGGGATAATGCCTTATTTCAAAGAATATTTAGAGGATTTTCATTTACCCATTAAACAGAAAATCAAACATTATTCCAGAGGAATGACAACGAAACTGGCTATTGCAGTCACCTTGTCGCACCACCCGCAATTATTGATTTTGGACGAAGCAACCAGTGGTTTACCCCATTATGCGTGACGAAATGCTGGACGTTTTTCTTGAATTTGTGCAGGAAGAAAGCCATTCTATTCTTTTATTTTATTTTATTTTCTCATATCACAAGTGATTTAGAAAAAGTTGTAGATTATATTACATTTATTCATAATGGAAAATTGATTATGACCGTATCAAAAAATGATTTGGTATACAATTACGCTGTTATGCGTTGCAAGGAAAGCCAGTTCCTTGCATTAGACCCCAGTGATATTATTACTTACCGAAAACGGGATTTTCAGATTGATGTTTTAGTTGCAAATGGGAAAGAAGCACAACGAAAATATAAAGGCGCTGTTGTAGACCATGTTTCTGTTGATGAAATCATGTTGTTATTGGTAAAGGGGGGAGAGCGAGTATCGCCTGCCAGACCGGCAAGAACCAGATTATAACACAGGGCTGTGACCGGGTAGTAAGCTGTGTGACTGCTTTGGGAGAGCCGCGCCTGCAGATTTTTTTAATCAGCACAGGCTGTATTGTGAAGCACCGAATTCTAAGATCACCATGTTTTCGGATGAAATGGGAAAGCAGTACTAAAAGTGAAAAAACCTGTCCAAGCCCGGAAGCAACAGCAGCCCCAACCACTCCTATCTGAAGCGGAAAAATAAAAAGCCAGTCAAGGAAGATATTGGATACTGCCCCTGCACACATACCCACAAAGGATAGAGTAGGGGAACCGTCATTCCGGACAAATACGGAAAGGCAGTTGCTCATCAGCATGGGAAGTGAAAATGCGGAATAGTAAAAGATAGTCTGCCGACGTCCTGCGCATTTCCTCCCCCATCTTACGTGCGCCGCTTAAATCCACGATCTGCTGTGAAAAAACAGTTCCTGCAATTGTTAGGATAACTGCTGTCAGGACAGTCGGTGTCAGGGCAGTCATGAAAGCATGGTTTGCCTCTTCCTTATCGCCGCGTCCCATTCTGATTGCAATGATTGTGGCACCTCCCATGGGGAACATTGCGACAATGGCTACAGCGAATGTAATGAATGGAACGCCGATATTGACAGCACCTAAAGCAGCTGAACCAATTCGCTGACCTACGAAAATACCATCCATGACATTATACGGATAAGTGACAAACAGGCTTCCTGCAGCCGGAAAGACATAGCTGCATAATTGCTTTGCTTTGGGATTCATAACATAAAACCTCCTTTAAATTAAAAAAGTGGGATAAAATCCATTGGATCTTATCCCACTTTAACAATCATATTGATTGCAAGTCCTCTGACAAGCACAAAGATATATTTAACATCTTTTCGCGAAAAAGTCAATACATATTTTTAGGGTATTGAAAAGTTTAACAAAAATCAATTATTGCGTTTTGCACATCAATAATGCGAAACATTCACTTCACTTTTCTGAAAAAGTGTGTTTCAATAGCCCTAAAGAAAGCAGAAGGCTTTCAGTTATGAAAGGAGCGATGTACTATGCTATTGCCAAGTATTTTCGGAGAAAGTTTGCTGGACGAGTTTTTTGACCATCCGCACTAGAGAACCCATTACCAATCCCATGTGTCCGAGATGATGAGGACTGATATTAAAGATTTGGGGAATGCTTATGAAATGACCATGAATCTTCCTGGCATTAAGAAAGAGAATGTAAAGGCAGAGCTGAAAGATGGATACCTGACAATCAGCGCCTCATCCGCTTCCCAAAATGAAGAGAAGGACAGCGACGGGGTATACATCAGGCGGGAACGCTATGCCGGTACCTGCAGCAGGAGTTTCTATGTAGGGGAAGATGTGAAGCAGGAAGATATTAAGGCACGTTTTGAGGATGGCACTTTGAAACTGCAGGTTCCGAAGAACATGAAGGAAGCAGTCCCGGAAAAATCCAATTATATCGCAATCGAAGGGTGAAGGGGCTGTACGGCAGATAAACAGACATTTTGCATATCAGATAAAAAGCGATATGGATGCTTTCTGGTATCTATATCGCTTTTTGCTGTGAAAGCTAATGGTAAGATGTGTTCGTTACGATAGAAATAAAATTTTTTAGTAAAGGGCTTTGTGAACTTTTTTTATAAAAGAAACCATAGGATAATGGCTCGCTGTTTTTTAGAGGGACTGAACAGATATCCGAATTTACAAAATTCATCTGTGGAAGTACAGAACAGCCATATCCTGCCCTGACAAGAGTAAGAAGCACCTGAAGGTTTTCACATACATAAGTGGATTCAGGCAGGATATGCTGTGAAATCTGGTTCTGCATTTCTGCGACTTTGGCAGGAATTGCATAGGAGTTGCAGACAACGATATTCTCCAGATACAATTCCTCTTTTGCAAGCCCGGACCTGGTCGCATAAGGATGCGCAGCGGGAACAATACAGCACAATGGTATCCGGAATAATTCTTTGTAGACGGTATCGTTCTTTATTGGGATATCATCCTGGAATCCAAACAGCAGATCCAGTTCTTCCTGGTAGAAGAGATTTAAAATGGACCTGTGGGGGATCACTTTCAAAAAAGGATATAGTTCCGGCATCTGTTCCCTGCAGGATTTCAGTATCTTACAGAGCAGGTCCAGATTAGCCTCACTCTGGCAGCCTATCGTTAAGACCTGCAAATTTGTGCTTTGATGGCGCTGCAGTTTCTGTTCGGCAATTTTTAATCTGCCCATAACATTTTTTGCATCTTCCAGAAAGCTGATTCCAGCAGGGGTAAGGGTAACTGTCCTGGTGGTGCGGTGAAGAAGTTTTGTCCCCAGTTCATCTTCCAGCGAATGAATCTGCCGGGAAACGGCAGACTGGGTAATCTTTAAAATTTCAGCGGCTCTTGCAAAGTTCAGGTTTTCGGCAACCTGGATAAAGCTTTTTAGCTGGTCTGTATTCATGGGTTTTACCTCTATTGTTGCGTTTTTGTCATTGATAATACCATATTTTCGCTTCACTTTCAAGAGCGGGTGTGGTTTAATATGTATTGCAAAGGTTAGCACTCGAAAAACATGAATGCTAACAATAAGAAGAAAGGCAGGTAACAAGAATGAAATTAAGACCATTAGGTGACAAGGGTATTTTACAGTATCAGGAAACAGAAGAAAAAAACACAGTCAGGCATTATCCTGCCGGACGGTGCAAAGGAAAAACCGCAGGAAGCTGTTATGGCAGCAGTCGGGGACGGTAAAGGATACGAAGGAAAGGATGTGCAGATGCAGGTTAAGGAAGGAGATCATGTGATCTTTTCCAAATATAAGAAGTGCATCTGTTTCCACACTTTTGAAGAAAATGGAGGCACAGGACTTTACCCGTAGGGAAAAGGTTCCATATGATGACCGCTTGAAAAAGATACTGCCAACCAGTCATACGGTGGAAATGAAGGAGCAGGTTGAAAGGCATATTGCTCTGTTGGAAAAAAGACTAACAGCAGGAATTAAGGAAGAAGAACTAAGGATTTTTTCTGATGTAATGAAAAAAATGCAGGAAAATATGGAATTGACGGATGCGGGAAACAGGTACGGATAGGTTTTGTGTGCTTTCATCATGTATTTTGAGTTAGGAGGTAAAAATGGATACAACAGTAACAAAAACAAATCCACTTGGTACGGAACGGATTGGGAAACTGGTACTTACGTTTGCTGTTCCAAGTATCATTTCTATGGTGGTCAACGCCTTATATAACATTGTTGACCAGATTTTTATCGGGCAGGGGGTAGGGTATCTTGGCAATGGAGCGACCAATGTTGTTATGCCGATGACAGTGATTGCCATAGCTTTAAGCCTGCTGATTGGCGATGGAGCTGCGGCATACTTAAGTCTGAAGCTCGGCGAGGGTGATGAAAAATCAGCAGCCAGAGGCGTGGGGTGTTCCATATCGGTCATGGTGATTATGGGGATTATTCTCTGCATCCTGTTTAATTTGTTTTTGGAGCCTTTGTGTATATTATTTGGTGCGACAGAAGATATCCTGCCTTATGCCATGGATTATGGACGGATCATTTCCTATGGGATTCTGTTTTCTTCCATTGATTCCGGTATGGCGGGTATGATTCGTGCGGATGGCAGTCCGAAATTCAGCATGGCAGGACTGCTTTTGGGATGTATCACCAACATCATCCTCGATCCGATTTTTATTTTTGTGTTCCATTGGGGTGTAAAAGGAGCGGCATGGGCAACGATTGCCGGGCAGATATTGAATGCTTTCCTGTATCTTGCTTACATTTGGAAATTTAAGAGCATCAAACTGGATAAGGAATGTTTCCGCATCTCAGGGAAAGTCATAGCGAAAGTCGGCAGCCTTGGCGTATCAAGTTTTATCACACAGATTGCCATTGTCCTGGTTATGGCAGTTACAAATAATATACTGGTGTCTTATGGTGCAGAATCGAAATATGGTGCGGAAATCCCGCTGACGACTATTGGCATTACTATGAAAGTAAACCAGATTGTTTCTGCCATACTGCTTGGACTGGCAACAGGAGCGCAGCCTATTTTCGGCTACAATTATGGAAGCGGGCAGAAGGACAGGGTGAAGCAGGCATACCGTATTATCCTGGCAGTATCTACAATCGTTTTGATTCTGGCATTTATGGTATTCCAGTTTGCGCCTATGAGCATTGTCTGCCTGTTTGGTTCGGAATCGGAGCTGTACAATGAGTTTGCGGTGAAATGCTTTAAAATTTTCCTTCTGGCGTGTCCGATCAACGGGCTGCAGATGGCAACAGGAATTTTCTTCCAGGCGATCGGAAAACCGACACAGGCAACCATCCTTTCCCTGTCCCGTCAGATTGTTTATTTGCTTCCGGCGACCTTATTGCTGCCGCTGGTATTAGGGGTGGAAGGGGCATTGTGGGCAGGTCCACTGGCAGATGTGCTGGCGTTTATAACAACTTTGGTTATGTTGAAATTATATTGGAAAAAAATTTAGGAGGTATCTATGCAGGGAAGAGTTATTACAATCAGCAGGCAGTGTGGAAGCGGTGGACACAGTATTGGAAACGAATTGGCAAAGAGGCTGAATGTCCCATTCTACGATAAAGAGATCATCGAAATGACAGCGAAAGAGAGTGGTTTTCATCCGCAGTTTGTGGAGGAAAAGGGGGAACATATGGAGAGCAGCATGCTCTCCAATCTGGCAAGACATCTGCCCTATGCAGGACGGGGAAATTATGAAGACTACCAGCCGCTGCAGGATCAGCTTTATTTTTTGCAGGCAAAGATTATAAAAGAACTGGAAGAAAAAGGACCATGCGTTATTGTGGGCAGGTGTGCAGATTATATTCTGCGGGACAGGAAAGAGGTATTGAATGTTTTTATCCATGCAGATATGGAGTTTAAAAAGAAGCACTGCATGGCAAGACAGCAGTTTCCAAAAGGAAATGTGGAGGATATGATCCGCAGGAGGGATAAACTGCGTGCAGACCATTACCGGTATTATACAGACCAGAAATGGGGGGATTCGTTCCATTACCATTTATGTCTGGACAGCAGTAGGTTTGGCATTGAGAAATGCGTTGATATGATCGAAGATGCCTGTAAAGCTATGCGTCCGGCTTCATAAAACAGCGGGAGAGTTTCAGATATTTTTGAAAGAAACAGGAGGCATTTATGTTTAAAACACTTTTGAAGCAGATTGGAGATTATAAAAGAGATGCCGTCCTCACTCTGATCTTTGTCATTCTGGAGGTTATCGTGGAGGTCATTATCCCTATGATGATGGCAGCGATCATAGATTACGGACTGACTGGACAAAGCCTTAAGACGGTATGCCTGATCGGGGCAGCGATGATTGTGATGGCGGGGCTGGCATTATTTTTTGGTGTGGAATCCGGGAGGACAGCATGAAAGGTATTTGTAACATATCAGGATGCACGGTGGGGCGATTTCATTCCTAAAAAGCGGTCAGGCCACGGATGCAGCGGAGACGGATTCTGATGCCATGGTGGATTTCGTGACGCTCTATGGCAAGGAGGATGTACGGTTCACCTTCAAAAATGGGAGGGACGTTCCGACAAAAACCGAATAAGAATTACGGATTGCACTTCACGGGAATGTGGAGTGTTTTCTTATTTTCAAAGTATAACTAAAAATGGGACTTAAGATGAAAATAGTATATTGCCCGTGGGAGGAAACTCTGTGGGAAATTGTTATTTTTTTGTGAATTCTCTTGAAATTTTGAGAAAGATAAGATAAAATAAGTCTGTTTTCGGACTGAAAGGAGGAAATCTATGTACACAGCAAAAGAAGTTCTTGTTACCTTTAATGCAACGATCAATGGATATGAGGAAATTTACCGGGCCGTCGCCAAGTCTTTTGGTTTATCTGACTGTGCGTTTTGGATATTGTATTACATCCGACAGTCGAAAGAAAAAGTTACCCAAAAAGATATCTGCAGTTTTATATACCAGCCAAAGCAGACTGTCCATTCTGCTTTGAAAAAGCTGGTCAAAGATGGATTGATTGAGGTCGGAGATTATAACGGCAAACGTCATAAGTATGTTGTACTGACGGAAAAAGGTGAAGAGTTTTCCAGAAAAACGGTTGATCTGGTTCTTGCTGAAGAAATTGCCGCATTTGAGGATATGGATGCATCTGAAAGGGAACTTTCAATTAAATTACTTGCAAAATATTCAGACAGCCTGTCCCAGCGAATGAGTAAGTTTAGATAGGACGAACGAGGTTTGTATTGCAAATATTGTGCCTGCACCCAAATTCACATATTAAGCAAGAAAGGAGGATTATTTATGGAAAAGAATTTAACGCAGGGAAGTGTTAAAAAACACTACTTTAGGTATCTTGGTGCAGCCTTTGGAGGCTCTATGATCTCCTGTATATACGGGCTGGTGGATGCTGCAGTAGTTGGCCAGTATCAAGGTCCGCAGGGTACGGCAGCATTATCTATTGTGGCACCGATTTGGACGATTTTATACAGTTTGGGGATTTTGACCGGCAGCGGGGGTTCTGTCAAATATACATATTACAAGGCACAGGGAAAGACCGACAAGGCAAACACTTGCTTTACCTTATCCTTACTTCTCACCTTAGTCATAGCGGTAGTCTGCTGGATTGGAATCACCGTTTTTGATGATCAGTTGCTCCGCCTGTTTGGCGCAGATGATGCTCTCTTGCCATTGGCAAAGACATATCTCCGCCCGATTCAATTTGTAATTCCTGCATATCCGTTTACTCAAATGCTCGCCGCTTACCTGAGAAACGATAATGCACCAGGGCTTGCAGCCTTTGCGACTTTATGTGGCGGATGTTTCAATATTTTCGGAGATCTGTATTTTGCGTTTGGGCTCAGCATGGGTATGTTTGGTGCCGGCCTTGCAACTGCGATTGGCGTAACGCTGACGATTGCGGTTATGGTCTCTCATTTTTTCAGCAGGAAAAATAAACTCAGGCTGTCCCGTGTCCATGGCTATATTCATAAGGCAAAAGAGCTGGTGTTCAATGGGTGTTCTGCCTTTGTTTCAGAAATAGCGATGGGAATTATTGCAATGCTGTTTAACCGTCAGATTATGAATTATTTAGGTTCAGATGCACTGGCAGTATTTGGTGTTATTGTTCAGATATCCGGTCTTGTCCAATGCTTTACTTATGCTGTCGGACAGGCTGCACAGCCAATTATCTCCGAAAACTATAGTGTGCATAATTGGGGACGCATCAAAGAAACGCGAAAATATTCCCTGTGGACAGTTGCAGTTTTTGGTGTTTTATGGACAGCAGCAGTACTATTGTTCCCAAATGCTTTGGTGAAAGTATTCATGACTCCGACAGACAGCGTATTGCAGATTGCTCCCGGTATTATGCAGATCTATGGCCTTGCGTATCTGCTTTTGCCGCTGAACATTTTTGCAACCTATTATTTCCAGTCAGTGATGCAGCCAAAAACAGCATTGATCATTTCTACGGTACGAGGCATAGTTCTATGTGGTGTATTAGTGTTCGTGCTTCCAGCGCTGTTTGGTGCGGAACTTTTATGGTGGGTTATGCCGATTACAGAGCTGGCAGTTGCAATGTATACTATTTTGTGTATGGTAAGAAGTAACAGGAGTCTTGCATTGAAGTAAGAATGGGATGGAAGTTCCGGTAAAAACTGAATAGGAAATACAGATTGCACTTCACGGGAATGTGGAGTGTTTTCTTAATTTTAAGGGCGGTTTTTTCATTTGAACCTCCTTTGAAGGCAAAATAAAAAAGTGTAGGGAAAATAAAATTGTAACAAAATGGGCTATTAGATAGAGCCAATCATAGACCGTGACACATGGGAGCGTGTGCAGGAGTTACGCAAGCAGCGAAAACGCCCCAACCGCTATGATGAAGTGGGCTTGTTCTCCGGCTTGCTCTTTTGCGCCGACTGCGGCAGCGTCATGTACCAGCAACGCTACCAGACAGAAGGCGGCAGGACTGCTACATATGCGGCAGCTACAAAAAGCGAACCCATGACGGCACGGCGCACTTTATCCGCACCGACCTGTTGATCGCCGGAGCGACCAAGAACCTACGGAAAGAGGAACTCACCCCTATCCTGTTACGGGAGTTTGTGGAAAAAATCGTAATCCACGAATCAGAAGCTCTTGACGGGAAACGCCGGGGGAAGCTCCGCAGACAGGAAATCGAAATCTATTACTCTTTTGTCGGCAAGGTAGAGCTGCCCGACTAAAGCCCGACCCGTGCGGCAGTCAGCCGGACAGGGAACGGCAAAATTTTTTACATTTCTTTTACTTCTCCTGAATTATTCATGGCACTATAAGAACCTCTGAAAACACCTTTAGACTGCTTCCAGCATAGAAATACCTACAAAGAGCCCTAAAAAAGGGCAGACTATCCCTATAACTATGGTTTTAGGCTTCTTCAGATGTCAAGGTTCTTGTGGTTTCATTCTAACTGTACTGCAAGTGCCCATATATTACGGAAGGTTTCAAAGACTTCTTTCTTGTAAGGGCAGCTGCTACATAGCTTGAATTTCACATATCTGCTGGTATGTACCACCCTTGCTGC
>CAJTDK010000006.1 GCA_910575105.1 Lachnospiraceae bacterium
TACTAATCACAAAGCAATTAAATTCGTAAAATTACGTGTTTCCATGTGGATAATCAGAAGAAAAAACTTTTTCAATTTCTCTCTTTTGCCAGTCGCAAGGCTGAACTGTTACGCGGGATATGCAAAAATGTATCAGAATACCTTTTAAAATATCTGATTTTGGTGTATAGTATAAGATGATTTGCTGTCAGTCACGGAGCGGACAGCAGCGATGATTTTTATTTTGGAGTGGATATATGAGCGAAAAGATTGTTTTAATTGACGGACACAGCATACTGAACCGGGCTTTTTATGGATTGCCGGACCTGACCAATTCCGAAGGGCTTCACACCAATGCCATATATGGTTTCCTGAATATCATGTTTAAGATTCTGGAAGAAGAAAAGCCAGAGTATCTTACGGTTGCCTTCGATGTCCATGCGCCTACCTTCCGCCATGAGATGTATAAGGAGTACAAGGGTACGAGAAAGCCTATGGCGGAGGAGCTAAGGGAGCAGGTTCCGGTCATTAAGAACGTGCTTAAGGCTATGGGCATTAAGACGGTCGAACAGGCGGGACTTGAGGCGGACGACCTTTTAGGGACGCTTTCGAGGCACAGTGAGGAGCGGGGGATGGCAGTGTCGGTGATCTCCGGCGACAGGGATCTTCTGCAGCTTGCGACAGAGCAGGTGAAGATTCGTATCCCGAAGACGAAGCAAGGACGAACAGAAGTGGAGGATTACTATGCCGCTGACGTGAAGGAGCGGTATCAGGTGACTCCCCGTGAATTTATCGACCTGAAGGCGCTGATGGGAGATACTGCCGACAATATCCCGGGGGTTCCAAGCATCGGTGAGAAGACAGCGACGAAGATCATCATCGCATACCACTCCATTGAAAATGCTTACGCGCATGCAGACGAGATCAAGCCCCCAAGGGCGTCCAAGGCGCTTAAGGAGCACTGGGATCTGGCGGTTCTGAGCAAGGAGCTTGCGACGATTGCGTGCAGTGCGGATGTTGACTATGATTTTTCTGAGGCAAAGCTTGGGAATATTTATACTGAGGAAGCCTACGCCTATTTTCAGCGTCTGCAGTTTAAAAATCTTCTGGGGCGGTTTGAAGTAAAAGCGCCGTCCAATTCCGTGGAGGATCACTTCCGGATCATTACCGGTAAAGAGGAAGCAGAGGAAATCTTTAGGCGGGCCAGGGAGGCCAAGACAGCCGGAGCCGTGATCTTTAAGGATACGGAAAGTGTCCTGCCGCTGTTTGCCGGCAGCGCGGATATCGGCGGCGCCGGCCTTTGCTTTTCTGAGAAGGATATCTACTGCATCCGCTGTACAGACGGTATCGGGAAAGAGTGGCTTTTAAATGAGCTGTCTGAGATTGCCGGCAGTGCGGGCAGATTTGCCGTATTTGACTTAAAGGCCGCTATGGATCATATCGGGATACCGGACAGGCAGCGCTGCTTCGACGTGCTGGTGGCAGCCTATCTTCTGAACCCGTTGAACAGCAGCTACACTTATGCGGATGTGGCGAGAGAGCAGCTTGGCCTGATGGTTGAAGAGAAAGCAGAGCAGCAGATAAAGGTCTGTTATGAGGCGTACACTGTATTTGCTGCGGCGGGAAAGCTTGAGCGGCGTCTTATTGAGTGCGGGATGGAGAAGCTGTTTGCCGAGATCGAGATGCCTCTGGTGTTCACGCTCTACGAGATGGAGCAAAACGGAGTGAAGGCAGAGGCGGAAGCTTTGAAGGCCTACGGAGAGCAGCTCTACGGCAGGATCGTGGAGCTTGAGAAGGAGATCTGCATAGATGCGGGGGAATCCTTTAACATCAATTCACCCAAGCAGCTTGGGGTGATCCTCTTTGAGAAGATGGGGATCAAGGGCGGCAAGAAGACTAAGACAGGATATTCTACCGCTGCCGATGTGTTGGAAAAGCTGGCGCCGGATTATCCCATCGTGGATAAGATCCTGGAGTACCGGCAGCTTACGAAATTAAAATCCACTTATGCCGACGGCCTTTCCAACTTCATCGGAGCCGACGGAAGGATCCGCGGGAAATTCAACCAGACCATCACGGCCACGGGAAGGATCAGCAGCACGGAGCCTAACCTGCAGAACATCCCGATCCGGATGGAGCTTGGACGGCTGATCCGCAAGGTATTTGTGCCAGAAGAAGGGTATGTGTTCGTGGATGCGGATTATTCCCAGATCGAGCTTCGGGTGCTTGCCCACTGCTCGGGGGATGAAAAGCTCATACAGGCATATAAGGAAGAAGCAGACATTCACCGGATTACGGCGTCCCAGGTGTTCCACACGCCTTTCGAGGAAGTGACGGATCTTCAGCGGCGCAATGCCAAGGCAGTGAACTTCGGCATCGTATACGGGATCAGTTCCTTTGGGCTTAGCCGCGATCTGAGTATTTCCAAAAAAGAGGCGGCTCAGTATATCGAGGACTATTTCCACACTTATCCGGGGATCAAAGTATTCTTAGACAGATCGGTGAAGGATGCAAAGGATAGGGGCTACGCGGTGACCCTGTTTGGCAGGCGCCGCCCGGTGCCGGAATTGTCGTCTGGCAACTTTATGCAGCGTTCCTTCGGGGAGAGGGTGGCGATGAATTCCCCGATCCAGGGAACGGCGGCGGATATTATGAAGATCGCCATGATCGGCGTAGAGAGACGTCTTAAGGAAGAGGGTTTAAAGTCAAGGCTTGTTCTTCAAGTCCACGATGAGCTTCTTGTGGAGGCGTGGGAGCCAGAGGTTGAGACGGTACAGCGGATATTGAAGGAAGAGATGGAGCAGGCGGCAGGACTGTCGGTGCCGCTTGAGATTGACATGCATACGGGGACCAACTGGTACGAGGCAAAGTAGCAGGATACACCATGGATGAAACGGCTGTTATGTAGGAGGAGAAAGATGAAGATTATTGGAATTACCGGAGGAGTAGGCGCTGGCAAAACACAGATTCTTGAGTATCTGAATAACAAATACGGGGCAACCGTCTGTCAGGCGGACAAGGTGGCAAAAAAGCTGCAGAAAAAGGGCGGCGTCTGCTATGATGCGATCATTTCCCATTTCGGGGAGGGGATCCTGGATGAAAAGGGGGAGCTTAACCGGAGCCTTCTGGCCGACATCGTATTCAATGACCAGAAGGAGCTGGAGATCTTGAATGGGATCGTCCACCCTGCGGTCAAGGAGGAGATCAAAAAGAAGATCGCACAGGAGGAGCGCAGACATACGAATATTTTCATTATCGAGTCTGCACTTCTGATCGAGGATAATTATGATGAGATCTGCGACGAGCTGTGGTATATCTACGTGAAGGACGAGATCCGCAAAAAGCGCCTGATCTTTTCCAGAGGGTATGATGCGAAGAAGGTGGATGAGATCATCGCGGCGCAGCTTCCGAAGGATGAGTTTTTAAGGTACTGCGACAGGGTGATTGACAATAGCGGTGTTTTTGCAGAAACGATGATGCAGCTTGACTGCACCATAAAAGATATATAGACAGGCAGGGTACATATATGAGATTATGCAGTATAGCAAGCGGGAGCAGCGGGAATTGTATCTATGTAGGGGATGAGCGCACGCACCTGCTTGTGGATACCGGAATCAGCAAAAAAAGGGTGGATGAGGGCCTTACGGCGCTTGACGTCAAAGGAGAGGAGCTTGACGGGATACTGATTACCCATGAGCATATCGACCATATCCAGGGGCTTGGTGTGTTCTGCCGCAGATACAAAACACCTGTATATGCGACGAAAGGAACGATAGACGGAATCAAAAGATGCAGTTCCCTTGGGAAGCTTCCTGAGGGGATTCTTCATGAGATCAGCATAGATGAAGCGTTCAGGCTGGGAGAGCTTACGGTCTTTCCTTTTGCCATTTCCCATGATGCGAGGCAGCCCTGCGGCTACCGGATCGAGGGCGGGGGAAGGGCGGCTGCGGTGGCCACGGACCTTGGAACCTACGATTCCTATATTGTTGGGCAACTTAAGAATCTTGACGGTATCGTTTTGGAGGCCAACCATGATATCCATATGCTGGAGGTGGGGCCTTATCCCTATCCGCTGAAGCAGCGGGTGATGGGCGATAAAGGGCATTTGTCAAATGAATTGTCAGGACGGCTTCTTTGTGATATACTGCATGATGGACTGAAAGCCGTCGTGCTGGGGCATCTGAGCAAGGAGAACAATTATGCAAAGCTTGCTTATGAGACGGTGAAGCTGGAGGTCAGCCTGGGGGACAATCCCTACAGGGGAGAGGATATTCCTATTATTGTTGCGAAAAGAGATACGGTTTCGGACATTATCGAGCTGTAAAGCGTTTGGGCTAAGGAGGATGGATATGAAAAAATGTATCATTACAGTAGTAGGTAAAGATAAGGTCGGGATCATCGCCAGGGTGTGCACATACCTTGCGGAGGCGAATATCAATATACTGGATATTTCCCAGACCATTGTGGACGGTTATTTTAATATGATGGCGATCGTGGATACGGCAGAGACGACTAAGGATATCGCAGCCGTTGCGAAGGAGCTTGACGGGCTGGGGAAAGATATCGGGGTGAACATCCAGTGCCAGAGAGAAGAGATCTTTGAGAAGATGCACAGATTATAGGTGAGGAAGGCAGGGTATCTATGATTAACCAGTTTGAAGTGATAGAGACACAGCAGATGATCAATCAGGAGAATCTTGACGTGCGTACCATTACGCTCGGCATCAGCCTTCTGGACTGTATGGATTCTGATCTGGAGAAGCTGAATAAAAATATTTATGAAAAGATAACGGTGCTGGCCAAAGATCTTGTGAAGACCGGGGAGAAGATTGAGCTGGAGTTCGGGATTCCGATCGTGAACAAACGGATCTCTGTCACGCCTATCGGCCTTATCGGCGGGGCGGCGTGCAAAAGTCCCGAGGATTACGTTACCGTCGCGCAGACCCTTGACCGGGCGGCGAAAGAAGTCGGGGTCAACTTTATCGGCGGATATTCGGCGCTTGTATCGAAGGCGATGACAAAGAGCGATGAGCTGCTCATCCGTTCGGTACCGAAAGCGCTGGCCGGTACGGAGCGTGTATGCAGCTCCATCAATGTGGGTTCCACAAGGACCGGCATCAATATGGACGCGGTGCGCCTCTGCGGCGAGATGGTAAAGCAGACGGCCGAAGAGACGAAGGATGAGGACTCCATCGGATGCGCCAAGCTTGTCATTTTCTGCAATGCTCCCGACGATAATCCCTTTATGGCGGGAGCCTTCCTTGGAGTTACGGAGGGAGACGCGGTGATCAACGTAGGCGTCAGCGGGCCTGGCGTAGTGAAGCACGCGTTGGAGCAGGTCCGGGGAAAGGGCTTTGAAAAGCTCTGTGAGACGATCAAAAAGACGGCCTTCAAGGTCACAAGAGTGGGTCAGCTTGTGGCGGGCGAGGCATCAAAGCGAATGGGGATTCCTTTTGGGATCGTCGATCTGTCCTTAGCGCCTACGCCGGCGGTGGGAGACAGTGTGGCGGAGATCTTAGAAGAGATCGGCCTTGAGCGGGTAGGTGCGCCGGGAACAACGGCAGCTCTTGCCATGCTCAACGACCAGGTGAAGAAGGGCGGAGTCATGGCTTCTTCCTATGTGGGCGGTCTCAGCGGCGCCTTTATCCCGGTCAGCGAGGATAAGGGGATGATCGATGCGGTGAATGTCGGCTCCCTTACGCTGGAGAAGCTTGAAGCCATGACCTGCGTATGCTCAGTGGGGCTTGATATGATCGCCATACCGGGGAAGACAAAGGCATCCACTATCTCCGGGATCATCGCCGATGAGATGGCGATCGGCATGGTAAATCAGAAGACGACGGCGGTGCGCCTCATTCCTGTCATTGGGAAAGACGTAGGCGATACGGCCCAGTTCGGCGGCCTTCTCGGCTATGCGCCCATCATGCCGGTAAATGAATTCGGCTGCGACGCATTTATTGCCAGAAGGGGAAGGATTCCTGCGCCGATACACAGCTTTAAGAATTAACTTGATACCAGGGCTGAACGTCTGCGCGCATCATGGCTGCAAGGATAGGATTGCGTTTTAGCTGCGTTTCAATCTCTGGCATGGTAATGATGAATATAGGAAAAGTGAGGTTAATTGAATGGGAAAAATAGCGATTGTAACTGACAGCAACAGCGGGATCACCCAGCGCCAGGCAAAGGTGATGGGCATCTACGTGCTGCCGATGCCGTTTTTCATTAACGGAGATATGTACTTTGAGGATATCACCTTGACTCAGGAGGAATTCTACCAGAGACTTATGGAAGATGCGGATATTTCCACCTCCCAGCCGTCGCCGGCGGATGTTATGGAGCTGTGGGACGATATTCTCAAGGAATATGAAGAAGTCATCCATATCCCCATGTCCAGCGGACTTAGCAGCTCCTGCGAGACGGCGCTTTCTCTTGCACAGGATTATGAGGGAAGAGTACATGTGGTGGACAACCAGAGGATTTCCATCACTCAGCGGCAGTCTGTCCTTGACGCTATGAAGATGATAGAGAAGGGAATGAGTGCAAAGGAGATTGTCGACGTGCTCATGGCAGAGAAGCTGGAGGCGAGTATATACATTACCGTGGATACACTGAAATACCTGAAAAAGGGCGGACGGGTGACGGCAGCGGGCGCTGCTTTAGGGACGGTGCTCAATATTAAGCCGGTGCTTCAGATCCAGGGACAGAAGCTGGATGCATATGCGAAGGTGAGGGGCTTTAAGGCGGCGAAAAAGAAGATGCTAGACGCTATCGACAAGGATATGACGAAGCGTTTTGCAGGAAAGAAGGTAATGCTTATGGCAGCCTATACCTGCACGGCTGAAGAGGCACAGGAGTGGAAGGCGGAGATCGAGGCAAGATTTCCGGGATATGAGGTCTATATGGATCCGCTGTCCTTAAGCGTATCCTGCCATATCGGGCCTGGATCTATGGCCATCGCATGCTGCAAGGAGATCGATAGATAAAAGGATTTGCTGAGAATACTAAGGCTAATACAGCGAATATTAAGTAATTGGCAGCCTGGCTTTTTGGCGGAAGCGGCCCTTAGGGAAAGGCGGGTCAGTTTTTTCCAACATAAGCAGCTTTTCTTTTTTGTCGATGCCCCCCGCATAGCCGGTGAGACTTCCGTCTGTCCCTACAACCCGGTGGCAGGGGATGATGAGGGAGATTGGGTTATGGCCGACTGCGCCTCCCACAGCCTGCGCGGACATGGATGAAAGCCCTTCCTTTGCGGCGAGCCTTTCTGCGATCTCCTTGTAGGTCATGGTCTGCCCGTAGGGGATGGAAAGAAGGATCTCCCATACGGATCTTCGGAAGGAAGTCCCTTCTAAGGACAGCGGGGGAGTGAAGCCGGGCTCTTTCCCGCTGAAATAAGTGTCAAGCCATTCTGCCGCCTGGGTAAAGACGGGGAGCTCTTTTTGCTCATGGTTTTGGCCGATAGTGCTGCCGAAATACTTCTGGCCGTCGAACCAGAGCCCGGTTAAGCTTTGTCCGTCGCTTGCAAGCGTGATGCCGCCCAGGGGTGAGCTGTAGTGCTGTGTGTAGTTCATTGGTTCCTCCTTTGGCATGCGCAGGTTGCAGTCTCCCATTCATTGGCTGAAAGTGTTAGCCTTTTAATCCTCTTGACTGCCTGTCCATGTCCTCGATGACGATATCATAGATCTCGCCGAGAGAGGCGCAGTATTCCAAGACTTTCCAGGGTTCATTGGTGTGAAAATGGATCTTGACCAGTTCTTCGTCGCCGACGGCAAGAAGGCAGTCGCCGTGAAAGTGTTCTGCAAAATATTCACCGATGGCATCTTCGTCAAGATCTTCCCCTTCGATCAATAATTGTGTGTCATATTTGAATTCTAACATGTCAGTTCCTCCGAGTCTGAAAATAATGGTATCATGGAGCCGTTCAAGGCTTAATCCGTATCCTGCAGGCCCTTCTTTGCCTTATGGATATACATCAGGCTCATTTCCGGCTCGCCGTCCCCGCGCACCATGCAAAAAAATTCCCAGCCGTACCTTTCGTAAAATGAGGTGTGGTCGGTCAGAAGATAGAGGGTTTCAATGCCCTGGGCGGCCATATCATCACAGACAGTGCTTAACAGTTCCCCGGCAATTCCCTGGCAGCGGTATGGATTTTCTACGAAAACGCCGCATACGTTGGGTGCCAGGTCTCTTCTATTATGGAAATCGTTCTCAATAACGCCCAGACCGCCGATGATCTCTTCTTTGTCCAGTGCAAGATACCACTGGGGGACGGGGGAATCGCCCGACAGCGCCTCGGACATGCTTTCCTGATAAGCGGAAAGAGGAACGCTCCATTTCTGGCTGAACCAGTTGGCAGCCTGTTCTTTTCGTCCAGGCTGGTCTGTCAGCTTGACGATCTTATAGCTTTTCATAATCTGCCTCCTTAAAATTATGTTGTCCCAATATAGCCTATTATACCATGCACAGGGCGGTTTATCCACGAAAATATCCGCATATAATACAAATTGATTTATAAAAGGATTACAGATATAATATGTTTGTGGCGATTAGCGTAATAAAGAGATAAGTTTTGGACTTGAAGAGCTTATCTGGCAAAAATCCGGAGGAACATGGACAATGAACAGGATTATAATGATTGACGATGATAAAGAGCTTTGCGCGCTGGTTAAGCGCAGCATCATAAAGGAGAATATCGGGGCGGACTGCTGCTATTGCGGCAGGGACGGCCTGGCCCGGCTTAAGGAACAGGAATACCATCTTGTCATCCTGGATGTGATGATGCCGGGACTTGACGGTTTTGAGACGATGGAGGGCATCCGGGCGGTCAGCGACGTGCCCATCCTTATGCTTACGGCCAAGGATGACAGCGCGTCCAAGGTGCGGGGACTTCGGGCGGGGGCGGACGATTATCTGACGAAACCCTTTGACATGGACGAGCTGACGGCGCGGATCCTTTCGCTGATCCGGCGGTATACCCGGTTTAACCGGGAGGAGGGAGAGGTGAGAGCGCTTGCTTTTGACGGGCTTTCCATTGATGCGGACAGCCGGTCCATCGTTACGGAAAACGGAGACTTCGAGCTGCCGCCCAAGGAGTTTGACCTGCTGTGGCTCTTTGCCAAGAACCAGGGGAAGATTCTGACGAAGCAAAAGATCTATGAGGCAGTGTGGAAGGAGTCGTATGTCTATGATGACAGCAACATTATGGCGGTGATCAGCAGGCTGAGGAAAAAAATGGAGAAGCAGCCGGGGAATCCGAGGTATATCCAGACCGTGAAGGGTATCGGATACCGGTTTAATAAGGATGTCTGAGGGGGAAAAACGGAGCAGGCAGAAGGGAATTTCTCAGGGAGGTGCGGTGAATGTACGGCGAGATGATAGCGATAATTCTGAGTGTGGTTTCAGCGGCGGCTGTATGCACAGCCATATATGCTGTGCGGCGGGTAAAGCGGCAGATTCTTATGATGCGGGACATCTTAAGGGAGGTGAAGGAGGGGAACGGAAACCGGCGGATCCTTCTTGCTTCCCACGAGCTTGCGGCGCCTCTTGCCTATGAGATCAATGCCATCATCCTGGATTACGAGGGACAGCTTATGGACTACCGGCAGACGGAGGAGACGAACCGGCAGCTTATGACCAGCCTTTCCCACGATGTGCGCACGCCGCTTACGACCTTGATCGGGTATCTGGATGCGGCCCATAAGGGAACTGTGGAGGGGAAGGAGAAAGAGGAATACATCGGAACAGCCCGGAGGAAGGCTCACGACCTGAAGGCGTATATCGACGTATTATTCGACTGGTTTAAGCTCAATTCAGATGAGTTTGCGCTGGAGATGGAGACGGCGGAGGCCGGGGAGCTTACGAGGGATATTCTCATTGACTGGATCCCGGTCTTTGAGGACGGGCAGGCTAAACGGGGTGAACTGCATGGGATAGGGTACACAGTGGACATACCAGAGCGCGCGTTCCCGGTACGGCTGGACAAGGAAGGGTACCGGCGGATCCTGAATAATCTGATCCAGAATATCTTATCCCACGCGCAGGCCAGTGAGATCTGGGTCACGCTGTCGGAAGAAGAAGGATTGTTCCAGTGCCGGGTGCGGGATAATGGCGTCGGCATCAGGAGCGGGGATCTGGGGCACATTTTTGAGCGGCTGTACAAATGTGATAAGGGGCGGTCAGAGAAGGGCAGCGGGCTGGGGCTGTCTATCGTGAAACAGCTTGCACAGCGGATGGGCGGCTCAGTGCGGGCGGAGAGTAAAGAAGGGGAGGGGACGGAATTTATCCTGGAGTTTCCGATGGCCCGGTAGCAGCAAAATGCAAGGTTTATGCAAGATTGCCGCAAGGTTTATGCAAGGCTGGCGTGATAGAATATCTGTACAGTAAGAACAAGGAGGCTTAGTATGAACAAATATGTCATCGAAACGAGAAATCTTACGAAACAATACGGGCTGCAAAAAAGCGTTGCGAACCTGAATCTCCATGTGCAAAAAGGGCGCATATACGGGCTGCTTGGCAGAAACGGGGCAGGAAAGACCACGGCCATGAAGATGCTTTTGGGGCTTACGCGCCCTACCTCTGGCCGGGTGGCCATCTGGGGAAAGCAGCTTGCAGGCAATGAAAAGAAGATTCTTCCCCGTATCGGGAGCCTGATCGAGTCGCCGGGATTTTACCCGAATCTGACGGCTACGGAGAACCTTAAGATCTTTGCGGTGCTCAGGGGCGTGCCGGGGAAAAACGCGCTTAAGGATGCCCTGGATCTGGTAGGGCTGCCCTACAGGGATAAGAAATTATTTTCCCAGTATTCCCTGGGGATGAAGCAGCGGCTTGCCATTGCCCTGGCGGTAATGCATGACCCGGAGCTTTTAATCCTTGACGAGCCGGTGAACGGCCTTGACCCGATCGGTATCGCGGAGGTGAGAAAGACTTTGCGGGAGCTTTGCGACAGGCGCAGAAAGACGATTCTTATCTCCAGTCATATCCTGTCGGAGATCGCGCTGCTTGCCGACGACATCGGGATTATCGATAAGGGTGTGCTTTTAGAGGAGGAGAGCCTTGCTGAGCTTGAGCGGCGGAACGGCAGATATGTCCGGTTCATGGTGTCTGACACGGCGCAGGCGGCGCGGATCCTGGAGCGGAAGTTCCATGAGGAGGACTTCACTGTTGAGGACGACCGCTGCCTGTACCTTCACAATCTGGAGCTTTCAGTGGGCAGTCTTGTGACGGCCTTTGTGAAGAGCGGCCTTGAGGTGTCGGAGGCACATACCTGCGAGGAGAGCCTTGAGGATTACTTCCGCCGGGTGACAGGGGGTGAGGGAATTGCTTAAGCTGATCTACTGTGAATTAGTGAAATTAAAACGCAAAAGGTTTGTCTGGCTCTCTGTGGCCGCGGCCTTTCTGTTCCCGATACCGCTTACCTGCCTGATGACGACGCAGGATATGATCAGGCGCTTCGGGAAGTCAGGGCTTTTTGACTCCTTATTCCATATGGTGCTTGGATACGCGGTGGAGCTGCTCTTGCCCTGCGTGATCGGGGTAGTGGCGGCGATGCTGTTTTTTATGGAGCGGGACAACGATACATTTAAGAATCTGCGTACCATTCCGGTCACAAGTACGCAGATGGTGCTGGCAAAGCTGACGGTTCTCTTTCTCTTCGGTGAGTTGTTCTGCCTGTTGTCGGTCTGCGCTACCGCGCTGTGCGGCCTGTTTGTGCCGGATATGCCGATTGGCGGGCTTTGGTATAAGTTGTTTGTGTCGGTGAAAATGGGCGTTTTTATCACGGCAGGGGCGCTGCCCTTAGTGGTTCTTGTAGTGTTTTTCAGCAGGACTTATATTTTCTCCGTTCTGCTGTGCATCTTTTACAGTGTGCTGAGCCTGTCGGCGGAGTCGCTGATCCTGCAGCTTCCAAAGGCCGTGTGCTGGGGGATGCCCATTGTCCTGATCAATATGTGGACGGCCGGGGAGCTTAACGCTCACGGATACGACTTAAACTTAAAGGAGCTTGAGTCGTCGATCCCTACTACGGCGCAGACGGTGGCTATCATCGGAGGGATGGCGGTCATATCCTTCCTGCTGATTGATCTTCTGTACAAAAGGAGGGGTGAGTAATGATGCTGATTCGGATAATCCGGACGGAGCTTTGGAAATTAAAACGGTATTACATTCTCTGGGCGGGAGTTCTTTTGATGCTCCTTAGCGTCCTTCTGACCCTGTTTACCTCGACGGCGATTGACGGCGCGGTGTGGGATTTCCGTTTTCTCACCGAGCAGGTGATCAAAAATAATGCCACCACCATCTTCCCTATGTGCATCACCCTGATCTCGGGCTATATGATCGTCAGGGAAGAGATGGACGACACGCTGAAAAACGTCCTGACGATCCCAGTCTCCTATAAAAGTCTTTTGTGGGGGAAAATGATCGCCTGCGGGGTGATCGCGGTATTCCTCGGTCTTGTAAGCGCGGCATTTACGGTGGGAGCAGAGTTTGTGGCGGGCTTTCCAGGGTTTTCCGGTCCGCTCATGGTGCAGGCGTTGGTGCAGATCCCGTTAAACTGCCTGTTTCTCTACATTGCGGTGCTTCCGGTGATCGCGGTGTCCGGACAGTTTTCGGGCGGGCATCTTTTTGGGGCCGTTGCGGCATTCGCTTACGGGTACGGCGGGATGTTCGCGGCAGGGAGCAATGTCTGGAACCAGATACTCTCGGATATCTACCCGATCACGGCGAGCCTCGGGCTGATCAATTACCGAAGCTACGACAGCGCGGTGAACTGGAATAGGCCGCTGTGCGCGGTGAGTCTGTGCGCCATGGCCGGAGTAGCTGCAGTGATCACAGGATACGTAAAGGAGAGAGAAACGGGGGCGATATCCCGGAAGAAAAGGGAGAAGAGCAGGACGGTGAAGAAGGGGTGGTGATGTATTCGCATCCGCTGCTCTGTCCGGAGAAATAAGCCGGTGCTGCCGGACAAAAGAAAGCAAGCAATGTCGGGAATCCGGAAGGGATAAGGGATATACTGTAACTACAGCAGGGAGGTAGGATATCATGGAATGGACGGAGGTTATCCGTGAGGCAGTCGACTATGTGGAGAGACACATCACGGAGGATATCACGGTAAATGACGTGGCAGGGCAGGTCTGTGTGTCGCCCTTTTATTTTCACAAAGGATTCAGTATGCTGTGCGGGTATTCGCTGATGGAGTATGTGAGGAATCGGAGGCTTTCTCTGGCCGGAGGAGAGCTGGTTTCCAGTGATATCACGGTACTTGACCTGGCGGTGAAGTACGGATATGATTCCCCGGACAGTTTTGCGAAGGCCTTCTCACGGTTCCATGGATGTCCGCCTTCCGCAGTGCGCAGGGAAAAAGTTATGGTGAAAGTCTTTGCGCCGCTGAAACTTACGATATCTTTGAAAGGTGGTTACATTATGGATTACAGAATTGCAAAAAAAGAGAGCTTTACGGTGATCGGTTCCTCCAGGCAGATGCGTTATGAGCACGCAAAAGAGGATGTCAGCAGGTTCTGGACGGAGCACTATGCATCCGGGAAGGGGGAGGTTGTCTGCGGGATGTTCGGCATCAACATGGATCCGGAGATGGGAAAGGAGAAGTTTGAGTATCTGATCGCGGATGTGTACCATCCGGCGACAGAGATACCGGATGGCTTTGTGGTGCGGACGGTCCCGGCGTTTACATGGGCTGTATTTCCGTGCAGGGGGAGGCTGGCGGAAGCTTTGCGGGATGTGAATGTGAAGATATTTTCCGAATGGCTGCCGGCCCTAAAGGACTATGAATTTGCGGCGGGATACTGCGTGGAGATGTACGATACGCCGGACAAATACCCGAAGGGTGTGGAGGACGAGAACTATTATACAGAGATCTGGATACCGGTAAAGAAGAAGTAGAAGATGATACAAGAGCGCCCCGCTTAGAGGAATTTTAAAGATTTTCCTGCTACAATTGCTTTTATCACCTTGATAAGTGTGAAAAACGAAGAAGGAGCGTGTTAAAAGATGAGAAGATGCAGGAAAAGCAGAACAGGTAAATGGATGGTGCTGGTGAGTTTAATCTGCCTGATGAACTTTGTGGTATGCGGCTGTGAAAGCAGCGGGGGAAGCGTTGAAAAAAGCGATTCCGGCCAGCCCCAAAGCGTTCAGAAGCCGGCAGGCTCTAAAGAAGAGCAGGGCAGTCGTGCCGGTAAACCGAAAGAGCAGGACGCTGTGCCGGAAGAAAGTCCGGATTTTGCCGGAGATATCAAGGAGATTAAGGGTCAGGAGTTTACCGCCATAGAAAGTAAGACAGAAGAAGACGGAAACGGTGGGGAAATCATGGTAAATCCATCCACGGGAGGCGATGATTCGGACTTTAATAAAGTTCAGGTCTCTTACGGCGAGAATACGGTATTTTCCATCCGGACGATCTATGACGGAGGAAAGAGATATGAGGATGCCGAAGCGCAGGAGAAAGATCTGGCCGAGGGTATGAGCGTGAATGTGTGGGGGGAGAGATCAGGAGATACCCTTAAGGCAGAGGCAGTCCAGATCATTAAGGTAGTGTTTTAGCGCGCAAGAGTCTATTGCCGGAGATAGTTCCAAAGGGAGTTTTTCCTGTTGCCGGCTGCGGGGAACAGGAAGGGTTTAAAATTTTTGGCAGACTGCAAAAAAAGTTGTTGACATCAGTCTGATTTTCGGGATAATTAAAATTGGGATATAATATTTCCCAGAGAATTCCAAGAATACATAGATAAAAGGAATGAAAATTATGGAGAAAATTTTTTGTGTCTGTCGCAAATACCGTATCCTCCGCGTTGCAGCGCAGCACGGATTTTGTCGCCCGTTACGGGGGAGAGGAGTTTGTGGCGTGTCTTTTAGGGGACAGCGCGGACAAAGCTTTTGGGCATATGAAAAAGATCCGGCAGGCGGTAGAGGAGCTTTGCATCCCGCATGATCCGTCGGTATCTCCATGTGTCACGGTCAGCATCGGAGGCGTAACGGTAATTCCAAAGGCAGAAAGCTCCTATGATTTTTATCTGAAAATCGCAGACACTATGCTGTATGATGCGAAAAAGCACGGCCGCAACCAGGTTGTCTGGGCTGATGAAAAGATGAAACAGCTCTGGGAAAAAACGGATGACCAGGAGAAGAGGGTTGGGCCATGACAAGCGGACATTTTGGATTTTCTTATATGGGAATGATCTTTCTGGCGCTGTTGTTTATCCCGAACATCATCTGGACGAAAAAGATGCCGGAAGGGTATACAGCGGAAAGAGAGAACCGGATATTGCTGGTTCTTGAGAGAACCGGGGAGATATTAACAAGCTGCCTGGCCGTGATATATTCCGACTTTAACTCGCGCGGATGGACGGCGTGGTCTATCTGGCTCGTGGCAGCATTTTTTTGGATGGCGCTGTATGAGCTGTGGTGGATACGCTACTTTTGCAGCGAACGGAAGCTGGCGGATTTTTATCGCAGCATGTTAGGAATACCAGTGGCAGGGGCGACCCTGCCTGTACTGGCCTTTTTCTTCCTCAGCATATACGGCAGAGTCGGCTGGATGCTGGCTGCAACGGTGATCCTTGGGGTCGGCCATATCGGCATACACCTTCAGCACCGCAGGCAGGCGGTATCTTAAGCTTAAGGAAAACCATAAGCTCTCTTTGTGATCTCCTCGTTTATTCTGCCAGCTCCTCCCATTTTTCATATAGTTCTTCGAGTTCTTGGGCTATTTTGGCCTTTTCTGCCGCCAGCTCCTGACACCTGACAGAATTCGTATACACTTCCTCCTGCGTCATAAGCCGGTCGATGGCGCCGTCTTGTTCTTCCAGCTCTGCAATGCGGTTTTCCGTCTTCTGCAGGTCGTTCTGCCGTTTTCTTTTGCGCGCCTGGGCTTCTTTCTGCTCCTGCCAGCTTGCCTTCGAGCCGGATATGCCGGGCCGTGCGCCGGTTCCTGACAGGCCGGTCAGAATGGCGGCATCTGACGTGTCCAAGCTGTCTGTGCTGCCTGAGAGCGCTCCGCTTCCGGATTTGCCCGGCATACCCGAAGTTAACGGATAGCCGGGGGCAGAGCCGCCTGTCTGCTGCATCACTGTGCAGGCTGCGGTAAGCTCCTCGCGCTTCTCAAGGTAATAATCATAATTTCCGATATAGTTGACAAAGGTCTGGTTCACAAGATCCAGTATCCTTGTTGCCGTCTGGTTGATAAAATAACGGTCATGGGAGACGTAGAGTACGGTCCCGGTGTAATCGTTTAACGCTCTTTCCAGTATTTCCTTAGAGACGATATCCAGGTGGTTGGTGGGCTCGTCCAGGATGAGAAAGTTAGCCTCGGACAGCATCAGCTTTGCCAGGGACACCCGCCCCCGCTCCCCGCCGCTTAAGTCTCCGATCAGCTTAAAGACGTCGTCCCCCGTGAAGAGGAAGGCGGCCAGCATATTCCGGATCTCTGTGTTGGTGAGGGACGGGTAATCATCGGATATCTCTTCAAAGATTGTCTTGTCCATGTGAAGGACGTGGTGTTCCTGGTCGTAGTATCCGATCTGCACATTGGTCCCCAGGGTGAAATGTCCTTCATCGGCAGGAAGGACGCGGTTTAAGATCTTTAACAGGGTAGTCTTTCCCGTACCGTTGTCCCCGATGACAGCCACGTGCTCTCCCCGCCGGATCTCAAAATTTACGTCGGAAAAAAGGGTATGGGGCGGGAAGGACTTGCCCAGGTGCTCCACCGAGAGCACATCGTTGCCGCTTGTGCAGGAGGGCGAAAGGGTCAGGTGGATCTCGGCGTGAATCTCTGCAGGTTTTTCCACAGGCTTTATCTTTTCTAACATCTTTTCTCGGCTTTCTGCCCGCTTGATGGATTTTTCCCGGTTAAAGGAGCGCAGCTTTTCGATGACCGCCTCCTGGTGTTTTATTTCTTGCTGCTGGTTTAGGTATTCTTTTAATCTGGCGTCCCGGAGCATCTTTTTCTTCTTGGCGTACTGGGTATAATTGCCGGAGTAGGTCATTAGCTCACCGTTTTCGATCTCGATGATCTTCGTAACTACCCGGTTTAAAAAATACCGGTCGTGGGAGACGATCAGGACCGCCCCCGGATAGTTCAGCAGATAAGTTTCAAGCCATGCGATGGAATTCAGGTCCAGGTGGTTGGTGGGCTCGTCAAGAAGCAGGATGTCCGGCCTTGTGAGCAGCAGCTTTCCTAAAGAAACGCGGGTCTTCTGCCCGCCGGAGAGGGTTTCTACCTGCTTTGCAAATTCATCCTCGGTAAATCCAAGTCCCTTAAGAACGCCGGTGATCTCGCTCTCATAAGCGTATCCGTTGGCCCGCTCGAATTCTGACATCAGGCGGTTGTAGGTCTCCATAATTGCATCGAGCCGCTCGCCGGACAGGTGCTTCATCTCCATCTCCATCTGCCGGAGACGCCGTTCCGTCTTGATAATCTCTGCTTTGGCAGTCCTTACCTCCTCGTAGATGGAATTACTGCCGGACATATCCTGGTGCTGGGCGAGATAGCCTAAAGTCTTTCCCTTTGTGAGCGCTACGGCCCCGCCGTCGGGAGGCAGTTCGCCGATGATCATCTTGAGGATCGTGGATTTCCCCGCGCCGTTGATGCCGACAAGGGCGCATTTTTCATGGTCTTCTATATGGAAAGAGCCGTCGGTGACGATGATCTTTTCACCGAATGCTTTGCTGATTTTTTGGCATGCTAATATCATGATCTCCTCCTGTAAATGGTAAATTTCTTCTATCATTATAGCGAAAATGCAAGAAAACACAACCAAAAAGTTTGACTTTGGTAGGACAATTTACTATAATATTTTTATGAAAGAAATGGAAGGTGAACATCAGTGGAAGAAAGAGGGATTTCTCAGGCTGTCATTCGAAGGCTGCCGCGATACTACAGATACTTGGGGGAATTGCTTGAAAATGGTGTGGAGCGTATTTCATCCAATGACCTGAGTAAGAAGATGAAAGTCACAGCTTCCCAGATTCGGCAGGATCTTAATAACTTTGGGGGATTTGGACAGCAAGGCTACGGCTATAATGTGAAATATCTATATACAGAGATTGGAAAGATCCTCGGTCTTGAAGAGGATCATAATATGATCATTATCGGCGCCGGCAATCTTGGACAGGCGCTTGCTAATTATGCTGCCTTTGAGAACAGAGGATTTATTTTAAAGGGGATATTTGATGTCAATCCGAGGCTTCAGGGTGTCTCGATCCGGGGCGTGCCTATCCGCATGATGGATGAGCTCAAGGGCTTTGTCCAGAACAATATGGTGGAGATCGCAGCACTCACGATTCCGAAGGAGAAGGCGGTCGAAGTGGCGAATCTCCTGGTGGACAACGGGGTGTGCGCGATCTGGAACTTTGCCCATACGGATCTGAATCTGCCGGAGAATATTATCGTGGAGAATGTGCATTTGTCGGAAAGCCTGATGCAGTTATCGTACAACATCAGCAGATATCGTCAGGAGCATAAGGGATCATAGCCAGAAAGACGTGTAATGGCGGGCCGCGCCAGAAGCAGGCTTGTCTTTACACGTTCTTTTGTATGCAGCAGGAGGTTGATTGATGAGATATTTACCGGGAGCCCGCCAGATGAAGAAAGCGGACCAGTATACGATAAAGACGCTTGGCGTACCGTCTCTTGAGCTTATGGAGCGGGCGGCGGCGGCCTGCGTTGCGCAGATGAAGGAGCGGCGGATGGATTTGGACCGGGTGTGTGTGGTATGCGGTTCGGGCAACAACGGCGGCGACGGCTTTGCTATCGCGAGAATGCTGCATGGCGGCGGGTACAGCGTGCAGGCTGTCATGGCCGGCAGCCGGGAGCACTGCACCGCAGAGTGCAGGGAACAGATCCGGCTTTTTGAGGAGGCCGGAGGAATAGTTGGCAATGAATTCAAGGCGGGAGAATATAGTGTTATAGTAGATGCGCTCTTTGGCGTGGGGTTAAGCCGGAATGTGGAAGGGCGCTACGCGGAGCTGATCGAGGCTATGAATGAGAGCCGGGCGGTAAAATTCGCGGTGGATATCCCGTCGGGAATCTCGGCGGATACGGGGAATGTGCTGGGGACAGCATTTTCTGCGGATATTACGGTCACCTTCCAGGAGAAGAAGTTCGGGATGGGTGTCTATCCGGGAAAAGCGTATGCAGGAGAGGTGGCTGCGGCGGATATCGGCATCAGCGGCTATACGCTTAAGGAGGATCCGGAGACAGCCTGCGAGCTGTCCGGGGCGGACTACCGGGCGCTCCTCCCGGTGCGTGAGCCGGACTCTAACAAAGGAACCTACGGGAAGGTGCTTGTGATCGCCGGAAGCGCAGGCATGTGCGGCGCTGCCTATTTTAATGCGAAGTCTGCTTATCTGGCGGGAGCGGGGCTTGTGCGGATCTATACGGCCGAGGAGAATAGAAGTATCCTGCAGACGCTCCTTCCGGAGGCGGTGATCACGGCTTACAAAGGCTATGACGAGGAGGAACTTATTGGCCTGCTATCCTGGGCGGGAGTAGTTTGTATAGGCTCCGGCATGGGGACAGGAGAGACCGCCGAAAAGATCGTCGAAGCAGTACTTAAGCATAATCTTCGTCCCTGTGTGGCGGATGCGGACGGACTTAATTTCATGGCGGCACATCCGGAATATCTGGCCAGCAGGATTCACGACCGGTATATCCTGACGCCCCATATGAAGGAGATGTCGCGGCTTGCGGGCATCCCTGTGGAGGAGATCAAAAAAGACCGGCTTAAGGCATTAAGAAGCGTTATGGAAGGTATGGGCAGTACAGGCGGTGCAGGCGCTCCGGGCATGACGTGCATCCTTAAGGATTCCAGCACAGTGACGTATAATGCAGGAAACAGGCCGTGCCTGAACAGCTCCGGCAACAGCGCTATGGCGAAGGCAGGCTCCGGCGATGTGCTCGCAGGGATTGCAGCAGGACTTCTGGCGCAGAAAGGGGACTGCTTTGAGTCGGCGGTTCTGGCGGCTTACCTCCACGGCAGGGCAGGAGATCTTGCCCGGGAAGAAAAGGGTGCTTACAGCGTGATGGCAGAGGATATCATGAAGCAGATCAGCAGTGCGATGAAACAGCTTTCAGAGCAGAAGGGAGGCACAGGAGATTGAAACAGTACACAAGGGTACGCGCCAGAGTAAACCTCGACGCGGTTGAGGCGAATATCGACAGTATGAAGAGGAATTTAAAGGACGGCGTGAAGATGATTGTCGTCATCAAGGCCGACGGCTACGGGCACGGGGGACTGCAGATTGCGCGCATGCTGGCTGACAAGGCGTGTGTGTGGGGATATGCGGTCGCTACCCTTGACGAGGCGGTGGTGCTGAAAAAGGGCGGAGTAGAAAAGCCGGTGCTCGTTCTCGGCTGCATTTTTCCGGACCAGCGGGAGCAGGCGGTCAAGTACGGTATCCGCATGACGGTCTACACCGGGGAAATGGCAGAGGAAGTGTCAGCGCTTGCAGGAAGGCTTGGCAGGAAGGCTTATCTCCATATCAAGATCGATACGGGGATGTCGCGCCTTGGCTTTATGCCGGATGAGGAGAGCGCCAAAGAGATCGCATATATCGCAGGGCTGCCGGATCTGGTATTGGAAGGGATGTTCACCCATTTCTCTAAGGCAGATGAGACAGACAAGACATTTACAAAAAAGCAGTTTGAGGAATATCTGTGGATGAAGGACGCCCTCGCAGCAAAAGGCGTGGCCTTCCCTTATTACCACTGCTCCAACAGTGCGGGGATCATCGATTTTCCAGAGGCGGACATGAACCTGGTGAGGGCTGGGATCTCCACTTACGGGCTGTATCCGTCGGAGGAGGTCCATAAGGAAAACGTCCCGCTTAAGCCTGCCATGGAGCTGATCAGCCATGTTGCCCATGTGAAATGGGTGGAGAAGGGAACCGCGGTCAGCTACGGCGGCACATTTGTCACAGACAGGAGGACGAAGATCGCCACAGTGCCGGTAGGCTACGGGGACGGCTATCCGAGAAGCCTTTCCAATAAGGGCTATGTACTTATCCACGGCAGGAAGGCTAGGATACTAGGCCGCGTGTGCATGGATCAGTTTATGGTGGACGTTACAGACATTGCAGACGTTAAGTACGGCGACAGGATCACCATGATCGGGAATGACGGGGAGGAAAAGCTTCCGGTGGAGGTACTGAGTGACCTGGCGGGAAGATTCAACTATGAGTTCGTCTGCAATCTGGGGAAACGGGTGCCCCATGAATTCCTGCGCTGCGGCGAAGTGACCGAGCAGCGGGATTATTTCGGTTAAATTACGTAAAACTCTATGGAATACATCCGAAAAAGATGGAAATACTTAATTTATCTTAAACATATCGGAGTGTGAATAGAGTGCAGGTAAGACGTGGAGATATATATTATGCAGATTTAAGCCCGGTAGTGGGTTCTGAGCAGGGCGGGATCCGTCCGGTGCTGATCATACAGAATGACGTGGGGAACAGGCACAGCCCCACGGTCATCTGCGCGGCCATTACGTCCCGCATGAACAAGGCAAAGCTTCCTACCCATGTGGAGCTTGATGTCAGGAAGTGCCAGATTGTGAAAAATTCGGTGATCTTACTGGAACAGATCCGTACCATCGACAAACAGAGGTTAAAGGATATGGTATGCCATCTGGATAAAGGGATCATGAACAAAGTAGATGAGGCGCTGAAGGTAAGCTTCGAGCTTCATACATAGCAAAGGAGTTTAAGAAATTTAAGATGGAAGAAGGCAGTTTGTTTCAAAAGATACGACAGATATTTCAGGCGGAAGACGAGATGGACGATGGGATGAAAAAGGAGGCTGCGGCCCTGATCCGCAATATTTTCCGCTATATGGATAAGGATGCGAAGGATATTATGACCCACCGGAAGAATATCGTCGCCATCGACGGTGAAGAGAAGCTTGAAGATGCGTTAAAGTTCATGCTGGATAAGAATTTTTCCAGGTTCCCGATCTACAAGGACGGCATCGATGAGATCGTAGGCTTCCTTCATCTGCGGGATGCCATGGCGTGCTATCTTGCGGGGCTTAAGCGCGAGGCTCCCGTGGCAGAGCTTGGGGATTACATAAGGGCTGTGACATTCATCCCGGAGACGAAGAATATCGATACGCTGTTTAGAGAGATGCAGGTCTCAAGGAACCATGTGGTGATCGTCCTTGACGAGTACGGGCAGACCAGCGGCCTGGTGACGATGGAGGATATCTTAGAGGAACTTGTGGGCAATATCCTGGACGAGCATGACGTGGAGGAGAAGATGATCACCCTCCTTGCCACAGGCAATTATCTGGTGAACGGCTTTACGGATCTTGAGGACCTTGAGGATTATCTCGGCATCCAGTTCGAGACGGAAAATTACGGAACGCTGAACGGTTTCCTGATCGATATGCTTGAGCGCATCCCGGCACAGGACGAGCACTGCGTGGTAGAGTACGAGGGCTACCGCTTCACGGTGCTTCTTGTGGATAATAATACAATCCGCAGAGTTAAGATTGAAAAACTGCCGGAGGCGTGATAGAATGATGGGTGCACAGCGACAGTGAGGATATGCTGACTGTCAGGCTTCCTTCAAGGAAGCCTGCAGGTGTCGTGAAAATAGGAAGAATCATAAAGTGAGGGATAAAGTATGTCAGGACATTCAAAATTTGCCAACATCAAACACAAGAAAGAGAAGAATGATGCGGCAAAGGGAAAGATATTTACGAAGATCGGGAAGGAGCTTGCGGTAGCCGTGAAGGAAGGCGGAAGTGCTGACCCGGCCAACAACAGCCGCCTCAGGGACGTGATCGCCAAAGCGAAGGCCAACAACATGCCTAATGAGACGATCGACCGGAATATCAAGAAGGCGTCGGGAGATTCCAACGCGGCCAATTACGAGCATATTACCTATGAGGGGTACGGGCCTAACGGGACGGCGATCATCGTTGAGACGCTGACGGATAACCGTAACCGTACCGCCACCAATGTAAAGAATGCATTTACCAAGGGGAACGGCAATGTGGGGACGCCAGGATGCGTATCATTTATGTTTGACAAAAAGGGGCAGATCGTCATCGATAAAGAAGAGTATGAGGGGGATTCCGACGAGCTGATGATGCAGGCTCTGGACGCGGGGGCGGATGATTTCTCTGAGGAGGAGGACAGCTTCGAGATCTTAACTTCACCGGATGATTTCAGCGCGGTGAGACAGACTCTTGAGGATGCAGGGATTCCTATGGCTGCCGCCGAGGTGACCATGATCCCCCAGACTTATGTGGCGCTCACGGACCCGAAGGATATCACCAGCATCCAGAAGACGTTAGATATGCTGGATGATGACGATGATGTACAGGATGTGTACCACAACTGGGAAGAGTAGAAAGCAGGAAGGATAAGGATGGACAGGATAGATACGATCAGGGAAGGACTGACCACGCTTTTTGACGAGATGCTTGTGCGCGGCAAGGAGTTTAAGCGCAAGGCTTATGCGGGAATCATGGAGGATGCAAGAGAAAAGTATAAGCCTACGGTAGATGCCATCATCCAGTGCTACAGCGAAACACCGCCAGAGGAGCAGAAAGCCCTGACTGAGGAGCTGGCGCTGGTAATCCCGGAGCATGCTTACGCGAAGATGCAGTCGGTGAAGAGGCGCAGCAGGGACCGGATGTACGTGGATTACAACATGAATATGGCCGTGTATGTGGTGCCGCTTCTTAATGAGTCGAAGCAGGAGGGGTGCGTCGCGCTGACAGAGCGGATGGTGGAGCTGTGGAATGAAAAGGGCATTACGAACATGCACCTGATGCACAGCACTTATGACGAGATCGCCGGGGGATTCGAGCGGAAGCTGTGCTATATCACGACGGCGGTCTGCGCGAGCATGGGAAAGCCGGACGACTGTCATGAGCTTGAGATTTTCCGCGCTTTCAGGGACGGGTATCTGATGGCGTCCGCGGAGGGACAAAGACTTGTGGAGGAGTATTATGAGATCGCGCCGGGAATCGTCATGCTGATTGATATGCAGCGTGACGCAGAGGAGATCTATGAGAGAATCTACAGGGATTACCTTGCGCCCTGTCTTGGCTTGATCCGGGAAGGAAAAAAGGAGGCGTGCCGGGAGCATTATGTCTCCATGATGCGCGGCCTGAAAAATAAATATTTGTACGCACAGGAGGAAAGATAAGTGAGCGATTATAAGATTGAGACCAAATGTATCCAGTCAGGCTATGAGCCAGGCAACGGGGAACCGCGGGTTCTGCCGATCTACCAGAGTACGACCTTCAAGTATTCAAGCAGTGAGCAGATGGGACGGCTCTTTGATCTGGAGGAATCGGGATATTTTTACACCCGTCTGCAGAATCCGACCAATGACGCAGTAGCGGCAAAGATCTGTGACTTAGAGGGCGGAGCTGCGGCCATGCTGACCTCGTCAGGCCAGGCGGCAAGCTTTTACGCTATCATGAACATCGCCCAGGCAGGCGACCATATCGTGTGTGCGTCCGCACTGTACGGCGGCACCTATAACCTCTATGCCCACACCATCCGCAAGATGGGCGTGGAGGCCACCTTCGTCGATCCGGATTGTACGCTTAAGGAGCTTGACGCGGCATTTAAGGATAATACAAAGGCAGTGTTCGGGGAATCGGTGGCAAACCCGGCACTGGTGGTTCTTGATCTTGAGAAGTTCGCACAGGCGGCGCATGCCCACGGCGTACCGTTTATCGTGGACAATACGTTTGCAACGCCGATCAACTGCCGGCCCTTTGAGTGGGGCGCAGACATCGTCACCCACTCCACGACCAAATACATGGACGGCCACGCTTCCTGCGTAGGCGGGGCGATCGTCGACAGCGGCAATTTTGACTGGGAGGCCCACGGGGAGAAGTTCCCGGGGCTTACGCAGCCGGATGAGACGTACCACGGCATTGTCTACACGCAGAAGTTCGGAAAGGGAGCCTATATCACAAAGGCGACGGCTCAGCTTATGCGTGACTTAGGTTCGATCCAGTCGCCCCAGAATGCATTTCTCTTAAATATCGGGCTTGAGACGCTGCATCTTCGGATGCCCCGTCACTGTGAGAACGCCCTGAAGGCGGCAAAGTATCTTAAGGATCACGAGAAGGTCGCATGGGTGAACCATCCGTCCTTGGCGGGAGATAAGTATTATGACCTGGCGCAGAAATATATGCCGAAAGGAACCTGCGGCGTCCTCACCTTCGGGCTAAAGGGCGGGAGAGACGCGGCGGTCCGCATGATGGACAGCCTTCAGATGATCGCCATCGTGACCCATGTGGCGGACGCCAGAAGCTGTGTCCTCCATCCGGCCAGCCATACCCACCGCCAGATGAATGACGCAGAGCTCATGGAAGCAGGCGTACAGCCGGACCTGATCCGTTTCAGTGTGGGCATCGAGAATATCGAAGATATCATTGCCGACCTTAAGCAGGCGCTTTTACACGTATAAAATCAGAAATCACCTCCATACTAATTAGAAAGTATGGAGGTGTAATTTTATGGGAAATGAAAATCAGGAAGAAAAGCAGGAGATAAAAAATGACCAGATCCGGGAGATGGGATCTCTGAACTTAAATGAAGGCAAAGACAAACATAAGATCAAGCTTTTGACGATCATCGGTGAGATCGAGGGACATGAGGCTGTGTCAGGCAACGCCAAGTCAACCAAATATGAACATCTTCTCCCCATGCTGGCAGAGGTGGAAGACAGCGAGGAGATCGAGGGGCTTTTGATCCTTCTCAATACCCTGGGAGGCGATGTGGAGGCGGGGCTTTCCATCGCGGAGATGATCGCGTCTTTGAGCAAGCCTACCGTGTCTTTGGTATTAGGAGGCAGCCATTCGATCGGAGGGCCGTTAGCCGTGTCGGCAAAATATTCCTTCATCGTGCCAAGCGGGACCATGATCGTCCATCCGGTGCGCTCTAACGGTATGTTTATCGGGGTGACTCAGAGCTTAAGAAATATGATCAAGACCCAGGACCGGATCACCAAATTTCTGGCGGGTCATTCCCATATGACGCAGCAGAGGATCGAAGAGCTTATGTTAAATCCTACGGAGCTTGTGAAAGATGTGGGAACCCTCTTAGAAGGCCGGGAAGCCGTACGCGAAGGGCTGATCGACGAGGTAGGCGGGATGAGCGACGCATTAGGAAAACTGCATGAAATGATTGATGAGGAGCGGACAAAAAAGAGTAAAAATTTGTAATGACAGCCCATATTAAAAATGCTATAATGTGGTACTGGGGTTTCAAAGTCATGCGCGCCGTGCCCTGCATGGATGTGCATGGCCCAGGAATCCAAAAAGCAGGCAAACAGCCCGGGGAGGGCTGATTTTGGATGTATTCTGAGTTGCAGTAATTCATGGAGACATGATTGGGATATAAGCAATAGAAAGCAGCAGGGAGGAAGATACATGGCTGCAAAGTCAAGGAGAAAGAAGAGCAGGGGACAGGCAAAAGCGAAAAACAAGCCGGAACAAAGCTTTATAAAGGACGAGATCATAATCTGGATGACCCTGGCAGTCAGTATCCTGCTCCTGCTGAGTATTTTCGGCGTGGGAGGCAAGGTCGGGAAAGTCGTTTCCGGCTTTCTTGCGGATCTGTTCGGGACAGTGACCTATCTTGTACCTTTCATGCTGTTTGGCATCGTTGCGTTCCTTGTGTCGAACAAGGACAATTATAAAGCATATATCCGTGCGTCTGCCGCCGCGCTGCAGATGGTTCTTTTGTGTACCTTCTTTGAGCTGGTAAACGGAAGCGGCGGAAGCACAGGAGAGCTTATGGAAGGCATGCTGGCTCCGGCGATCGGTGTGGCCGGTACATATGTAGTCGTCATCATACTGATGATCATCTGTCTGGTGATCATCACCGGGAAATCCGCCCTCAAGAGCGTGAAGAACCAGGGGAATAAGGCGTACGGCAGGGCGAAGGATGACGTGGAGCGCCGTCGGAAAGCCGCTATGGAGCGCCGCCGGGATATCGAGGAAGGAAGAGAAGCACAAAAGCCCGCTGGAGTGAAAGGCAGGAAGCGCCGCGACCGCCATGTGGAGGGTGTCTCCTTCGATACGGCTCTTGCAAAGAAAAAGAAGGATATCCGGGAATTGACGGTGGATGTGCTGGAGGATGAGGAGGCAGCCGCCGTGCCGGAGTTCCCCATCCAGCGGAACGAGTCGGCTGCGGATGCTGAGATTCCTTTTGAGGAGTTTGCCGGGCCGCAGACTGCGCCGGGCGCCGCGCCTAAAGCCGCAGAGTCCGCTCCAAGATCCTGGGGGCCTGAGGAGTCCGGGGAGGATATGCCAGTGAAGGAGACGAAAGCACAGGAGGCGAAGAAGGATCAGGGCGCCGCGCCGGAAAGTGACGTTTCAGTGCCGTCAGGCGCGCCGAAGCCTCAGAAAGCATACAAGCTCCCGCCTATCACCCTGCTGAAAAAGGGGAAGAAGTCCGGCGGAGAATCGGACGCGAACCTCAGAGAGACGGCCATAAAGCTTCAGCAGACGCTGAAAAATTTTGGCGTGAATGTCACCGTTACGAATGTAAGCTGCGGGCCGGCGGTCACCCGCTATGAGCTTCAGCCGGAGATGGGCGTGAAGGTGAGTAAGATCGTAGGGCTTGCCGATGATATTAAGCTGAATCTTGCAGCGGCGGATATCCGTATCGAAGCGCCGATCCCGGGGAAGGCAGCCGTCGGTATCGAGGTGCCCAACAAGGAGAATACAGCGGTCATGCTAAGAGAACTGTTAGAGACGGCAGAGTTTAAAAAGAGCGCATCAAAGCTGTCTTTTGCCGCGGGAAAGGATATTGCAGGTAAGGCGGTGGTGACGGATATCGCCAAGATGCCCCATGTGCTGATCGCGGGAGCCACAGGCTCCGGTAAGTCGGTCTGCATCAATACGCTGATTATGAGTATTCTTTATAAGGCATCGCCAGATGAGGTAAAGCTCATCATGATCGACCCGAAGGTGGTGGAGCTTAGTGTCTATAACGGTATCCCCCATCTGATGATCCCGGTTGTCACAGACCCGAAGAAGGCGGCCGGGGCGCTTAACTGGGCAGTGGCGGAGATGGACAGGCGCTACCGCGCATTTGCCGAGTACAATGTCCGGGATATGAAGGGGTATAATGAAAAGATCAAGTCTGAGCCATGCATCAACGGCGAAAAGAGCGCGCCGATGTCCCAGCTTGTCATTATCGTGGACGAGCTGGCGGATCTGATGATGGTGGCATCGGGCGATGTGGAAGGAGCGATCTGTCGTCTGGCCCAGCTTGCCAGGGCTGCCGGTATCCATCTTGTGGTAGCTACCCAGAGGCCGTCTGTCAACGTCATCACCGGACTGATCAAGGCCAATATGCCTTCCAGGATCGCGTTTGCCGTATCATCAGGTGTGGATTCGAGGACTATCATCGACATGAACGGCGCGGAAAAGCTGCTTGGAAAAGGTGATATGCTCTTTTATCCTGCCGGTTATCCGAAGCCGGCCAGAGTGCAGGGCTCCTTCGTTACCGACGAGGAAGTGCAGAGTGTAGTAGAGTTTTTGCGCAGCAACAATACCGTGGAGGAATACGACGAGGAGGTGGTCAACCAGGTGGCGACAAGTGAACCGGGAATGATGGCCGCCGCCGGGGATGATAATGACCGCGACACGTATTTTGCAGAAGCGGGCCGCCTCATTATAGATAAGGAAAAGGCATCCATCGGGATGCTGCAGCGTACATTTAAGATCGGGTTCAACCGTGCCGCCCGTATCATGGATCAGCTTTGCGAAGCAGGCGTAGTCGGCGGAGAGGAGGGGACGAAGCCCAGGAAGGTGCTGATGTCCCAGGAGGAATTCGAGCAGTACGTGGAACAGATGTAACCAATGAACACCCAGAGAAAGGAAGGATTGGAAACCGATGAAGACAGATATCCAGATTGCACAGGAAGCAAAGATGGCGCATATTAAAGATGTTGCCGCTACATTAGGAATCAAAGAGGAAGAATTAGAATTTTACGGAAAGTATAAGGCGAAGCTTTCCGATGAGGTTTGGGAGGAGGTCAAAGACCGTCCCGACGGAAAGCTGGTGCTCGTGACGGCGATCAATCCGACACCTGCAGGGGAAGGGAAGACGACGACAACCGTCGGTCTTGGACAGGCTATGGCTAAGCTGGATAAAAGGGCAGTGATTGCATTGAGAGAGCCGTCTCTTGGGCCGTGCTTCGGTATCAAGGGCGGGGCGGCAGGCGGCGGATACGCGCAGGTCGTTCCCATGGAAGACTTAAACCTTCATTTTACCGGGGATTTCCATGCCATCACCTCTGCCAATAACCTGCTGGCCGCCCTTTTGGACAATCATATCCAGCAGGGCAATGAGCTTGGGATCGACCCGAGACAGGTGGTGTGGAAACGCTGTCTTGACATGAACGACAGGAATCTGCGCAATATCGTAGTCGGGCTTGGCAATAAGATGGACGGTATGGTGCGGGAGGATCATTTTGTCATCACGGTTGCCTCCGAGATTATGGCAATCCTCTGTCTGGCGGATGATATCCATGACCTGAAAAAGCGTCTGGGACGTATCATTGTGGCATATAGTTTCAGCGGGGAGCCGGTGACGGCAGACGACCTCCATGCCACAGGCGCTATGACAGCGCTCCTTAAGGATGCCATCAAGCCGAACCTGATCCAGACCTTGGAGCATACGCCGGCGCTGGTGCACGGCGGTCCCTTTGCCAATATCGCTCATGGCTGCAACAGCGTGAGGGCAACAAAGATGGCGCTTAAGATGAGCGATATCGTCATTACGGAAGCAGGTTTCGGGGCGGACTTAGGCGCCGAGAAGTTTTTTGATATCAAGTGCCGCAAGGCCGGGTTTAAGCCGGATGCAGTTGTATTGGTTGCAACTGTGCGCGCGCTGAAGTATAATGGAGGGGTTGCGAAGGCAGAGCTTTCTGCGGAGAACTTAGAAGCTCTTAAGAAGGGCATCGTGAATCTGGAAAAGCACATTGAGAATATCCAGAAATATGATGTACCCGTTGTCGTGACACTTAACTCCTTCCTTACGGACACGGAAGCGGAGAATGATTATATCCGCAGATTCTGCGAGGAGAGGGGATGTGAATTTGCCCTTTCAGAGGTTTGGGAGAAAGGCGGCGAGGGCGGAATTGCTCTGGCTGAGAAGGTTCTTGAGACTCTTGAGACGAAGGAAAGCCATTTCCATACCTTATATCGTGATGAGGTTTCTTTAGCGGAGAAGATCGAGACGATCTCAAAGGAAATCTACGGCGCGGACGGCGTAGTATTTGAGCCGGCGGCGAAAAAGCAGCTTGCGAAGATCACGGAGCTTGGCTTTGGCAATCTTCCTGTATGTATGGCAAAGAACCAGTATTCCCTGTCGGACGACGCGAAAAAACTGGGGCGTCCGAAGGATTTTGACATCCATATCCGCGAGGTGTACGTCAGCGCGGGAGCGGGCTTTGTGGTTGCCCTGACCGGGGCTATCATGACCATGCCGGGGCTTCCTAAGGTGCCGGCGGCCAATGGGATCGACGTGTCGCAGGAAGGGGCAATCACAGGATTATTCTAAACAGCAAGGAGATGGGGTTATGTCCCGGAGAATTGATGGAAAAGCAATTGCAGCTCAGATAAAGGATGAACTGAAAGAGGAGGTTTTGCGGCTGAAAGGCAGCGGGGTGACCGTAGGCCTGGCCGTTATTCTGGTGGGGGAAGATACGGCCTCCGCCATCTATGTGAATAATAAGAAAAAAGCGTGTGAATACGTGGGGATCGAGTCGGTGAGCTATGAGCTGCCGGCGGATACTTCCCAGGAGGATCTGCTTGCCCTGATCGGACGGCTTAACCAGGAGGAAAAGATAAACGGGATCTTAGTACAGCTTCCACTCCCGGAGCATATCGACGAGGAGGCAGTGATTACGGCCATCAGCCCGGACAAAGATGTGGACGGTTTCCACACGGAGAGCGCAGGGCGGCTTCTGGTGGGAAAGGAGGGCTTCCTTCCCTGTACTCCTGCCGGGATCATCCAACTGATCCGGCGTTCTGGGTTCTCTATCGAAGGGAAGGAGTGCGTGGTCGTCGGAAGAAGCAACATCGTAGGAAAGCCTATGGCTCTCCTACTTCTCCGGGAAAACGCAACGGTGACTGTCGCCCATTCAAAGACTGAGAATTTACAGCAGGTAACGTCCCGGGCGGATATTCTTGTGGCGGCTGTGGGAAAACCAAAGTTCATCACCGCCGACTATGTGAAGGAAGGCGCAGTTGTCATCGATGTGGGCATCCACCGGACGGCGGGCCGGAAGATGTGCGGCGACGTAGACTTTGAGGAAGTTCAAAAAAAAGCGGCAGCAATTACGCCTGTCCCGGGCGGAGTAGGACCGATGACGATTGCTATGCTGTTAGCTAATTGCGTGGAGGCAGCCAAAAGGTAGGAGGTTGGGCATAAGATGAGATGCAGATACTGCGGTGCAGAGATTCCCGGAGGTGTCATGTACTGTAAGGAATGCGGCGGAGAAGTACAGATTGTCCCAGATTACAATCCCCTGGAGGATATGCTGGCCGAGCAGGTAAGGGACGCGCTGAAAAATTCCGGCAGATCATCCCGGGGCGGTGTGCGCAGCCGTGCAAATGCAGAATATGCAGATTCCGGACGTACTTCAGCGCTTCGTTCTGATTCCGGACGAATGGCAGGAGACGCCCGCACAGCGGCTATGTACGGCAGTTCCGGCCGGACTGGCTATGTCAATTCTGGCCGGACCGGCTATGTTGATGACGGCCGTACGGCAGCCATGCGGGGAAATTCCAGCCGGACCGGTTACATCAATGACGGCCGTACGGCAGCCATGCGGGGAAATTCCGGCCGGACCGGTTATATGAATGACAGCCGTACGGCAGCCATGCGGGGAAATTCCGGCCGGACTGGTTATATGAATGACAGCCGTACGGCAGCCATGCGCGGAGGCCGTACGGGTTATATTACAGACGGAAGAGGCAGGAGGTACCGGGGCAGCACAGCGGCCATGTTCCCGGATGAGATAGAAGCACAGCGGCGGCAGGCTGAACGGCGTCGGGCGCTGAAAAAGAAGAAAAGGAAAAAAGTTCTCCTTGTTCTGTTTTCCATGCTGGTGCTTGCTGCCGGCACGGCGGCGGCCCTGTATCTTACCTCCTATGCCGGTACAGTGTATCTGGGAAACCGGGCGCTGAGAAGCGGAGAATATACAAAGGCGGAGAATTATTTCCAGATGGCAGTGGAGAAGGATGAAAAAAAAGCAGAAGCATACGCAGGTCTTTCCAAAGTGTATATCGGACAAAATGATGTGAATGCCGCTGAGAACCTGTTTTTAGAGGTGATCGGGGAGCAGCCGGAGAACGCGGCGGTCTATGAGGCGGCTTTTGAGTTTTACCTTGACACCAAGCAGCCCATGGGAATCCCGCAGCTTCTTAAAGATGCAAAAGACAGCGTAACGGAGGATCTTTCCGCATATGTTGTCAGTGAACCGGAATTCAGCCTGGATGAGCAAGAGACTTATGATGATGTACAGCAGCTTACCCTCACTTCCAAGGAGGGAGAGATCCGCTATACTACCGACGGCTCCATGCCGGATACGGCAAGCCAGGTATTTGAAGAGCCGATTCAGCTGGGAGAAGGCACGAACACGATTAAAGCGATTGTTGTCAATAAGGAAGGCGTGCCGAGCCAGACATCGGAGAAAGAATTTGTCATCGAGCTTCCCATCGAGGATGCGCCGGCAGTCTCACCGTCAACCGGACAGTACACCTCAGCCCAGTCGATTAAGATCAAGATACCCGAAGGGTACACGGCCTATTATACAATGGACGGCACCGACCCGACTACGGCGTCTACACCCTATAAAAAAGCAGTGAAGATGCCCAAGGGAGAGACACTTTTTAAAGCTATTCTTGTGACAAAAAGCGGCCGGGTAAGCGGAATTACAACAAGAAATTACGTAAGGGAGTAGCAATAACAGCACACAAAGAAAGGAGCAGCCGCGCCATGGCGAAGATTCTCATTGTCGAGGACGAAAAGAACATGCAGGAAATTATTGCAGAATATCTGCGGCGCGGTGGGCATACCTGCTTTACGGCGGATGACGGCATGGATGCGCTGCTGGTGCTGAAAAGCAATCCCATGGATCTGCTGATCCTGGACATTATGATGCCCCATCTTGACGGATTTTCCGTCTGCAAGATAGCAAGGGAGACGAGCAGCCTTCCGATCATCATGCTGACCGCCAAAGGCAGCGAGGAAGATAAGTTGAAAGGCTATGATCTGGGTGCGGACGATTACATGACAAAGCCCTTTAGCCCGAAGGTGCTGCTGGCAAAAGCAAACGCCTTATTGCGCCGTTCCTCCCTCCTCCCGGCAGAAACCGTGAACGCCGGGAAGATCTCGGTCATTCCCGCCTCGCATAAGGTCTTTCTGGACGGCAGGGAGATTGCCCTGACCTACAAGGAGTATGAACTGCTCCATTTTTTTCTGTCAAATCCAGGCCAGATCTTCAGCCGGGAACAATTGCTTAACCGGATATGGGGCTACGACTTCGAGGGAACGACCAGAACGGTAGACACACACATCAAAACCCTACGCCGCAAATTGGGCGACGAAGGCAGACACATTGTCACGCTTATTCGGTCCGGCTACAAATTCGAGGTATCCGTATGAAAATAAGCGATCATATGAATGTTTTTACTCTCCGCAAGAAGATATTGCTTGCCTCTAAGATGATGGGTGTTATCCTGATGGTATCTTATGTGTTTTCTTCCAGACTGCCTCTTGATGAAGATGCATCCCTATTGGTCTGGCTTATCTTTGTCGCTCTCCAGATCTGCGTGACGGACTTATGGATGGCCCGGTTTATTACAAAGCCGGTGTCCGAGCTTAACGGCGCCGCCCGGAGCATGGCAGGTCTGGATTTCTCCAGGCCCTGCGGGGTGACGGGCCGCGATGAATTCGGGGAGCTTTCCCACAGTCTGAACGTGATGGCCGAACGTCTGCAGGAGGCATTTTCAAAGCTGGAGGACATGAACCGGAAGCTGGAGCAGGATGTGGAGCAAAAGAAGCGCCTGCTGGCCGAGCGCAAAGAGCTGGTGGATAACCTTTCTCATGAGATGAAAACTCCGCTTACAGTGATCCGGGCTTACGCGGAAGGGCTGCAGGATGAAACAGACGAAGCGAAAAGGCAGGATTATGAACAGGTTATTCTGGCGGAAACGGAGCGCCTGAGCAGCCTGATCACCATTTTGCTTGATCTGTCTGCGCTGGAAAGCGGAGCCGCGAAGCTTGTCCCGGAACGTTTTGACTTTGTTGAATTACTGGAAATTGCTGCCGGGAGACTGCTGGTCGATACGCCGGACGCTGATTTTGAACTGCAGTATGAACTGCCGGAAGCGTCTGTCTATGTGGAGGCCGACAAGGGCCGGATGGAGCAGGTGCTGAATAACCTGATCGTCAACGCAAAGAGAAATGTCCGGCCTGGCGGTGTCTTGAAGCTGGCTTTAAGAGAGCGTGACGGCATGCTGGATTTTTCGATCTATAATCAGGGTTCACCCATCTCCCGGGAACACCTCTCAAAAATCTGGGGGAAATTTTACCGCGGCCAGAATTCAACATACGGCGGTTCAGGACTGGGCCTTGCGATTGTCGCACAGATCCTTTCTATGCAGCACTTAAGATACGGCGCTGCAAACCGGCAGGACGGCGTGACGTTCTATTTTTCTATTCCTGCGGTAAAATGAATATCCATATTCACGGAACAGCTTTGGCTTCTGAAAAGAAACCGGAGCTTTTTCTTTTGCCGCAGCATACAAAAGAAGCAGCAAAAAGATTTCACACGGGTTTCACATCGATTTCACCTGGACTTCAACGCACTTTTTTATGTTTATCTTATCAAAAGGGAAATCCCTTGGAATAAGGAGGTAGTAGTTATGTTATTCGGTTTGGAATGGTACTGGTGGCCTGTGACCCTGGCAGTGTTAGCAATCGCTGTCCCATTTAAGGTAAAGCTTTTGAAGTGGTGGGGCAGACAGGCGCGGGAAAAGAAAAAGAGAAAGCGGGGGAAATGGGGGGATGAAGAATGATCGGGGTAAAGGATCTGACCTTTTCCTATGGGAAGGACAAACAGGCGTTGCACGGCTTGAGCTTTTCGGTAGAGGACGGAGAGATCTTTGGATTTTTAGGGCCCAACGGTTCCGGGAAGTCTACGACACAAAAGATCCTGACCGGTATCCTTGATGGCTATGGCGGTATGGTGTCCCTGTTCGGGAAAGAGGTAAAAGAAGCGCGCACGCGGGATTTTTTTCAGAAGATCGGCGTTCTGTTCGAATTTCCCTATCTGTATGCCAATTTAAGCGCCCTTGATAATCTGCGTTATTTTTCTTCGTTCTACCCGCGGGAACAGCTGCGGGATGCAGAGGAGCTGCTTGACGAGCTGGAATTTAAGCGGGACTTCTTAAGAAAGCCGGTGTCCTCTTATTCTAAGGGGATGCGCCAGCGGGTCAGCATGGCGAGGGCGCTGATCAGCAATCCTAAGCTATTGTTCCTGGATGAGCCGACCAGCGGACTTGATCCTGCCGGAGCCGTTCTTTTCCGCAGGATCATAGAGAATGAGCGGAAGAAAGGGACAACCGTATTTTTAACAACCCACAATATGCAGGACGCTGATCTGCTCTGCGACAGAGTAGCATTTATGGCAGGGGGGAACATCGCCGCCCTCGATACGCCGGGGAATCTGAAAGCGCAAAACAGCGGTCGTCGCATAGTCATTGAATACCTGGACCAGGGCAGGCGGAAGGAGAAGACGGTCACGGCTTCGAAGCTGAAGCAAAGTATTCCATTTGCCTGCGACGAGCTGATCAGCATTCACTCCCAAGAGCCGACTTTGGAGGATATATTCATCCAATACACAGGAAGGGGGCTGTCTTCATGAAAAAAAGTCTTTATACCCTGTTCAAAAAAGATTGCCGGATGATGGCGTCGGGGAAATTCTTTTTTGTGGCGCTGGGATCCCTTCTGATTTATACGTTATTCATTCATTTCGGTTATCTGAAGTTCATGGATATGGACATCTACAATGTATATCTCTACGACCCGGCAGGAACGCAGGCCCAGGCTTCCCTGCTCGTCCATCCGACGGCATCCCTGGAAGAAATGGATGCCATGCTTGAAAAAGACGCAAACGGCGTGGGGATCGATGCCGGCGATGGCAGGCCGGACGTCGTACTCTATGCGGGATCTGAAAAGGTTGACCGCCACAGAGCGGATTACGCACTGTCTTTGCTTTATTCCGGCAGTTCATATACGCCGGAAACCGTAGGCGGCAACACCCCGGAGATGAAGAAACGGAAAGAAATAACCTGTGAACTGCTGTTCATTGAGATTGTTGCCGTAGGCTTTCTGGGAATTGCTTCCGTCCTGTTCAAAGAAAAGCAGATGGGAGTGATCCGCATCCATGCCGTTATGCCGCTTCACAGGAGTCTGTTTATCTTTTCGAAGGTCTTTCTTTTTCTGCTGACTGACCTGGTGTTTGCGGTTCTGCTGACGGTGCTCAATGTGGGGGCAGCAGGAATGGGAAGCTTCCTGCCCGCTGTGCTGGTGCAGACGGCCATCCTGTCTTTGGCCATGGCTCTTACGGGCTTTGGCTGCGCGATGGTGTTAAGGGACTTTAAGCAATTTTCCCTGGCTTATCTGGTGATTGCGTTCTTTGCGACAGCTCCGGTTTTTCTGACGGCCAACACTCCGGTCAAAATGGCGTGGGCCCGTTACTATCCCTTTTATCAGGTATATATGGGTCTGAAAAACGCATTTTTCGGTACGGCTGTTACGAGCCCGGTCTATTTTGTGCGCGCGGCGTGTGTAATCATCCTGCTCTTTGGCATCGTATTCGCGGCCTTTAGCAGGGAAATGGGAAGGGAGGGCTGAAAATGAAAGGATTGGTTTATCAGTTAAAAAGTGTCCGGAAAGATAAGTTTTGTATCATGTCATTCCTTCTGCCAGTGATGGTCGCTATCCTGATGAATGCAGCTGGTTCCATAGACCTTTCTTCTCTGGGGGAGCTTCAGTTTGGCGTGATCGCTGGCGATGTCACTTCGGAGACAGAAAGGTGGCTTGAGCGGTACGGCTCTGTTATGGTCTGTCAGACAAGGGAGGAACTAATCCTGGCGGTTAACGATCCTTCGACCAATCTGATCGGCGTGGAAATGGATAAAAAAGGAATCAAGACTATGTTATCCGGCGATGAATTAGCAGTATGGCAACAGACGGCGCAGACGCTCCCGGCGCTTTATAGGCATCGTAAAAAGGCGGCGCAGGCGGATGTGCAGATCCTGGAGCGGCCGGATATACTGGCGGGATATCAGCACATTTTTCCTGCAATGACGCTGGTGGCAGCCATGTTCATGGGCTGTACCTTTACTGCCATGAACATCATCTCCGAAAAGGAGGACGGGATTGCATTTATCAATGAAATCCTGCCGATGTCCGCCAAAGAATATCTCCTGCAGAAAATATTTATCGGCTTCGTATTCGGATGTCTGTCCACGGTTGTGACAGCGGCGGTCTGTTTCAGGCTTCCACCGGCCCGGGCGGCGGCCATGCTGGCGCTGATCCTTTTGTCCGCCTTTGCAGCGTCTCTGGCCGGCTTGTTTGTGGGACGCCTGTCGGATGGGCTGATGGAAGGGGTGGTCTATATCAAAATTGTGATGATTGTGTTTATGGCGGTTCCTCTGCTGAATTATCTGGCGGCGGAGGGGAACAAAGTCCTTACGCTGATCTGTTGTCTCGTCCCGTCCAGCGCTGCCTTTGAGGGGATCATGGTTCTGGCAGACGGAAGCGAATCAGGCGCAGGCAAAGACATGGTTATCCTTGCCGTTCATTGTGCAGTCTGGCTTTTGCTCTATCTGTCCTTAGCAAAGCGCCGGAAAAAGCGGTAACTGCATTGTTTCCAAATAAATACAATTATTTTTGTGTAATCTGTTGCGTTAATTATTTAACGGATGTATAATTTTGATAAATAATTAACAAAAATAAGAAAAGGAGAACAAGACTATGGCAAGATTTACTTTACCAAGGGACATTTATCACGGAAAAGGCTGTTTGGAGGAGCTTAAGAACTTAAAGGGAAGGAAAGCGATCCTTGTCGTGGGCGGCGGTTCCATGAAGCGACAGGGCTTTCTCGACAGGGCAGCCGGTTACTTAAAAGAGGCCGGAATGGAAGTTGAGCTTTTTGAGGGCGTTGAGCCGGATCCGTCGGTGGAGACGGTAATGAAGGGCGCTGAGGCCATGCGTAAGTTTGAGCCGGACTGGATCGTTTCCATGGGCGGCGGCTCACCCATTGACGCGGCAAAAGCGATGTGGGCGTTCTACGAGTATCCGGAGACCACCTTCGAGGATCTGTGCATTCCGTTTAATTTCCCGGAGCTGCGCCAGAAGGCTAAGTTCTGTGCGATTCCGTCCACATCCGGAACAGCTACGGAGGTTACCGCATTCTCCGTGATCACCAACTATCAGACGGGCGTGAAGTATCCTCTGGCTGACTTCAACATCACACCTGATGTCGCCATTGTTGACCCTGATCTTGTTATGGGCCTTCCGGTAAAACAGGTTGCCTACACCGGCATGGACGCGCTGACCCATGCGATCGAGGCTTATGTTTCTACCTTAAACTGTGCGTTCACGGATCCGCTGGCCCTTCAGGCTATTGAGATGGTACTCGATTATCTGCCGGCATCCTACAACTGCGACATGGCGGCGAGAGAGCAGATGCACTACGCACAGTGTCTGGCAGGCATGGCATTTTCCAATGCGCTGCTTGGCATTGTCCACTCCATGGCCCACAAGACAGGAGCGGCATTCTCTACCGGGCACATCCCTCACGGCTGTGCAAATGCCATCTATCTGCCATACGTCATCAAATACAACGCAAATGATCCGGTTGCGGCGAAGCGCTATGCAGAGATCGCGCGCAGGATGGGACTTGAAGGGACCTCCGAGAAAGCGCTCATCAACAGTCTTTGCGCGAAGATCGACGATTTCAACGTAAAGCTCAATATTCCGAAGACTTTGAAAGAATTCGGCATCAATGAGGATGAGTTCAAGGAGAAGATCGCAGGCATCGCAGAGCGCGCGGTAGGCGACGCATGTACAGGCTCCAACCCGAGAAAGATAGATCCGGCGGCTATGGAGAAGCTGTTTAATTGTACATATTACGGAACAGAAGTTGATTTTTAAGATTTTCACAACATGACGGCTCAAAATGCCAGAAGCCCGTCAAGGCGAGGATTTCAGCCTTTACTGGCTTTTGGCATTCTGGGTGGAAAAAAGCCGGTTAATATACAAAGACTATCGCGATCATGCTGGAGGATTTACACATCCTATTTTCAAAGATTTCACCTATTGGATCATCATTAACATTCCCCATCTACGCACATCGCTTCATTCCGCCGCCTTGCAGAATGACGATATAGGAAGCACAGTTAGTTCAAAAATGAATGTGTCTAGGTCTCGTCCCCGTAAAGGCGTATGATCTGATAATTTTATATCACCTGTGATATTTTAATAACGTATCCCTCAATTACTTGATATTTTTTAGCAAATACATTAGAATATACTTTAGCATAAATTATTAGGAGGAAATAAAATGTACAAGATATTAAAAGCAGAAAAGCTGGCTGCTAACATTTATCTTATGGACGTTGAGGCTCCCCGTGTGGCAAAGCACTGTGAACCGGGGCAGTTTGTCATCGTGAAGATGGATGAGAAGGGTGAGAGGATTCCTCTTACGATCTGTGACTACGACAGAGAGGCGGGAATTGTCACCATTGTGTTCCAGCCGGTAGGCGCGTCCACCACGAAGATGACAAACCTCAAAGCGGGAGACGCATTCCGCGACTTCACCGGTCCTCTTGGCCGTCCGTCTGAATTCGTGGAGGAGGATGTGGAAGAGTTAAAGAAGAAGAAATTCCTCTTCGTAGCCGGCGGCGTTGGGGCGGCGCCGGTCTATCCGCAGGTGAAGTGGCTTAAAGAGCACGGCATCGACGTGGATGTCATCGTCGGCTCCAAGACCAAAGACCTGCTCATCCTCGAAAAGGAGATGGAGGCGGTTGCCGGGAATTATTATCCGTGTACGGACGACGGTACATACGGGCATGCAGGCATGGTCACCACTATGGTTGACGAGCTGGTAGAAAAGGGCAACAAGTATGACGTCTGCGTAGCGATCGGCCCTATGATCATGATGAAGTTTACCTGCCTGACTACGAAAAAGCATGACATTCCCACTATTGTCAGCATGAATCCGATCATGGTTGACGGGACGGGGATGTGCGGCGCCTGCCGTGTGATCGTAGGCGGCGAGGTGAAGTTTGCGTGCGTGGACGGCCCTGAGTTTGACGGGCATCTGGTCGACTTTGACAATGCGATGAAGAGACAGCAGATGTACAAGACCCAGGAGGGTCGTGCGATGCTTAAAGTACAGGAAGGCGACACCCATCACGGTGGCTGCGGCAATTGCGGAGGTGAAAACTAATGGCTGATGTATTAAAGAGAGTGCCTGTCAGAGAGCAGGACGCTAAGGAAAGAGCGGCAAACTTCGAGGAGGTTTGCTACGGCTACAATAAAGAAGAGGCTATGGAAGAGGCTGCGCGCTGCATTAACTGTAAGAATGCAAAATGTATCACCGGCTGTCCGGTTGCCATCAATATTCCGGGCTTTATCGCCCAGGTGAAGGAGGGCAATATCGAGGAAGCCTATAAGGTGATCGGCGAGTCTTCCGCACTGCCGGCGATCTGCGGCCGCGTCTGTCCCCAGGAGTCCCAGTGCGAGTGCAAATGTATCCGCGGCATCAAGGGCGACCCGGTTTCCATCGGAAAATTGGAGCGGTTCGTTGCGGATTATGCATTAGAGCATGATATCAAGCCGGCAAAGGCGGATAAGACCAACGGCCACAAGGTGGCGGTCATCGGCTCCGGCCCGTCCGGCCTTACCTGTGCCGGCGACCTTGCAAAACTTGGCTATGAGGTGACTGTATTCGAGGCGCTTCATGAGCTTGGCGGCGTACTGGTTTACGGAATCCCGGAATTCCGTCTGCCGAAAGAGAAGGTGGTAAAGAAGGAGATTGAGAAGGTAAAAGAGCTGGGCGTTAAGTTTGAGACGAACGTTGTCATCGGAAAGTCCACCACCATCGACCAGTTGATGGAAGAGGAGGACTTCGAGGCTGTATTTATCGGCTCCGGCGCCGGACTTCCCATGTTCATGGGCATCCCGGGAGAGACGGCCAACGGCGTGTTCTCTGCCAATGAGTACCTGACCAGAAGCAACCTGATGAAAGCCTTTGACGACAATTACGATACACCGATCGCCGCCGGAAAGAAGGTTGCGGTCGTAGGCGGCGGCAATGTTGCCATGGATGCTGCGAGAACGGCTCTGCGCCTTGGCGCTGAAGTCCATATCGTATACCGCAGAAGCGAGGCTGAACTCCCGGCCAGAGTGGAAGAGGTTCACCATGCGAAAGAGGAAGGCGTGATCTTTGACCTTCTGACCAACCCGAAGGAGATTCATGTAGATGAGAACGGCTGGGTGAAGGGCATGACCGTGATCAAGATGGAGCTTGGGGAGCCGGACGCATCCGGAAGAAGACGCCCGGTTGAGATTCCCGGCTCTGAGTACGAGATCGAGCTTGACACTGTGATCATGTCTCTCGGAACCTCACCGAATCCGCTGATCGCATCGACCACAAAGGGTCTTGAGACTAACCGCAGAAAATGTATCGTAGCAGAGGAGGAGAACGGGCAGACCTCCAAGGCGGCAGTATTCGCAGGCGGTGACGCCGTTACGGGAGCGGCTACGGTTATTCTGGCCATGGGCGCAGGAAAAGCGGGAGCGAAGGGAATCCACGAGTTGCTGTCTGAGAAATAAGCGTCTCGGATAAAAGGAAAAAGAACTGTTATTGGACAGGCATGTGGGCATATGACTGTCACGGAGTGAACCGTAAGGATAGAACAGGAAAAAGTGCTGCGGCAAAGGTTTCGCAGCACTTTTTTTGTGAATCAGTGATTAGGTGGCCGATGTCCGAAAGAAGGGGGGGGCTTAGGTTACGTCTTTTGAAGCTTTCTGACCGGGACAACATTTTTGAAGGACATTCAAAGTCACCGTCTGAACTGCCGTGAAGATGATCCCATACAGTACAGAGAGCATGCCGAATACGGCAAATCCGGTCAGAAGAACCACAAGATTGATCAGACCCATGGTACAGGCGATGTTAATGTCAGGGTTCTTTTTGTTCAGAATCAGCGCGATGATGTCAAAGCTTATGGCCGTGGATTTCGCACGGATGCATAGATAATAGCCGGTCCCCACAAGGAATCCTGCCGACAGGACGCAGAAGGGACGGGGCAGGGCGAGGGACAGATTAAGGCTGTGAAAAAAGGTAAACATGGTAAGATAGCAGGCGCAGCTTAACACACTGCCCATAAAAAAATCTTTTCCCAGGAAGATCAGGCATAAAAGGAGCAAAAAAAGGGTCAGCAGGTTGACGAACAGGGAAAGGTCAATCCGACAGACCTGCCCAAGGACCATGGAAAAGCTGGTGACACCACCGTTGATGATCTTGCCGGGTACGGTGATGAATGCATAGGCCCCGGTGATCAGAAGGTTTCCGAGGATGATGGTTAAGATACGTTTCATAGCTGTCTCCTTATCTGTTCTCCTTCGTATGCCGGTCAGTCTAACATCATTCCCATGACGTAGGTGTCATAATATTTTCCGTCGATCAGCGTCTGGTTTTTGAGGCAGCCTTCCATGACAAAGCCGAATTTTAAATATATGGATATGGCAGTCAGGTTGTCTGCACTCACATCCAGATGAATGCGCTTTGTTACGCCGTTTCCTCTGCACCAGTTAATGGCCGATTGGATCAGCCTTGTCCCGATTCCCTGTCCGTGATATTTTTTTGCGACAACAATGCCAAGCTCTCCTTCATGGCGGGACTTTACCTTGTGCGTGGATGTAATCGTCGTAAGCCCGACGATCTCATCGCCGTCCAGCGCCAGGAGCATCATATTGTTGGCGTTGCCCTCCAGCCCTCTGATATATTCTTCCTCTTCTTTGGCGCTTAACGGGTATTCGTCCTTTACAAAGCTCAGGAAAGGTGTTTCCCCGCCTACCTGATGATAAAATGCGACGATTTTTTCAGCTTCTTCTGTCTTTGGATTCCGATATGTAATTTTACTCTTGTTCATCATAATCACTCCTGTCCGCTTTTATTTGATAATCGTATTATAGCAAGTATTTTCAGAATTTCCTAGTGTACTGACACATTCATTGTTACTGTTTTTCTGACTGAGAAAGTAGTATAATGAATAAAAGAGAAAAATATAAAATCTAACGAAAAAAGAATTCAGGAAGGAAACAGTGGTGAAGATTACAGTTATCAGTGTAGGTAAGTTAAAAGAGAAGTACCTGAAGGACGCCATCGCCGAATACGCGAAGAGGCTTGGCAAATACTGCCGTCTTGAGCTTGTGGAGGTAGCGGATGAGAAAACCCCTGATAACGCCGGAAGTGCTGCCTGGAAGGCTGTCCGTGTGAAGGAGGGGGAGCGGATTTTGAAGCATGTGCGCGAGGATGCCTATATCATCACGCTGGAGATTGACGGCCTCCAGCTTTCTTCTGAAAAGATGGCGGAAAGGTTGGAGAATCTGGGCATCCAGGGAAAGAGTCACATTATCTTTATTATCGGCGGATCGATCGGTCTGGGGGAGGAGGTTCGCAGGAGGGCGAATTTCGCGCTGAGCTTTTCGAAGATGACATTCCCCCATCAACTGATGCGGGTGATCCTCCTAGAGCAGATCTACCGGAGCTTCCGGATCATCAACGGGGAGCCATACCATAAGTAAGGGAGAAAAGGAACGGATGTCCCAGAAAAAAGGGATTAACAGTTGCATTTATTTAAGTGCTGTGAATAATATTTTCCTACTTAATAAAAATCATGTATTTTATGTGAAAATCCCCCATTTTGTCCAAATTTATAGTATAATATCATCAGGTAAAAATTATTCAGAAAGTGATAGGTGCAGTTATGGAAAATTGGAGATATGGATGGAAAAAAGTGATTGCATACATGTTGGCGGCAGTTCTGGCCGCAGGAGGTCTTGCGTCGTTTCCGGCGCAGGCGGAAGAAAATGCTGATGCAATAGAAGCTGTTTCGGCAGAAACATCTACATCAGAAGAAGGCATCAGCACAAAGGAGCCGGCTGCTGCAGATGAAACTACTGGCGACGAAAAAGTGCTGGAAGAAGAGAAGGTATTTATCTTAGATGGACTTCCAGACAAGGATGAACTGCTGGCGGCTTACATGGACCGGCTGTTTGATGTGGGTACGGATACAGGAATCTCTGCATACGGATCAGCAGGCCAAGTTAAGCTGACGGATGCCAATGAAAAAAAGCTTTACCAGGAGCTTCGGGATTCCGTGGAAAAGATCGCAGGCGGCGTCAGAACCTCTTCGATCATCAGGGTAAATGGCTTGAGCATCAGCCAGCAGACCTGGAATGCTTCTGTGAAAAAGGTTATTTCCTATCTGCTCATGGATTGTCCCTATGACCTGTATTGGTTTGACAAAAAATCAATACCGGTAAGTGTCAGCGGCTACGGCACTACAGTTCAATCCGTGACCTTTTCGATGACTGTTGCAAAGGAGTACCGGGGGAGCAGCGCATATACTGCAGATCCTTCAAAGATAAGCGCCGCAAAAAATGCTGTATCGAGCGCGAAGGCCATCGTAGCAAAGCACGCAGCAGAGTCCGACCAGGAGAAGCTGAGAAGCTACTGCCAGGAGATCTGCGCTCTCGTCTCCTACAATACCGGCGTGCTTTCCGGGAATGTAGATTACGGGAATCCGTGGCAGCTGATCTGGGTATTTGACGGCAACCCCAGTACCAATGTAGTGTGTGAAGGCTATGCCAAGGCATTTCAGTATCTGTGCGACCTGTCGGGTTTTAACGGCAATGTTGTGTGTTATTCTGTCACAGGGACCATGAGCGACGGAACCAATTCCGGGGACCATATGTGGAATATTGTCTCGCTTAACGGAACAAATTATCTGGTTGATGTGACAAACAGTGACTCAGGCAGCATCGGTTCAGACGGATCCCTATTCCTTGCTGTTCCAAAGAGCGGGACAATAGACAGCAGCTATACATTTTTAAATTCAAGAAACCGTTCGATCATCTATACCTACAGCTCCGAGACGAAAACGCTGCTTGGACGGGATGTACTAGGACTGACGGACAGTGACAGAACAGCAGTAAAACAGACCGTCAAAGTTACGAAGATAAAAATCACCGCTAAGACTAAGACGATGAACCTGAAGTCAAAGAAGACCCAGACACTGAAGGTGACGGTATCCCCTGCGAAAGCGTCCAACCGGAAGGCAAAGTGGAAATCCTCCAACAAAAAAATCGCGACGGTCAATGCGCAGGGGAAGGTGACGGCAAAAAAAGCAGGGACAGTCAAGATTACGGCCGTTGCAAAAGACGGAAGCGGGAAAAGGGCAACGATAAAGATTAAGATTAAAAAGAAGTAGCGGATAAGCAGAAAGATAAACTGGAAAAATACCAGCACTGTAAGAAAGACAGCGCCGGTATTTTTTTGTTTTTACATTTTTGATACATTTTCATTGAACTTTAGAGATTTGTACCCGATAAAATACCAACATACAACAGGGAAGCCAACGAAAGAGGAGAGATTGAGTATGTGTGGAATATGCGGGATTATTGGAAAGACTGAGGAAAAGGAGCAGGTGCTTAAAGGGATGATGAAAGCCATCGAGCACCGCGGGCCAGACGGCAGCGAAAGCTATATTGCAAGGAAGGCGGCGCTGGGCTTTCAGCGGCTCAGCATCATAGACCTGGATACAGGGATGCAGCCCATGTTCAACGAGGACGGAAGCAAGGTGCTTGTTTTTAACGGAGAGATCTATAACTACTGGATACTGAAAGATCTTCTTGTGCAAAAGGGCCATAGGTTCAGGACGACATCCGACTCGGAGATCCTTCTTCATGGATATGAGGAATTTGGTCAAGAGCTGCTTGGCAGGCTCAGGGGGATGTTCAGTTTCGCTGTCTGGGATGAGCAGAAGGGTGAGCTGTTCGCGGCCCGGGATTTTTTCGGGATCAAGCCTTTCTATTATGCGGTGATCGGAGGCACCCTTGTGTTTGCCTCGGAGATTAAGAGTATACTTGCGTATCCGGGATATGAGCGGAGGATGAATGAAGAGGCACTTGAGCAGTATCTTTCATTCCAGTATTCGGTGCTGCCGGAGACATTTTTTAAAGGGATCTATCAGCTTCTGCCGGGACATTATCTTACCTATAAGGACCATATGCTGCAGATCGTACGGTATTTTAAGCCGTCATTAAAGCCAGACGGGCAAGAGAGCTGCCGGAAGATGATCAAGGATGTGGAGGATATGATGAGGCTGTCGGTGAGAAGGCATCTGGTCAGCGATGTGGAGGTGGGAAGCTTTCTGTCCGGCGGGGTGGACTCCGGGCTGATCGCGGCCATAGCCGGGTGCGTCAAGACTTTTACCGTGGGATTTTCTGACGAGGGTGCGTTGTACGATGAGACCGGGGATGCCAGGAAGCTGGCGGATACGCTTCACCTGGAAAACAGTTGTAAATTCATTGGAAAGGAGGAGTTTGAACAGGCGGTTCCGGAAGTTTTATACTATCTGGACGAACCGTCGGGAGACGCATCTGCGGTGGCGCTTTATTTTCTCGCGAAGGAGGCGTCCAAGGAGGTGAAGGTGGTGCTGTCGGGGGAAGGATCGGACGAGATCTTCGGCGGGTACAATATCTACCGTGAGCCGGAAATGCTAAGATTCATAGACTGGCTCCCGAGGAGCCTTAGATGCTGGGTGGCAAAGCAGGCCAGGCATCTGCCCAAGCAGATGAAAGGAAGGGGATATCTTATGCGGGCGGCGCTTCCTGTCAGAGAGCGGTACATCGGGAATGCCTGCATATTCCGCGAAGAGGAAAAGGTACGGCTGCTAAAGGGGGAGGTGACGCGAACAGCAAAGGAGCTTCTTTCGGATACATACGATGAGGTGGGGCATCTTTCTGCCTCAGAGCAAATGCAGTCTGTGGACCTGAGGTACTGGCTGCCGGGAGATATCCTCCAGAAAGCGGACAGGATGAGCATGGCACATTCGCTGGAGCTTCGGGTTCCGTTCTTAGACTGGGATGTGTTTCAGATGGCGAGGAAGCTCCCGTGCAGGATGAAGCTTGGCGGCCACACGACGAAATACATCCTGCGCAGGGCTGCCGCCTTCTACCTTCCAAAGCCTGCCTCCGCCAAAAAGAAACTGGGATTCCCGGTGCCGATACGCAACTGGCTTAAAGAGGATGGGTGGTATGAGAGGGTGAAGGAAGCATTTACCGGGGAATCGGCCCAGACCTTTTTCTGTACGGATTATCTGGTGGAGCTTCTGGATGAACACAGAGCAGACAGGGCGGATAACAGCCGGAAGATCTGGACGGTGTATGTATTTTTGCTCTGGTATAAGATTTTTTTTGAATCTCAGGGGAATATTGATTATAATAGAAAAAGAACATACAGGGCAAGGGGATAGTGGGAATGGATACGGAGAAAATCAGGATACTTGTCATAGAAGATGAAAAGCCCATTGCGGATATTCTGGAGTATGACCTGAAAAAAGAAGGCTTTGAAGTCAGAAGCGCCTATACAGGGGCGGAGGGCTTAAGGATAACGGAAGCGTTCATCCCGCAGCTCATTTTATTGGACTGGATGCTTCCTGACCTAAGCGGGGTGGACATCCTTAAGCTTCTGACGGAAAAATACAGCATGCCGGTGATTATGCTGACAGCCAGAGGAACGGTCGACGACAAAGTATACGGCTTATCCTGCGGGGCGGACGATTATATCACGAAGCCCTTTGACCTCAGGGAGGTCAATATGCGGGTGCAGGCTGTATTGCGGAGATTTAAAAAATCAGAGGCTGGGCAGGGGGAGATGGAAGAAGCCCACATCAGGAAGTTCAGAGACGCCGTCATCAATACGCAGGAGCGTACTGTCGTGCAGTGCGGCCGGCTGGTGGAGCTTACGCCTAAGGAGTTCGACCTTCTCGTGTGGCTCGTCACTCATCCACGCTTCGTGTTTACCAGAAACCGCCTTCTGGAGGAGATATGGGGCTATGATTTTGCCGGGGATACCCGGACGGTGGATATGCATATCCAGAGACTTAGAAAGAAGCTTCATGCAGGAGAGTCAATTATTACTGTTTTTGGTGTGGGGTATAAGTATGTACCAGAAAAAAATTAAATTTGTCAACAGCATCCTGTTTAGGATGAGCCTGTGGGTGCTGGGGTTCGGCGTCGGCGGGATCCTGCTTATCACCTGTTTTGTGCGTCTGCAGATGCGTTATAATATTGAGAAACAGGTTACGGAGGAAATGCAGCAGATCCGGGACAATACCCTTCTCTATGTGCACCAGATCCTCCTTCTGAACAATGCTGTCGTGGAAGAGGAAGGCTTTGAAGAATGTGTCCAGGCCGTGAAAGAGCAGTTGAAAAGCATCGGCTACCGGGAGGCCGCATATTACAGCCTGGACGGAGAGCTGCTAAAGCAGAGCGGGAGCCGCCTTGGTGGCGGAGCAAAGCGGAAGGACTTTAAAAAGGCGGTGGAGCTTGACAGTACCTTTACTTTAAGCTGCGAGAAGAACAGCCAGTGCGAGGTGTATTTTACCATGCCGGTGGAGATCATGGGGAAACGGATCGGCTATATCAGCTATTTCTTTGATTACGGGGAGCAGTACCGGCGGGAATGGAACAGTTTTGAACGGACGATCTGGATCACGGCGGTTATCTTTGCGCTTATCTGCCTTGTCACCTGGATCATGCTCTGCCGCATGCTTTCCTCCATCCGGGAGCTAAGCCGCGCCACCAGCGAGATCTCCTCCCGGCTGGCAGACGGGGAGTTTGGCCACGATGCCGCGGGCCGGCTAAAGCTTAACGGACGCAAGGACGAGATCGGGGAACTGTCTTTGAACTTTGCGCGGATGCTTGACATGGCAGAGGAGCAGTTTAAGCGGATACAGGAGGATAACAGCCGGATCAGAAAGCTCCTTAACAGCCGACAGGATTTCTACAACAATGTCACCCATGAGCTGAAGACGCCTCTTACAACAATTTCCGGCTATGCGCAGCTTATGGAAAAAAACGGCCGGGAGGATGGTGCGCTGTTTGATAAAGGGACGGAGCATATCCTTAAGGAGAGTACAAGGCTGCACCGGATGGTCGTGCAGCTTCTGGAAATGCAGGAGGATAAGAGTGACGAAGAGTGGAAACGGCTGAATCTGACGGAGCTGATCATCAATGTGGCTGATACTATGCAGATAAAGGCAAAGCGGTACAACACAGGGATCGCGCTGGAGGGAACAAAAGAGAGCTGCTTTGTGATGGGGCGGGAGGATAAGCTCTGCCAGATCTTTATCAATCTGATCGATAACGCCATCAAGTACGGAGAGCCAGAAGGGACGGTCCGCATCAGGAACGCCTCGAAGAAGGACAGGGTGGAGATCTCTGTAGCAAATAGGGGGCAGGGAATTAAAGAGAAGGACCTGGAAAATATCTTTGAGCCGTTTTTCCGCGCAGACAGAGAGCTTTCCAGAGAGATAGGCAGCACCGGGCTTGGACTTTCGCTCTCCAGAAAGCTGGTGGAAGAATATAAAGGAGAGATCAGGGTAGCAAGCACGCCAGGGGAAGAGACGGTCTTCACCGTAAGCTTTCCCAGGGCAGGATGTGAGGTATCAGCATGAGAGAAGTAAAAAAGCAGCAAAAGAGATGGCTTGTCCGGGCAATGTGCGCTGTGCTGGCGGCAGGAAGCGTGCTGTGCGGGTGCTCGGGGCAGGGTATGACAAAGACGATCCAGCTCCCCGATACGGAAAATGAAGAGAAGGGGATACCAGGGATCATCATCAATCGTATCCAGGAATATGTCTACGACGGGCATAGCGAGGATAATCTGTGGCTGGGCTGGGGAGAGACAGGCTCGGATATGGTCTGTATGCTCAGATACGGGGAAAAGGGATATACCTATCGGAAGATCGACGTGAATACAAAGGAGACCATAAGCAAAGTGTTTGTGGACGACCGGATGATCTTTAACATCAAGATCGCACCCGGCGGCAGATACATCTCCTACGAAGCAGAGGTAGCAGAAGGAGCAGGCTCTGAGCTTATCCTGTTTGCAGCAGAAGAAGAAAAGCACATTGTGCTGCGTGAATGGGACGAATGCCTGCAGGGTTCCTCCTACGTGTGGAGCGATGACGGGACAAAGCTTTTCTCCTGGCAGAACGGCGATGACCCTGCTTTCCTGCCGGACAATAACTGGTACGTGGCCTGTTATGACATGGACACATTAAAGCAGGATGACAAGGGAGAATTGTCCGTTGAAAAGAAGGAATTCCTGATGAAAGGCAACGGCTATGCCTGGAGATCCGTCCTGCCTAACGCCGACGGCTCAGAGGTGTATGTGAGAGAGGAGTACGAGAGTTTCTCAGACAGCAAAAGCGGGGAATATACCAATGAGTCTGCGAAGATAAAGATGAAACAGGAAAATATGGCTGTGTCAGAGAATGCAGAGGAACAGGCAGACGGGATGAAGGAAACACAGAGCTGGATTCTCAGACCGGGCAGCCAGGAGAAAAAGAATGTGGCGGAATATGCAAAGTCTCCGATCTATCCGGTCAAATACACAAAAAAGGGGCTGTATTACCGGAGTGATGAAGGAAAGCTGTGCCTTGCGGAGCATGTGGAGGATAAACCTTCGGTAACGGAGCTTTTTTCCGTTTCGAATATAGAGACCTGCATCTGCGGCAATGGAGACCATATCTTTTTTATCGAGTGGACAGATGATATGCGGACGCTGCAGATTAGCGGAGTCAGGATGGAGGGTACGGAACCGACAGCAAAGCAGGTACTCTATAAAGCATCCTGCGAAAGTGCCGATTATTTGGTTACGGCTGACGATTCGGCGATCGTGCTGCAGACAGATGCGTATCTGGGGGATGACAGGAATTCCTTCCGGATCACGGAGCTTGGGTATTGATTTGACAGAAGCTATCCCGGATGTTATGCTGATATCAGCAGACAGACTGGCGGAATGCCGCACAGTATTTCAGGAAGGCAGAGGTGAAGAAGTATGAATTATTCCGAAAATGATAAGCAGTATCATATTCAGGTAGGGGAAGGGGAGATCGGGAGATATGTGATCCTGCCGGGCGATCCGAAACGCTGCGAAAAGATCGCCGGATATTTTGACGACGCGAAGCTGGTGGCAGACAGCAGGGAGTATGTCACCTATACCGGATATCTGGAAGGGACCAAGGTGAGCGTGACCTCCACAGGGATCGGTGGACCTTCGGCCGCCATAGCCATGGAGGAGCTGGTGAAGGCCGGAGCCGACACCTTCCTTCGGATCGGGACCTGCGGAGGCATGCAGACGGATGTGCTGAGCGGGGATATCGTCATTGCAAACGGAGCTGTCCGGATGGAAGGCACAAGCAAGGAATATGCACCCATCGAATTCCCGGCAGTCCCGGATATCCAGATCGTAAATGCACTGATTAAAGGGGCAGAGAGCCTTAAACAGACATACCACGTTGGGGTCGTCCAGTGCAAGGATTCCTTCTACGGGCAGCATTCGCCGGAGACGAAGCCTGCCGGGTACGAGCTTCTTAATAAGTGGGAGGCGTGGAAACAGATGGGATGCCTGGCATCAGAGATGGAGTCGGCCGCATTGTTTATCGTTGCCGCAAGCCTTCGGGTGAGAGCGGGTACCTGCCTCCTGGTACTGGCTAACCAGGAGCGGGAAAAGGCCGGGCTTGATAATCCGGTCGTTCACGATACGGATATGGCTATCCGGGTTACCGTAGAGGCGTTAAAGGCGCTGATCCGGTCCGAGAAATAAGTGTAAAGGAAATAAGCAGAAAAAATAAGCGTAGAGAAGTAAGCATAAAAAGTGTGTATAAAAGAAAGCACCCGATCTCCTTCCCGGACAGATGGTTTTGTCCGGTGTAAGTCGGGTGCTTTCGTCTGCATCTGACAGGCTATCTTTCGTTGTCGTACGCAACGAAACGGTCTACCTTCGGCTGGGAGCCGCATCCCGGCACAAATTCATTAGTAAGGAATTCGGTCACGAACATCTCCCGCTCCTTGCTTCCCGTAGTAAATGCGCCCATGCAGATGATATTGGCATCGTTGCTTAAGCGCGCCCGCTGTGCGGAATATACGTCGGAAACGAGGGCAGCGTAAGCTCCCTTGACTTTGTTCGCAGCGATGGAGACACCGATGCCGGTTCCGCATACCAGAATTCCGCGGTCATATTTCTTCGCGGCTACAGCTTCCGCAACTTCAATAGCCACATTGGCATATACCGGGTCTTCGCTTCCGAAATCCGTCACCTCTCCATATCCTTTCGCCTCGATAAATTTGATGAGAGCTTCCTTTTCGTTCTGTGCGTTTGGATCGCAGCCGATTGCAATTTTCATCTTCCATTCCTCCTAAAATTTAATCTGTGTTAGTTACTGTAAGCATATTTTAACATTTCATTTTGTTTTTGTCTACTTTCGAATTCTTTCGTTTTGGCGTTTTTTTGAAAATCAGTTACTGTTTACGGGTTAGGAATGCGCACTGGCTGCGCATTCCGTAAGAACATGATACAGGATCACAGTAATGTCCGCAGGATACGTTCCACGGATTCCGTCTGGTAGTCTGCATATTTTTCCACGCCGGGAGCGCAGTCTGTCATGGCATAGCTGATCCCCGCGGCCTGAAATAGCTCGATGTCATTGAAATGGTCGCCGAAAGCAATGCCGTCCGATAAAGGGAGATTGAGATGTCTGGTGATGGCAGAAAGCCCGGAGCCTTTGTTGGCATTGGGGGCGATAAAGTCTACCCAGAGATTCCCTGAGGTGACGATCCGGATCTCCGAAGAGAACTGCTTCTTAAAAAAATGCTCCGCCGCGTCTGTTCCGTCGAAGTTAAGGAATGCGATCTTTAAGAAGGGCTCTGTGACCTGGCACAGGTCAGGCACTTCCTTGAGCTTATATTTGATCACTTCGCGCATATGGTGCAGGAACTTCTGGTCAGTGGAATCGGTGTAGGCGGCCGACTCACAGGAAAGCATACAGTGAAATTCCGGGAATTGCCGCGATGCCCGGATGATGCGCAGTCCCAGGTCACGGTCAATCAGTCCTTTTGCGATCACTTTATGGTTGTGGACGCACATGGAGCCGTTTTCCGTGATATAGGAAATATCCTCCTGTACCGGCCCGAACAGACGGTATACATTCTCATACGTCCGGCCGCTGGCAGCGATGAAGCGGATGCCTTTATCCTTGAGCTTTTGGATCAGGTCAAAGATCTCCGGATCAAGGCTCTGGGCATCATTTTTCAACAGTGTTCCGTCCAGATCACTGGCAACATATCTTATCATAGTCAAAACTCCTTTTTTTGCTGGCATATTCTTATCTTCCGGGGACAAAGATGCAGCTTGTCGCAGTGAACAGCAGCATGAAGCTGCATCTGTCCCTTGACATTGCGGACTGCCCCGCAGGATGTACCCGCCTATTATAATACAAAAAAGCAGGATTTGGAAGAAGGAAACACGAAAATCTGGTGCGCATTCCTGACCCGTGAAAAGTAAAAAGTAAGTGCGGTGAACGCAGCGAATGCAGCCTGCGACCGCTTGACGGCAGGATAAGGAATATTTATAATGAAACTGGCTTGGCTTGGCGCGCAGGGTCGGATAGCAATGCAATTAATCCGGCGTACAGGATTGGAGGTACAAAAAGATGAGAGCAACAGTGCTTGTAGATAACCTTGAACATAACGGGATAAAGGGTGAATGGGGGTTAAGTATTTATATTGAGTACCGGGATAAAAAGATACTTCTGGATACGGGAGCGTCCGGCCTATTTGCGGAAAATGCACAAAAGACGGGGGTATCTCTTGAAAAGGTAGATTACGGGGTGCTGTCCCATGCCCATTACGACCACAGCGATGGCATGAGAAGATTTTTTCAGATAAATAAGACGGCGAAGTTCTACCTGCAGGATAGCTGCAGGGAAAATTGCTATGCAAAAAAATGGATATTCAGCAAATATATCGGCATCGAAAAAGGACTATTGGCGGAGTATAGCGGGCGCATCGAGCGGGTAACCGGCGACTGCCTGCTGACGGATGGCGTAAGCCTGATCCCTCATAAGACACCCGGGCTCTCTAAAGCCGGCGCGCGGGAGGGGATGTACCGGAAGGAGGGGCGAATACGCCGGCCGGATGACTTCTCCCATGAGCAGAGCCTGGTATTTGATGCACCGGAGGGGATCGTTATCTTCAATAGCTGCTCCCACGGCGGAGCGGATAATATCATCCGGGAAGTGATGGAGGGCTTTCCGGGCAGAAAGCCTCTGGCTTTGATCGGTGGTTTCCATCTGTTCAATAAACCAAAGGAGTTCGTACAAAGACTTGCTAGTGAGATCAGTAAAACGGGCGTTCAGATGGTATATACCGGGCATTGCACCGGGGAGCGGGCCTTTGGGACATTAAAAGAGGTTCTGGGCGGCAGAGCAGTACAGCTAAAGACCGGGCTTGTCATAGAGTTTTAACGGAGGGCGGCTTCTAAGAAGGCGCGAGGAGATTCTGGAGGATAGGTATGATCTGTTTTTTGTCTGGAGGCGGCAGGCCGGGGAAGACCGGTACTGATTGCCCTGTGGCTTCTTTGTCTGTACTGCAGTGCTTCTTCGGCTGCTGTTGTTACAGAAGATAAGATCATCTGCCATTCGACCCTCCATCCGATGGGAGCCGTGTATGATTACGGTGATGTCACACAGATCTGCACGGATTCGGGCAGAAGCGCTTTGCTTTATTGGAATATCAGAAAAGAGGTAATTTCTATTACCAGGTCAGTCTTGACGGGAAGAAAATCGTATTTTCTACGTCGGACATAAATGAAAACATTGCCCGCTATGACGATGAGACATATCTGGAGCTGGAGGACTTTGACCGCCGCCTTACCGCACTCGGCATCCCGAAGCAGGCGGATGAGAAAGTCTTTGAAGACTGTGACCTGGATGTGGAGTACGTGGAGCGCTTCCGCAGGATCATCGCTTATTGCCGTGAACGGGGCAAATAGGTTTTTTCATTCTTCAATTGTATTTTCGCGGGAAAGATGATAGTATAGATGCAGTGAACATACGGTAATGCAGGAGGAAGCCATGGCAGAGATAGTGATCATCGGGGCGGCGATCGTCGATGTGCTGGTACGCCCGGTTAATGCTGCGGTTTTCGAGACAGGATCCTATCCGGCGGAGGAGATCTGTATGTCCCCTGGGGCGGACGCTTTGAACGAAGCCATTGTCCTGGCCAGGCTGGGCGGACAGGTCCGGCTGGAGACGGTTGTCGGGGACGATGCGGCAGGACGATTCCTGATCAGGGAATGCGCAGACAACGGGATCATGATTGAAGAGCGGCAGATAAAAAAAGAGATTCCCACAGGGATTAACGTCGTGCTTGTGGGCGGGGACGGAGAGAGGAGCTTTCTTACGAATCCCCGCGGGACTCTCAGAGCCCTTAAGCCTGCGGATATCCGTATGCCTTTTGAGCCGGAGGCGAGATACCTGTGCTTTGCCAGCATCTTTGTGTTTCCTGAGATTAAGACAGCGCAGCTGGTCCGTATATTTTCCCAGGCGAAGAGACAGAACATGACCGTATGCGCAGATATGACCAAATGCAAGTGCAAGGAGACGGTATCAGATATGGCCGAGGCATTCGCCTACCTAGATTATCTTTTTGCCAATGAGCAGGAGGCGGCTCTTCTTACCGGGAAGGCGGACACAAAAGAAGCGGCCAGGAGCCTCCTTGCGGCCGGCGCTAAGCATGTCATCATAAAATGCGGCGCTAAGGGCTGTCTGGTCATGACCGTCCAGGAATCGTACCAGGTGCCGGCAGCGCAGGGAATAACATGCGTAGATACGACAGGAGCCGGAGACAGCTTTGTGGCAGGTTTTATTTTTGCATTATCAGAAGGGAAAGAACTCAGCCAGTGCGCCGAGTTTGCCAATATATGCGGCGGAAGGGCCGCGGGCGTGCTCGGGGCAACAGCATGGACGAGATGAGGACCGGAGTCTTAAGGGCGATCGGTCTGCATACGGCGATGGGATCTATTTTCAACGTCGGGGCATGGTGATGCTTTCCGGCGGCAGACATAAAGGAGGAGACAGAGATTATGATATACAAGGGAAAAGTGGCGCCATGGTGGTATGTGGTAACGGCGCTGATCAACGGAGTGGCGCTCGCCGCCCTGATCTACCAGATCCAGTCGGATAATCTGTCGGTGGTCTTTATCGGGAATCTTTTGCTGTTCCTGATTCTGGATCTGTATTTCGTTCCGGCCATCTTTAAAAATGAGGTCGCCATCAGCAAAAAAGAGGTCACCGTAAAGTTTGGGCTGCTCACGAAGGAAATTCCCATACAGGGAATCTCCTGTGTCAGAAGGATGAAGAATTATCAGGCGTCCTTCGCCGCATCCTTTGACCGGGTTGGGATCGAGTCCCGCGGCATGTCTGCGGTCTTTATCTCTTTATCTGACAGTGAGGCGTTCATCAGGGAATTGATGCGCAAGAACCGGAAGATCAAATATCTGTTATAGAACTGAAAACCATTTGGGACGGAGCAAAAAAGGAATATCCGTCCCAAATTATTTTATCAGATATGGTAAAATCCTGTTTTGCGGATACAATGTAAATCATAAGCTTAAGCAGAGAGGCTGATCATTATGGATAACAGACAGTTTTTGGAAGAAACCGAATATTTAAGTACGGTCATTCAAAAGATTAAGGACCGGATAGAGAAGACGAAAGAGGCGATCTGCCGCGGGCAGAAGGAGATTGACAGCATGCACGACTACTACTGGCAGAATTATACGGAGATGGACCAGTACGGCTACGAGGATTACGACAACCAGCAGGCGCTTCTTGAGCAGGTGAATGCCAATGCGCAGCAGGCGAAGCAAAAGCAGAGACTTAAGCGTATGCTGGACTCGCCTTACTTCGGACGGGTGGATTTCCGATACGACGGGGAGGAGGAGACGGAGACTTTCTATATCGGCATTGGGAATTTCGCGGAGCGGGCGGGAGCGGTACCGCTGATCTATGACTGGCGTGCGCCGGTCTCTGGGCTTTTCTACGACTACGATACGGGGATGGCGTCCTACCAGACGCCGTCCGGGATCATGGAAGGGGAGATCTGCCAGAAGCGCCAGTATAAGATTCGGGATGGGAAGATGATCTACGCTTTCGCGTGCGACACGAAGATCGACGACGATATCCTAAAGGCCGAGCTTGGAGGAAACGGCGACGTGCAGCTTAAGAATATCGTCCGCACGATCCAGAAGGAGCAGAACGCCATCATCCGCAACACAAAGGATAAGATTCTGGTGATCCAGGGAGCAGCGGGAAGCGGGAAGACGTCGATCGCCCTGCACCGTATCGCCTATCTTTTGTATCATGACAGAGAGCGGCTTAAGTCCTCCGATATCCTGATCTTGTCCCCCAACAGTGTATTTTCGGATTATATCTCCCACATTCTCCCGGAGCTTGGGGAGGAGAATATCCGGGAGATGAGCTTTGACCTGTTCGCCTACCGGGAGCTTAAGGACACCGCCGGAGACTGCGAGGACCGCTACGATGATCTAGAGCGCCAGATCAGATTCCCGGACAGGGAGGCCGCACAGCGGTCTGCAGATAAGCAGTCGGCCTCCTTTATCGGGCTGATGGAAGGCTTTCTGGCCGTTCTGGAAGAGGAGCTTGCCGACCTTCGTGGAGTCACTTTTAAAGGCTTTAAAAAGACAGAGGAGGAGATCATCCGGCTTTTCTATTTCAAATTCCAGGATACGCCTCTTTTAAAGCGGCTGGACGCGGTGATGGAATATTTTAAGGATGAATACGAGACCCTTTGCGGGCGGGATCTTTCGGAGGAGGAGACAGAAGTCCTAAAGGGTATCTTTGACCGGATGTATGTGACGAAGGATATCTATAAGATCTATAGCTGGATGCTGCGTGAATACGGCTATGATCCTCTGCCGGATATCGGGCCGGAGAGACGTAAGATCCCCTATGAGGATGTCTATCCGCTGCTCTATCTGAAATACCGTCTGTCCGGACAGACGGCCAGGAAAAAGATCAGACATCTTGTTATTGACGAGATGCAGGACTATTCTTACCTGCAGTATGTAATCTTAAGCCAGATGTTTTCCTGCCGCATGACGATCCTCGGCGACAGGGCGCAGACTCTGGACGGCGGGAGGCAGGACGTCTTAAGCTTCCTTCCGAAGATCTTCGGAAGGAAGCTTAAAAAGATCGTGATCAATAAGAGCTACCGCAATACGCTGGAGATCGCACAATATGCAGCAGGGCTGATCGGCCTTGACGGAATTTCCTTCCTTGAGCGCCGCGGGAAGGAAGTCGCAGAGCATAGCTTTTCAGGACCCGATGAGCTTCTTCGCGCTGTGGCCGCAGAGCTTTCCGAAGATTACGAGACAGCCGCCATTCTTACCATGACCGAGGGTGAGGCTTACGACATGTACCGGCTGATCAAGGAAAGCGTCAGGAAAAAGGGGATCCCTCTCCACTATATAGACCGGAACAGCACGGCATTTGAAAAGGGACTTACGGTAACCACTTATTATCTGGCGAAGGGACTGGAGTTCGATCAGGTATTTACGGCGTTCCCGGAAAAAGAGCACCCTTATCTTAAGCAGGCTTCTTATATCAGCGCTACGAGGGCGCTACATGAGCTGTATATGTACAGGATCCGGTGAGACAAAAGTGATTCATATTCTGCGTCCCTGCCGCATAGATTACAATAAAATCTGTGAATGGCGTTTGTATGAAGACAAAGAGACAGGTATCAGCGCGGGAAGAGCATTCCCTTAAAAATAGACTGTCAGAGCTGTCTGAGCTTCCGAAGGACGTGGTGCTTGGCATTCCCATGCTCACCATGGTGGGGCAGATGGAACTGAATATTGAGAATTACAGAGGAATCATCGAATATACGGACTGTCTGATCCGTATCCACACGAAGGACGGCCAGATCCGCATCTGCGGGAAAAACCTGAAGGTCGACTATTATACCAATGACGAGATGAAAGTCACCGGGCATATCATATCGATCGAATATGTAGGCCTGTCAGTACCAGATTAGATCCCCTTTGCCGGGGAGCATTCCAGAATTAATGACGGGAGGAAATATCGTTGCTGTCACGGCTTATCTGCTATATCAAAGGGTACCTGCGCATCCGGATCGCGGGGTATTCCACGGAAAGATTTTTAAATGCATGCCGGCATAGGGGCATCTACCTGTGGGGGCTCCAGGCAGTCTCCGGCGCATATGAGATGAACATATCGATCAGTGGCTTCCGGAAATTAAAACCGATCATCAGGAAGACAGGAACAAAAGTTACGGTCCTAAAAAAATCCGGTCTTCCTTTTTATTTGTTCCGGTACCGGAAGCGGAAGCTGTTTTTCGCCGGCGCCTTTTTCTTTGTGTTCCTGATCTTCTTCATGTCCCGCTACATCTGGAACATCGACATTGCGGGAAATAAGTCCCGCACGGACGAGACGCTGCTGGAATTTCTGGAGACGAAGTCCGTAAGGAACGGGATGGCGAAGTCAAAGGTCAACTGTCAGAGGATCGTAAAGGATATCCGCAAGGAATATGACGATATCATCTGGGTCTCAGCTTCGATCCGGGGAACCCGCCTGATCATCCAGATAAAGGAAAATGAAGATTCCCCGGCTGTGTCCGAGGACAAAGAACATGCGCAGGAGGAGACAAAAGAGGCGGCCAGCCCGGTAGACATCGTAGCGGACAAAAGCTGCACCATCGTAAGCGCCATCGTCCGGAACGGCTTATTGCAGACAAAGATCGGAGCGAAGGTAAAAAAAGGGGATGTGCTGGTGTCCGGCCAGGTTCCGGTGAATAACGACGCAGGGGAGGTCACCGGATACCAGTACCATGTGTCTGATGCAGATATCATCGGGAAGGCGAAGCTAAAGTATAAGGATTCCTGCAGCAATACATACATTGAAAAGGAGAATTTTGATGTCTGCAAGAAGCAGTACAGCCTGTCCCTTGGAAATATCCGCTTCTCCTTCGGGGGGATCAAAAATGATTATGAGCATTTTACCATGTACGGGGAGCAGGGGCAGCTTAAGTTTTTTGATAATTTCTATCTTCCGGTCTGCTGGTGGTCCAGAGAGGCCATTCCCTATACGCCGCGCAAAAAACAGCATGATACGGCAGAGATCCAGCAAATCCTCACGGAGAGATTTGTAAGATACTGTGAAGATTTGGAGAAAAAGGGGGTAGAAATTATTGAGAATGATGTTAAAATATACACAGGGCAGGACGAGTCGGAGGCCAAAGGCAGCCTGACAGTCCGGATGCCGATTGGAAAAGCGAAGGCCTCCAGGCTTTTGGAGGTTCCAAAGCAGAAGGAAGATAAGGGAGAAAAGACAGGAGACGAAGCGGATGGGAATGATGGAAACAGTCATTGATATTCCGGCGGAACACGAAGGCAATGTGTTCGGGCAATTTGATGCTTATCTGAAAAAGATCGAGAGGACCCTCCATGTGACACTTGTTGCCAGGGGCGAAAGCATCAAGATCATGGGGGGCGGCGCGAGAGCCGATAAGGCAAAGCGGGTGCTTTCCCAGCTCACGGAATTATCCAGAAGAGGGAATATCATACAGGAACAGAACGTAGATTATATCTTATCGCTTGTCATGGAGGACAGCGAGGAGAACGTCCTTGAGATTGATAAGGATATCATCTGCCACACCCTTGGAGGCAAGCCGATCAAGCCGAAGACGATGGGGCAGAAGAAATATGTGGACGCCATAAGGAAGCAGATGATCGTGTTCGGGTTAGGGCCCGCCGGGACTGGCAAGACCTACCTCGCCATGGCCATGGCGATTACGGCATTTAAAAATAACGAGGTAGGGCGGATCATCCTGACCCGCCCGGCGATCGAAGCGGGAGAGAAGCTGGGATTTCTCCCGGGGGACTTACAGAGCAAGATCGACCCGTACTTAAGGCCGCTCTATGACGCCCTCTACCAGATCATGGGGGCGGAGAGCTTTCTGAAGAATTCGGAGAAGGGACTTATCGAGGTAGCGCCTCTTGCTTATATGCGCGGGCGGACGCTGGACAATGCCTTCATCATCCTTGACGAAGCGCAGAACACTACTCCGGCGCAGATGAAGATGTTCCTTACCCGGATCGGGTTCGGCTCGAAAGTCGTCATTACCGGCGATGAGACCCAGAAGGACCTGGCTTTGGGACAGCTCTCGGGCCTTGACGTGGCGGTTAATGTCGTGAAGAACATCGAGGATATCAGTATCTGCCGCCTCACCAGCAAGGATGTTGTGCGCCATCCTCTTGTCCAGAAGATTGTGAAGGCGTATGAGGTATATGAGAGCAATATGGAGAAGAATAAACGGAAGAAATCGAGGAGAAGATCATGACACTGAATGTTGAAGAAGAAGGGGAGATAAAGCTTCCCCTCTCATGCGGGGAGATTGCAGAGAAGGTCGCTTTGGCGGCCCTCGATCATCTGGGATGCCCTTATGAAGCTGAGATTAACCTGCTTCTTACTACGGATGAAGAGATACGGCAGATGAACCGGAAGTTCCGTGATATGGATCGGGCGACAGATGTGCTTTCCTTTCCAATGACGGATTTTGAGGTGCCGGGTGAGTTCGGGTTTCTTGAGGAGCGGGGCGGCTGCTTCCATCCGGAGACCGGAGAGCTTCTTTTAGGAGATATCGTGATCTCTAAGGAGAGGGTGTGCGCCCAGGCAGAAGAATACGGGCACGGCCTTCTGCGGGAATTTGCCTTTCTGATCACCCATTCCGTGCTGCACCTTACCGGGTATGACCATATAAAGGAGGAGGAGCGCCTGCTGATGGAGCGCCTGCAGAGAGAGATCTTAGACAAACTGAAGATTCAAAGAGAGTAATAACAGGGAAGGATTCGGGGATAACAACTTTATGATGGAGTTAAACTATGGCTAAAGTTAACAAAAATTCAGACAAGTCATTTATCATGCAGGGATCGTTTCTTGCCGCTGCCGGAGTGGTCACGAAGATCATCGGGGCGGTGTACAGAGTCCCTCTGGTCAATATTCTCGGGGATAAAGGCATGGGCTATTACGGCGTTGCCTTTCAGGTCTATGCTATCGCCCTGACGCTGACTTCCTACAGCCTGCCTCTGGCAGTGTCGAAGCTGGTCTCGGCCAGGAATGCCACCGGGCAGTATCGGAATGCCCACAAGGTATTTAAGATCGCCCTTTCCTTCGCCTTTACGGTAGGCGGCAGCGCAGCCCTGTTAATTTTTTTCGGGGCTGATTTTATCGCCACCCACATTATGGCGATGAAGCTGAGCTCCTACGCGCTGAGGGTGCTGGCGCCCTGTATCCTTGTGGTTGCCGTGCTCGGCGTGTTCCGCGGATTTTTCCAGGGAAACAAGTCCATGATCCCTACGGCTATTTCCCAAGTGTTAGAGCAGATCGTCAATGCGGCGGTCAGCATACTCGGGGCTTATTTTCTGCTCAGGATGGCGAAGGCGTCGAAGAAAGGCGATGACTTTTCCCTGGCTATGGCGGCCATGGGAGGGACGGTCGGAACAGTTGCCGGGGCGCTTTCTGCCCTGCTGTTTCTGATGTTCATCTTTGCGGTATACCAGAGGGTCATGAAGCGGCAGCGGAGGCGTGACCGGACCAGAAAGCGGGAGAGTTACGAGCATGTCTTCCGAGCGCTTCTTTTCACTATCGCGCCGGTACTCTTAAGTTCTACGGTCTATAACTTAAGCGGGGTGATCGACAATGCCATGTTCGGGAAGATCATGTCTGCCCAGGGCCATGCGGAAAGTGAATACGCCGGACTTTTAGGTATTCTTAGCGGAAAATACGATACGCTGATCAACGTACCGCTGGCATTCTCCAATGCCTTGGGAGCATCCCTTGTTCCAAGCCTTGTGGCTACGGTAAAGTCGGGGAATAAGCGTCAGGCGAACAGCAAGATCTTTATGTTCGTCCGCTTCAACATGCTGATCGCCATTCCAAGCGCCGTAGGGCTTATGGTACTGGCCAAGCCGCTTCTGGACCTGATCTTTTTTACGGAAAATAATGACGTGTCGGCGAAGATGCTGCAGATCGGAGCGGTCTCCGTGATCTTTTACTGCCTTTCTACAGTGACGAACGCGGTGCATCAGGGACTTGACAATATGATGGTCCCGGTAAAGAGCGCTTCTGTCTCCCTCGTCGTACATATGATATCACTGTTTATTATGATGGTGGTGTTCCAGTGGGGGATCTACGGAGTCGTAGTGAGCAAGATCGTATTCGCCGGCTGCGCCTCCATGCTCAATTCCCATGCCCTCAGGCAGAAGACCGGCTATGTACAGGAACAGAAGAAGACCTTCTGGATCCCACTTCTGGCCTCTGCCATCATGGGGATCGCCGCGCTGGGGACATACGCGCTCTTTAAGCTTATGATCGGGGCGAAGCTTGCGACGGTCGTAGCCCTGCCGGTGGCTGTCATTGTCTACGGCTGCGGCCTTGTGCTCTTAGGAGGCATTACGGAGGAAGAGATGATAGAGATGCCCAAGGGCGCCCTGCTGGCAAAAATATGCCGGAAGGTGCATCTGTTCCATTAGTGTAGTGCTTCATTGTATAAATTGCTCAAATCTGCCAATACTTATGAAAAAAGGAGTTGGCATTATGAGGAATAAATATGGGATCGGATTTCTTTCCGTCGTGTTCATCCTGGCACTGGCGGTCACCTTTGCCTTCCAGTACAGCTACCATGTTGCGAGACAGAGGATGGAGGAGCGGCTTTTGGCAGCGGAGGAAGTTAAGAAAGCCCAGGACGAGGAGACGGTGACTGCAGACGGGCACGCCCTCAAAGAGGACTGCTATTACCTGAAAAATGTGAACGGATATGTGGTCGTCTTCTTGAGTGATAAGAAGACTGCCTATGAATATACGGATATTTTGTGCGAGGAGCTCCCGGAGACGGTTCAGGAGGAGCTTGTCAACGGAAAATATATAGAAAACCAGGAGGATCTCTACGGGTTTCTTGAGAATTACTCCAGTTGAGAAGATAATGCTGGACTTTAGGCGCGTTATAGTGTAAGATAAGAAAAGTTTTTTTCGATACATTCATCCGTAGCTGTCAGCGGGACATACGGTTGAAAAAGGATTAATTTTTGCCTACGGACGGTAAGCAGAGGGAAGGGATATGGATGAGAAGAAGATAGCACGCATTAATGAACTGTACCATAAATCAAAAGAGGAAGGTCTGACAGAGGCTGAGCTTAAGGAGCAGCAGATACTACGGAGGGAATATGTGGATTCCTTCAAACGCAGCTTGAGAGGACAGCTTAACAATATTTCCATCAGGGAGGCTGACGGAAGTATTACAGATTTGGGTGAGAAATTTGGAAACAAAACAGGAAATTAGGGAACAGCTACGGAAGATCCGCGCTGGGATCGGGGCGGACGAATGGCACGCAGCGACCGACGCTATTGCGGAAAAGGTGATCGGCAGCGACTATTTCAGGGAGGCAACGGACATTTTCTGCTATATGGATTTCGACGGCGAAGCAGGGACTGAGCAGATCATCGACGAGGCGTGGCGGCTCGGCAAGGACATCTGGCTGCCGAAAGTAACGGACGGTGAGATGGACTTTTATCTAGTAGAGTCGGAAAAGGAGCTTGTGCGGGGAACTTTCGGGATCCTGGAGCCTTCCGGCGAAGGGATCAAAGCCCCCGGGGAGGACGGGCTCGTGATCGTCCCGGGGATCGCCTTTGACCGTAACCATAACCGGATCGGATATGGGAAGGGCTTCTATGACCGCTATCTTAATGCGCATCCCCATCTGGTCAAGCTCGGAATCGCTTTTGATATTCAGCTTGTAGACCGGATACCGGCAGAGGAGTGCGACTGCAGGATGGACATGGTCGTGACAGAGAAAATTGTATATTAAATATGAATGGAGAAAGCTAAGATGGATAATTTACCGAAAGATCCGGTGCTGCTGCTGAGCGTTGTGAATACAGAGCTTCGTGATTACTATCCTTCTCTGGATGCCCTGTGTGAGGACAGGCAGGTAAAGAAGGATATGGTCATTGATGCATTAAAAGGTATCGATTACGAATATGACGAGGCGAAGAATCAGTTTGTGTAGTGGTATACAGAAGAGCCGGACAGGCAGTACTGCTTTTGGCAGGATGGCGGGAATTGTATCTGTACGACATGATAAACATAAAAAAGAAACGAGTACCCCGCTTGATCCATAAGCTATACGGTTAAAAACTCATTTCTTAATTTGTATTACATGACAGATAAAGGAGAAAGGCAAGAGATATGTATACTGAAATTGAATTAGATAAAATAGATATATGTTCAGAGCCGCCCGCAGAGGAACCTGCTAGGCAGTACTACTTTATGGCAAGATGCCAGGAGTGGGCAAAAGACTTTGAGCAGAAGCACGGGCGCCGCCCCACGGCCTGTGTTACGACCTTTGGCTGCCAGATGAATGCCAGGGATTCTGAGAAGCTGAGAGGAATATTAAGGGATATCGGATACATAGAGGCGCAGGAGGAGCAGGCGGATTTTGTCATCTACAATACATGTACGGTCCGGGAGAATGCCAATACGCGGGTATATGGAAGGATCGGCCAGTTAAAGCCCCGCAAGAAAAAGCATCCCCACATGATGATCGGCCTGTGCGGCTGCATGATGCAGGAACCGGAGGTGGTTGAAAAGCTGAAAAAGAGCTATTCCTTCATCGACCTGATCTTCGGAACCCACAACATCTACAAATTTGCAGAGCTTTTAGCCGCACGCTTTGAGGCTGGCCGGATGGTCATCGACATCTGGAAAGATACGGATAAAATCGTGGAAGATCTTCCTAATGAGAGGAAGTATCCGTTTAAATCTGGCATAAATATTATGTTCGGCTGTAATAATTTCTGCAGCTACTGCATCGTCCCTTACGTAAGAGGGAGGGAGAGAAGCCGGAAGCCGGAAGCCATTATCCGTGAGATCCGCCGTCTCGTGGCGGACGGTGTGACCGAGGTGATGCTTTTAGGGCAGAATGTCAATTCCTACGGGAAGACTCTGGATGCCCCCATGTCTTTCGCAGAGCTTCTTTCTGAGATTGAAAAGATTGATGGGTTAAGACGTATCCGCTTTATGACCTCACACCCGAAGGATCTGTCGGATGAGCTGATTGAGGTTATGGGGAAATCGAAGAAAATATGCCGGCATCTCCATCTTCCGGTGCAGTCGGGAAGTACAAGGATCCTGGATAAGATGAACCGCCGCTATACGAAGGAGCAGTATCTTGGACTGGTGAATAAGCTTAGGCACGCGGTTCCGGGTATCTCCCTCACGACAGATATTATCGTCGGATTTCCGGGAGAGACGGAAGCGGATTTCCAGGAGACGCTGGACGTGGTGAGGAAGGTAAGGTATGACAGCGCCTTTACGTTTATCTATTCTAAGCGAACCGGTACGCCTGCTGCCGTGATGGAGGAGCAGGTGCCGGAGGATGTGATCAGGGACCGTTTTGACCGCCTGCTCAAGGAGGTTCAGTCCATTGCGGGGGAAGTGTGCGCCCTGCATGAGGGGACTGTGCAGGAGGCGCTTATCGAATCTGTGAGCGAGCAGGATGCCTCTATGGTCACGGGAAGGCTCAGCAATAACCTGCTTGTGCACTTTCCGGGCGGGCAGGAGATGATCGGCAGTTATGTAAAGGTACTCCTTAAAGCTTGTAAAGGGTTTTATTATCTTGGAGAACCTGCCGGTCTGCCGTCAGGGCAGGATGATGGCATGAAATAAATACCACCTATATTATTCGTCAAAAACGCTCAGACTATGTGTTAAGAACATAAGTGAGGGCGTTTTTTACATGAAGAAATTAAGTGAGTATTTGTTTTTATGGGCGGTAGGAGGCAGTATCTATTATGGATTTGAGCTGATCTTCAGGGGCTTTTCCCACTGGAGCATGTTTGTCTTGGGCGGACTCTGCTTCGTATTTTTCGCAGTCCAGGGAAGGATGCTTCTCTGGCAGGATCCGCTGTGGCTGCAGCTCATCCGATGCATGGTATTTGTTACTTCCATGGAGTTTATCACCGGAATCATCGTGAATAAATGGCTTCATCTGCAGGTGTGGGATTACAGCCGCCTGCCTCTGCAGCTTTTCGGGCAGATCTGCGTGCCGTTTATCATCATTTTTTCGGGGCTTGCCGCGGTGGGGATCGTCCTGAGCGGTTATCTGATGCACTGGCTTTACCAGGAGCCGAAGCCCCATTATTATATCCTGTGACTGAGAAAATAAAAATAAATTTGTGCCTTTTAAATCCATTTTAAAAATGTTATACTGGTTGTACAATTTCAGACAGAAGAGGAGAATTTAGCGTGAGCGAATTAACACCGATGATGCAGCAGTATATGAAGACGAAGGAAGATTATCCTGACTGTGTCCTGTTTTACCGGTTAGGTGATTTTTATGAGATGTTTTTCGATGATGCCGTGAAGGTCTCCAGAGAGCTTGAGCTCACCCTGACGGGGAAAAGCTGCGGGCTGCCTGAACGGGCGCCCATGTGCGGCATACCTTACCACGCGGTGGACGGGTATTTAAACCGTCTCGTATCCAAGGGCTACAAGGTGGCGATCTGCGAGCAGATGGAAGACCCGGCGACGGCTAAGGGGCTGGTGAAGCGGGACGTCGTTCGGATCGTTACGCCGGGGACCAATCTGGATACCCAGTCGCTTGATGAAACGAAGAACAATTATATTATGAGCGTCGTGTATATTGCAGACCACTATGGGCTTTCCGTGGCAGATGTGACGACCGGCGATTATTTTTTGACAGAGATTGAAAGCAGCGAAAAACTATTTGACGAGATTTTTAAATTCATGCCCTCAGAGCTTATTTGCAATGAGGCTTTTTATATGAGCGGGCTGGACTTTGACGATCTTAAAGGGCGGCTTGGGATCACCATCTACACTCTGGACGGCTGGTATTTTGACGATACGTTCTGTAAGCGGTCGCTGATGGAGCATTTCAAGACCGGAACTCTTGAAGGGCTTGGGGTGTCGGATTATGAATGCGGCACAATCGCGGCGGGAGCGCTGCTTTTGTATCTTAAGGAGACGCAGAAGACGGCTTCTTTGTCCCAGCTTTCTAAGCTTACTCCCTACACGACGGGGGCGTTCATGCTGCTCGACAGCTCCACCAGACGGAACCTGGAGCTTTGTGAGACTTTGCGGGAGAAGCAGAAGCGGGGCTCCCTTTTATGGGTACTGGATAAGACAAGGACGGCCATGGGGGCGCGCACGTTAAGGAAATACATTGAGCAGCCGCTTATTGATAAGACGCGCATCATCCGGCGGCAGAAAGCGGTGGAAGAGCTTAAAGAGAACGCCATTGCCAGAGACGAGATCCGGGAATATCTGTCCTCTGTCTATGACCTGGAGCGGCTGGTCAGCAGGATCACTTATCAGACGGCCAACCCGAGGGATATCATCTCCTTTAAAAACTCCCTGTCTATGCTCCCTCATATCAAATACATACTGGGCGAGCTGAAAAGCCCGCTGCTTAAAGAACTGCATGACGGTCTTGATACGCTGGAAGACCTCTGCGCGCTGACCGGACAGGCGATCACGGACGATCCGCCTCTGGCCATGAAGGAAGGCGGCATTATCCGGGAAGGGTACAGCAAGGAGGTCGACACGCTGCGGTGCGCCAAGTCAGACGGCAAGGAATGGCTGGCGAAGCTAGAGCTTAAGGAGCGGGAAAAAACGGGGATTAAAAATCTGCGGATCAAATATAACAAAGTGTTCGGCTATTATCTTGAGGTTACCAATTCCTTTAAAAATATGGTGCCTGACTATTTTATCAGGAAACAGACGCTGGCCAATGCCGAGCGCTTTATCATCCCAGAGTTAAAGGAGCTTGAGGATACGATCCTTGGGGCGGAGGATAAGCTTTATGCCCTGGAATACCAGCTTTACTGCGAGGTGCGGGAAAAGATCGCCGCGCAGGTCGTGCGGATCCAGGATACGGCCAAAGCGGTGGCGCATCTTGACGGGCTGGCATCCCTTGCCCTTGTGGCTCAGCAGAATAATTACGTATGCCCGAAGATCAACGAAAAAGGAGTTATTGACATTAAGGAAGGACGGCATCCGGTAGTCGAAAAGATGATCCCCAACGATCTGTTTATCACCAATGATACTTATCTTGACGACCGGAAAAAACGGATCTCTGTCATTACCGGCCCGAACATGGCGGGGAAATCCACGTATATGCGCCAGACTGCTCTTATTGTGCTGATGGCCCAGATTGGATCCTTTGTCCCGGCCGCCTCGGCGGACATCGGGATCGTGGACCGGATATTCACTAGGGTCGGTGCGTCGGATGATCTGGCTTCCGGCCAGAGTACATTTATGGTAGAGATGACGGAGGTGGCCAATATCCTGCGCAATGCCACCAGCAAGAGCCTTCTGGTCCTGGACGAGATCGGACGGGGAACCAGCACCTTTGACGGATTGAGCATCGCCTGGGCGGTCATCGAGCACATCAGCAGCAGGCTTCTGGGGGCGAAGACACTGTTCGCCACCCACTACCATGAGCTTACGGAACTGGAGGGTAAGATCGACAATGTGAATAATTACTGCATCGCAGTCAAGGAGAAGGGCGACGATATCATTTTCCTGAGAAAGATCGTGAAGGGCGGTGCGGACAAAAGCTACGGCATCCAGGTGGCCCGTCTGGCCGGAGTACCGGAAACGGTGACGAACCGTGCAAAGGAGATCGTGGAGGAGCTGATCTGTGCGGATATCACCACACGGATCAAGGATATCGCGGCGCACGGGACGGCGCCGAAGATCAAGACGAAAAAATATGACGAGGTAGATCTGGCGCAGATGTCATTATTTGATACGGTGAAGGACGATGATGTCTTAAATGAGCTTAAGGAACTGGATGTCAGCAACCTAACACCCATCGACGCTTTGAACACGCTGTACCAGTTGCAGAATAAATTAAAGAACAGGTGGCAGGTATGAGTAAGATACAGGTACTTGATCAGATTACAATTGATAAGATCGCTGCGGGGGAAGTGATCGAGCGTCCGGCTTCTGTAGTAAAGGAGCTGGTGGAAAATGCCATCGATGCCGGGGCTTCCTCTGTCACCGTAGACATAAAGGAGGGCGGGATATCGCTGATCCGTATCGCGGACAATGGCTGCGGAATCCCAAAGGAAGAAGTGCGGCCTGCATTCCTCAGGCATTCCACCAGCAAGATCCGCTCGGTGGACGATCTTTTGCATATCCGCTCGCTCGGATTTCGCGGCGAAGCTCTTTCAAGCATTGCGGCGGTGGCTCAGGTGGAACTTCTGACGAAGACTAAGGAGGATATCTTTGGGACGCGGTATCATATCGCCGGGGGAAAGGAGGAGAGCCTTGAGGAGGACAGCGCTCCGGACGGAACGACCTTTTTTATCCGGCAGCTCTTTTACAATGTCCCCGCACGCCGGAAATTTCTAAAGACGGCCATGACAGAGGCCAGCCATGTGGGAGACTTGATGACCCGCATCGCCCTGTCCCATCCTGAAGTTTCCTTTCATTTTATCAATAATGGGCAGTCTAAGATCCATACCTCCGGCAACGGCAATTTAAAGGATGTGATCTACCATATCTACGGCAGGGAGATCGCGGGAAATCTCCTTTCTGCGGATTATGATAAGAACGGTATCCGTATTACCGGATTTTTAGGTGCGCCGATCATTTCCAGAGGCAACCGCAATTTTGAAAATTATTTTATCAATTACCGTTATATTAAAAATAATATGGTCTATAAGGCGATTGAGGATGCCTATAAGGACTTTTCGATGCAGCACAAATTTCCTTTTGTCGCGCTGCATATTGAGATGAACGGGGAAGAGGTGGATGTCAATGTACATCCTTCCAAGCTGGAGATCCGGTTCCATAACCAGCAGGAGGTCTACAATGCCATCTATGAGGCGGTGGAGACCGGGCTTCGCGGGAAGGAGCTGATCCCACAGATCACCGTGGATGCGCCTGAGGCGAAGCCGTCCGGCAAAGCACCCACAAGAACCGGTACGATGAGGGCGCCGGCAGCGGCTCCGATAGGAACCGGCATGGCAAAGTCACCGGCAGAGATTCCGGTTGGAAGCGGCACAGCGGGTGCGCCGACAGCCGCTCCTGTGGTCCGGCCGGAAGCGGCGCAAAAAAAAGTGATTCCTCCAAAGGAGGAGCGGGATCTGGATTACTTTATGGAGGAGATGAAGAAGCGGGTCAGAGCTTATCATGAGCAGAATTCTTCCGCCGAGGTTGCAGGAAAGGACAGTCTCTTTAAGCCGGAGCTTCAGGCGGACCGGATCCGGGAGGCGGTAGCCTTCTACGGCACAGCCCAGGAAAAAAAAACGCCGCCGCTTAATCTTAAGGCGGAATCGGATATGCCGGGACAGATATGGCCAGAAAAGCCGCAGCGGGAGCATGGCCTGACAGAACAAGACCGGACAGCACAGCGGCAGGCAGTGCAGGCCGAACCAGAGTATCGCCGGATAGAACAGCCGCGGCCTAGGCAGCAAGCGCAGCCTGAGGAGTCCGCGCCGAGACAGCTTGACCTCTTCGAGGAGAAATTCCTCGACCGGCAGGTGCAGGCGGAATACAAATTGATCGGTCAGGTATTTGACACTTACTGGCTGGTGGAGTATCATGAGAATCTGTACATTATCGACCAGCATGCCGCCCATGAGCGCGTGCTTTATGAAAAGACGCTTTCCGGGATGAAGTCCAGGGAGTTCACCTCCCAGATGATCTCCCCGCCGATCATTTTGAATCTTACCATGCAGGAGCAGGAGATCTTTAAGCGGCATATGGAACGATTCACCAGGATCGGATTTGAATTCGAGGAATTTGGGCAGGAATCCTATGCAGTCCGGGCAGTCCCGGGGAATCTTTTTTCCATCGCGAAAAAAGAGATCCTTATGGAGATGATCGACAGCCTGTCTGAGGAGATCAGCCGCAACCTGTCGCCGGATATCATTGATGAAAAGATCGCCTCAATGTCCTGCAAGGCGGCGGTAAAGGGGAAGATGCGGCTGTCGGCAGCAGAGGCAGAAGCGCTGATCAGCGAGCTGCTCACACTGAAAAATCCGTATCACTGCCCCCACGGAAGACCGACGATCATCGCCATGTCAAAGCGGGAGCTGGAAAAGAAATTCAAGAGGATTGTATAGATGAAGAAAAGACCGTTAATTATTCTGACCGGGCCGACGGCTGTCGGGAAGACGAAAGCTTCTATAGGACTTGCCAGGGCGGTGGGCGGGGAGATCATTTCCGCGGACTCCATGCAGGTATATCGGGAGATGAACATCGGTTCGGCCAAGATAAGACCTGAAGAGATGGAAGGGGTGGTGCATCACCTGATCGACGTGCTGCGCCCGGACGAGGAATTCCACGTCGTCCGTTTCCAGCAGATGGCGAAGGAGGCGATGGAAAAAATATATGCGAACGGCCACATTCCCATAGTGGTGGGCGGTACCGGATTCTACATCCAGGCGCTTCTCTACGACATCGATTTTACAGAGCACGATAGCGATGATAGCTACCGCAGCGAGCTTGCGGATTTTGCCGGGAAATATGGGGCCAGGGCGCTCCACGAGAGGCTCCGGGCGGTTGATCCGGGATCGGCTGAAGCAATCCATTTTCATAATGTAAAAAGAGTCATCCGTGCTCTTGAGTTCTATCACCAGTCGGGAACGCCCATCTCTGAGCACAATGAGACGGAGCGCAGAAAGGAATCGCCTTATGAATCCTTCTATTTTGTGCTGAATGATGACCGGGCGCGCTTATATGAGCGCATCAACCGGCGGGTGGACCAGATGCTTGCGGAAGGACTTGAGGAAGAAGTCCTTGCGCTTAAAAATAAGGGGTATACAAAGGATATGGTGTCCATGCAGGGGCTTGGCTACAAGGAGATGCTTGATTACCTGGAGGGCGGATGTACATTAGCGGAGGCCGTCTACCGGATCAAGCGGGATACGAGACATTTTGCCAAGCGCCAGATCACATGGTTTAAGCGGGAAAGGGACGTGATCTGGATCGACAAACAGGCATGCGGCTATGATGAAGAACAGATATTAAGTACGATGTTAACGTATATGGAGGGAGTTATATGTTACAGAGATTATTCGGAGGTTCCAAATTTTTAAAAAAGATGAATACGCTGATGGAGCTCTACGCGGTGAGCCATAATGCGGAAGCGGCTTACAAGGAGCTTATGGGGCTTGAGCCATATATTAAGACGAAGGGGGAGAGAGCCTGGTACAACCTTAATCAGGCGGCGCTTCTCTATGACCTGAGAAGATTTGAGCTGGCGGCGGATATTATTCGGGAGATACGGCCTCTTAATCCGGAGTTTGACGCGCGGTGTGCGGAAGTGAAGACGAAGATCATGAATGCGCTTTAAGGGAGGCGCTGAGTAAGCAAATACAGAAAGAGAGTTTATGATTTATGGAGATAAAAGCTGTATATCAGGAAATGGGCATCCGCCCGTCGGTATTGGAATTTGGCTCTGCTATAGAGTCGGACTTAAGGGAACGTTTCGGTGCAATTGATCAAACTGCCGAGTACAACCAGCTCAAGGTGATCAAGGCCATGCAGGATAACCGGGTGAACGCAGACTGCTTTCACTATGCCAGCGGCTACGGGTATGATGATGTTGGAAGGGATACCCTTGAGTCCGTCTATGCTTCGGTGTTCCATACACAGAGCGCTCTTGTGCGCCCCCAGGTCACCTGCGGGACACATGCGCTGGCGCTGGCGCTGGGCGCGAACTTAAGACCGGGAGATGAACTTTTATCGGCAGGCGGGAAGCCTTATGATACGCTGGAGGAGGTCATCGGTATCCGCCCGTCCCAGGGATCCCTGGCAGAATACGGCATTTCCTACCGGCAGGTGGACCTGCTTCCCGACGGGACTTTTGATCTTGACGGAATCCGGGCTGCCGTCAATGAGCGGACGAAACTGGTGACAATCCAGCGCTCCAAGGGTTATCAGACACGGCCCAGCTTTTCCGTGGCGCAGATCGGTGAGGTGATCCGCTTTGTCAAAGAGATAAAGCCGGAGGTGATCTGCATGGTGGATAACTGCTACGGGGAATTTGTGGAAAGCACAGAGCCGAGCGATGTGGGAGCGGATATGGTCGTCGGTTCCCTCATTAAGAATCCCGGCGGCGGCCTTGCGCCCATCGGCGGATACATCGCGGGCAAAAAGGAGCTGATCGACGCCTGCGGATACCGTCTGACCTCCCCGGGACTGGGGAAAGAAGTAGGGGCGTCCCTCGGGGTGATGCAGTCTTTTTACCAGGGACTGTTCCTTGCGCCAACCGTAGTCGCCAGCGCCTTAAAAGGAGCGATTCTCGCTGCGAATATCTATGAGAGGCTGGGATTTCGCGTGGTTCCTGACAAAGCGGAGAGCCGCCATGACATCATTCAGGCAGTGGAGCTTGGAACGCCGGAGGGCGTCATCGCTTTCTGTAAGGGGATTCAGGCGGCGGCGCCTGTAGATTCCTACGTGACCCCGGAGCCGTGGGCTATGCCGGGCTATGACAGCGACGTGATCATGGCAGCGGGTGCATTTGTCCAGGGTTCTTCCATCGAGCTGAGCGCTGACGGCCCCATCAAGCATCCCTACGCCGTATATTTTCAGGGCGGGCTGACCTGGCCACATGCAAAGCTTGGCATTCTGATGTCTTTAGAGTATCTGGTGAGGGAAGGGCTTGTGAGGTTGTAATGAAGCAGATCGTGATTATCGGCGGCGGCGCTGCCGGCATGACAGCGGCGGTTGCCGCGGCGCAGAAAGACCGTAAGGCAAAGATCCACATTCTGGAACATAAGGAGATTGTGGGGAAGAAGATTCTCTCTACTGGGAACGGGCGATGCAATTTCACTAATGATAAGATGGACGCCGACTGCTATCACAGCGAGCACCCGGATATCGTCCGTCAGGTGATCGGGCGTTTTGGCAAAGAAGAGACGCTGAAGCTTTTCCGGTCGCTGGGCATTTTTGCAAAATCGAAAAACGGATATTATTATCCGCGCTCCGAGCAGGCGGCAGCGGTTCGGGAGCTTTTTTCGCTGCGCCTTGAAAATCTCGGCATCTGCGTCCATACGGGAGTGCATGTAAGCGGGATAAAGAAAGGGGGATCCGGCTTTTGTATCTATACAGAAGAGGCCGGGATTAAAGCGGTGTCTCCCTCATCTATGCATGCGGGCGGAGCAAAGACAAAGGGGATGAAGGCGGATAGTGTTAAGGCAGACCAGGAAAAGACAGGCAGACGAAAGGCAGATACAGTAAAAGCAGATCAGATAAAGGCAGGCAGAAACCGGACGGACAGGATAAGTGCGGATAAGGTTATCCTGTGCGCCGGCGGGAAGGCGGCCCCGGCTCTCGGCTCGGACGGCAGCGGCTATGCCCTTGCCGAAAGTCTTGGGCACGGAATCGTCCCTGTCGTCCCGGCGCTGGTGCAGCTCCGGGTGAAGGATCATCCCCTGAAAAATGCTTCCGGAGTGAGGACAGATGCGGAGGTCAGGATCTATGAAAACCGAAAGCTCATGGGCGCTGACACCGGGGAGCTGCAGATTACGGATTACGGGATATCCGGAATCCCGGTGTTCCAGGTGAGCCGACATGCGGCAAGGTCTCTTTATTACAATCGTCCCGTGAAGGCGGAGATTGATTTTTTGCCGGAGTTTCAGGAGGAGACTGTGGCAGGGCTGCTCCGTTCCCAGAGAAAACGGCAGGGGCAGAGGACTGTCTCTGAGTTATGTCTCGGGGTATTTAACAAAAAGCTGGTTCCCTGTATGTTAAAGGCCGCAGGAATAGCTTTGCAGCATAAGGCCGGTGAGCTAAGCGACAGGGAGATGACGTCCATTGTCCGCATATGCAAGCATTTTGTGCTGGACATTGAGGCTTGCAACGGCTTTGCTCAGGCGCAGGTATGCGCCGGCGGTGTGCGGCTTAAGGAGATCGACCCGGCGACTATGGAGTCGCTTTGCTGCCCGGGTCTTTATCTGGCAGGGGAGATCCTTGACGCTGACGGCATCTGCGGCGGCTACAATCTGCAGTGGGCATGGGCGGGCGGCTACCTGGCCGGTCTGAGTGCCGCGGCCGATTAAGCCTGCCGCCGGTAAGCCTTATTATTATCCGATCTCGAATAAGGAGGAAGATCATGGTCCGTCTACAGCAGATCAAATTAAAAATCCCGCATACAGACAGGCAGCTTTTTCAAAAGGTCTGTAAGCTTCTGCGGGTCGGTGAGACAGCATTCACCTCTTACCGGATCACAAGACGTTCTCTCGACGCCAGGAAAAAGCCGGAGCTTTACTATGTCTACACGATAGAAGCTGAGCTGAAAGATGAACCGGCGGTGAGAAAACGGATGAAGAATAAACAGATATTGTTTTTGGAAAAGGAAAAGCCTTACTGCGCCGTCCCCACCGGAAAGCACATGCTTCCTTGCCGCCCTGTAGTCATCGGGACAGGACCGGCAGGGCTTTTTTGCGGCTATCAGCTGGCGCGGCTTGGATACCGTCCGATCCTTCTGGAGCGGGGGGCCAGAGTGGATGAGCGGATGAAAGATGTGGAGCGCTTCTGGAAGGGCGGCGGCTTAAAACGGGATTCCAACGTCCAGTTCGGAGAGGGAGGGGCGGGAACATTTTCCGATGGAAAGCTGAATACCCTTGTCAACGACAAAAGCGGGAGAGAGCAGGAGGTGCTGAAGATCTTTCATGAGTTCGGCGCGCCGGAGCAGATCTTATATGACAGCAGGCCCCATATCGGTACGGATATCCTCTGCAGTATCGTGGAGCGGATGCGCAAGGAGATCATCAGGCTCGGCGGCGAAGTGTGGTTTCATTCCTGTGCAGAGGACTTTGCATTTACGCAGGATCAGGACGGGACAAGGCGCCTTAAGGCGGTCCATGTGCAAAATACGGTGACGGGAGAGCGGCGGCGGCTCGATACTGTGCTTGCGGTTCTGGCCGTCGGCCACAGCGCTAGGGATACCTTCCAGACCCTTTACGGACTTGGCGTTAAGATGCAGGCTAAATCCTTTGCCGTCGGCGTCCGCATGGAGCATCCTCAGGATTTTATCAATGAAAGCCAGTACGGGAAAGGGTATGATCCTGCCCTGCCGGCGGCACCTTACAAGCTTACTGCCAAAGCAGAAGACGGAAGAGGGGTGTATACCTTCTGCATGTGCCCCGGCGGCTATGTGGTAAATGCATCCTCCGAGGAAGGCCGGCTTAATGTCAACGGCATGAGCTACAGCGAGAGGGATGGCAGGAATGCCAACAGCGCCGTCATCGTCACTGTGACACCGGAAGATTTTGGCTCTGACGGGCCGCTTTCGGGCATGGAGTTTCAGCGAAGGCTTGAGGAGGCGGCTTACCAGGAAGGAGGCGGCCGGATCCCGGTGCAGTATTTTGCGGATTACTGTAAAAATCAGTCTTCTTCGGGCAGACAGGGCATTGATTTTTTGACAAAGGGCGCTTTGGAAGGAGAAAGCAGCATCCGCCCCCAGATGAAGGGGGCTTACGCGTGGGCCAATGTACGGTGCATCTTCCCGGAGAATCTTGCCCTTGATATTGAGCAGGGGATCCGGCGCTTCGATGAGAAGATCAAGGGCTATGCCAGGGGCGACGCCCTTATCTCGGGAGTGGAGAGCAGGACCTCTTCGCCGCTTCGCATCCTCCGGGATGAAACCTTCCAAAGCAGCGTAAAGGGACTCTATCCCTGCGGCGAGGGGGCAGGCTATGCGGGCGGTATTACATCAGCCGCCATAGACGGACTGAAAGTGACAGAAAGTATCATAAAAGTATGGTGCCCATTCGACAAAGTGGGCACGCCTTAAGAAATTTTTAATAGCATAACACTATACACTTTTTGGTAAATATGATAGAATGTATTGAGTTTTCTAAGAGATAAATGGGCAGTGGAGAGGAGTACATAACTATGAGGGGAACGGGAGGCAAGAATAACTGGGCATTATTTCTGCTGATTTTAGCTGGAATCGTCCTGGGCGGATTTATCGGGATGCTGGCAGAAGGAGTGTCTGCTTTAAGCTGGCTTGGCTACGGCCAGTCCTTCGGGCTGGAGGAGCCGGTGGTGCTGAACTTAGGTATACTGGTCATCTCCTTCGGGCTTTCGATCAAGATCACCATCGCCAGTATTATCGGAGTCGTTATTGCGATTTTGATCTACCGGTTCTTGTAAGTTCTCAGTGAATATCGTATGAATCTAAAGATGAGATGAATCAATCGAATACAATGAAAGAAATCCCTGATATGGAGCGCCCCTATGAGAAATGCTTAAGATCCGGGGCGTCTGGTCTCAGTGACGCAGAGCTTCTGGCAGTCGTCCTTCGGACAGGCAGCAGGGGTGAGAACGTGGTCGAGCTTGCCAAAAGGCTTCTTTATCATTCTGGCGGGGACGGTATCTTAGGGCTTCACCGGTTCTCTGTGGAGCAGCTGGTGAGGATCCGGGGAATCGGCAAGGTAAAGGCTGTACAGCTTGTCTGTATCCTGGAGCTTGCAAGGAGGCTTTCCAAGGCATCTGCCTCAGAATCCATCTCTTTTTCATCGCCGGCCTCCGTCGCAGAGTATTATATGGAAGATCTGCGCCATGAGAGCCAGGAAGTGATGAAGCTGGTGATGATCAATTCCAGGGGTAAGCTTATCGGTGAGAATGAGATATCCAAGGGCACGGTGAGTGCCTCGATTATCACACCGAGAGAGATCTTTATCGAAGCGCTGCACAGACAGGCAGTAGCCGTCGTAGCCATGCACAACCATCCAAGCGGCGACCCTACGCCCAGCAACGAGGATATCCTCTTGACCAGGCGGATCAAAGAAGCAGGGAAGATCATCGGGATAGAGCTGTTAGACCATATTATTATTGGGAATAATTGTTATATAAGTCTGCGTGAAGAAGGTATTCTTGAGAAAGGGTAAGATAGATGGCTAAGAATACATACGGGCTGGATTTGGGCTCTTATGAAATTAAAGTTTATGATAAAAAGAATGACAGGATCTGGAAGGCGAAGGACGCTATCGCTGTGATAAACGGCAGGGAGATCTTTGCGATCGGTGACGATGCCTATGTGATGTATGAGAAAGCGCCGGAGAATATCGAAGTGGTCTTCCCCATGAAGAGCGGGGTGATCTCCAGATTTAACAACATGCAGTTTCTGCTCCAGGGGCTTCTTAAAAAGGAGCGTCAGTCGGGGAAAGGCTCTGAATATGTCATCGCAGTGCCTACTGATGTGACGGAGGTGGAGAAGAAGGCATTCTTTGATCTGGTCATCCATTCCACCGCGAGAGCCAAGGAGGTCAATATCGTGGAGCGCGCCATTGCGGACGCTGTCGGGATGGATCTGGATGTGAAGAATACCAACGGACTTCTTGTGGTCAATTTCGGCGGCGAGACGACGGAGGTGTCGGTGCTCGTCGGGGGAGGTATGGTGTTCAACCAGTTGATGAAACTGGGGGGTGTATTTTTAGATGAGTCCATCGCCAGCCTGGTGAGAAGGAGCCACGATTTCCTGATCGGGAGGCTGACTGCGGAAGCGTTAAGAAAGCGTTTCGGCGTCTATACCGGGGAACCGGAGGACACGGCGGTGATGGTGGCAGGGCGTGACCTGATCACGGGGCTTCCGGTGAGAAAGCCCATCACCCTGGGACTTGTGCGTTCCTCCCTGAGAGATCCGCTTCTTGACTGCGTGCGCTCGGTTCTTTCCCTGATCGACCGGACGCCGCCGGAGATCCGCACGGCGATCTATGAGAACGGGATATTTCTTACCGGAGGGATCGCCAACATGCCAGGACTTGAGACTTATATTGAGAAGGCTACGGGGATTAAGACAAGGACGGCGCCGGATCCGGAGCTGTGCACCGTTATGGGGCTTAAAAAGATCATTTTGTCAAGCGAGCTGAGCAAATTTGCGTATTCAATGTTAGATGAAAAATATAGGTGGATGAGATAATATGAAGATAAAAAACCAGCCGAGGCTGCCGGGCAGATACGTGCTCATAATCTTAAGTCTTGTATGCCTGCTGCTGTTGGGGATCGAGCGCTTTACCGATACAGGCGGGCCGCTCAGGATCGTCGCTAATTACACGGTGGTCCCTATGCAGAAGGGCATCAGCTATGTGGGCATGTGGATCAGCGACATGTCGGATAACTTCGAGACGATGAAAGAGATGCGAAAAAAGAATGAGAAGCTTCAGCAAAAGGTGGATGCCCTTACCATAGACAATACAAGGCTGCGCCAGGAGCAGTATGAGCTGGAGCGCCTAAGGGAGCTTTTTAAGCTGGATGAGAATTATTCGGATTATGAGAAGGTAGGCGCCCGGGTTGTGGCCAACAACGGCAGCAACTGGTTCAGCGATTTTACGATCGATAAGGGCACAAATGACGGGATAAAGGTCAACTGCAATGTGATGGCAGGAAGCGGGCTTGTGGGGACCGTCACAGAAGTCGGGCCGGATTATGCCAGAGTGCGCTCCATCATCGACGACGCCAGCAATGTGAGCGCTATGATCCTGTCAACCTCTGATACCTGCATGGTGCGGGGGGACTTAAGCCTGATGTCTGACGGGCGGCTGCGGTTTGAGAAGCTTGCCAACAATGACAACAAGGTTGAGGTGGGCGAGCAGGTCGTTACCTCCCATATCAGCAACCGGTTCGTCCAGGGGCTCTTTATCGGCTATGTCAGTGAGGTCGAGGTGGACGCCAGCAACCTGACCAGGTCAGGATATATTACGCCGGCCGTAGATTTCAGTAAGCTCCAGGAGGTTCTCGTCATCACAAAGACCAAGGAAGACATGGTAGGGGGCAAGTGATTTTTTATGAAGAGAAAGCTTATCACGCTGGTGATCATTATTATCTGTTTCCTTCTGCAAAGTACCATTTTGAGGAAACTGGCGATCGGGAATATCTGCCCGAACCTTCTGATCATCGTGACCGCATCCTTCGGGTTTATGCGGGGGACAAAGAGCGGCATGTATGTGGGGCTTACCTGCGGGCTGTTCATCGATCTGTTCTGGGGCGGGCTTTTAGGCTTCCATATGCTGTTGTTTGTCCTGGTAGGATACTTTAACGGCAGCTTCCAGAGACTGTTTTTTGATGATGACATCAAACTTCCTATCGGGCTTATTGCAGTCAGCGAGCTGTCCTACGGGGTTGCCGTATACTTTTTTAACTATATGCTCCAGGGTGATTTTTCATTTGCAACTCATCTGTTCCAGGTGATCGTCCCTGAACTTGTATATACTATTTTAGTAACGCTGGTTTTATACCAGATTATTTTACACATTAACAAGAAACTTGAGGCAGAAGAACAAAGGAGTGCAAGCAAATTTGTCTGATATGTGGAGAAAAATCAAATCCAGAGTGTCAGCGGTCGTACAGTCGCGGGTGACGATGATGATCCTTATGTTCTGTATCACTTCCGCAATTCTCGTGCAGAGAATCTTTTATCTTCAGATCGTAAAGGGTCAGGAATATCTTGACAACTACAAGCTGCAGATTCAGAAGACCAAGGACGTGGAAGGGACCAGAGGCAACATCTACGACCGCAACGGCAAGCTTCTCGCTTACAACGAGCTTGCTTATGCCGTTACCATCGAGGATAACGGTGAATATGATACGACTGAACAGAAGAATAAAGAATTGAACAAGATCATCAGCACGGTTATCCGTCTCGTGGAAGAAAACGGGGATACGGTAGTCAATAATTTCGGGATCATCCTAGACCGGGACGGCAACTATATGTTCGTCGCCCAGTCGGATACCCAGAAGCTCCGGTTCATCGCGGATGTCTACGGAAAGCTTAAGATTGACGACTTGAGTAAGACGCAGAAGAACAACAGCGCCCAGGATATCATCAACTACCTGTGCACGGACGAGCGGTACGGCTACGGCATCAACCAGCAGTCCATGAGCAGGCAGGAGGTCTTAAAGCTGATCAACGTCCGCTATGCCATCGCACTGAATGGCTACCAGAAATATATCGCCACCACCATTGCCGAGGAGATCTCTGAGGATACGGTAGCCGATATTATGGAGAATATGGACACGCTCCAGGGCGTGAATATCGAAGAGGAGTCTGTGCGCCGCTACAACCACAGCAAATGCTTTGCGAACGTGATCGGATATACCGGCCAGATCTCTGAGGATGAGTACAATTCTCTTGACAAAGATCTTAAGAAAGATTACGACAAGACCGATACCGTCGGCAAGGCAGGCATTGAGAAGTCTATGGACGCCACGCTAAAGGGCAGGAAAGGTGAAGTGAAGGTGTACGTCAACAATGTGGGCAAGGTCATCGACACTGTACAGGGCAAATCGCCGGAGACAGGGAATGACCTGTACTTATCCATTGACGCCGACCTGCAGATCGCCGCATACAATATATTGGAACAGGAGCTTGCGGGGATCCTTCTCTCACAGATCCAGAATACCCTAAGCTATGACAGGACTCAGGTCAATGACGGCAGCGACGTGATCATCCCGATCGGTGATGTATATAACGCCTTTCTGGCCAATGATATCCTGGATATGAACCATTTTTCCGAGGAGGACGCCAAGGATACGGAAAAAGAAGTGTATCAGGCATTTTCCAAGAAAAAGCAGAAAGTGTTAGAACGGCTCTCCGAGATTCTGAGCGATCCCAACGCGGACGCATACAAGGAGATGTCCCAGGAATGGCAGGCATACCTGACCTATATCGTGACCGATATGCTGACCACCAACAATAAGGTGATCCTTTCGGGTTCCATCGATACTTCGGACGAGACTTACCAGGCGTGGCGCAAGGATGAATCCATCAATGTATATACGTACCTGAATTATGCGATCTCCAAAAACTGGGTGGATACGTCGAAGCTTAAGGATGACGTGGCAGAGGGAGAGAAGTATTCCGATTCCGGCGAGACCTATAACGGCCTGAAAAAATATATCTTAAACCGGCTTGAGACTAATAACAGCTTTGACAAGGTAATCTACCGGTATATGATCAAGGCCGGAGCCGTGACTGGAAGGCAGATCAGCATGATGCTTTACGAGCAGGGTGTTCTGAAGTATGACGAGGATCAGTATAACCGCCTTGCGTCGGGAAGGCTGGGAGCATATGATTTTATCCGGGGAAAGATCGAGGATCTGAAGCTTACGCCGGGACAGTTAGGGCTTGAGCCTTGTACCGGATCCATGGTCATGACGGATGTGAAGACCGGGCAGGTGCTCGCCTGCGTATCCTATCCGGGCTACGATAATAACCGGCTTGCCAATTCCATGGATTCCGATTATTATAATAAGCTGGTAACGGATCTGTCGCGGCCCTTCTACAACAATGCGACGCAAGAAAAGACTGCGCCCGGCTCCACCTACAAACCCCTGGTGGCGACGGCGGGGCTGACGGAAGGCGTCATTAATCTGGGAAGCTATCTTCCGTGCTCGGGCGTATATAAAAAGGTAGAACCGAATCCCAAATGCTGGGCATATCCCAATTCCCACGGCGGCCTTAATGTGGAGGGAGGCATTACCCATTCCTGCAACTGCTTTTTCTATGAGGTGGGGTACCGCCTGAGCCTTAAGGAAAAGGGCAGGGAGCGTCTGGGTTCCGACGATGCAAAGGGTACAGCGACAACAAGATATTATTCCAGTACAACGGGAGTTAACAAGATAAAGGAATATGCAGAGATGTTCGGGCTAGGAGATCTTTCCGGTGTGGAGATTCCGGAAGCGGAGCCGCAGATTTCCGACGATGCATCTGTACCGACAGCGATCGGGCAGGGTACGAATAACTATACGACGACCCAGATCGTAAGATATATTACGGCAGTTGCCAACAAGGGAACGGTATTTGACCTGACACTTCTTAGTAAGACGACATCGCCTGAGGGAAAAGTTCTGGAAGAATTCCAGCCAAAGATCAAAAATACCCTCGACAATGTCAGCGATTCCACATGGGATGCTATCCATAAGGGAATGCGGGGAGTTGTACGGGATGAGCAGAAAGCGATCTTTTCTGACATCAACCGTTCTATAGAATTATCCGGCAAGACGGGTACTGCGCAGCAAAGTAAGACACACCCTGACCATGGCCTTTTCGTTGGATTTGCCCCGAGCAATGATCCGGAGATCGCATTTACCGTCCGGATCGCCAACGGCTACAGTTCGCGCAACGCGGCTGAGGTCGGCAGTGATCTTATGAAATATTATTATAAGCTTACTTCGGAAAAGAAGATCATTACCGGAAAGGCGAAAAAAGTCCAGGTGAAATCCGGTGGAGACTAAACTCCATATATGGAGCTTTCAGGCACCAATGATAAAAGCATGACCTATGCTTAAGACCTTTAAGTAAACCAGAAACAGGAGGAAGTAATTCATGGGAGAAGTGATCGTAATTACATCAGGAAAAGGCGGTGTCGGAAAGACGACAACGACGGCGAATATCGGAGCAGGCTTATCGCAGCTCGGGAAAAAGGTGGTAGTCATTGATACAGACTTGGGCTTACGTAATCTTGATGTTGTCATGGGGCTTGAGAATCTGATCGTCTATAACCTGGTGGATGTCATCGAGGGGACATGCCGCCTGAAGCAGGCATTGATCCGGGACAAGCGGTATGAGAACCTGTATCTTCTGCCCTCAGCCCAGACAAAGGACAAGACGGCGGTATCGCCCGGACAGATGAAAAAGCTTACGTCGGAGCTTAAGGAAGAGTTTGACTATGTGATCTTAGATTCCCCTGCGGGGATCGAGCAGGGCTTTCAGAATGCCATAGCAGGGGCGGACCGGGCGATCGTCGTGACTACCCCGGAGGTTTCCGCTATCCGCGACGCAGACCGGATCATCGGTCTGTTGGAGAAGAATAAGCTGGCAGGCAACTCGCTGATCATCAACCGTATCCGCGTAGATATGGTGAAAAAAGGCGACATGATGTCCGTAGATGATGTCACGGAGATCTTATCCATCCCCCTGATCGGTGCGATTCCCGACGATGAGAGAGTAGTGGTGGGGACGAATCAGGGCGAGCCGGTGATCGGCATGGACGCAAAGGCAGGTAAAGCCTACGAAAATATCTGCCGCAGGATTATCGGCGAGGATATCCCTATCATGGATATCACTGAAGGGGGCGGGCTGTTTTCCATTCTCACACATCTGTTCAAGAGAGATTAAGGAGGGCGCGCCATGCAGAGAAAATCGTCTGTGAATATCGCAAGAGACAGGATAAGGGCGCTGGTCACCTCAGACCGCGTGAACTGCACGCCGGAGGCTTATGATAAGATCTGCCGGGAGATGTACGAAGTGCTCTCAAAATATATTGAACTTACAGAAGATGATTTTCGTGTACAGATAACAAGAACACATTTACTTATTGATTTTTCAGGAGAAGAAGATTGAAATTACCCAGATTTGCAAAAGTATATCACATAAAAAACTACAACTTTACCCTGGTGGCGCTGGTCTTATCCTTGTCGGTGCTTGGCATCTTTGTCGTTGGGAGCGCAAGGCAGATCTACCAGAGCAGGCAGATTTTCGGAGTTGTATTCGGTTTCGCTGTCATGGTTGTTGTCTCCTTGTTCGATTATGTGTGGGTGCTGGAGTTCTACTGGCTGATTTATCTGGCAGCGATCGGCAGCCTTGGCAGTGTATTTCTGATCGGACAGACGGTAAACGGAGCCAGGAGATGGATCAATCTCGGATTTACCCAGTTTCAGCCGTCAGAGCTTGCAAAGATACTGTTGATCTTATTTTTCTCAAGATTTATCATGAATCATAAGGAAGATATCAATGACCAGTCCATTCTGGTCAAATATGCCGTGTTATCCGCAATTCCGCTGGGATTGATCTTTGCAGAGCCGAATCTTTCCACGACACTTGTTACCGCAATGGTTCTGTGCCTGCTGATCTATGTGGGCGGGCTAAAATACCGCGTGATCGGAAAGATTCTGCTTGTGCTGATCCCGACAGCCGTGATCTTTCTCGGTATTGTGCTGCTGCCCCATCAGCCTTTCCTTCAGGAATATCAGCAGCGGCGTATCCTCGCCTTTATCAATCAGGAGGAGGATCAGGCCAGCGATGAGGTCTACCAGCAGAACAACTCGATCATGGCAATAGGTTCCGGAAAGCTTACCGGAAAGGGACTGAATAATAACACCACCACGTCAGTGAAAAACGGGAATTTTATTCCCGAACCCCAGACAGATTTTATCTTTGCTATCGTAGGGGAAGAATTAGGTTTTATCGGAGGGTGTATAGTTATTGCTTTATTATTGCTAATTGTGGTACAATGTATATTGATCGGCATACGTGCACAGGACCTCGCAGGGAGGATCATCTGTTGCGGGGTGGGGGGACTCATCGGCGTCCAGAGTTTTGTTAATATTTCGGTAGCTACAGGTTTGATCCCTAATACCGGCGTCCCTCTGCCTTTTGTAAGCTATGGGCTTACCTCTCTTGTCAGTCTCTATATCGGCATAGGTTTTGTGCTGAATGTCGGATTACAGCCAAAGAAGTATCAGTAAGGAGCGTGAAATATATGAATATTGGATTGATTGCACATGATTCGAAAAAAACTCTGATGCAGAATTTCTGTATCGCATACAGAGGGATATTGAGCAAGCACAATTTATACGCCACAGGTACGACAGGAAGGTTAATCGAAGAAGTTACGAATTTGAATATCCACAAATACTTGGCAGGACCTTTAGGCGGCAAGCAGCAGCTCGGGGCGCAGATTGCCCAGAATGACATTGACGCGCTGATCTTTTTACGCGAGCCGTCTAACCCTAAGCCTCATGAGCCGGATGTGAATGATGTTATCCGTCTTTGCGACACCTATAACATCCCGATGGCGACGAATCTTGCCACAGCGGAACTGGTAATACTGGCAATTGACAGAGGAGATTTGGATTGGCGTGAGATGTACCGGTAGATCAAAAAGATATCATAAGGCCCGCAGAAGACGCAACCGCATCGCGCGGCTGATGGCTGTAGTACTTGTGCTTGAGTGTATCTCGGCGGCGGGCATTTACTACATGAAGAAAAATATAAAAGAAGAAGATCTGGCGGCTGAATACGAATCTTCCCACTACAACGAGGCGCTGTACCGGGGGGATTTGTATTCGGCGGATTTGTGTGTCGCCACGGAGGACGTAGACATGGAAGGGGCGCCTGACCAGAATACGCTTAAAGCTGCCGCGCTTTTTGACCTGAAGCGTAAAGAAACGGATTTTGCGTATAATATCCATGAGAAGATGTATCCCGCCAGTCTGACAAAGCTGATGACCGCGCTGGTTGTTTTGGACAGCGGCGCTGACCTTACGGAGACTGTCACGGTGTCAAAGAATGCCGACGCCAGGACGTTTGCGGCGGATGAACAGACCTGCGGGATCTGGGAGGGCGATCAGCTTACGCTGGAGAGCCTGCTTTACGGGCTTCTGGTGTATTCCGGCAATGACAATGCGGTGGCGATAGCCGAACATGTTGCGGGAAGTTCAGACAGCTTTGCAGAGATGATGAATGAGAAGGCCGGGGAGATTATGGCGACAGGGTCTCATTTTATGAACGCGAACGGGCTTCATCAAGAAGATCACTATACGACCGCCTACGATATGTACTTGATCTTTAACGCGTGCATGAAGCATGATAAGTTTCTGGAGATCATACAGTCAGATTCCTACAAAGCAGATATCAAGAGGGGGGACGGGAGCGATGTCAGCGTAGAGTGGGAACCTACCAACTATTATGCGCTAGGGGAGGCCAAGCTTCCAAAGAGCGGGAAGATTATCGGCGGCAAGACTGGGACGACTCAAAGCGCCGGGAACTGCCTCATTTTATTGGATGAATCGGACAGCGGAAATCCATATATCTCTATCGTCATGGGTGCCGGGACAAAGGAAGTCCTGTATCAGGATATGACTGCGCTGATCGAGGGGATTTCTGAAGGCGAATAAAAGGGGGCATCCTTTTTCATAACAGGATACCCCCTTATTTATGACAATTGCTGATTTGATCAGAAAATGAACTGGTGTACTGTATCAATTGATATCGGATAAGAGTCCGCTAACTGTGATACCGTGAATTAGGACTGCATTTCAGAAGTGCTGCCTATTCTTCCGTAGAGACTGATCAGGTATAGGCCGCACAGTCCTACGATCGCGTAGACGATGCGGGAGAACCAGGACAGGTTTCCGAATAGGAATGCGACGAGATCAAAGCGGAAGATACCGACCAGCAGCCAGTTGACCGCACCGACGATCACCAGCGTCAGAGCCGTATTATCAAACCATTTCATATTTATATGCCTCCTTTTATCATAATCATACTATGCTTATTATTCCGCAGGAGGGCAGAGTTTATACAAAAAAAGGAAAATTCATGAAAAATAATCACAGGTTATATTATGCGTATTCGGATCATCTAAAAGAACGATACGGGGAAAAAGTATATAAGCTTCCGGTAAATCTGCCGGTGAGCTGCCCGAACCGGACGGGCGGCAAAAGGGGATGCTCTTTCTGCGCCGGGTGCGGGACCGGATTTGAAGCGATGGGCGCTTTTGTTCCGGTGAGGGAGCAGCTTGAGCAGACGAAGCAGTATATCGGGCCAAGATACCACGCCCATAAGTTTATCGCGTATTTTCAGAATTATACCAACACCTTCCTTCCCCTTCCTGATTTTCGGCGCTATGCAAAAGAAGCGGCGGAAGTTCCCGATCTGGTGGGCATCAGCGTTTCTACGCGGCCCGACTGTGTAAGAAGGGATTATCTTGACGTCTTAAAGGATATTTCCGCTGAGTATGGCCTGGATATCACCATAGAGCTGGGGCTTCAGACGGTCAATTACCGTACACTTGAACGGACCGGCCGCGGTCACGGGCTTGCTGAATTTATCGATGCCGTGCTTGCGGTCCGCGAATACGGGTTTGATACCTGTGCCCATGTGATCTTGAATCTTCCGGGAGACGACAGGACAGACTGCACCGAGACAGCCAGAGTGCTGTCCTCCCTGAGAGTCGCCTGCGTGAAGATCCATTCCCTGTACATTGCGAAAAATACAAGGTTGTGCGAAGAGTTTGAAAATGGTACAATAGCCGTATGCCCGAAGGAGGAATATTTCCGGAGGCTGATCGTCTTTTTGGAAAATCTGTCTCCCCATATCGCCGTAGAACGGTTGTTTTCCCGGGTACCAGAAAAGGATGCCGTCTTCTGCAACTGGGGGAGGAGCTGGTGGGCGCTAAAGGATGAGCTGATCCGGCAGATGAAACTTGAGGGAAGCTATCAGGGAAGATGTTTTCATTATCTTGGCGGATCGGCATTAGATCAGTTACAGGGGGCGTGATTTTGGCAGATAATCATATGACGAATATACAGACATATCGGAAAAGGCCGCATTTTAACATCGGGATACTGATTTTCGGCGTAATCCTGATCTATCTGATCGTGACCATTTTTACCTATCTTACGAGCAAGCATGTGTCCGTATACGAGGTCCGCGAGGGCTCCATCCTGAGGGATACGGCGTATACAGGACTGGTGATCAGGAAGGAATCGGTGGTAGCTTCTGAGGCGGCAGGCTACGTCAACTATTTCAGCCCTGAAGGAAGCAAGGTAGGAGCGCGGACGGATGTCTACACTCTGTCAAGCGGGAAGCTTAATTTCCGCGAGACAGGCGCAGAAGGGCAGGCAGAACTGTCGGCTGACGAGCAGGCCGCGCTGCTCTTAAAGGTTCAGTCCTTCAGTGAAAATTTTGACGATGCACAGTTCCGGGATGTCTATACGTTAAGGGACAATATCAATAATGTACTGGAGAGCAAGTCCAGCCAGAGCAGGCAGGCGCAGCTTAGTGAGATGCTTACGAACAACCAGAACGGGCTGCATGTGTATAAAGCGGCCTCGGACGGGATCATCATGTATGCGCTGGACGGATTTGAGACGTTAGAAGTTGACAGTGTCACCGAAGGCATGCTGTCGAAAGAAAATTATAAGACAGAGGCCATGAACAATAATACTTCAGTCAAAGTGGGAGATCCGCTCTATAAGCTTGTCACCAGCGATATATGGTCGGTGGTGATCTCCCTGAGCGACGACGCGGCAAAGGAATTGGAAGAAAAGACGCGGGTGCGGGTAAAGTTTTCCAAAGACAACCAGACAGAGAGGGCAGACTTTGAGATCCGCCGTACTTCCGGCACAAATTACGGCATCCTGACTTTCCATACCTCTATGATCCGTTATGCGAAAGAGCGTTACTTGGACATTGAGCTGATCTTAGAGGACGAATCGGGACTTAAGATTCCGAAATCTGCTGTTGTGGACAAAAAGTTCTATACCATACCGAGGGATTACCTTACCCAGAGCAGCAACAAGGATACCGGAGTGCTTATTGATACAGGTGCGGATGCGGCAGAGTTTAAAAAGGTGGATGTGTATTACTGGAATAAGGAAGATGATACCGTATATCTGGATCCGCTGGTTTTCAGGGAGGGGACTGTGCTTGTCCGTCCGGAATCCTCAGAGAACTATCCGCTGAAGATGACAAAGGCGCTGAAAGGCGTTTATAATATAAATAAAGGGTATGCTGTATTTAAGCAGATTGAGATTCTCTGCGAGAGCGATGAGTATTATATCGTCAAATCGGGAAATGATTACAGCCTCACCAATTATGACCATATCGCCCTTGACGGTGATACCGTAACAGAAAACAGTGTTGTATTTTAAGGAGTTATCAGTATGTTAAAAGAAAATTTACAGCGTGTAGAAGAAAGGATTGCTGCTTCCTGTGACCGCTCCGGCCGCAGGAGGGATGAGGTTACGTTGATCGCGGTGAGCAAGACCAAGCCGGTCAGTACGCTGCAGGAAGCCTACGATAGGGGAGTCCGCGTCTTTGGCGAGAATAAGGTTCAGGAGCTGGTGGACAAGTATGAGGCCCTGCCGAGGGATATCCACTGGCACATGATCGGGCATCTGCAGCGCAATAAGGTAAAGTATATCATCGATAAAGTGGATCTGATCCATTCTGTAGATTCAGTAAGACTTGCCGAGACGATCGACAAGGAAGCCAAAAAGCATGATCTGACCGCGAATATCCTGATCGAGGTCAATGTCGCGAAGGAAGACACCAAATTCGGCGTTCTTCCAGAGGAGCTTGATGCCATGATCGATGAGATATCCCGGTTTTCAAATATCTGCGTGCGAGGACTGATGACTATTGCGCCGTTTGTAAAAAATGCCGAAGAAAATCGAGCCGTTTTTGCCCGTTTACGCAAATTGTCTGTTGACATTGCCGGCAAAAACATTGATAATGTTACTATGGGTTTTTTATCTATGGGCATGACCAATGACTATGAGATTGCCGTAGAGGAGGGGGCGACGTTAATCCGCGTGGGAACCGGAATTTTCGGTGAACGTGATTACTCGCATGTATAAACATAAGATAGGAGAGTTTTAATATGGGTGTGTTAGATAAATTCCTGGACATCATGAAATTAAGTGATGATGAAGACGATTACGATGATTTTTATGATGACGAATATGATGACGAATATGAAGAGAAGCCCAAGAAAGGATTTTTTAACCGGAATAAAGCATACGAAGAGGACGAGGAAGAGTCTTATGAGGTTGCTCCGCGTGCGAAGGGAAATTCACGTACAAGCAGCAAGGTAACGCCGATGCGCCAGCCAGCGAGAAGGAACAGTGTCAGCATGGAGGTCTGCGTGGTGAAGCCGACTTCGGTTGAGGATTCACGGGAGATTACTGAGACTCTGCTCAGCGGCCGTACAGTGATCTTAAATCTGGAGGGACTGGATCTGGAAGTTGCCCAGAGGATCATTGACTTTACCTCGGGAGCGACTTATGCGATTGACGGCAATCTGCAGAAGATCTCCAATTACATTTTCTTAGTGACACCGACAAACGTAGATATATCCGGAGATCTGCAGGATCTGCTGAACACATCCTTTGACGCTTCTTCCATGCGTTCAAGATTTTAGAGGCTCTGACTGCGATGAATAAAGAAGAACTTATACTCAGAAAGCGTCTGGTTGATCTGTCAAACCGGGCATTCCAGAGAGATATTGTAACCTTTTCTGATTTTTTGAACTTGAATGAACTTCATATCCTTCATACGACACCGAAAGATCTGTTCCCTGCAAGGTACAAGACTTTCGGAGGTTATGATCTATCCGAGCGTCAGATGATAGCATTTCTACCTGATGCTCTTTATTATACGCAAAACGATTCTTATGCCGGAGGTTCCTTACTGCCTGCCGGATATGAATATCCTATACAGGCAGTTTCTATCCGGCCGCTGCATCAAAAATTTGCCGAAGATCTGTCGCACCGGGATTACCTTGGTTCTCTTATGAATTTGGGCATGGAGCGCTCCAAGTTCGGAGATATCATCGTTATGGACAAAGAGGCAATTATCTTTCTGTGCGAGGAGATCGCAGATTATGTCACGGACAACCTGACCCGTATCCGCCACACATCCGTACAGTGTCTGAAGCAGGAGCTTAGAGACCTCTCATACACGCCTGCCTGCACCGAGCTTAAGGGTACAGTTCCCTCAGTAAGGCTTGATACAGTGATGTCCGTGGCCTTTCCTATATCCAGGAGCAAGCTTACCGCATACATTACGGCAGGTAAGGTGTTTGTCAATGGAAAACTCATCACAAGCAACGGTTTCCGTCTGGAGGAAGGGAATATTATCTCCGTACGGGGATTGGGCCGAATCTCCTATGAAGGTATCTTATCGGAGACAAAGAAAGGCCGTTATTATATCTCTGTCAGAAAATATATATAAAGCAAAAAGCCGTAAAAACATTTTCAAAAATGAACGATGCGGTTAAAATCAAAGTAAATGATCGCGAGGATTATATCAGTATGAATACGACAAATACAGAAAAGAGGATCGGACATTATCTGGCAGCCCTTTTGCTGGCCGCGGCCGGCGTTGTGCTGGATCAATATACAAAATATCTGGCATCCGCCCGTCTTAAAGACCAGCCTCCTTTGGTGATATTGGAAAATATATTCGAGCTGCAGTATCTGGAAAACAGAGGAGCAGCGTTTGGGCTTATGCAGGGCCGGCAGTTCTTTTTCATCACCAGCGTTGTCATCATCAGTATGGCGATACTTTGGTTCTATGGAAGGGTTCCTATGAACCGGAGGTTTATGCCGCTCAGACTTTGCGCGGTGTTCATTATGGCAGGCGCGGCCGGGAACTGTATTGACCGTGTTGTCCAGCAGTATGTGGTGGATTTCCTGTATCTCAAATTAATTGATTTTCCGATTTTCAATGTGGCAGATATCTATGTAACTGTTGCAACTTTTTTTCTGGCCATCCTCATGCTTTTTTATTATAAGGAAGAAGAGCTTGAACTAATCTGGCGCAGCAACAAAAAAGACCGAAAAGAAGAGGGGTAAAGCTTGGACGAGTGGATTACTATTGAAGATGCAGCAGGAGAGCGGATTGATAAATTTCTTTCCGAAGAGCTTTCGGAGCGTTCCCGTTCATTTCTGCAAAAGCTGATCAAAGAGCAGTATGTAAAGGTTAATGACAAGCCAGTAAAAGCAAGTTACAGGCTTGTTTTTGGCGACCTTGTCTCTATTCTTTTTCCGGAACCCGAGAAGCCGGATATCGCCGCCGAAGACATTCCCTTGGATATTTTGTACGAAGACGATGACATCATTGTTATCAATAAACCGAAGCAGATGGTTGTCCATCCTGCGCCCGGGCATTACTCTGGTACGCTGGTAAATGCGCTTTTGTACCATTGCCGGGATAATCTGTCCGGCATTAATGGAACTCTGCGCCCGGGAATCGTGCACCGGATCGACATGGACACCACCGGTTCCCTCGTAATCTGTAAAAACGATGCGGCACATCAGTCCCTTTCCGCACAGCTAAAAGAACATTCCATTCACCGGATTTACGAGGCAGTAGTCCACGGGAATCTCAAGGAAGATTCCGGACGTATCGATGCCCCGATCGGGCGTCATCCAACTGAGCGCAAGAAGATGAGCACTATGGCGAAAAGCGCAAGAGAAGCAGTCACGCATTATCAGGTGCTGGAGCGCTTTGGACAATTCACCTATATCCAATGCAGGCTTGAGACTGGACGTACACACCAGATCCGCGTGCATATGGCAAGTATCGGCCATCCATTATTGGGGGATGCTGTCTATGGGCCAAAAAAATGTCCGTTCCTGAAGCTGACCGGACAGACTCTCCATGCGAGAACATTGGGATTTGTCCATCCCAAAACAGGAGAGTATGTTGAATTCCATGCACCTCTTCCGGATTATTTTTCACATATTCTGCATGTACTCAGAGACGGCCTGAAGTAACTGATCATCATCTTACCAATTGAGACCAGCGGTTTTATCATCATTTTTTATAGTAGTTCTAAATAGAACCACTAAATAAGACAAAGATAAACAGGCGGAGAAAACGAAAAATATTCAAAAAACATGTACTTTTCCCCTAAATTATTATATAATATTTAATTATATGCAGATGATATGTATATCAGCGATTAAAAGGAGCGTGATTTTATGACTGAAGGGAAGACCAAAACAATCATTACCATCGGGCGGCAGTTTGGAAGCGCTGGACGCGAGATCGGGCGCAAGGTAGCAAAAGATCTTGGCATCAAGCTGTACGACAGAGAGATGCTTGACCGCGCGGCAAAAGAGAGCGGAATCTGTCAGGAGCTGTTCGAGACACATGATGAAAAACCAACTAACAGCTTTCTCTATTCGCTTGTCATGGATACCTATTCCTTAGGATATACAGCAGGGAGCTATTCGGATATGCCGATTAATCATAAAGTATTTCTGGCACAATTTGATGCGATTAAAAAAATTGCCGACGAAGGCCCTTGCATCCTTGTAGGCAGATGCGCAGATTATGCCCTGGAGGAATACGACAATGTACTGCGGCTTTTTGTATATGCCGATATGGATACAAGAATACGCCGTATCGCACGGATCTATGACCTCACAGATGCCAAGGCAAAAGATATGATCATGAAAACGGATAAAAAACGCGCAAGCTATTATAACTATTACAGCAATAAGAAGTGGGGCGCTTCTGAAAGCTATGACGCCAGTATCTGCAGCTCCATGCTTGGAATTGACGGAACTGCCGAATTTATCAAGAATCTGGTAATGCTCAAGGAGAGTACGATAAACCGGAAACTGTAAGTATTTTAATTTAATAGGATAAAAAAGAATGCCGGGATGTCTCTGCGCAGGCCAGGAGGGCTTAAGTCTGTCTGGCTTGCACAGTCCGTTCCGGCCATCCTTTTATCTTGCCGTTAAGGATAGCTGTAAACATACGCTGTCTGGCGCCGTGATGGTCACGGTTCAGCTGCCGTACCAGATCCTTTGCATATTGGCGTTTTGTATAGCCGTCAATGGGGCATCTGCTCTTCACAACAGGCAGATCGTATTTGTGCTGAAAACCGATAACATCCGTCTCGTCCACAAACATCATCGGACGGATAACCGTCAGATCCATGCGGTCCAGATAGGTTCTCGGCGAGAAGGAGTAGAAGCGCCCTTCAAAGAGCATGCTAAGAAGCATCGTCTCGATGATATCATCCTTGTGATGGGCATAGGCAACCTTGTTGCATCCCATTGACTTCACTTCCTGATTCAGCGCACCTTTCCTCATCTTGGCACATAAAGAGCAGGGATTACTTTCTTTTCGTTCCTCAAACAGCAGACGGGAAATATCCGTCTTTACAATATGATACGGCACGTTTAGCTCATTGCACAATTGGCTGACAGGAGAAAAATCGCATTTCTCATAGCCGAGGTCCACCGTTACGGCGCTCAGCTCGAAGCGCTTCGGATAAAAACGGTTCAGACCGTGCAGGGCATATAAAAGTGTCAGACTGTCCTTACCCCCGGATATCCCGACGGCAATATGGTCTCCTTCCTCGATCATCTGATATTCATCCACGGCTTTCCGTGTATAGCTTAAAAGCTGCTGCAGCTTCATCTTTTATCACCTTATGACCTTTCTGTTTTATGATTCCCTAAGTTTGACAGCGGACGCCGCCATACGCCGTCTGTCCTCGTCAATCGCCGCATAATGCTTTTTCGTAGTATTCACATCCTTGTGTCCTAGTACATCTGCAACTAGGTAGATATCTCCGGTCTCCTTATAAAGGGAAGTTCCGTACGTGCTGCGAAGCTTATGCGGAGTGATCTTCTTATTGGGCGTTACTTGTCTGGCATATTTTTTTACCATATTCTCAACGGCCTGCACACCCATACGGCGTCGCTGGGTTGATAAAAAAAGCGCATTTTCATGGCCGGAGAGGGGAGTAGCGGCTTTACGGTCGCCCTCGATATACTGTTTTAATGCATCTGCGACCTCATCACCGAAATAAACAACCATCTGATTGCCGCCTTTCCGCGTGACAGTGATACCGTTGTTCTTGAAGTCCACATGGTTCAGATCCAGGCCGACACATTCAGAGACACGGATTCCCGTGCCTAAGAGCAAGGTAAGAATTGCTAAGTCCCTTGACTTCGTCTTATGGTAATAGGTCAGCGCCTGACCGGTAAGCTTGCTGCCTGCCGACTCTACGAAATCCAGCAGCAAAGCCACTTCATCTGCATCCAGCCGGATAATCGCCTTTTCATGTATCTTTGGCATCTCTACAAGAAGCGTCGGGTTGCTGGAAATCATCTGCCGTTTATAATAATATCCGTAAAAGCTCCTTAACGCAGACATCTTTCTGGCAAGTCCCTTTTCGCCGTTCACCATCGTTTCATCGTCATCCCGCTTATAGATCTTAAGATATTCCATATATTCTTCAATATCAACCGGTTCTAGACGTTCTAAGTCGTCTGCGGTAAACTGATCGACCGTATAATAGCTGTAAATAGGATTATTCTCCATCAGGTAATGGTAAAAAACCCGGATATCATAGGCATAATTCATCCTGGTACGTATAGATGATGTAGGCTCGATAGCCCGGAAAAAATCATGTGTAAAAGGCGGCAGCGTCTTTAAGATCTCTCTGAGCCGCAAGGTATAATCAATAGTTGTCTGTTCATGGTATGTACGTTGTTTAGCCATATAAATTCCCCCTTTAAAACCCCCTGTGAAATATCTATATTCTAGCACAATATGGCTTTTTTGTCTATATCTTTTGGAAAAATCGGTATTTTACGTATAGATCTATTTATCTTCTATAGTGGTACTATTTAATACTACCTGATAAAAATGGTCGTTTTTCACGTTTATTAGTCATGTAAGTCATCTGTTTTCGATTAGTTCATCTGCATGATCTCACCTTGATCTTGTTATCACAATTTTCATTCTAAAAACGAACATATTTTCCAAAACATTTGTTTGCTTTTTTGCTTCTGTTATGATATTATGATTACAAGGAAAGAAAACGATTTTGAATAGCTATACTTTTTAAAGGGAGGATTGTATATGGCACAAGGAAAAATAAGCGCAAAGCAACTTGAGATATTAGAATATATTAAATCACAGATTTTAGAACGTGGTTTCCCCCCAGCAGTGCGTGATATCTGCGAAGCGGTGAACCTGAAATCAACTTCTTCCGTCCACTCTCATCTGGAAACTCTGGAAAAGAACGGATATATCAGACGTGACCCTACGAAGCCGCGGGCCATTGAGATCTTGGATGACAGCTTTAATCTTATCCGCCGCGAGGTGGTTAATGTACCGATCATCGGTCGTGTTGCCGCAGGTGAACCGATTCTGGCTGAACAGAACGTTGAGAACTACTTCCCTATTCCGATGGAGTTTATGCCCAATAAGCAGACATTTATGCTTAAAGTAAGCGGGGAAAGTATGATCAATGCCGGAATTTTTGACGGTGATTATGTGCTGGTGGAAGAACGCGGGGAGGCAGGCGACGGCGAGATGATCGTGGCTCTGGTTGAAGATAGTGCCACAGTTAAGACTTTTTATAAAGAAGAAGGACTCATACGTCTTCAGCCGGAGAATGATACGATGGATCCGATCATTGTTTCAGACTGTACGATCCTTGGGAAAGTAATCGGTGTATTTCGCTTTATGTAAAGCCTTCGGCAATAGATTGGCAAAAGTAAAAGCCAAAATGTATTTTCTGATGAAAACACTTTGGCTTTTAACATAAAGTATATTATCTTTTCTTATATACAAATTTCTTCTGTTTAATTGATTTCAGGTAATATCGATCAGACCCGCCGGGACAAGCAGATGCTCAATACAAATTCCTGCTCTTATGACGCCTGCAGCTTACAGCTCTACTGTCCTGCCGTCACTCCATATACGTTCAAGATCATAAAATGAGCGGTTTTCTTTATCAAAAATATGCACGATCGCATCGCCGTAGTCAAGCAGTACCCAGACGCCGCCTCTGCTTCCCTCACGTTGTTTCAGCGAATGACCCGCCTTTTGCATCTGCTCCTCAACATTTTCTACGAGGGCATCTACCTGGCTGCTGCTTCCTCCGTTTGTAATAACAAAATAATCTGCCATAACGGAGATTGCGGAAATATCAATCACCTTGATATCTTCACCTTTTTTCTCCGCAAGGGCATCATAAATAATATGAACCATATCCTTTTTCTGACTCATGTTAACCCTCCTGATCATTAAGTGTCATTTTATAATAATGATAAGTTTTTTCTGTCATCTCGTCAACCGGAAGCTTTTTACTCTTCAGATATTTGAGGGAATCCTCCAGCATCCGGTACAGACATTCATCAATATCGCGAAACGCCAGACGTCTCACCTCGACCATATTGGGAAGCTCAGCTCTCCCTGGCTCAATATAATCGGCAATATAGATGATTTTTTCTAAAAGCGTCATCGCCGGCTTTCCGGTGGTGTGGCTTTTGATGGCACATAATATCTCATAGTCTTCCACATGGTATTTCTTCTTTGCTATAAATGCTCCGAGCTTTGCATGCAGCAGACTTGGATTCTTAAGCTCTACATCCGATATTTCCAGCCGGTATTTCCGGCACAGCCTGATCTTTTTCTCATTGGGGATGCACTTTGCGCAGTCATGCAGAAGACCGGCAAGGAGTGCCTGCTCTATATTCGCATTATGGCACATAGCAAGAGCAGAGGCGGTATACATCACGCCCAGCGTGTGCTCATAGCGCTCCTTATCAAGCTCTTTTTGCAGTTTTTTGCTGATTTTATTGATCCTGTGATTCATACAAACATTCCTTTTTAATGTATTCCTCTACGTTGTCCGGGACAAACCCGTTAATGCTTTTCCCGTCTCTGATCCTCTCCCTGATTTCGGAGGAAGAGATCTGAACGATGGGTGAAAGAAGAAGCGCGGACTTTGCATGATATTTTTCCTTCAGATAATGCATCTGCCTGTCCATCTTCTCTCTCGTGTCCATCTCATCCCGGAAGGCGGCCAGAATGGTACACGTAGGAAACAGCCGCTCCGGATGCACCCATTTGTCAACAGTAAATAAAGAATCTGCACCGATGATAAAATAAAAATCATGCTCCGGATAAATCTTTGAAAAATGCTCCATTGTCTCATAAGAACAGGAGACGCTTTTTCTGCGTGCCTCGTACGGTTCAAGCTTAAAGCCAGTGCGTCCCGCTATGGCAAGCTGCACCATCTTCAGCCGGTCTTCAATTGAAGAGCCGATATCAGCCAGCGCTTTGTGAGGCGGATTGCCGTTGGGAAGAAACCACACCCGGTCAAGTCCGAACTGCTCATAAGCGGCTTCGGCAATGGCAAGGTGTCCGTTATGAACCGGGTCAAATGTGCCTCCCATTATTCCAATATTCATGTTACGTTTCCTCACATGTGTTTTTTCGTTATCTGGCTTAAATCTATTTTTTTGTTTTTATCCTTTCCCTCACGGTACAGGACGATCTTCCTGCCGATCACCTGAACTACCTGGGAATGGGTCCGCTCGGACAGAAGCTCTGCCAGACTTTTCGGATCATCAGCGCAATTTTTCAAGACGTTGACCTTGATCAGCTCTCTTGCTGCCAGCGCCTCATCGATGGCCCTGGTAAATTCTGGCGTCATACTGCTCTTTCCGATCTGTAATATCGGTTCCATCGTCATCGCAAGGCTTTTTAAATATGCTCTTTGTTTTGTCGTCATAATAAGACTCCTGTAAAATATTATTATTCGTTGAATGATATCATGTTTGGTCTGGAAGGCGTTTTTTTGCAATACCGCTTATTCGCTTTATTTATAGTAGTTGAACTGAAGACCGTACATCCTGACGGTATCTCCTTCCTCAATGCCTGCCTTTTCCAGCTCACCGAGAATGCCTGTATCCTTTAAGAATTTCTGGAAAAATGCAAATCCCTTTTCTGAATCCAGATTGGTATAGCCAAGCATCTTTTCAATCTTCGGCCCCTCCACGACATATATGCCGTCTTCCTTTTCAACAGTATAAGGCAGCTCAAGATGGATAAGCTCGTCCTCCGGGAAATATTCCTGCTCGAATATGACCGGCTTGTCGTCAAGCCTTCCAAGCTGTTCGGATACATAATAAAGAAGCTCTTTCATCCCCTGCCCCGTAACGCCCGAGATCGGAAACACACGTATTCCCTTTGGCTCAAACACCTTCTTTAGCCGCTCAACCGGATCTTCGTCCCCCGCATAGATCAAATCTGTCTTGTTGGCTGCGATAACCTGCGGTCTTGCGGCAATCTCCGGATTATAAGCTTCAAGCTCTTTATTGATCTTATGGATATCGTCAACCGGATCCCGACCTTCGCTGCCTGCTGCGTCCACTACATGGATCATCAGCTTTGTCCGCTCAATGTGCCGTAAAAATTCATGTCCAAGTCCGACACCAGAAGATGCCCCTTCGATTAGCCCGGGAATATCTGCAATGACAAACCCTTTGGCGCCTTCAATATCCACAACGCCCAGATTCGGATTCAGTGTCGTAAAGTGGTAATTGGCAATCTTAGGCTGAGCGTTGGTCACCCGGGACAAAAGTGTGGATTTCCCTACATTCGGGAAACCAATAAGCCCTACATCCGCAATCACCTTAAGCTCCAGCTTTATCCATAACTCCTGGGCAGGCTGCCCTGGCTGGGCGTATTTGGGAATCTGCATGGTGGCTGTCGCAAAATGCTGGTTTCCAAGCCCTCCTCTTCCGCCCTTCAGGACGATCTGCCTGCGGTTTTCACCGGACATATCTGCGATCACCTTATCAGAATCCGCCTCCTTGATCACCGTTCCCTCGGGTACCTTCAACACGATATCTGCAGCATCGGAACCGTGGCATCTTCTCTTCCCTCCAGGCTCTCCGTCCTTTGCCACGAATTTTTTTCTGTGACGGTAATCTTGAAGAGTATTGAGGCCTTCATCCACTTCAAAGATCACATCGCCGCCGCGTCCCCCGTCGCCGCCGTCAGGCCCTCCGTTCGGTACATAGAGCTCACGCCTAAAGCTCACATGTCCGTCACCGCCCTTTCCGGAACGTATAAATATCTTTGCTCTGTCTGCAAACATAGAAAAAAATCCTCTTTCTGCTTATTTCTTCTTATCTCCCATGCAGACTCCGCCTTCCGCTTTTCCGCACAAAGCCGCTGTTCACTGCGTGGCCAATAACTCCATAAACTGCTGGGTTTCTTGCTTAACGTAAACTGCATGGTTGAAATGATATTTTAAAAAAGAGTGTCACCATATAACTGCAAACAGTTATCAAGCAACACTCTCATCAGCCTAATCAGACAAACTAAGCTATAGGATAGATAGAAACCTGCTTCTTATCTCTTCCTTTTCTCTCAAATCTCACAACACCGTCAACAAGTGCGAACAATGTATCATCACCGCCGCGTCCAACATTGATACCCGGGTGAATCTTTGTTCCGCGCTGTCTGTAAAGGATGTTGCCGGCTTTTACAAACTGTCCGTCCGCTCTTTTGGCACCAAGTCTCTTGGACTCGGAATCACGTCCGTTCTTTGTAGAACCAACTCCCTTTTTATGAGCAAAAAACTGAAGGTTTAATTTCATCATGGTTGTCACACCTCCTCGAATGTTAAATCAATATATTCTGCATAGTTCTCATCATCAGACATGTCCCTAAGACCCAAAACCATCGTGTCCAGCAAAAGCTCCGCCTCCTTCGAAGGCCGCTCCTTCAGGGAATAATCGATCACCCCTTCCGCATCATCCGATACCAAAGAAGTTTTGTCTTCCGTGAATTTCTCAATGGCGTTCACTGTATTGATAATCAGCACAGATACCGCCGCGCATACAATATCCTGCCCCTCATCACTGAAGCCGGCATGTCCGTATGTCGTAAAACCGGTGTACTCTCTTCTCTTATTCTGGTAAATGGTTACATGAATCATGGACAAAACTCCAAATTAAGCATTGATCTTTTCAATCTTAACTGCTGTATACTGCTGTCTGTGACCGTTCTTTTTGTGGTATCCGGTTTTTCTCTTGTACTTGTAAACGATAACCTTCTTGCCTTTACCGTTCCCAACTACAGACGCCTCAACTGTTGCTCCGGCAACTGTCGGGTCGCCAACCTTCATCCCGTTGTCACTGACTGCAAGCACCTGGTCAAAAGTATAAGTCTCTCCGGCTTCTGCACCAAGCTTCTCTACTTTAATGATATCGCCCTCGGCTACTTTGTACTGTTTACCACCTGTTGCTATAATTGCGTACATATGGCACCTCCTATTATCATTACTCGCCAACTACGGTGTCCGTCATAAATCAATCTGCAATAATGGAGCATATCTCAAATACGTCCGATTACGTCGCGGCTGCGCCGCCGCATATCACAGCGCGCATATTTATGACAGCACTTGAAAACCTCGTTGTGCGGCACACTGTTATATCATAGCATGAAAACACTGGAAAATCAAGCCTGTTTTTCATTATTTTGTTATGGTTGTTACGGTATGCCACTTTTTTCAGCCGCTCCCCTCGCACTTTATCTTCACCAGAACCGGCAGTTCGTCGTGATATAAGGAATCTTGTTCCTGGCATAATCCCAAGCCTTCACCGGATTGTCAACTGTCCATACATTAACCGCTATCCCTGAATTCATGAACTGCGCTGCTGTCTTGATATCCAGCGTTTTAAAAGAGGTATCAAGTCCAATTCTTTTTTCTTTATATAAACCGATCATAGCCGTATCCGGCTGATTTACAAGATGCTGCAGTTCAATGTTCCCTGTTCCGTTCTCATCGGCAATTGAACGCAGTTTAACCAAGGTTTTGAGATCAAAAGCGATAAATACAACTTTCGAGTTTCCCATAATGCGGTGAGTGATGTCATACAACCGCGTCAGGTCATCTTCGGCTGCAGACTGCAGCTCCATACCATACCCGTCAACAGTGACTGTTGACAATGCGCTGATTGCTTTTTCGGTCTGTGCATCCTCCTGTTGTGAAAGCGCCTGCTCATCCGCCTCATTCCACTGGTATGCCATCTTGATCTCTACAACCGGGACCATGCGGTATTTCAGGCAGGTCTGCAGATATTCCTCCAACGTAGGAATCGTTGTGGCGCTTTGGTCAGACTGATATTCTTTCTGATGATTTCCTCCGGTTATCCTGCTTGCCCTGATTTCAGCCAGGGTCAGATCTTTAGGAGCGCTGTTGATGCCGCACATCCTTTTGAGCGTATCGTCATGCATCAGGATGAAATATCCGTCTTTTGTCTTGCGCACATCAGTCTCTGCTCCCCAGAACTGCGCTTCCCCTGCAAGCTGAAAGGCTTTGACCGTATTTTCAGGTGCAAGGCTGCTGAGTCCCCGGTGAGCGATAAAGCGGGCGCTGTTTTTTAATTTCCCGATTACCTTAACCTGATATGACGCTTCTGCAAATCCGTCCTCCGAACAGATCTTGATCGTGGCAGTTCCTTCAGACTTTCCCGTCAGCTTTCCATTCTTATCTACCGTCACGGTTTTTTGATCAGAGGACAGATATTTTATCCCCTTTGCGGTTGCGCTCCCAGGAGACAGGCTTGCCTTACGCGTATAGGTATCCCCAATCTGAAGGACAACCGTCTTTTTATCTACCTTGATCTTCTTTGCCGGCTTCACGATATTAATCTTACATTTGATCTTCTTTTTTGGCTGTGCAGATACCTGACAGGTAACTGTAACTGTTCCCTTCTTCTTAGCGGATACCTTTCCGTTTTTATTGACAGCTGCAATCTTTTTATTACTGGTTGACCACTTTAATCTACCGCTCTGCGCTTTTTTTGGCGTAATCTTTACCTTTAATTTTTTCGATGATCCCACCGGCATATAGATCTTTGATCCGCTATCTGACCAAGTGATCTTTTGAACCTTTGGGGCGGCGGCTTTTGCGTCGGAAAACTGTCCAGCGAAAAACAGGCCTGCGGCTATAAATATCAAGCTTTTCTGAATCGTACAAAATATCTTCTTTCTGTCCATGCTTCTCCACTCTCCTGTTTTGTCTGATCCTAATACATCATTACTGGCTGTCCCCGGCAGATATGGTCTTTTCATTCAGAACATACTCCTGACCTGATTTTCCTGTTGCACAGGCGGCAACAGAATAATTCTTTTCACTGTCAGCAAACTCTTCTATTTTAAACTCTGCTTTATATAGCCCTTTCTTTTTTTTCTCCATATCTATGTATTGTTTCTTCTTCTCATCGGTCCACACGGCCAGCCTCATCTTACTGATCTTTTCCGGCATATTTTTGATGCCCTTTACCGAGACGGCGACTATGCCCTCTTCTTCGCTGTCTGCAATCTTAATCGTTGCTTTCGGCTTTCGCTCTTCCTCCCGGGCCAAAAGCTCCGCATTGTCAGTATCAATATCAGCCAGTTTTTCCATAAATGAAGAATTTTTTGTAAGCTCCGTCCGTTGTTTTTGCAGGCCGAACTGCTCAGTCAGAGTCTGCGTCTTCGAAAAAAGGTTCGTGCCCAGACCAAGCCGGTCACCTTCAATCTCTGCGCCTAATGCGGCAAGAGTTGTAGGAAAAAGGTCAAAAGTGGTATATTCCCTGTATTCATTAAGCTTTAGGCGGCAGCCGGGATTGATAAAATTCGTGTACACCTTGCGTTCATAGTCACCGTCCACATCTTCACAGAAATTTTTGTCCATAGTCAGATGGTCGCCTGCCAGCACAATACTTGTATTTTCGTAAAAATCCTGCTGCTGGATCCATCCGATGAACTCCTTAAGCTGCCTGCTGGAGCAGGCCATGACATTGGCATACTGGTCATCCCCGAATTCTTCCTGACACTGCCCGCACACATACCCGTCTTCAAAATGGGTATCGACCGTGAGCATGGTCAGGTTAAACGGCTCATCTTTCGCGGCCAGCTCGTTAAGCTTATCTTTCGCGAGCGCAAACAGCTTCTGATCCTCGAAGCCCCACCACACTTTATAGTCCTTTGGTATCAGCTTATTTTTTCGCGCGTAATCATAGTCCATGATCTCATAATGACCATGCTCTGTAAAATAAAGCTCTCTGCCGCCGAACACCGCCTCCGAGCCGATCAGCAGAGTCTGGGAATATCCAGCTTGTTCAAGAATATCACCAAGGGTGATTGCGCCGGAGAAAAAAGACTCCTGAGTATCCATATCATTGCCGTTAATGGAAATGGACAAGGGCAGCCCGCTGGTGTGCGCAAACATCGCGCCCATCGTCCACGTGGCGCCGGTCGTCGTGCAGCCGCCGTTAAGGCCCTTCTCCTTCCCAGAGAAATCCTCATTCTCCTCTGCCAGTCTGGTAAGCTCCGGGATGCAGTTTTCTTCAAAAGCTCCTCCATTTTCCCGGTCCGCATAAGTACTTTCTACGGATTCCAAAAAAATATAGATCAGGTTCCGTTTATTTTTCGGAAATGTAATTTCTGTATCAGCGGGAGATACATAATTTTCTTCGATAAAGGTGGACTCGGTGCTTCGCCCTTCAAGGTATGTACCCACGTCCAATTTGTTCCAGGTATAGCCCGCGGCCAGCACAGACATGGCAACAGCGCAGGAAAAGGTCAGCGCCGGGATCACATAAAAATATTTATTTTTCCGGAAAAATGCGAACAAGCCACCCAGCAGGACTGCCGTTACAGCAGCCGGCAGGAGACAGACCAATAGATATTCGCGAATCATTCCTTCGTTGGTCCCTTCTAACGGCGCCGTCATATGGAACAATAACTCATCCATAGTCAGATTATTCCAGGTCGCAAACATCCAGCGTATGCTTGCGGCCAGCAGTGCGGCCAACAGGGCAGAAAGCAAAGAGACAAATACCCCTATTCTTTTTAACAGCAGCTTCTTATTCTTCATTTGTACACTCGCACATCCTTTGATCTCCGTATTTTATATGCTGTTTGACTTCTGCGCCTTTGCATATAATTTTACCAGAATCTTCACCATAAATCCCGGCCAAAATTTGGAATACATCACAACATCCTCATCGCTCCGCTTATTTTCAGAAATAATGGCGGATGTCTCGGATTCCCCGTGAATACGGTGAGCCATCAGCGGCCTTGGACTGTAGGCAAAGGCACCCTTTATTCTGGAGATCATCTCCCATGCCTCCCAGTCCTCATTGCTGCGAAATCCTACCCGGAAGACAGGATCTGGAAGATTATCCTTCGCATACATGACCGACGGACAGCAGATCGGGGAACCAAAGGACAGAATCCGCCTTCTTACAAAGACAGAATTCCAGAAAAGCTTGGGCCTTAGCGGAAGAAGCATCAGCCTTTTTATCACCAAAAGCTTATTTGCGTGCACATATCTGCCCTCTCTGAGCTCACAATAATCGGAAAAAAAGATCAGCGGACGGCTGCACGACTTCATACAATGGAGTCCCTCTTTTGTATAATCTTTAAAATAAATGTCATCCTGATGGGCGATGGTGACATAAGGCGTCTTTGCTTTGCTGTAGCCAAAATTCCAGTCCTGGACGATACCGCCCTGCCCTTCATTAATATAAAGCGGAATATTATACGCTTCAGCCAGCCGAAAGATGTGCGGGTTTGGCGTTGAAGTCACCATAATAACGGCGCTTTCCCTCGTCTGCTTTTTTAATGACTGGATACATTTTTCCAGAAACGGGCTTTCCTTATATGCACATATGACAAATGTATGCTCATTATTTTTCATCAAATTCTTCCTCTCATTCTCCGCTTTTGCTTAAATATGTGATAAAATATCCCACCGATACCGCCGATGAGACAATACAGATGACCAGCGTCGTGACTGCGGCGCCGACGGCTCCCATAAACTGGATCAGGAACCAGTTGCTGACGATATTTAACACACCCTCCATTACCCCTATCCAGAAATTGACATGGAGCTTCCGCTGGGTCACCAGGAGATTCCCCGTAGTCTTTCGGAATGTGGCGGAGAAAAAATAGCTTAAGGATAAGATCCTGAACGCCGCCACAGCATCCAGATATTGTGCTCCGAACAGGATACGGATGATCAAAGGCGCAAGAATGATCAGCATAAGACTGATCATGAGATTAAATATCCCGAAATATTTTAATACAAGAAAATATTTCTGGCGCACCCATCCCTTATCATCCTGATTTTGAGCAAAGTAGGGATAGATATAGACCACCAGCGCCGTGGGAATAAACAGCAGGGCATTTGGCACGATCGTCGCAGTCTTATAGGAGGCGACGATCAGCTCATCTGAGATCAGTACGCCGATAAGGAAGACGTCGATCAGGTACAAAAGCTGGCCTGTGGCAATATTAAGCATGGATATCGCGGCAAGCTTCAGCATATCAAGCTTCTCTTTCACCGATATCCTTGCCGCTGTTAAGATCCGCTTCAGCGGAAAACGGTAGATCCATACTGACAGAAAAACGGTCAGAAGCATCGCTGCTTCCCGGAATATGATAAGCCCCGGAGTCTGAAAAAACACGGCTCCGGCTACAGAGCCGATCAGGATAAGTCCCGTGTTAAGAACCGAACACTTCGAATATTCCGCATTCATCAGATGATACCGGAAATAGGTCTGCGCCAGATTAAACAAACTGGTGACCAGAGGCATCAGCGCAAACAGCCAGAGTACCTCCCGGACACCTGCTAACGGCAACGGAATAAACATAGCGCCCAGTACGATCAAAACTCCCAGGATAAGATTAAAACCGCTCCCGAACAATATGCCGAACCGCATATTCCGGTCTGCGTCCTCACTGGCCTTCAGCTTTTCACTGCACACCTGCATACATGCCGACTCCATGCCAAAGCCGATGGCCAGTGCAAAAAAAGAATAGATATTGAAAGCATATGAATAAATACCGTACTCACCTTTGGACAATACCCGGATCAGGATAAAATTGCTGGCGAAGGCAAAGACCTGATTAATGGTATTGGCGCCGAAGATATGTCCGAAACCTGTACTTACCGCCTTTTCCCATATGAATTTCAATTTCTGCGCATAATTCATAAATGCTTCTCCTAATCGTCTTCTTCCAGCAGCTCCTCAATATTTCCCAGATATTCTGTGGAAAGGCCGTCCTCAGTCTTTACCAGCCGATAAAAGGCGCCGTTTTTCCACTCATTCATATTCAATCTGTAGCTTACCGGAAGATACCGTTTTTTATCTCCTGTATCAAATTTACACCAGATGTACTCATGGCCGTATACTTCCAGCAGATGCGGATACTTGACGATATCCTGATAAACCGTCACATCACCGCGGTATCTGGTATAAACTCTGTGGCTGTTTTCGTGCCAGATATAGCGGTTTCCCAGCTCATAGGACAGCGCCTTGGCCTCATTCATGCTCAAAGTTCCGAGGATATAGATCTTTCCTGTTCTTGCCCCAAGCCGGTCAAACAGCTCTTTTTCCTTACGGGCTTTCAGCCTGATCGTATATACGCTGTCCTGATCATTCTGCCCCTCCTCCGAAGATAGGTTAAAGGCTGTTGCTTTGCTGACAAACCCGCCGCCTGTCCCAAAAGTCAGAAGAACGATGAGCGTGATGCTCACGATCTTTAAATATTTGTTCCAGTGCAGCTTTATGGTCTCCCGCATAAAAAGCAGCGATATCAATGGCACGCATCCGATCAGCATATAATAAGACAGATACCGTTCAAGCCCAGCTACCGACTCTGCATCTGCTGCCCCGAATACATTGACATAGGCATAATACATCACAAACAGGTACAGGACAAACCCGACACTGTACAAAGAGAACACGATCGTAAACAGCTTGTTGTCCCTCTCTTTGGAAAATCTCCCCATCAATACGAACAAAATGATGATTGTGAACAGCCAGAAGATAAAATAGCTTAAGTTCGGTACAGCCTCAACAGATCCGGAAACCATATAGAAGATCTTATTGACCATTCCGGTAGTTATCTTAAAAAAGTTCTTCTCCGGCGCATAATAGGAAACCGACCTGACATGCATACTCTGTCCGGCCAATTTCGTCCAGACGGAGCTGAGCAGCAGCGTGCAGGCAGGCAGCACAAGCGCAAGATAAACCGTCTTTCCGTTGATAAATTCTTTTATGCTTTTCGGCTTGTATGTGTAGATCTGCCTGATTATGATCACCAGCAGAATGATTATTGCAAAAAGAGGCCCCACCATGCTTTTCATGCTGCCGATGCACATAAGAGAGCCGGCAAGCAAAAGCCAGTTAAGCTTCTTCCCCTTTTTCCACAGCAGCCAGGCGATGACCCCGCCTGTCCACATGGGAAGGACATAATCCTGCAGTAAAGTATAATATTTAATATATGACATGATATTCCAGGTAAGGAATATGGTTAATGTATAGGCAAAGATCTGCTTCCAGTTTTTCCATGTGATCCCGCTGAACGGAAGATAGACCGGGATCATCGCCAACAGATAATTCCCTACAAAACAGTTTTTTTCATAGAAGCCGCATAAGCCTATCCATACGTACTGGAACATAGTAGCAATAGACAGCGTGCCTGCGTCGCCCTGGAATGCCGCGCCATATGGCAGCTTATCTGTCTGGCTCATATATTTAATCGCCATCCCCCACTGGGAAAGCTCGTCCGGATAGGTAAAAACAGCTCCTTTAAACGCCATGACCGTATAGGCAAACAACAGGACCATACAAAAAACACTGGGATTAACAAACCTGGCCAGCCGCGACAGCAGCTTATCTCGTTTTCTTCCCCTGACAGAAATATTGAATAAAAAAGCGATAAGACCCGCAAAGCACATGGGTACTAAAAGATAATATATCATCTTCGCATTGCCGGCCACGCCGCAAAGAAACACGCCAGTCATGATAAATATGGCGGAAAAAGCCATACTTTCCTCGGAGCTGATCCGAAAGAGCTGATGCCACAACAGGGCAAGCAGTAAAACAATCATAAATACAGTTAATAAATCAAGGAAACTACTCATCTACTTTCTCACAATCTACGACTAATTTATAAGATCAACATCACATTGAGCAGGGGGTAAAATTCCAGAGCCTCCCCCTTCTGGCCGCACATTTCCAGTCCCTGCAGACTTCCCCTTAAGTGGATGCGCTTCCCGGGCTTTGGAAGGTTGTCAATGACAGCCTCCTCGTTGCTGACCCGGCATACATACCGGCTCTTCTGTTTTTTGCTGTGGGTGTCTGAGTCGACAAATATATACAGCCAATCCCCCTCTGCCTTGCAGGTTCCTACCACAGTACCTTTCAGCGCAATCGACTTATGCTTAAAAAGATACGGATAATTCAGAAAATCCTTATAGCTGTAGTTAAGTTTGCGGATATCGGGTTCATCCTTTTTGCTCCACCTTGCATACACCAGGTCGATGAAAGGAAGGTGATATCCGCCCAAGTCACTGATGCCGCTGTAATATCCATATACGATAATGTCATCGCCCTTTTTTAACACCGGCACATACACCGTATTTAACTTATCCTGATTAAGAATATAGGATAAGGCATATTCATTGCCATCTTTGTCAGCCACTTTGATGATACGTCTGTACAGAATATTTTCTGTCTCATCGTCCCCAGCGCTGGTTTCACTTGAGCTGGTCTTTTCTTCCGTGAACTGTTCATCATAGATGCTGATCACCTGACCGCGCAGCTTGATCTCCTGGTTGGTATGCTCCTTTGGATGATAGGAAAGCTCATCATAAGAAAATGTCCTGGCAGCGGCGCGGATCTCTCCTACGCTTATTCCGTTAAAATAACAGTCATATCCGGTCTTTTTTTCCTGCGGGTTGTATTTGATGCTAAGCTCGTAGGGAACATCCTTACTGTACCTCTTGATCAGGTAATAATCCTTTTCCTCCCCTTTTAAAAAGATTTCTTTTGTTCTTCCGTTTAACTGGTTTTCTAAAAAAGTGCCCTCATAAGAAATACCTGCTGTTTTATCTGTCAGTATACCTTCTCCCTGCATCCTGCCGTCCAGCCATTCCCCATTATAGATGATCTGCCCCTCGGTTTTGTAGTCTTTGCTTATCATGCCGCGGAATTCGCCATAACCGTTCGGTCTTCCAAAGGCGATGTCCCCAGAATAATTTCCGGTGTAAGACAGGCCCTTCCACTGGATTGTCCAGGTAATATCCTGATCTTCGCCGCCTGCCCATACATTCCGGCTTAAGATCATCATGCTCAAAATGCAGCTTGCAAACAGCATTATCACTTTTTTCATACGCATCTCCTACTGTGAATGTATTTGCCTATTACCGTTCACTTTAGAACTTTCTTTTCGTATTCGCTCATAATTCAAAAGGCTCTGTTCCTGACGCTTAACCCAGGAACAGCCCTGCGCTTCCTTTGCCATCTCATCAAGATTTACCGCAAGCTTCCCTTCAAGATACCCGCAGGCTTCCCTGGCCAGACACTCTGCAAGCTCCTTCTCATCCGGCGAAGCGACTACGCTTCCGTACCGGCCTACCGCCTCGCGGATCCCGCCTGCATCATTGCCCACAGGAACCACTCCGCAGGCCTGCGCTTCTTTGATCACGCAGGAATAACCTTCGCTTCTGCTTGGAACGACCAGGACGTCCATATGGCTATAGACCTCTGAAAGCTTATCCGGCAGAAGCTGTCCCGTAAAGGTGACCGGAAGTCCCTTTAGCTTTTCTCTCAGTTCCCCTTCCAGCACGCCCTGTCCTACGATAACAAATATCGGCTCAACCTTGCATTTTTCCTTTATCTTCCAGAAGATCGCCGGCAGTCTGTCAGCGCCCTTTACCGGGATGAGATTGCCCACAAAGCCGACACATTTCTTTTCTTTTTTACCGGGTCTGCGGAAAAATATCCCGGTGTCGATACCATTGTATATAACGGCTGCATTCTTCCCGGAATATCCGGACACTACCGCCCGCTCAAGCAGTGCGTTGCTGATAAATTCTACAGAAGCGGCCCTTTCCATTAGGTTAAGAAGATCTGGCCTGATAACCGGACTCTGCAATTGTATATTGATATCGCTTCCGTGAAAGGTAAGGACATAAGGGATATTTTTCTCCAAGGCCAGCCGGAGCACGATAAGTCCCACCGGCCAGCACCAGTGCAGATGGATAAGATCTGCGTCGCAGATTTGTTCTAATTGCCGGTACATCTGACGGTAAAGTACTTTTTCATAGCTTTTGCTCCCTGTTCTTGTACGCCAGGTATCCAAAAGATTCATCTCTGCCCTTATTACCTGGTAGTGAACGCCGAGCTGCTTTGCGGCCAGATTCCCGCCGTCGTGAATATTTTTAAGTCCAAGCAGCAGCCTTGTTACCGGTGAGTATGTAATTCCAGCGTTGACCGGAATGATATCTACTCCCATTTTTTTCAGTGCAAGTATGCGCTGTGAAACAAATATTCCCCCCAGCGGGGTATTCCTTCTCGGCCCCATTGCATTAATATATAATATTTTCAACATATGCTCCTATTGGTCCAGATATTCCTTTATGCATGCGACGGTCTTATTCTGTGCTTCCCTGGTAAGATATGGATGCATGGGAAGGGATAATACGGATTCGCATAATGCGTTGGTTACCTTGTAATCTCCGTCACTGTACTGTCCGCTGAAGAAAGCTTCCTGACGGTGCATCGGCTTGACATAATAGACCATGCTGGGAACGTCGTGCTCCTTTAAAAAGTTCTTAAGGCCGTCTCTTTTTTCACGGTTTATAAGCCTGATCGTATACTGGGCCCAGCTTGAATAAAAGCCGTCGGGAACTACCGGTACTGCCACGGTATCCTTAAGCTTTGCGGTATAATACGCCGCAGCTTCATTGACCGCATCCAGTTCCGTCCTTCTAAAAGCATCGAACTTTGCCAGAAGTACAGCCGCCTGGAGCGTATCCAGCCGCGAATTCATACCGATGCGGATATTGTCATACTTCGACTTTCCTTTACCGTGGATCCGCAGGGAGGCGATCAGCTCAGCCAGCCGGTCATCGTCAGTAAATACAGCGCCCCCGTCGCCATAGCAGCCCAATGGCTTCGCCGGGAAAAAAGAGGTTGTGGAGATATGGCCGAAGCTGCATGCCATGCGTGTTTTGATCCTGCCCCCGAATCCCTGGGCAGCATCCTCAAGTATCTTCAGATGATATTTTTCTGCAATCTCCTTTATCCGGGCATAATCGGCGGGCAGTCCGAACAAATCTACGGTAACAATCACTTTCGGAGCCGCCTTTCCTTCCTCAAGAGTCTTTACGATCATCTGCTCTAAGCATTCCGGGGAGATATTGAAGGTATCCTCGTCCACATCCACGAATACAGGGTAAGCTCCCACATTGGAGACTACCTCCCCGGAAGAAAAAAAGGTGAAATCCGGAACAAACACAGCATCGCCCGGCCCGATCTCCCAAGCCATCAGTGCCAGGAGCAGAGCGTCGGTGCCGTTGGCACAGGCAATACAGTGCTTTACTCCCGTATATTCCGCCAGCTTCTCCTCGAGCTGCGCAACCTGACGTCCGCTTATAAAATTACAATCATTAATTACCTCTGAAATCCCCGCATCAATGCTGTCCTTCATGGCAGCATACTGAGCCTTTAAATCTCTGAACTGCATCTTATCCCTCTTTTTACTATTTATTATTTTCCGTTTCCGTTAAAATATTATCTGTTTCTTGGTATGTTTTTTTACACTTTGGGCACTTATGCGTCTCGTCTAATCTTTCGCCGCACTCACATACCCAGCCGATCTGGACCGCCGGCACCCCGGCTACTAAGGCGTAATCCTTCACATCCTTTGTGACCACTGCCCCCGCGGCGACCATGCTCCACTTTCCAAGCGTATGGCCGCAGACTACCGTCGCGTTGGCTCCCACGGTACACCCGGTCTTTAGCCGCGTTTTTTTGTATCCGGCCGCACCTTTCGGATATTTTGCCCGGGGCGTCAGGTCATTGGTAAATACCATGGAGGGGCCGCAGAAAACATAATCTTCCAGCTCCACTCCCTCATAGACAGACACATTATTCTGGAGCTTAACCCCATCTCCGATAATCACATTGCTGGAGATATTCACATTCTGGCCCATAGAGCAATTACGGCCGATTCTGGCTCCTTTCTGGATATGGGAAAAATGCCAGATCTTCGTCCCTTCCCCGATCACTGCCCCTTCATCGACATAACTGCTTTCATGCACAAAATACTTTTCCATCAGAACTCCCCCTGCATATCCGTACTGGAAAAATCGGACAGCGGAAGCTTGACCGGCTGTCCTGTCTTCTGGCTCTTATAAATCGCCAGTACCATCTCCAGTGCATTCCTCCCGGCACGCGCATCCACATACGGAGCCCTGTCATTTTTAATCGCATCTGTCACATCCGCATACATACTGAGGTGGCCGTTGCCGTATACATTGCTTGTCTGTTCCTTAAGACCTTTATTCTGATGATCTGCTTCTGTCTCGTCGGCAAAATCCCATACGTCAATATTATTCGTTGATTTCCCGCCAATCTTGACCGTTCCCTTCTCGCCGAAAAGATATAAAGTCTCCTCCAGATTCTGGGGATATACATTGGTGGTCCCTTCGATGGTCGCCACAGCTCCGTTTTTAAACTTCACCACAGCCATGCCGATATCTTCTGCCTCCAGATAATCATGGAACCGCTGGCGCGTCACACCGTACACTTCTTCCGCCTCGCCGCCCATCATCCATCTGAGCAGGTCGATTCCGTGAATACACTGGTTCATCAGCGCGCCTCCGTCATGGGCCCACTTCCCCCGCCATGGCGCCTGGGCATAATAGCCTTCATTCCGGTTCCACCGCACATGGACAGAGCCGTGGGACAATTTGCCGAACCTTCCGGTCTCCACCGCTTTTCTCAGTTCCTGCACGGCTACATTGAACCGGTTCTGGTGGCATGCTGCGACTTTTACCCCCTTTTCTTCTGAACGCCTGACGATTTCATCGGCATCCTCCATACTCATGGCAATAGGTTTTTCAATGATCAGGTTGATACCATGATCTATGCAGTAAAGGGCAATCTCAGCATGGCTGCCGCTCTCTGTTGCAATCCCGATCAATTCGATCTGGTTTTCTGCGATCATCTGCTTGTAATCCGTATATCTTTTTATGGTCTCATCCCGATCGAGGCCATGCTTTTGCAGCAGGTTTTCCATCTGCTCTGGAAGGATATCACAGACAGCCGTAAATTCCAGGCCAGTGCCAAGCACTGCCTTCACATGGTTTGCTGCGATTCTTCCACATCCAATTAATGCATATTTCATCTCTTTACCCTTTCAATATTTCAACTATTTTTTCGGCGGCATCACCGTTGCCGTAATAATTCTTACGTTTGCTTTGATCTGGCTGAATCTGGCTGACCTTGTTCAGGATATCCTCTGTATCAGGCTTGGCCAGCACATTGAACTCCCCGGTCAGCGTCTCGGTCCACTCCGTCTGGTCCCGTACCGTCACGCACGGCGTATTCAGGATATACGCCTCTTTCTGCAGTCCGCCGGAATCCGTAACGATCTTTTTTGCATTCTTCGTAAAATACAGCATATCCAGATACCCCATGGGCTGGACAAACTGAATATTCCCATATCTGTGCCGCTCACAAAGGGTATCCACAAAATGCCTGGTCCTGGGATGCACAGGAAACAGTACCTTTGCATCCATGCGCTCAAATGCTGCCAGAATCTTTTCAATTTTCTGGATATCATCGGTATTTTCTGCCCGGTGTATCGTAGCGAGATACCACTCTGACATATCTGCTATCCTGCCATAGAGACTTTGCAGTCGGCTCAGGTAATATCTCCTGTCGTGCTCTTCCATCAGCTTCGAGTAATATAATACCGCATCACACATCACATCGCCGATCGGATAAACGCCCTGTTTGATTCCCTCTTTTTTCAGATTCTCAACCGCAGAATCCGTGGGACACAGCAGAAATGCGGATAAATGGTCTGTCAGCACCCGGTTCTGCTCTTCCGGCATACGCATATTGTAAGAGCGCAGCCCTGCCTCCACGTGTACCACAGGAATATGAAGCTTTGACGCGGCAAGGGCGCCGGCAAGCGTCGAATTGGTATCTCCATAGACCATCAGATAATCTGGCTTCTCTCTAATCAGAATCTCTTCTATTCCCACAAGCATCTCGGCAGTCTGTCTGGCGTGGCTAGCCGACCCTGCCCCAAGATTGATATCCGGATAAGGAATCTTAAGCTCGTCGAAAAATATATCGGACATATTCGCATCATAATGCTGGCCGGTATGGATCAGTATCTCCTGGTTCTGTTTTCTTAACTTTCTTGATACGGCAGCCGCCTTGATAAACTGCGGGCGCGCTCCCACAACAGTGACAATCTTCATCTTCTTCCTCCACTAATCTCCAAAGAATTCGGCTACCGGACGCATAACCACCTTGATATCAGACTGTTTCTGCACCTTAGCCCTGATCCTGGCTCTTATCTTCTGCGGCTCAGAAGCTTCGATAAGATCATACATCTCAATAATCTTATCCATATCCAGGGGACTTTCATCCATCGGGACGATCAACTGGTACTGATTCCCTTTTGGATATTCTGTCACGTCATATTCTGAAATGACCGGAAGACCTTTTGCACCGTACTCTTTACTCTTTAGCGTCTGCCCTGAGGTCAGCCCGATCCTGTGCATTCCCAGAGATGAGACAGCGATATCCGCCGTATTGTAAATATCAGTCAGCTCCTGGCCGCTTTTAAATCCGTAAAGGATTACGCGGTCTTCTAATCCGTATTTTTCTATACATTCTTTATATAGCTGCTTTTCCGGTCCGTCCCCTACCAGGTGAAATACGATCTTTCTCGTTCCGCTGTTTTTACTGTACTCTCCCATCCCGTTGATCAGCCGCTCAAACGCATGCCATTTTGCAAATCCTGCAACCGCCACCAGATTGACGGCGTCTTTTGACCGATCATTCCGCTCTGCGATCTGGATATCGGCGAAATTCACTCCATTTTTCAGCTCAAATACGGGAATATCGTATATCTTTGCCAGCTTTTTATCCGAGATAGCAGCGATCCGGTCTACATATTTTTTCATCCTCTTCCGATAAAGCCTGTCTAAGAAAAGAACGACCCGGTTTTCCAGCGTATCCTTTAGTTCTGCATCATAGGGATACGTCGGAATCTCAATCAAAGTCTTTGTCCCTGCATGTTTCAGCGCCTTTAACAGCCGGTGGAACTGGGGATCGTCGAACACATACCGGATATATATTCCATCATAGGAATGCGCTTTCAGATATCTTCTTAAAAAGCGGCTGGCTTCTACTTTGTACGGACGACGCATCTTATGTTTGATGAGTGTTTCTTTCTGACCGTGCAGAATAAACAGATCCTCATCGTTTTTCCGATAGGCTGCGTCTACCTGATATCCCAAGTTCTCCAACGCATGGATCTGATTCCATATCTTTTTAGTGATCCCTTCTGTTGCCTGCGTCATATCTCTCGCTGTATAATACAATATCTTTTTCATCGGCCTACACCTTTCCTATCAGCATTACCCCCCGCATCACAATCTCGCTTACTATCCCCGGCCTCCATCTCCTAGGATAGAAAACCTTGATTAAACTATTCTTAAAAGAATATCCTTCTTCTCCAAACAGTGAAGCGATCCGGGCTCTCTTCGGTGATAATTTATCCTTATAGACACGGTAATACTCCATATTTCTCTCTTTTACATCGCCCTTATCCGTAAGCACCGCCATCCCCCAGGCCATTTTTTTTGCAAAGGTGATTCGGGTCACGCTGCTGTCTAAACGCCTGTACATGGCACATACTTTACGGTTTACGTGGACCCTGCCGAAGCCTAACGCCACTGCGCCCGCAAGCCAGTCATGGGAATGAACTTTCTTCGGATCGCACTTTAGCATCTCCTCCCGGAGCCTTTTATTGATCACCATGGAAAATCCCACGCCAAAGGTTCCGGTCATGGCCCGGTAAAAGGACAGGGAGTTTTTTGGCGGCTCCTGGATACCTAAGCTTTCGCCCTTTTCGCCAGCCATCTCGCTTAAGCTATAGTAAAGCAGGGGCTCTTCCTGCTTCTGGCGCTCAAGCCATTTAACCGCAAGTGCAACCTTATCTGGATACCAGATATCATCCTGATCGCAGAAGGACCAGAAATCCCCTTTATCCGTAAGCCGAAGAAGCTCCATGAAGCTGCCGCAGAAGCCAAGGTTCTCCCCCCTGATCAGCGTGACTGTGCCGGACGCTTCATATTCTTTAAGGATATCAAGCGTCCCGTCGTCAGAGCCGTCGTCCCGCACGTAGATATCAATATTGGGATAGCTTTGGTCAAACAGGCTTTTTAATTGTTCACGGATATATTTACTTCCGTTATACGTAGAAACTATGATATTAACTTTAGGATGTCTCTCCATTCTTTTCCTCTCCTAAGCCATAAAATTAAAAAAGGGTATCCAGCTTAACTTCTTTAGGATCAGGCACATCGCCCTCTCCAAATGCAGATAGGCGGTTAATATCTTGACCTTATGGGCAAAAGGAATGTCAGCGGTCTTAAAGTCAGGTTTCCAGCCATATTTGCGGCGTTCTCTCTTCCATACACTCTTAAGCTTTTCTATCTGGCTGCCTGGCTTTTCAGCTTTCTCCTCTGCCCAGTAAAGCTGCTTTAAGGAACTGAAGGTCATTCCCAGGGAAAAGTTGCTTATGCTCCCGTTATAACCGCATTCCTCCAAATACTGCCGGATCTCTTTCCAGTCTGTGTACACGTCAACCGCATGCCGGAGTGAATAATGATATGAGGCCGAAGCCTTTGCGTGCACATAATAATACAGTCCCTTAGGGACGATTGCTACCTTATCCACATGGGAAAACAGTGCCGCGCTGGTAACCATATCTTCCGCATACCGGAAATTCTCCGGTTCGGTAATGCCATGATCCATAAAGACAGAACGCTTCACCAGTTTATAGCACATACTGTTAAGGGAAAGATAGGAAAAATTCAAAAACCAGTCAAGTATCTGCTCATTTGTATATACCGTGCTTTTCTGTATCGGAAATTTTGTCTCATTGATAAAGCGGATATTTCCGTCCTCGATGTACACATTCTTCTCCTGGCAGACCGCGATGGAAACCTGCTTTTCTTCCAGTACGGCTGATAGAATCTCATACATGCGCTTATGGACAAAATCATCGCAGTCTACAAATCCCACAAACTCACCCTTCGCTTCCCTGACCCCTCTGTTTCTGGCAGTCCCCGCTCCGGCATTCCTCTGTGTGATCAGCCGTATGCGCTCATCCTTCTTCATATATTGCCTGACGATCTTTGCGCCGTCATCCTTTGAGCCATCGTCCACCACCACAATCTCGACATCGCGGATGGTCTGGCTGGTCAGGCTGTCAAGACATCTGGCAATTGTTTTTTCGCCGTTATAAAGAGGCACGATAATACTTACTTTACACATGCTTTCTTACAATTCCCTTTCTTACGCTTCCCTGTTTTTCGAGTGCTTTTCCAGCAGGCTGGCTACAGCAGTTCGATATTGTCTCTTTCTCTTACCATCTTCATGGCATTTTTTGTATCAAATACAGCGATGGCATGTTTCTGGACAAAATCATAATCCACATTGGTATGGGCCGCCGTCACCATGACGAGATCTGCATTCTTTAACAACTCTTTGGTCAATTCCGGTTCGCTTACGTACCTTTTATTCTTGAATTTGTATTCCTTTACCCACGGGTCATAATAAGAAACCTCTGCCCCGGTCTTTTCTAACTCCTCGACTACCTTAAGGGCAGGGCTTTCCCGGTAATCATCGATATCCTGCTTATAGGCGACGCCAAGGACAAGCACCTTCGAGCCGTTCAGCGCCTTTTTGTAACGGTTCAGGATCATCCCCGCCCGCTCTACGCAGTACTCCGGCATCTTATCATTGATCATCATGGAACTTTCGATCATGGAAGTATGGAAACCGTACTCTCTCGCTTTCCAAGACAGATAATAGGGATCAAGAGGAATACAGTGCCCGCCAAGCCCCGGTCCCGGATAAAATGCCTGGAAGCCGTAAGGCTTTGATTTCGCCGCCTCGATGACCTCCCACATGCTGATTCCCATCTCCCGGCACAGCATAGTAAGCTCATTGACCAGCCCGATATTAATATTGCGGTAAGTATTCTCTAAGATCTTCTCCATCTCCGCGATAGCCGGGGAAGTCACCTCATATACCTCCCCTTCCAGTACAGAGCGGTACATGGCAGAAATGACTTCTGTAGCCTCTTTTCCGATCGCGCCCACGACCTTCGGGGTGTTCTTCGTCTTATAAATCAGATTGCCGGGATCTACCCTCTCCGGCGAGAATCCGAGATAGAAATCTTCGCCGCACGCCAAGCCTGAACCTTTCTCCAGGATCGGCCTGATCAGTTCTTCTGTTGTCCCGGGATAGGTTGTAGATTCTAAAACAACCATTGTCTCTCTGGTAAGGTATTTTGCAATCTCCTCTGCCGAAGACTTCACATAGCTGATATCCGGCTGCTGGTGGATATCCAAAGGAGTCGGGACACAGATCGCGATAAAATCCACATCCTTCACGAAGCTGAAATCCGTAGTCGCAGACAGCATATGTTCATCCACCAATTTTTTCAGGTCATTATCTACCACATCTCCGATGTAGTTATGCCCTTCATTTACCATATTCACTTTCTTTTCCTGCACATCAAAGCCGATCGTCTTGTATCCGGCCTTAGCCTTCTCCACCGCAAGCGGAAGTCCCACATACCCAAGCCCGACGACTCCTACGATGATCTTTCTCTCAGCGATCTTTTTTAACAGTTTTTCTTTCATCGATATCAATTCCTCTCTGTTGTTTTCTCACTTAAAACTCTTTTCCACCACAGAATCTTCCCGCAGATCAGGACGGTATGGACAGCATCCTATCTTTCTAACGCCACAAGCAGGACATGAAGGATAACCGTAAGATCTGTAACCGCAAACAAAAGGATAATCTTCCGTTCAATATTCTTCTTCACGGTGAAAAAAGAATTTCTCATACAAAGAAGTACGAGCAGGAAAAACGGAATAAAATACCTCCCTTGCGCGCCGGTGATAAAGTTGAGTGTCACCGGAGTCCAGACCAGCAGCATGGAAAACTCAATAAGCCCAAAGCAGCCCAATGACAGAATTCCCATGTAAGCCTTATCTATACGCGGGATATGCGTTTCCTCCTCCTGTCGGATGCAGGACAATAATAGCAGCAGCAGGATAAAAATGATGATATACCAGTTAATATTGATATCCCTCCACGCAAGATTGCCGCCCAGCAGATTGCTTAGCTGAAGGTCCCCCTGCTTGTGGAAGGTATTCGTATACAACCCTACCATCTTCGCGGGATGGCTGATGAGGTATCCGAAAGTGTAGACCTCCTGGCTTTTCGAGCCGCCGATCGCCGCTCCCTGCGCGGTGGAAAGTCTTGAAACGATCCCCACAAGCCGGTCTTTGGCGAACATAAACAGAAACAGGCCTACTAAGGATACTGCGCAATACTTGTCTTTTTTCCGCAGATCCTTTCTTGTCCACAATAACATAAGCGGAAGAAAGCATAAGGGAATATAGGCCCCGCCCTTAACCGTGGCCAGCAGGCTTCCGGTCAGCGCTACAACAGTGATCTCTCCCACCCGTATCCGCTCTTTATGATAAAACACGGATATATTATATGCAATATACAGCAAGGCAATCCCGTTGATCATGCCGTCATAAGACATAGAAGCTGCCTGCTGCAGGGAAATGGGCAAAATCCCGACCAAAAATAAGGATACCTTCCCAAAGGGGATCTTCCTGATGGCAAAGTAGGTCAGCGCAGCGTAACAGAACAAGGAGAAAAATCTTCCCAGCATCATGGTAAGCAAAAGACCAAGCCCAAGCAGCCGTCCTGCGGCAATACCCAATGCCTGCGGGACATAATAGATCTTTCCGCCATTATCAAGATTGCTCCGGACCGCACATTCTGCCAATGTCTCATCTTTTGCCTTCACGTAGAGCATGCGGTGCATCCACGCGTAATTGTCAGCGCCAAGATTCTGCCTCTCTTCTGCATCGGCACTGATATCCTCCACACGCTTATAGATATAACCTGGCTTCCCGCTTTCCGGTATCCCAAGGATCTCATTAGACAACGCATATGCCGTGTCGATGTGGGACGGCTCATCCGGAACCGTATCAAGGCTGATCACCAGGCTCATCAGCACGCCTAAGGCTACCGTCATCAGCACATACAGCTTCTCCATCGCCAGCTTCTTCCATATACAGGCGGCAAAGATTATGACCGCCGCCAGCAGTACCAGCAAAGCCAATACGGCATACATTTTCTTTAAAAAGAAATAGTCATTCGCCAGTATCGCGCTGCTCACGCCGCATTTATATACATAGATGATGTAAAAGCATACAAAGCCTGTTACTGCCGCAAAGCCAAGAACGGTCCGGTGACCGGCAAGCTTTTCCCTGACGTTCTTAACTGCCCTGCCGAACCATTCTGCAATACGTGTTCTCTTATGTGGGATTGGTTCTTCCTCTTCTTTATCCTTGTACACAAAGAAAAACAGCATTGTCCCGAGGGCTGCCAGAAATATACCGTTGGCAGCAGCATCGGCAAAATTACTCTTTTCTCCCGTCAGATACCTGGTTTTAAAAACAAGATTCAGTCTGGAGGCTTTGCCATCGATCCGCAGGGAGGCAGAATTCAGCTTATTTTTACTGGCCACCAGCGAAGCGCGCGCCTCCGTCTTTCCTTCCATCTTTAAAGTCAGCCGGACTTTTTTGCCCTTAACGTTATTCTGAAGAAGCTCAAAATATATCAATGACCCGCCGTCCTTATTCTGGACGCGTTCATATTTCAGCACCGCGGCGCTCTCGGCCAGAAGGCTCCCTGTTTCCAAGTCAGAAAGCTCTGCCTTCATCTTCTCATCTTTGAACCTGTCCTTTGTCTGGAATTTCACACCGATACCATGCAGACTGTCTTCAGTCAGTGTGAGATCAGCGGAAACCTCCGTATCTTCATCCAGCTTTATCTTTTTGTCCGTCGTCGTCCCGTACTGCTCTTCTTTGTACACCTCGGAAGTACCGCACTGGACGATAGGGATCAGGACGCATAAAGCTAAAAATGCAATATATACCGGCAGTAATTTCTTCCTATTCATCATCAGCCATTATTCTTCCTTCTTCGTTTTTTCATTCAGCTCATCTGACAAAAGGGCGATCTCCTGGGCCATCTTCCTGACCATTGCTGTAAAATGAGAAATTGTAACCGTCAGGGAAAAGATAATGATCAAAGAAAATAAAAATCCAAGAAAGAATATCATATTCATCGGAGACTGAATGCCCAGTATCCTGGCCAGCACATTCATCAGATCAGGAAAGCAAGTCAGGATGATGAGCGCGATATCGCAGCCCATCCACAGGAGGACATACTTCAGCTCCAGCCGGCGCTGCCTGATCATATTCACAATGACCGCCAACACAAAAAACAAAAAAACAATGATGATGACCTGCGCCTGTAATGTCATGCCGCCTACCTTAACCTTTCTATCAATATTGCCAGCGTAACTTTGATCATATAATAAACGGATCTGCTAAAGGAGATGGAAGACACTCCCGCCGAGCGCTCCTTCATCTCCACCGGAATCTCCATGACCTTGCATTTTTTCCTGAGAAGCCTGCACACGGTCTCCGGCTCCGGATAATCCCTGGGATAATCCTTGATAAACAACTCCATCACCTTCCGGTTGCACATACGCATACCTGACGTGGCATCCGTAATTTTTGCTCCGAAAAGCACACAGGATAAAAAGGAAAAAATCCGGATTCCGATCCTGCGCACTCCCGAAGACTGGAATCCCTGCTTTTCGATAAACCGTGAGCCGATGACCATATCCGCCTGTTCATTTATGATAGTGTTGGCCATAGTCTCTAAAAACCTCGCGTCATGCTGCCCATCCCCGTCAAACTGTACCACAATATCGTAATTCTGATGATAGGCATAGACATATCCTGTCTGCACCGCGCCGCCGATGCCTAAGTTGATGGGCAGGTTCAGAACCTTTATGTGCTCCTTTTTACAGACCTCCAAAGTCCTGTCCTTAGAACAGTCATTAATGACGACAAAGTCAAATTCCGGTGCATTCTCCCGGATATCACGGACCGTCTCCACAATGCTCTCCGCTTCATTAAACGCAGGTATGATCACTAATTTTTTCATCTTGCTTGTATTATCCATATATCAAAATCCGTTCACCTACAATTAAAATTGAAATGCGTCTTTTAATGTACCCCATCGCTGGTCCTTTTCTGACAAGTTGATCTTTGTACCGTCGTTTAATGCATAACCTTCCCCTGAGGCATCGCCTTTGTAGTCTCCCGTCAGCTCAGGCCATTCTATGCCGATGCCCGGATCGTTCCACGCAAGTCCGCCCTCGTCACCGGGATGGTAAAAATCTGTGCATTTATAACAGAATTCCGCCTCGTCGCTCAGCACAAGATAGCCGTGTGCAAAGCCCTCGGAAATATAGAACTGCTTTTTATTCTCCGCAGACAGCTCCATACCGTACCATCTGCCGTATGTTTCGCTGTCCGCCCTTAGATCTACGGCGACATCAAAGACACGCCCCTTTATGGCACGGACTAATTTGCCCTGGGGATATTTTTTTTGAAAATGCAGGCCCCTCAGGACACCTTTTGTGCTTAAGCTCTGATTATCCTGCACGAACTTCATATTAAGGCCGACTGCCTCAAAATCCTGCTGGTTATAAGTCTCCATAAAATATCCTCTGGAATCGCCGTGTACTGTAGGTTCAATAATATACAACCCTTCGATCGGGCACTTTGTAACCTTTATCTGTCCCATTTTTATCCTTACCTCTGTTGATCTAATACTCTATCTCATGCAAATAACGGCTAAGCGCGTCCTGCCAAGTGGGCAGCGGCGTGAAACCGTTTTCCGTAAGCTTTTTCTTATCCAGCCGGCTGTTAAATGGCCTGGCAGCTTTCGACAGCCCATATTCTGCTGTAGTTACCGGGATCACCTTTGTCGTATAGCCTGCCTGCTTAAAGATCTCGCAGGTGAAGTCATACCAGGAGATATACCCGCCTTCATTGGTCACATGGTAATGCCCGTACTTATCCGTCTCCAGCATGTCCACCAGCAGGCGGGCAAGATCAAAGGTATATGTGGGCGTACCGATCTGGTCATTGACTACGCGGACAGTATCATGCTTCTTTCCTACATCCAGCATCGTCTTAATAAAGTTCCTGCCATTTACCCCGAATACCCACGCGATACGGACGATAAAATATTTGTCCAGATTCTCACTTACGGCAAACTCGCCCTCAAGCTTCGTCTTTCCGTATACATTCAAGGGCCTGTAGTCCCGGCAGTCCGGCTCCCAAGGCTTTTTCCCCTGGCCGTCAAACACATAGTCCGTGCTGAGATAGACCATCTTACTGTTCAGACAGCGGCAGGCCTTCGCAACGTTTTCCGTACCCAGTGCATTGATCTTACGCACCTGGTCAACCTTGTCGTCATCCTCTGCCAGGTCGACAGCCGTCCATGCAGCACAATGGACGACCACATCCGGCGATTCCTTCTGAAGGATCTTCTCCACCGATTCAGCATCTGTAATATCCATCTGGACATACGGCATCTCTGTTACAGCCGTCGAATCATCTATCCCTCTGTATTCTGGAGCAATATCGCTTCCTACACCTTCATAGCCGCGCCCGGCCAGTTCGTTCATCACGTCATGGCCAAGCTGTCCCCCGACTCCGGTTACAAAAATCTTCATTCCATCTGTCCTCCGCATTCACCTGTATTATCTCTGTTCATACATCTTTTCATAGTAATTCTGATACTCTCCTGAGATGATTGTCTCCCACCACTTACGGTGGTCTAGATACCACTGGATCGTCTTTTTGATCCCGTCTGAAAATTTCGTCTCCGGAAGCCAGCCCAATTCACTGTGAATCTTTGTAGGATCAATGGCGTAGCGCATATCATGACCCTTGCGGTCCGTCACATAGGTGATCAGACTCTCCGGCTTGCCAAGCTCTTTGCAGATAATCTTTACGATGTCAATATTTTTCATCTCATTATGGCCGCCGATATTATAGACCTCTCCCACGCGCCCCTTATGGATGATCAGATCGATGGCTTTGCAGTGATCCTCCACATAGAGCCAGTCCCTGACATTTAACCCTTCACCGTACACCGGCAGCGGTTTGTCAGCCAGCGCATTGGCGATCATCAGCGGAATCAGCTTCTCCGGAAAATGGTACGGCCCGTAATTATTCGAACAGCGTGAGATCGTCACCGGAAGGCCGTAGGTCCGGTGATAAGCGAGTACCAGAAGGTCAGCACCTGCTTTGGATGAACTGTAGGGTGAGCTGGTATGGATCGGCGTATCCTCCGTAAAGAACAAATCCGGCCGGTCAAGAGGCAGATCACCGTACACTTCATCAGTGGACACCTGATGATATCTTACGATACCGTATTTCCTACAGGCATCCATCATCACTGCTGTTCCTTTGATATTTGTATCCAGAAATACCTCCGGATCTTCAATGGAACGGTCCACATGGCTCTCAGCCGCAAAATTGACGACAATATCCGGCTTCTCCTCCTCAAAGATCCGGTAGATCGCTTTCCTGTCACAGATGTTTTCCTTGCAGAAACGGAAATTCGGATTCTCAAGCGCCTTTTCTAATGTAGAAAGATTCCCGGCATAGGTCAGGCAGTCCACACAGATTACCCGGTAATCCGGATATTTGTCCAACAAATGATAAACAAAATTCGAGCCGATAAAGCCAGCTCCGCCTGTAACTAAAATATTCATTCTCTTATCCCTCTTCTATATTTGATCCTGTCAGGGGCAGCCCTTTTGCCTGCGTAATACGCCGCAGCTTCACAAGACTTGCCCTAATATAACTGCTCTCTGTACTTACCGTCTATGACGTCCTTAAGATAATGGCCGTACTGGTTTTTCTTCAGCACCTCATACACCTCTAAGACCTCATCTTTGGAAATCCAGCCGTTCAGGTACGCGATCTCCTCAAGGCAGGCGATCTTCCTGTGCTGGTGGTTTTCCACAGTCATGACAAAATTAGCCGCTTCAGCAAGGCTTTCGTGAGTTCCGGTATCCAGCCAGGTAAAGCCCTGTCCCAAAAGCTCTACATTAAGCTTCCCGCTTTCCAGATAGATGCGGTTCAGATCCGTGATCTCAAGCTCTCCCCGCGGTGACGGCTTGAGGTCTCTGGCATACGCTACCACCCGGTTGTCATAAAAATAAAGCCCTGTCACACAGTAATTGCTCTTGGGATTTTCCGGCTTCTCCTCAATCGATACTGCATGTCCATTGCTGTCAAATTCAACGATACCGAATCTTTCCGGATCATCCACATAATAACCGAATATCGTCGCCCCTTTTCCGGCTTCCGCCTTCTTAACCGCCTTTCTCAACCGTTTTTTCAGGCCGTGCCCCGCAAATATATTATCCCCCAATACCATGGCAGCACAGTCGTCCCCGATAAAGTCAGCGCCGATGATAAATGCCTGAGCCAGCCCGTCCGGCGATGGCTGTACCGCGTAGGACAGATTAAGCCCGAAATGATTCCCATTGCCCAGAAGCTCCTTAAAGCGCGGCGTATCCTGAGGCGTTGAGATGATCAGGATATCCCTGATCCCGGCATTCATCAGCACCGACATCGGATAATAGATCATCGGTTTGTCATAGACCGGAAGCAATTGCTTCGATGTCACTTTCGTCAACGGATATAATCTTGTCCCTGACCCCCCAGCCAGAATAATACCTTTCATACACATACTCCTTTTAAACCTGCATACTAAAATTTACAAAATATGTAATATTATATCTCCGCTCCGACAAAATGTCTATTAATATTCTCTTATTTTTATAACTGCATAACCGTTTCATATATTCTTCTGCAGTTATCATGATCTGTATACGCGAAAAATTCTTCCACCCGCTTTACATATTTTTCCTTCATCCGGCAGTTATCCGCCATGTAACTGCACAATTCACTGACCACAGCATCATGTCCGGTGATGACCGGACCGAAACCCATAGTATCATACTGGTATACCGTTTCTTCATAATGGGGCGGCAGCTCCTGGGGATGATAGTAAAGTACAGGCTTTTTCATATAGGCAAAATCAAACTGGACGCCGGAATAATCCGTAAGCATCAGACTTGATTCGGTAAGCATCTTTTCATAGGAAACATCAGAAGCGGCCGGGATGACCGACAAGCATTTGTTCGTATCAAAATCGCCGGCCTGGGAGCTGAGCGTCGGGTGAACCAGATAGATCAGCTTATAGCCATACTTTTCTGCCGTCTCAATAAGCCGCGGATCATTGATCAGCCGGTTATACATCTCAAAATATTTCGTGTTTTTGAACTGAGGATTATACTCCTTTGCCGTTCCTGCCCGGTTGCCGGTGATGACTACGTTACGCCTCCAGGTAGGTGTGATCAGGATCTTTCGCTGGTCATTGCTGATCAGGCCGTCATATCTGGGACAGCCGGTCAGCTTAAGCTCAGACCCGTGATAGCCGTAAATGGGCCGTTTTAAGTTCTCAATCTCGTATTTTGACGCGCAGAAATACAGGGAGGTATTGTCCTTCAGCCTGTTCTGGAACTGGGCAATATCCTGGACAGTCAGTCCGTGCTGGATACAGGCGATCCTTGCCTTCAAAAGATTACGGAAATACTTCTGATAGCTTCCCGGGAATCCGCAGAGCTTCAGTACCTTCGCGTGCGTGGCAAAGATTATATCCGCATGGAGAACCGCCAGCCGCTGCCGGAAAGATTCGAATGCCAGAACGTGCTTCCCGTATCTCTTCCGAAGCCGTACATAATCCGCAGAATCCCTGTTGACAATGTAATAGCAGTTTGCCTCACCGGAATTCCGGAAGCAGTAATCAAACAGATACTCTGCATTATCCCCGGCTTTATATAATTTATCAAAGAAAATCCAGGTTTTTTTCCGATTGTAATGATTTTTTGTGAGCCAGTAGCACATTCTTAGAAAAAGTATCTGCCATTTGTTCTTAACGTCTTTTATATTCAGAAATCCCTTGGCGGCCATGGCGCACTCACGTTTCAGGATGTCTGTATGTCTGCAGGAAGTGATGATCAGCCGGTTCCCGTTTTTTACCAGCATGCGGTCAGCGAAGGCATAGTACGACCATTTGGATTCGATCAGGCGCGCTGCCGGCTTTCTAAGCTCAAGAGGCGTCTTTACTGCATTTCCGTCTCTGATTACCGCCTCGAATTCGATCACCGTTTTTTTGTCCATCAGCTTTCTGGGGACGGAAAAGCTGAACTGGTAGAATCTCAATACCGCCTGCCCGAATGCCTTTACGATATTGTAGGCTTCAACCTTTTTGACCGGAACCTTTTTCCCATTGATGAGTACATGGTAATTTTTCTCCATGTCATCAATGAAAAAGTCTCCTCTGACCTCTCCGTCGATAGTCAGCGTATCATTCCAGTAATTCACCGCCTGAATCCTGGTGTCTACAAAGTCACTTTCCAGCCACTGGCCGTTGACAAAATACCTGTTCCTGCCTTTCTCACAAACCACTGACAGCTCAAGATCACCGCCATGCTTCTCCTTCAGAAACAGATAGGTAAAGCTTGTGGGAAGCTTGCGGTATTCCTTTCTCGCCGCGATCACATCATCGTCAATATACTGCAAAAGCTTTCGGACAGCCAAAAAGAAACGCTGTATCTCGTCCTCATCCAGCGTGAACTTTTCCTTATCGTTCAGATTCATAAAAAAGCGCAGGGTAAGGCAGTAGAACACCTGCTTTTGTACTTCCTTGCCCGCCGGGCTTTTCTCTCTGATATAGGGAAGCAGGAAATCCTCGATATCCTCTTGATACCACCGCTTGTCAAACTGCGGCTCATACAGGCTGGTGCTGTTCTCCAGGATATCACAGGTATGGATCAGGCACTGCTCCATACGGACAGCGGCCCCGCAGCGGTCTATGGCATCCAGCAGTATCTTTTCCTGATATAAATGATCCGGCACACTGCTAAGTTCGATCGCGCGGAGCATATCCGTGCCAAACACGAAGCTTGGAAAATACAAAAATATCTTTTCCTGCTTTCTTGCCCTTGGAAACAGCGTCTCAACCTCCTGCCGGAAAAAATCACCGCTGGCATGACTGAGCGCCTCAACAAGCTTTTCAACATCATTTCTTACAATCTGGACATTACCGCTGTAAAAAAGCACAAAATCCGTATCCGTCTTTTCCAGAAGCTCCAGAAAATCCGGGCAGGATTTTTCACCTGCTTTTTTTATCTGTACCTTCACTCCGGCTATGCCGGACGTCTCGCTGACAATCTTTGCCTGCTTTTCCTCAAATTCACCGTTATCCGCTATACGGATATTCATCGTCAGTGTCTTCATCCAGTCTCCTCCACGCAATGACTTTGTCCCTTTATCTGCAAATTAAAACCGTATTATCCTCTTACATCCCCAGCAACTTCAGCGCATTCTTTCCCATGATATTCTCCCGCTCTTCCTCTGTGATGTCCATCTTCTCCATCACATCCACAAACCTTTTCTGCTCTGCCCAGGGGCTGTCTGTGGCAAACAGAACCTTCTCACTTCCATGTGCTCTCATGATCCGGATAAACTGCTCTGTCTCCATATGGTCAAAGATGACCCCTGTATCAAGATATACCTCCCTTCCTACAAGAAGCTGCTCCACCTCATCCCACTGCTGGTTCCCGCCAAGATGGGCCAGCACCAGCTTCCTGGGCCTGACCTCGCGCATAAGCTCTGCGGCCATCTGCGGCGTACAGTGAATATCCTTTGGGCATTTGGGATCCGAGCCGGCATGCACCGTGACGATGAGGCCAAGCTCCTCAGCGTAAGCGACCACCCGCTTATAGCGGATATCGTTAAAATATACCTCCTGATAATCCGGATGGAGCTTGATGCCCTTTAAGCCCATGGCCCGGATCTCCTTAAGCTCCTCTTTATAATGCTCAGATGCCGGGTGCACGCTTCCGAAGGAGATGACCTCTCCCTCAAGATAACGGGAAGCAAAGTCATTGATCGTGCCATACTGGGATGGCCTTGTAGCTATAGGAAGCACGACCGAGCAGTCGATCCCCGCCTCTTTCTGGGACGCAAGAAGCCCTTCGTATGTCCCGTCCGTGTAAGGTTTCATCCCGGCATACTCCGATAGCTTTGCAAGCGTGCGCCCTGCAAGTATATGCGGAAACATATGGGTATGGAAATCAATGATCATGACCGTCATGTCCTTTCATCTTATCATAGCAATACCCGATAATGTCCCTCCGGGTGATGATTCCGATAAACTGCCCCATATCGTCTACCACCGGGACAAAATTCTGCTCCATGGCACGGCCGATCAGGTCTTCCATCTTGGAGGTCCCCATGACGCACTGGTAATCATTCCTCCGGCTGATCTTCATGATATTGATATCCTCGGCGGCCTTCATGTTCATCTTATTCTCCTTCTTCAGGCCCCAGAGAAGGTCTCCCTCCGTGATCGTACCTTTATATTTTCCGTTCCTGTCAAGGATCGGGACACAGGAATACTTATGATATTCCATGATCTCCATCGCCTGTCTTACTGTGTGATGATCATGAATGTAAGCCAGCTCACTTTTTGGCTTCAGAAAAAATAAAATATTCATCGGATACCTCCATGGTCTTCATCTGTATTTTTTATAATTGTGTAGTGACAAAAATGTCGTAGATCGCTTTTATCGCTTCTTCAAAGTCGTGATTTCTAACCCCGATGATAATATTCAGCTCACTTGATCCCTGGTCGATCATCTTAACGTTGACATTAGCATGGGACAGTGCGGAAAAAATGCGCCCCGACGTCCCTCTGGTAGCCTTCATACCGCGCCCCACTACGGCCACAAGGGCAATGTCTGATTCAAGCTCAAGAAAATCCGGCTCTACGGCGCGATGGATGCCCGCGATCACCTTCTGCTCCTTCTCCTGGAACTCGTCCTGATGAATCAGGATGGTCATTGTATCGATACCCGACGGCATATGCTCGATAGAGACGCCGTTCTGCTCAAATACCTCCAGCACTTTCTTACAGAAGCCCACCTCCGAGTTCATCATGGCCTTTTCCACGGTAACGGAAGCAAAATCCTTCTTTCCCGTCACGCCGGTAATGACAAACCTGGGCTTTTGACAGGTTGCCTCCACGATCAGGGTTCCCTTGTCCTCCGGACGGTTCGTATTGCGGATATTGATCGGGATCCCCGCCTTTTTTACCGGAAAGATGGCATCTTCATGGAGCACTGTTGCCCCCATATAGGACAATTCCCTGAGCTCTCTGTAGGTAATGACGTCGATCGGCTTTGCGTTGGGGATGATCCTTGGGTCTGCGATGAGAAATCCTGAGACGTCCGTCCAGTTCTCATAAGTATCCGCCTGCACCGCCCTGGCTACGATCGAGCCGGTGATGTCTGAACCTCCCCGCGAGAAGGTCTTGATCCTTCCGTCCGGCATAGCGCCGTAAAATCCCGGGATCACCGCCTGCTTTACATCTTCAAGGCGAGCGCTCAGTATATTGTTGGTCGTCTCGGCATCAAAGTCCCCGTTTTCATGGAAACGGATAACCTCTGCCGCGTCGATAAACGCATATCCAAGATAAGCCGCCATAATGATGCCGTTCAGATATTCCCCCCGGGACGCCGCATAGTCTCTGCCGACCTTTTTGCAGAAGTTCTCCCGTATCACCTTAAACTCCTTATCCAGCGATAATTCCAGGTTCAGCCCGTCGATGATCTCCTGATACCTCTTCTCGATCTCCATGAGGATCTCTTCAAAATCCTGCTCCATATCGTCATCCAGAATCGCCTGTTTATAGCACTGGTACAGCAGATCCGTCACCTTGGTGTCGTCGGGACTGCGCTTTCCCGGCGCAGATGGGATAACATAGCGCCTCGCGCTGTCATTGCGGATGATGGAGCCCGCTTTCCGGAACTGCTCTGCGCTGGCAAGGGAACTGCCGCCAAACTTAACTACTTTCTTCATCTCACCGTATTCCTCCAATTTTCACTCAATTCCTTATTTACTGATCTTACTCAGCCAAGATTACAGTATCATTAATCCGCGGACTTGACATGGATCTGTGACACGGCAATCAATCTTTTATATCTTACAACTTTTTTACAATAACTGCAACGGAATATCTGTATGAAATAGAACGGCTTTCATTCCCGCCCTTCGTGCACCCTCCACATTTTCCGGACGGTCATCGAAGAAAAGGCACTTCTTTGGCGCAAGACGGTAACGGTCTATAAGGATCTGATATATCCGGTCATCCGGCTTCATGCACCTTTCCTCCCAGGAAAATACGCCTCCGTTAAAATAGCCGAGAAAATCAAGCTTCTCCTTCGACTGCCGGTACATTTCCTCCGAGTAATTCGACAGAAAGTAAAGTCTTTTTTTCTGCTGCCTAAGCCTTGCCGTCCACTGCTTTGTAAATGCGTAGGGAACGATGGAGCGTCCGAAATTTTCAAAGGTATACCGTATCTGCGCTTCATAAGCCGGGTCATTCTCGATAAAGAGCGCAAGCCACTGCTCTGTAGTGACAAGCCCGGAATCCCCGGCATCCCAGTCCTCATTCCGGAACATGGCATCCGCAACATGCCCGTAGGTCTCCGCATCGAATCCCAGGGAGCTTAAGTAATCCTCCCACGCAAAGTCGATCAGCACATTGCCGATATCGAAGATGACCGCCTGCGCTTCATCGATCATCGCCTGTATAGTTTCTATCTGCATCTGTCCATCCAGTAGCTTCTCCTGCCGTGTCCCGCCGGCTTTGCCGCCTGTGTCCTTGTTCCTGTTCTTATCTTCCACTTTCCTTACCACCTCACATCATAATATCCGCAAATTCTGCCCCGGCCGCCCTGGCCAGATCCTCCGGCGAAAGCCTGATCTGCATCCCGATCTTCCCGCCGCTTACATATATATGGGAAAGCGTCCTTGCATCCTCCTGTATCACTGTAGGATACTGCTTTTTCATGCCGATGGACGTACATCCCCCTCTCACGTACCCGGTCACCTTTGTAAGCTCCTTTAAGGGCAGCATGGACAGGGACTTCTCCCCCACTGCCTTGGCCGCCTTTTTAAAGTCGATCTCCTCCTCGATGGGGATCACGAAGACATAATAGCCGCCGCTCTTTCCCACAGTTACCAGCGTCTTGTACACGAGACGGTGCTCGTACCCCAGCATGTCCGCCACATGGATGCCATCGGTAAATTCATCACACGCATATGACTCATATTCATAAGGGATCTTCTGTCGGTCCAGGATCCGCATCGCATTCGTCTTAATTTCCTTCTTACCCATGGTCTACTCCCCGATCTTCTTTCCCAGGCTTTCCAGTGTCACAAGCCCCGCGCCCCTGACATGGGCTGCCTTTTCATCCGCCCAAGCATCAGGATTTTTCGCGTATACGTCTATTCTGTGGAAATGGAGGGGATACGCCCCTTTTTCCTCCCCGCAGAAATCAAGAAATGCTTCCATCACCAAGTCTGGCTTCAAATTATGCTCGCTCCCTGCGGCAAGAAACAGACGGATATCGGCATCCCCGACCTGCATGTCGTAGATCATCGGCTTGATATCCACTTCCATCTCGCTGCGCTTTGTCGCTTTCCATACCTTGATCTCTTCCTGGCCGAGGAAATGCTCTGCCTGAGCTTTCAGGATCCCTGGAATACGCCGTGTCTGTTCGGCTGATCTGGCTGACTCAAGCAGCGTTACCCGGTAATCGGCAGCAGCGGTTATGGTCATGCCGCTGTACTTTTTCTCCTCCGGGATCTGGACGAAGCTTAACACCTCGATCCCCTCCGCCATCACCGCATTCATCTTAGCCACCGCCCGCTCTGATGCAACAGGAGCAGTCAGCTGGATATCAAGATATTCCCCGTCGCTGGTCACCCCGACGCCTAAGGGCTGGGCAAAGGACATGATCATATGGGGGCTGTACCCGCCGGTAAATGCAATAGGAATCTCTGAGCGCCGCATCACCTTCTGGAAATACCGCATCACATCCAGATGGCCGATAAACCTGAGACTTCCGTATTTGCGGAATTTAATTCTTGCTTTCATTACAAACACCTCCTCCGAACCTCGCCGCACCGCATCCAGAACACTGCTCCCGGCAGTTTTTCGTCACCTCGCCCTTCATGGCGCGCTCCCACTCCCGCACAAGGAATTCCTTCGTCACGCCGATATCAATAAAATCCCAAGGCAGAAGCTCATCAATCTTCCGCTCCCGTTCATTGTAAAACGCCATACTGGTACCTGTATTTTCAAATGCCTTAAGCCATTTCCCATAGTCAAATACTTTCGTCCACGCATCGTAGATGCACCCTAGGCGGTACGCCTCCAAAAGCACCTTGCTGCATCTTCTGTCTCCCCGGGCAAACACGCCCTCCAGAACTGTTATCTCAGCATCGTGCCAATTGTACTTAAGGCTTTTCCGGTTAAGCTGGTCATTGAAGGCGTGCTTGACTATGGCAGCCCTGGCGATGTACTCTTCGTTGCTGTACATCCGCGCCCACTGGAACGGCGTAAAGGGCTTAGGGATAAAAAAGGAAGTGCTGGTGGTGATCTGACACTTTCCGCTGCGCTCTTCTTTGGGAATCTCGTAATATCTTCTGGCAATCTTATCTGCCAGCTCTGGGATCGCCCGCATATCCTCCTGTGTCTCTGTCGGAAGCCCCAGCATAAAGTAAAGCTTCACCTTATTCCAGCCTCCTTCAAAGGCCTGTCCGGCGCCGGTTAAGATCTCTTCCTCCGTAAGCCCTTTGTTGATCACGTTGCGCATGCGCTGGGAACCTGCTTCCGGCGCAAAGGTCAGGCTGCTCTTTCTTACATCCTGCACATGCTCCATCACGTCCAGGGAAAATGCATCAATCCGCAGGGAGGGCAGCGAGATATTGATCCCCTTCCCCTTGAATTCTTCGATCAGGAAATCCACCAGCTCTTTAAGCCGGCTGTAATCGCTGGAACTGAGCGAGCTTAGGGATATTTCCTCGTGTCCGGTATTCTTAAGCATCTGGCTGGCGTATTCCTTTAATTTTTCCACATCCCGCTCCCTGGTCGGGCGGTAGAGCATACCCGCCTGGCAGAACCGGCAGCCACGGATACATCCCCGCTGGATTTCCAGCACGACCCGGTCCTGGGTCACTTTGATAAACGGGACCACCGGCCTTTTGGGATAATAAGTATCCGTAAGACTAAGCACCATCTGCTTTTTTACTGTCTTTGGTACATGCGGGACACTGGGTGAAAAGGAGGCAAGCGTTCCATCCGCGTTATAAGTCACATCATAAAGGGACGGGACATAAATCCCTTCAATTTCCGATGCCTTCCTTAAGTAGTCCTGTCTGGTACCACTATTGGACTTGTTCTCTTTATACAGGTCAAGAAGCTGCCGGTACACAGTTTCTCCATCTCCGATATAGAACAGATCGAAAAACTCTGCCAATGGCTCCGGGTTGTATGCGCAGGGGCCTCCGCCGATAACGAGCGGATCTTCCCCGCTCCTTCCTTTGGCTTCTAAGGGGATACCGGCAAGGTCTAATACCTGTAAAACGTTCGTATAACACATCTCATACTGGAGCGTGATCCCGAGGAAATCAAACTCCTTCACCGGATCCTGGGACTCCAGGGCAAACAGCGGGATCTTTTCCTTCCGCATAATTTTGTCAAGGTCGATCCACGGAGAATAGACCCGCTCGCACCACACATCCTCCCATTGATTAAACATGTCGTAAAGGATCTGGATACCCAAGTGAGACATACCGATCTCATAGACGTCGGGAAAACACATGGCGAAGCGGATATCCACTTTTTCCGGATCTTTCATGACGCTGTTGACCTCTCCGCCAATGTAGCGGGCCGGCTTCTCGATTTTCAGTAATATTTCATCATTTAAGGCTAGTTTTCTCATAGGTTTCCTTTCGATTTTTGTATATATTGCATCATTTATTATGCTCTGTTTTCCCTTTAGGCATTGCTGTGGGAAAACAAGCGGTATTTACTAAAATGTAAGCTGCCAATATTATATACATTTTAAGGAAGAACTTCAAGCAAATATTGTGGCATAAGTATTTCTTAGCTTCCGCCATAAAATTATTCAAAGCCGCACGATTTCTACATATCCGCTCAAAATCATTTCATCATCTTTTGCTTCCAGATTGAATGCTTCACGATTAAAATTACAGGATTTGCGGAATGATAATGTGAACATAGTTTGAGCCGGAGTATTGCACCCCGGCTCATTTTTATGGTATACACTCAGTCTGTTTTACTGCTTTACTCTCTAGTACAGCCGCTTCTGTTCAGATAAGAGTTACAGATAACCGACCACTGTACCTGAAAATCATGTAGACAGCATCATCAAATAAACAATTCACAATCCTTCCTGGCTGAACAGGCCTTTTTCATTGCCAGCGATGCGGCCGCAACCATTCCGCCATTAACTTTTCTTGCAGAGTTCGGACACTTTACTACACAGCGCATACAGGAAATGCATTTTCCCGGATCCGATCTTTTGATGTTCTTCCGATCGATAGCCCTCACCGGACACTGCTTTGCACACAAGCCGCAAGCCGTGCAGTTTTTTGTGGCTTTTGGGACCAGCCCGGCACCGCCTGCTTTTTTATAAGGCCGGTTACCCGGTACCTTTGGCTCATCCGCCGATGCTTTGTCTTTCATCTTTTCAAGAATTGTCTTCGCATAGGACTTTAGCGCCTGCGTATCTTCCTTGTCCGGCCTTCCGGCTGCAAACTGGTGCATGATCGAATGCTCTGCAACAGCAGAAACGGCCGCCGCCACAGTGAAGCCGCAGCTTTTCGCCAGATCCGCCATCTCAACCAGCGTATCTTCATAAGCGCGGTTTCCATATACGCACAGCAGTACGCAATCTGCAAAGTTCCCCCTGACCTGCGACAGCCGTTCTGCCGCAACTGCGGGCACACGTCCCCCGTAAGACGGCAATGCGATCAGCACAGCATCCTCAGGAGCAAAACTGCATGTTGAAAAATCGACGGACGGATCAGACAGGTCAACGGTTTCCACAGAACCGCTCCATTCTGACGTCATGATCTCGGCCGTACGCCTGGTTCCTCCTGTCGGGCTGAAAATGATCTGCACATATCTCATCGTATATATCCTCCTTATGTAATTTTTAGATTTACACCTTATCAGTATAAAGAAAAACTGCTGTAGTGTCAATATTTACACCACAAAAAAATCGTGGTATGATGAGAACTAGGTTATGATTGTAAACACTACACCAGTACATCGGAGGACGACAGCTATGCATATCAGCACAAAATGCTCCATCGCTATCCACTGTCTTATATTCATCAATGAATACGGGAGCAATAAGCGTGTGACCAGCGAACTTCTCGCACTTTCGACCGGATGCAATCCCGTCACGATCCGTAATATTATAAGCGCATTAAAAAAAGAGGGGATACTGTCTGTAAAATTCGGCACAGGAGGAGCTACATTAAACTGCTCTCTGGAAGACATCACTTTATACCGCATCTGTATGGCGGTGGAGCCAGATGCCCTCAGAAAGCTCATGGGCGTCCACGCGATGCCCTCCCCGCTCTGTCCGGTAGGAAAAAATATCCACGCCGTTTTGGAAATGCCCTACAATAAAGTACGGGATTCGCTGAAAACAAGCCTGCAATCGGTCACAATGAAAGAGATTGTCGATGAGTATCACCATGCGCACCCAGAGTAACTTCCGATCCTGTCCAGAACAAAAAAGGCTGCACTGTCAGTCCATAAGACCGGCAGCGCAGCCAGATTCTCTATTCTAATATTTCCCTTAACAGTTCCAGAAGCTTCGGGATATCTGTGGGCTTAGCGATATGCCCGTTCATTCCCGCCTCAAGCGCCGCCCGGCGGTACTCGTCAAAGGTGTCGGCTGTCATGGCGATGATCGGAATGCGTGACAGCGCCGGATTTCCTGACTTTCTGATCAGGCGCGTAGCCTCATGTCCGTCCATAACCGGCATCCTCCTCTTCATCGTGAATCAGATAAGGCGACTCTAACACACTTCTAAGCTCTGATAAGAAGACCGGCTTCGAGCAAAACGCCGTGACGTCTGCATTTTCCGCCTCTTCCCAATATCCGGCCAGTCGTAGGCGGTCAGAACGATCTCCGGCTTATCCTCTCCGATAATTCCCCTGATTCGCCTGATCGTTTCAATCCCGTGCATCTCCGGCATCAGCCAGTCGTCGATATACGCCGCATATTCTTCCCCCTGTTCCTTGGCAAGTCCGGTGCGAAGCACCGCCTCTTTTCCGGAGGTCGTCCAGTCCGGCCTCATCCCCATAGAAGAAAGCATCCTGGTGACACTGGAGCTACCGGAACACGATCTTGCCTGTCTTCTCGTCCATACTTTCCACGATCGCCAGAGATTCCAGATGGATACCTTTTTCGCGGATCAGATTCCCGCCCACCTGAAAGCCTTTCTCAATAACGATCCCTGCGCCTACAAGCTTCGCGCCCGAAAGATTCACCAGCTCCGAAAGCCCTTCTAATGCCTTTCCATTGGCCAGGAAATCATCGATGATCAGCACCCGGTCTCCCGCACCCAGAAATTCCTTCGCTACAATAATATCATAGACCCGGCCGTGAGTAAAGGATTCTACCTTCGTGGTGTACACATCTCCGGCGATATTCTTCGTCCGGGTCTTCTTGGCAAAGACAACCGGCACGCCGAACACCTCTGCCGCCACGCATGCGATACCGATGCCGGATGCCTCGATCGTCAGGATCTTGTTGATCTCCTCCCCGGCAAACCGTCGCCTGAACTCCTTTCCGATTTCATGAAACAGACTGACGTCCATCTGATGGTTCAGAAAGCTGTCCACCTTTAATACATTGCCTTCTTTGATCTTTCCGTCCCTTTGTATCCGCTCTTTTAAAAGCTCCATCCTTCGTACCTCCCATGTTGATGATCCGTCAAGTCTCTACGATTCTTACACCTATTGTAACAAAAAATCTGCAAAATTCCTATCTATAGTTTTCTTCCCGGCAAATTTTTTTAAGTCTTGGGTTGCTATTCATGGCACAGGAGCCGCTCATAGCAACGATTCGTATCGGTATTTTGAGTTTTGCTGCGCAAAAGCCGCCCCTCACTCCTGTAGCATGTTCTTGCGGAATGCGCAGCCAGTGCGCATTCCTGATCCATAGAACAGTAACACTAATTTTTTTCAGTATAACATATCCGCAGGTACATGAACAGCTCAAATTAAAGGATCTCAGGAATTGCCCTGTCAATGGGTTAATCTGTGAGCTGCCGGATCATGCGCAATATCCGTCCTGCGCTGCGCCGGATCATCTCCTCTGAAAGTTTCCCCCTTTCATGTGCCTTGCGGATATCTTCGTCGTCCTCAGGATTTCCCGGCATAATCATATCATTTCCGGCAGCGATGCATTGCCACGGCACGCTTCCTCCTTCTGGAACCGTTGTATTCCAGTCAGACATGATCACACCTTCAAAGCCCCACTCCTGACGCGCTACCGTCGTACATAGATCCAGGCTGTTTGCCGCGTGTACGCCATTGATCAGGTTATAGGCGGACATTATAGCAGCCGGCTTACCTTTCTTCACCGCAATCTCAAAGCCACGCAGATAGATCTCCCTGAGCGCCCGCTCAGAAACACATACATTTACCCCCATCCGGTTGTCCTCCTGATTATTGCAGGCGAAATGCTTGATGGTGACGCCGCACCCTTTATGGCTCTGGACGCCCTCTGTCACGCACGCCGCCATAATTCCTGACAGCAGCGGGTCTTCCGAGTAATACTCAAAATTGCGCCCGCACAATGGATTCCGCTGGATATTCATGCCGGGCGCCAGCCACAGGCCGACAAAAAATTCCTTCATCTCTGCGGCCACAGCCTCCCCAAACTCCCGCATCAGATCTACATCCCATGACTGTGCCAGAGCTGTTCCCACCGGAAATGCCGTACAGAATTGATAATAGGTGTCGGTATTTTCATTGTGTTTTGCATCTTCCAGAAATCCGTTCTCCAGAGATCCGAGGACACCTGCACCGTATACTTGTCCCGTCCTGCGGTCTGCTTCATAGGTTTGCCGCAGCCGCAGTCCCGCCGGGCCGTCTGCCATGATCAGAGATGGAATTCCATATCTTTCCTCCAGCGCTTCTGTTGTCTCCCCGGCAGAACCCGGCACCCGGATTCCCGCCGAGCCGAGGGTACTGGCGCCCTGGGTAATATTTCCATACAAAAGCGGTATCAGCTCTGCGACAGACAGCTCATCTGCCAGGGGAGTCTGACCGCTCCTTTGCTCCTCTTCCCGGGGCGTGAACGATAAAAACGGTATCTTCTGTTTCTCCGCCATGTTAAGCCATTCCCCGGTTCTGTTCCCTGAAGGCTCAGCCAGTTCCTCAAATGCCAGATCAAAAGGGCCAATCTCCTTTGTCCGCGCCAATATCGTCTTCTGACGGACGGTAATGCGTGCTGCAGGCTGCAGTGATTCAACATGTCTTCCGATCCATATGCCGTAATCTCCTTCATCAACAAACCACGCATGCAGCTGTTCAGAAAAACTGGCAAGAGACGACTGGTCTATGGATATGACAAGCTTCTGCTCTTCCTGAGGATTCAGGACTTTTGTTTTTCCAAAGCCGATCAGCCTGCATAATTCCTTTGCCCCCTCTGTCTGCGGCAGCGACGCGTATACCTGCACCACCTCCCTGCCTGAAAAGCGCTTTCCTGTATTTTTCACCGAGACGGCCAGCCCGATTCTGTCCTCCGTCTGCCAAAGCCCTTCGGGTTCCATAGAAAATTCCGTATAAGAAAGACCGTAACCGAAGGGAAACAACGGACTTTTGCCAAAGCTTTCAAAATACCGGTACCCCACATAGATACCCTCCCGGTATTCTTCTGACGCCAAGTTCCCATTCAGATACCCAAAGCTTTCCGCAAAAGGATAATCTTCATACCGCCTGGCCCATGTGGCAGTCAGTCTCCCGCCCGGTACCGCGCGGCCAAACAGCACATCCGCGACCGCATGTCCGCCCTCCTGTCCGGGAAGGCAAATGTGCAGGACTGCCCGGATATTTCCTGCCTCCTCAAGGATATCCGTCAGTTCTACCGGGGCGCCTACATTTAAGAGCAGTATGATGGGAATGCCTGTCTGATTTAACCATAAGAGGTCTTCTTTTTCCCGCCTGCTCAGATAATAGTCTCCTTCCTCTCTTCTCCTGTCCTTTCCCTCGCCGGAAATACGGCTGATCACATAAACTACTGCCAAGGCTCCCTCCAGATCTTTCTCTGTGACCGCCCGTCCTTTTGGAAGGGAAAAGGGGGTGGCCGCATAAGCGTCAAAAGGATTTGCTGCATTCCTTGCCGCTTCCAGAACCTTTTCCTTCCACCTCTCTCTCTCATCCTCATAGCGCTGTTCATAATCCTTAAGCCAGTCCTTGCTGGTGATCACCGCTCCTGCATCCTTCATACCCTGATAGACAGAGATACTCTCCCGGTTATTCACGTCCCCAGAGCCCGTTCCCCCTTTCACTGTCCTGACTGCGCCGCCGCCAAGCAGCGCGACGGGATGTTCAGCCGCAAGAGGAAGAATCCCCTCATTCTTCAACAGGACCATACCCTCCGCTGCTGCCCTCCTGGCCAGGCCGCAATGCCTCTGCTCCCGCCCGGATAGATGTTTTTTTCGTGTACCGCTGTGTACCTGATTTTTCATAATTATGTTTACCTCCTTCATTCCTGCAAAAAAACCAGCCGCTGCCAGCATTTCTGCATATATCATATTCTGTATCGTATTCTGCATATATCATACGGAAAAAAGGCTGCCGCAACAGCCTTTTCCCATATCATACATAAGATACTTATTGATTCCATTTTACTGCTTCTTTGCTACTCCTTTACTCCGCCGAGCGTCACGCCTGCGATAATAAATTTGGACAGGAACAAGTACACGATGATGATCGGCACGATCGCGACAAGAATCATGGTGTATATCTTACCCATGTCAAAATTCATATAATCAGCTCCCCGGAGCGTAGCGATCAGGATCGGCACGGTCATCTTCTCCTTAGACTGGATAACAAGCGCCGGAACAAAGTAATTGTTCCAGGAACCGACAAAGGAGAAGATCGCCTGCACCGCGATCGCCGGTTTCATGATCGGGATCACGATCTGGTTAAAGGTCCGGAACTCTCCGGAGCCGTCGATCCTTGCCGCCTCAATAAGCGATAAAGGAAGCGACGACTGCAGATAGCTGTACATAAAGTAAAATACCGCCGGAGACGCGATCGACGGAATGATCAGCGGGAGCAGGGAGTCGTACATTCCCATGTTGGTGATCAGCCGGAGAAATCCCATGGCCGTTACCTGTGTCGGCATCACAAGGATCGCCATAATAAACGTAAAGGCTATCTTTTTTAACTTAAAGTTGTACGCATACAGACCGTAAGCCGTTAATGCGGAAAAGTATGTACAGATCGCCGCAGAGCATCCGGAGACGATCAGGCTGTTTAAGATACCCTTAAACATCGGAAATGTTCCGTCATTGGCAACATTTTTCAGGTTATCCAGCAGATAAGTTCCCGGCAGCGCGGAAAATCCTTTCTGCAAGTCTGCATGTGACCGGGTTGCGTTGATAAACAGAATATAGAAGAAAAACAGGCACATAAAGGACAGGATGACCAGTACAACATGTGCAACTATACTCCGTAAATGATTTGGCTGTTTTGATTTCATAGACCTACCTCCCTTGGTTCTTTGCCTGCTTTTTTGCCTTCTTCGCCGCTGCCTTTGAGCCGTCCGGATCATCATTATTCGTCATCCGGTACACTAAGAAGCACAGGATGCCGCTGACAATGAACAAATATACAGACAGTGCGCCGGCCATACCGTAGTTCCTGCTCTTTAAGTGGCTGTTTAAGAACATGATCAGCGTCATGGACGTACGGTCCGGAGTTCCCTGCCCGTTGGTCAGGATCTGCGGAACGTCAAACATCTGCAGGCCGCCGATAATGGCTGTGATCAACGTATAGGCAAGAATCGGGCGTATCAGAGGAAGCGTAATGTAGAAGAACCGCTGGAAGCTGTTGCAGCCGTCCAGCTCAGACGCCTCGAAGACATCCGGGCTGATGCCCATGATTGCCGCCATCAGCATAATGGTCGAATTTCCAAACCACATCAGGAAATTCATGAAGCCGACCAGCGAACGGGTTCCCATAGCAGAGCCAAGGAAATCAATCGGCTGACTGGTCAGCCCCATTGACATGAGGATTCCGTTGATCGGTCCATTCGTTGAGAACATGGTGAAAAACAGCATTGCAAACGCAGATGCCATGATCAGGTTCGGCAGATAGATCACAACCTTAAAAAACTGTGTTCCATGAATCTTTAAGCGTGCATCTACAAACCATTCCGCAAGTACTAACGCGATTACAATCTGTGGAATAAATCCGATGATCCATAAAATCAGCGTGTTCCCCGCATATTTCAGCATGTCCGAACCTAACAGGCTAATATAATTTTCCATTCCCACAAAATTAGGCCCGATTTCTTTAATTCCTGAACGGTAGTATTCAAAAAAGCTGTATCGGATAGTATCTACCAGAGGAATAAAAGAAAAGATGAAAAAGCTGATAAAAAACGGAAGGATAAAAAGATAACCCCATTTTGCATAATCAATTTTTTTATGTTTTTGTTTCATAAACTGTCATTCCTTTCATTTTTACCTATACTGCAGGGTAAGCAACATACCCCGCAGCAGATTTCTCTTTACTCCGGCCATGAAATCTCGGTGATATCCGGATAACGTTCTTTGATCGCCGTTTCAAAATTGGTCTTCGCCTTATCGTAGTCAACCTTACCTTGTAAGTAATCGCTGAACGCATTCTGGATAAGCTCAACACATCCCTGATCGTAAGCGGAAAGCGGCGCGATCTTGATATTCTCCGCAACCGGCGCAAAGTAAGTGAACGCATTCTGTCCGCCTAGGAATTCTGAAGCGTAAGCGTCGTCTGCCGCCGCCTCCTTCATACCGCTTATCGTATTGGTAAAGTCCGAATAATCCTTGGATATCTTCAGCAGGTTGTCTTTATTTACCGTTACCGCAAGGATAATGTCCTTTACATGCTCTGCATTGTCTGTACCGGTACATGCATGAACATAGGAGCCGCCCCAGTTGTATTCCTGCGGAGGATTGGTAACGGCCCACGCTCCGTCTCCGCCGTCCCAGTTCGGTTTCAGGGTAAAGTCAATTCCCCATGCCGGGAAGAGGAATGCAAATACTTTGGAAGAAGAGCCCATGGCCTTGTTCCAGTCATCATTCCACTGCCCTTTTACATTCTTATCAAGATAGCCTGCATCCAGCCATGCCTTTGAATCATTGACCCAGTCCATGATCTTCTGGTCAACTTTGATGACTGTTTCGCCGGGGCTTACCCAAGACTCATCTATGCTGTTGCCGTAGAGGCGGAAGGTGTCCGCATAGGAAGAGAAGGTATAATAGCCCTTTGCCTTTAATTCTTCTGCCGTCGCCTTAACAGTATCCCAGTCCGCTACCTTCTTGCCGATCTCTGAGGGGTCGTCGGTCCCGAATACTTCTTTGGCAATATCGCGGCGGTAAACCAACAGCCCCGGGCAGCACTGCCAGGTAGAGCCTCTCTGCACACCTTCCGTATCCGAAGCCGTCACCTTGGTAAATTCATACTGGTCTGCCAGATCCTTCTCCGTATCGATGCCCAGTTCCTCAAGCGGCATGGCAGCTCCCGCATCCTTATCGGTGTACTTGTTTACATAGTCCGTTTCTGACAGGAAGATATCGACCTTTTCGTCTGCCGCCGCGTCCGCCTGCTTCATCAGCGCCTCATCAAGCTTCTGCTGGTAAACGCCGTCCTGGTTAGGATTGATGATCCAGTGAATCTCCGTGCCGTCATTTAATGTCGTTACTGTACCGTCAGAAGACGTCTCCTTTACCTCCGGGTAAACGGCCTCCACACGCTCGCGGAATTCGTCATTCCAGCTATAGATATTGATAACCTTTCCTTCTTCGCCAGTCGCTGCACCAGAGGCGGATGCCTTTCCGCAACCGGCCGCCATACTTGCTGCCATTGCTGCAACTAATAAGATGCTGACTACTTTCTTTTTCATTTGAAAAATCCTCCTTTGATTATTTTGCAAAGCGCCTTGCCCTGCATTTATTGATCGCATTATAGCGAAAATTCCGTCCCGGTTATATTAAAGATCTTACCAAAATATCAAATTCATGACCCAATTTGCGAATTTTTGCCTTATGCCCCGGCATCCGCAGGTTTCCCCGGTATTTTAGGTCATGATTCTGATATTTTTCACATGGTTCTTGTTTTTTTCATCCATGATTTCCTCTATGATACCTACATAAATATAGATTGAGAAAGGAGCACTAAATTGAATGACTTAAAATTTATTGACAGGCACGGCAGCTTTCTTTTGAGGCAGCCGGAGAATATAAGCTATCTATATTTCCCTCTTGCCTCGGAAGTAGGATTAAAAAGCGCGGTGACACCTAATCTCGGCGGTGACGCCAAGATTGACCAGGAAACCTTCCTCTTAGAACCGGTAAGTTCCGAAAGCCTGCACAATAACCGTTCTACCCGGAACTTCTGGTTCATTAAAAACAATGCTGGCGCATACTCTGCCGCCGGTTCCTCAGCAGAACAGGAAAACGCCAGATTCTCCGCAATGCAGGATGAAAGCGAGCTGACCGCCGGATTTATGTGGCAGACCTTAAAGCGGTCATCAAAGATCCATAAGCTGGCCACTACGGTCACTTCCTTTATTCCGGAAGCTGACAATGTAGAGATCATGTATGTAACCGTTGAGAACCAGTCGGAGGTCACCCAGGAGCTGACCGCCTGTGCGGCTCTCCCCATCTACGGGCGCAGCGCAGATAACATCCGGGACCATCGGAATGTGACGTCCATGCTTCACCGCATTGATACGGATGAGAAGGGAGTCTTCGTCTGCCCGTCCATGTCCTTCGATGAAAAAGGTCACCGTCCAAATAAGCAGATCTATTATGTCATGGGCTGTACAGGAGACGGCGGTATGCCGGAAAGTTTTTATCCCACGGTAGAGGATTTCCTGGGAGAAGGTGGAACCTTTACGCGCCCCCGCGCCGTATACGAGCCGTCCCCCGGAGTTCCGGCTTTTAGTCATGCCGCCGGAAAGGAGGCCATGGGAGCCTTCCGGTTTGCCCCTGTTTTTCTTGCTCCCGGTGAAAAAGCCGACTATATCGTGCTCCTCGGCACAGAAGACAGCCGTGGAAAGATCGACGGCATTTTTAAAAAATACAATACTGCCGGCAAGGTAAAAAAGGCTCTCGCCCAGACCAGGACTTACTGGCAAAACAAAGTCGCTGTTGATATCCATACAAAAGAAGCGGATTTTGATCACTGGATGAAATGGGTCTGCTTCCAGCCGTTCCTGCGCAGGCTTTTTGGCTGTTCCTTCCTTCCCCATCACGACTACGGACGGGGCGGACGGGGCTGGAGGGATCTGTGGCAGGACTGCCTGTCCCTGCTTTTGCTGGAGCCTGAGCAGGTCGGGCACATGATCGCCCTAAACTATGGAGGCGTCCGCATTGACGGAACAAATGCAACCATCATCGGCGACGGCGACGGCAATTTTCTCGCTGATCGGAACGGGATCGCACGGGTCTGGATGGACCATGCGCTCTGGCCGCTGATGACAACAAAGCTTTATATCGACCAGACCGGCGATATCGGGCTGCTGAATAAGCAGGCTTCTTATTTTAAAGATGCCCAGACTATGCGCGGAACCGCAACCGACGATCTGTGGGATCCAAAACATGGAAACCAGCAGCACACCGCCAAAAACGATGTCTACATGGGAAGTATCTTAGAACATCTTCTTATCCAGCAGCTTACCGCATTTTATGAAACCGGAGACCACAATATATACCGGCTCCGGGGAGCTGACTGGAATGACGCTCTGGACATGGCTTCCGAACACGGCGAAAGCGTTGCCTTTACCTGCGCCTATGCCGGCAGTCTCCTGGACCTTGCCGGGATGATCCGTCTGCTGGACAGACATTCTACTTCCCATACTGCCGGGCTTATGGAAGAGATCAGTGTACTCCTGGAAAATGATACGGAAATCTTTGACGATATCCACAAAAAACGCGCCATCCTCTCCGAATACACTACCCTGTGCAGGCATAACATCAGCGGCAGGCGCATCAGCATCTCGCTTTCCTCCCTTGCGGTGAACCTGATCCAAAAAGCCAACTGGCTCATCGGGCACCTAAGAGCCCAGGAATGGATCGACGGCGGGGACGAAGGGTGGTTCAACAGCTACTATGACGATCATGGGCGTGCCGTTGAAGGCTATTATCCGGACCATGTGCGCATGATGCTGACCGGGCAGGTCTTTGCCGTCATGAGCGGCGTAGCGGACAACAGCCAGATCCGGAAAATCACCGTCGGCGCCGACCGTTACCTCTATCGGAAAGAGATCGGCGGCTACCGTCTGAATACGGATTTCCATGAGCTGAAGTTTGACATGGGACGCATGTTCGGCTTTGCCTATGGCGAAAAGGAAAACGGCGCAGTATTCTCCCATATGACGGTGATGTATGCCAACGCCCTCTACCGCAGGGGATTCGTGCAGGAAGGGTGGAAAGCCCTGAAAACACTGGCGGATACGGCGCTTGATCTTAAGACCAGCCGTATCTACCCTGGGATTCCGGAATATTTCCGCTCTGATGGGCGCGGGATGTACCAGTATCTGACCGGCGCAGCAAGCTGGTACATGCTGACGGTGATTACCGAGGTCTTCGGGATCCGCGGGGAATCCGGCGACCTTATCCTGTATCCAAAGCTTCTATCCTGCCAGTTTGACGAAGAAGGGACTGCCTCCATCGCCGTACCCTTTGCCGGAAAACGCTTTATCGTCGTCTATAAAAACAGCGGGCGCAAAGATTTTGGAGATTATATCATTGGCTGTGCTTCCTGCGACGGCGCAGAACTTGCAGTAAGCGAAGATTCTCTTATCACACTTTCAAGAGAAATGCTCAATGCCCTGTCAGACGATACCCACAGGATCGTCGTAAACCTACTATAAACTACGGAAAGGACAGAAAGAACACTATGAAATACGGACATTTTGATGAGACAAACCGGGAATATGTCATTGACCGGCCGGATACGCCCACGCCGTGGGTAAATTACCTTGGTTCCCCGGAATACGGCGCGATCATTTCCAACAATGCAGGCGGATACAGCTTTGCCAGATCCGGGGCAAACGGTCGGATCCTCCGCTATATATTCAACAGCTTCGACCAGCCTGGCCGATACCTTTATCTCTACGACAATGATTCCAAAGACTGCTGGTCTGCCTCCTGGCAGCCGGTAGGCAAAGACCTTGGACAATATGAATGCCAGTGCCGGCATGGCCTGGGCTACACCAGAATGACTGCCGGCTACGACGGAATCCGCTCCGAGGCATCCTACTATGTTCCTCTTAAGAAATCCTATGAGGTATGGGCGCTCTCGGTTACGAATCAGTCTGCCTGCGCCAGAAGCCTTACCCTGACCGGTTACGCCGAATTTACCAACCACAGCAATTACGAGCAGGATCAGGTGAATCTGCAGTATTCCCTGTTTATCACAAAGACACTGTTCGAGGAAAACAGGATCGTCCAGCAGATCCACGGGAATCTGGATGCCCTGCCGGAAAACGGTCAGGTCGATGAAAAAAATGTCACCGAGCGTTTCTTCGGCCTTGCAGGCGCTGATGTTTCTTCGTACTGCGGAGAGAGGGAGCATTTCCTCGGGAAATACCGCGGCTACGGAAACCCTCAGGGCGTTCTGTCCGGTGATCTTGGCAATGTGACCAGCTATAATGAAAATTCCTGCGGGGCCTTGTCCTGCAAAGTCACCTTAGCGCCAGGAGAAACAAAAACTGTTGTTTTTCTCCTTGGGACAGGAGGCTTGTCCGAATCCTCCGCCATCCTTAGCGCTTATTCTGACCCGGCGGCAAGGATTGACAGAGAGCTTGGGAAGCTGAAAAACTACTGGCAGGAAAAACTGGGCCATCTGAAGGTGACCACCCCCAGCCCGGAGTTTAACACGATGCTGAATACCTGGAATGCCTATAATTGCTTTATGACCTTCATCTGGTCCAGGGCCGCCTCCTTCATCTACTGCGGCCTGCGCAACGGCTACGGTTACCGCGATACGGTACAGGATATTCAGGGAATCATCCACCTTGCGCCGGACATGGCCGCGGAGAAGATCCGTTTTATGCTTTCCGCGCAGGTAAGTAACGGCGGCGGACTCCCCCTTGTGAAATTCACACACACCCCGGGACACGAGGATACTCCCGACGATGCATCCTACCGGCAGGAGACCGGTCATCCGGCCTACCGTGCCGACGACGCGCTGTGGCTCTTTCCGACCATTTACAAATATATCGCTGAAACCGGGAACATCGGATTTCTGGATGAAATCATCCCCTTTGCGGATAAGGATAAAGCCAGCGTCTATGAGCACCTGAAGCGTGCAGTCGCTTTCTCACTTGAACATCTTGGCCCTCACGGCATGCCTGCCGGCCTTTATGCAGATTGGAACGACTGCCTGCGTCTGGGCGCAAACGGAGAATCCTCCTTTGTCGCCATGCAGTTCTATTACGCAATGACTATCCTGAAAAAATTTGCCGGATACAGAGAAGACCGGGATTATCTGGAATACCTGGAGAAAAAACAGAAGGAAACCGGCGCGGTCATTCAGAAAATGTGCTGGGATCATGACCGCTTTATCCGGGGATACACAGAAGCCGGAGAACAGATCGGCGCGGCAAAAGACCCCGAGGCCAGTCTGTGGCTGAACCCCCAGAGCTGGGCTATCATCAGCGGGCTTGCCACCGGCGGACAGGCCGATACCGCCCTTGCCAATGTATATGAGCACTTAAACACTGCCTACGGCGCCCTTCTGATGGATCCGCCCTATCACGCCCATGCGTTTGACGGCGCCCTCGCGGTCATCTACAATCAGGGGACAAAGGAAAATGCCGGTATCTTCTCCCAGTCTCAGGGGTGGCTGATTCTTGCAGAAGCCCTGTGCGGGCACGGCGGCCGTGCATTTACCTACTTTATGGAAAATGCGCCTGCGGCCTGGAATGACCGGGCAGAGCTTAGACGCCTGGAGCCCTACTGCTACGGCCAGTTTACTGAAGGCAATGCCAGCAGACATCCCGGACGTTCCCATGTCCACTGGCTGACCGGCACTGCCTCTACCATGATGGTTGGATGTGTGGAAGGGATCTTAGGTCTCCGCCCGGACATAGACGGAATCACCATATGCCCGTCCATTCCCAAAGAATGGACACATCTGGAGATCGAGAAGGATTTTCGCGGAAAGCATCTGCATATTCTTATTGATAATCCGAACGGTCGGGAATCCGGCTGCGAAAAGCTCACGCTGAATGGCTGTCAGATTGAAGGAAACCATATCCCCGCCAGCCTTCTCGGCGAGGTAAATGAGATCCATCTGCTTCTTTAAAGTAAGGCGGCTTCCCAAAAGGTTCTATGCTGCACGTTCTATTCTAAGCACTCCCAAATAGGCGGGCTATAATCACCGAAGGGACACGGCATATCCTGCACGTGTCCCTTTTGTACTTTACCTTTACTGCTCTTCCGCTCCATTGTCCTGTGCTTCTGTGTCAATATCCCACTGGATCGTGTGATGCAGATCCCGGTATTTCTTCGGCGTCATGCCGGTATACTCCCGGAACTGCTGGATAAAATGGCTCTGTGAGGAAAAGGACAGGCGGTTTGCGATATCGATCATGGAATAGTCGCTGTACCGCAAAAGATTCTTTGCCATCTCAATCTTCTGCCGGCGGATGTAGGCACTGACAGAATCGCCGGTTTCTTTCTTGAACAGCCGTGACAGATAGCTTGCCGATACCCCCAGTTCATCCGCCAGATCCTCAATCGTGATCCGCTCCTTCAGGTGGGAATAAATATATTCCTTACAGACGCTGATATGTCTGGAATTAGTATCGCTCCGGCAGATCCTGCGCATCTTCTCTGTATAATCCAGGACCATCTCATCATGAAGACTGCGCACGCCCTGCACCGTATGGATGTCATCCAGCCTCTGGATGTAAAAATCGCTCATCCGGAATGCCTGTTCAAGCTCCATGCCCTTCTGCTTGCATAACCGGGTGATCATCGCCGTCGTAATGACAAAATGATATTTTAGATTCGTAATTGGATTGCGGGAAAGCCTCCCCACTCCCTCACTGTCCAGAAATCTTTCCTGTTCGCAATTCTTTCTGACTGTCTCCACATCGCCGTTCGTTACTGCCTGATAAAATAAAAATTCTTCTGTCGGCTGTCTGTGCTCTACTTCATCAATATCGTCTTCTGCCTCTAAGAGAAGCCATTCATCCTGGTATCCCATAGAATACTCCTTTCGTACCGTCCTGTGCATCCGGAACATTTACCAGAGCCCGGGCCAAACCTTTGCTTTGCTTCGGTCAATGACTGAAAATCTACGCATAATTCCACTTTAATATATCATTCTTTCCTCGACCAGACAATGTCAAATTTGTGAAAAGCAAACCAGACTGCGGCCTTTCTGCCGTAGATATCTGCCGTCATGCACAGGCGGCATTCCGAAAACATCAGGTTACCGCGTAACGTCACAATTTTTGTTGCTTTTTGCAAAAGAATAATTCCATATGTGAAAAATAATATCTCAAGGTTCCGGGATTGTACTGTCTGGCCGCCAGTAGCACAACCGCGATGCCAAGCACGGCAAGCAGAAGCCATCTTGGGCTGGCCGGGCGCTTTTCTTTTACCTCCTCCTTCATCATCAGCATACTTAAGTCCCTGACGTCCATCTACACCAGAAGGATGACGAATCAAGCATAACGCCCAGACAGAGCATGGCTGTATTGCGGTATACCGTCCGTCCTACCATGCTGACGGCAATCCTCTCTGGATCAAACTGATGAAGTCCGTGCAGCAGCCTGTATTATCTCCATCACGATCAACGGGGCTGTCACCGTGAAAAGCATCACATCTTTCAGCCCCAAGAAGACGAACAGTTCCGCGGCTGATGCCATGCCTGCATCCGCCGCAATGATACAAAAGTGCAAAAATACCGGATATCTCCTGCCTCCAGGACCATCCGGTATCTTACTTTTTTATTCGATGTTAAACAAAGCAGCGTCCACTGCCTGAAGGTCGCTTTCTGTGATATTCCATACATTGTTGGAATCTTTCGTCACATGTACAGTCACAGACTGCGCCTCGCCGTAGCTAACCTCTGCAAGCTTCTCGCTAAGCAGGTCATACAGCATATCAATGGCAAGCTGGTTCACCTCATCCTCTTCCACGCCGGATTCAGCAACCTTATCCTGGAGCTTCTCGATCAGCTCGTCCTGGATTCCACTGAAAATCTCCATCGGCTCAGCCTTTACTTCCACTTCAAAGCTGCCGTCTGTCTCCTTCGCCTCGCCAACCGTATATTTCACCTTGCTGAAGATCTCCTTGAGCAGCTCGCGGTACTTCTCCGTCGTCTCCTCAGTTGCACCGAGGGCGCTGAACCCAAGTGAATTCGTAACGGTGTCAATGTTGTTGTCGAAAAGCTTCTTTGCCTCTTCCTCCGACGAGTCCGTAATCTTAGCGTATTCGCCGAAATCTGCCTTGTATCCTGCATCCAGTGTCGCCTGTACATACGCCTTCGCGTCGTCCGGCTTCATACCGCAGCCGGTAAAGAGCATCAGGGCCATCATAGCGGCCATTGCCAGTGAGACATTTCTTTTCAGTATTGCGTTCATAACTGTTCCTCCTAAATCACATATAGTCTGTCCTCTCTATTTTAACAGCTTTTTCCCGATTTGAAAACAGTCAAATGTAATAAAATAATCAGCCGGTGTCTCCGCCCTGCGGATAAGTTTAACCTGACCGTTCTCTTTCAGCAGAAGCTCCGCCGATTTCAGCTTGCCGTTGTAATTATACCCCATGGCAAAGCCGTGGGCTCCGGTATCGTGGATGACCAGAAGATCTCCGTTATCAATCCGGGGCAGCATCCGGTCGATGGCAAATTTATCATTATTCTCACAGAGTGAGCCGGCGATATCGTATTTGTGGTCATGGGGGGCATCCTCCTTCCCCATCACTGTGATATGGTGGTAAGCTCCGTACATGGCAGGGCGCATCAGATTCACCGCGCAGGCGTCCACACCGATATATTCTTTGTGGGTGTGCTTTTCGTGGATAGCCTTCGTTACCAGGCATCCGTACGGGCCCATCATGAAACGTCCAAGCTCGGTATAGATCGCCACATCCCCCATCCCTGCCGGGACTAATACTTCCTCGTACACTCTGCGCACACCGTCGCCGATCGCGCGGATATCATTAGGCTCCTGGTCCGGCTTGTAGGGAATACCGATCCCGCCGGAGAGATTGATGAACTTAATGTGCACACCGGTTTCCTTCTGAAGCTTTACCGCCGTCTCAAAAAGCACCTTCGCAAGCATCGGGTAATACTCATTGGTCACGGTATTGCTGGCGAGAAACGCGTGGATCCCGAATTCCTCCGCGCCCTTCTCCTTTAAGATCTCAAACGCCTCAAAAAGCTGCTCGGTGGTCATCCCGTATTTGGCATCTCCCGGATTGTCCATAATATCATTGCTGATCTTGAATAGACCGCCCGGATTGTAACGGCAGCTTATGGTCTTTGGGATATGCCCGATCGTCTTCTCCAGGAAATCAATATGGGTGATATCGTCCAGATTGATGATGGCCCCTAATTTGTCCGCAAGCACAAACTCCTCCGCCGGCGTGTCGTTAGAGGAAAACATAATGTCCTCCCCCTTCGCTCCGATGGCGTCAGAAAGCATAAGCTCCGTGTAGGAGGAGCAGTCGCAGCCGCAGCCGTACTCCCGCAGGATATCAATAAGAAAGGGATTAGGCGTCGCCTTCACCGCAAAGTATTCCTTATATCCCTCATTCCACGAAAATGCTTCCTTCAGCTCCTTGATGTTGCGCCGGATGCCTCTCTCATCGTAAAGGTGGAAAGGGGTGGGATACTCCTCTATGATCTCTTCCAGCTTTTCCTTTGTCACAAATGGTACTTTTTTCATCTCTGTTGCGTCTCCTCTTCTCTCTGTTTTTCTGTTTTACTGTAAATATCCAGAGTAATATTTCTACTTACTGTCCGCCGCCTGAAAGGCTGTTTATCGCAACGATATCTATACAAATATCTTCATGGGCTTAGATCCGTTCGACCCAAAACTGCTGATCCTCCCTCTCCTCCTGGATTGCCAGGAGCTTGATCTCGTTTGCCAGCATCCGTTTATAAAGCTCTACGAAATTCTTCTGTCCGGAATACAGGCAGGTATTGATGCTCCCCTCCCCATACTCTCCGGTCATGACATACTTAGAATCTATGATAATGCCGATCTCCATCTCCCGCGGTCCGCCGAGATAGATCTTCGCATTGATATACCGGACGGCCTGGTCGGTGATGATGACCACCTTTTTGCCCGCCTTTATCAGCAGCTCGATCTCATTTAAAAAGAGCAGCAGACAGTTACGCGTACAGGTGATGTAAACTCTCTGCTCCACCCTGGCCAGAAGGTTGCGCGCCATATTCAGGATATTTCCCGCCCCCTCGATGGTCACATACCCTTCCGCATGGGACTTCTCCGAAGGTTTGTTGGCCGCAAGCCACGACTTTGTCTCCTCAAGCTTCCGGATACAGTTTTTACAAAACTCCTCTAAGGGCACCGGGATGTACTTTTTCGTCGTTCCTTCCTCCACCAGATAGGCCGCGCCCTTCTCCGTCATACTGGCAAGAGAGCCGTATGCATTCGACCTTGATATTCCGAGAAGCTTTGCCACTTCATATCCGGTGATCTTTCCCTCGCAGAGCAGGCACTCGTAGATTGCCGCCTCCTGACGGGTCAGTCCGAACTGCGTAAGCCTTCCAGTAAATGCATTGCTTTCCATCATCTTGTATTCTCCGTCGATTTTCGCCGAAATTAGTAGTTCTTTTCTGGAACACTATATAACAAAACTCCTGTACTGTCAAGAGATTTTTACTTGGAAGTTATTGCAGGAACAGCTTTTGCGCACCGGGCTTACGCCTATACTTTCATCTTCCGATACCCTTTTGGTGTGATATGGTGATACGCCTTGAACATCTTACAGAAGTAACTGCTTGTCCCAAAGCCTGTTTCTACCGCAATATCCAGTATACTCTTATCTGTGTACCACAACAGCTCCTGCGCCTTCTGGAGCCGTATGGATATGATCATATTGCCCGGCGTGATTCCAAGCGTATTCTGAAAACTCCGGTAACATTCCCGTTCACTGATATGGACGGCCTGCGCCAGATCCTTTGCAGTAATCTTCTCGCTATATCGCTCTCTGATGATAGCCAGCATCTTCTTGATCCGCTCATCTTCGCTGCGGTCGCCCCCCTTTTCATTCTCTTTGCTTTCTATCGCCCAGAGATAGACGGTCTCCCACAGCTCAGAAAAAAGGCTCCTGATCCTCAGTTCAAAGAACGGTTCCCTCTTAAGTCCCATCTCCTCACACCGGCATAATTTATCCAGAAGCCCTACATCCTCTGCCCGGCTTTGGTACATGGGCACGGCATCCAGTGCCCGGCGTTCTTTTACCGGCTCTATATATTTGATATCATAGATGCTTCCAGAATAGCCCGCTAAGAAAGATTTATCAAAAAACTGGGTGCTCAGCCGGACTTCCGAAGCCGGCTCCAGCGCCTGCAGATCATGGAGTACTCCAGAGTTAATGAATATCCCGTCTCCTTTTCCCAGTGTGAATTCGTGACGGTTCGTCCTGTAGCGGATGCTTCCTCTGGTAATGTATCCGAATTCAAATTCATCATGCCAGTGCCAGGGAATGTTCAGCCAGATATCCTTCCGGGGATTCGGTGTATACAGCCCGTAATGCAGCATCTGGCTCTGAAAAACGATCTTTTCCTTCTTTCCCTCATCCAAGTTGCGTCTTTTTTCCTGCATATACCTCGTATCCTTTCTTCCAGCCGGCAATCATCTGTGATTTTGGCGGAGTTATTATATTTTTCGGCAGTATTTTTATTTTATCATATTCTTTATTGCAGTATGATGATATCGTACATTTTATAATACTAAACATACAGGAGGTTTTTTATGATCTATTATGTATCAGCCGGTAGCTGCCGGGATGGCAGCGGCACAAAAGAGAATCCCTTCCAGACTATCAGCCAGGCAGCGGCGGCAGCACGTCCAGGCGATGAAGTTATCGTCAGCCCAGGCATCTACCGTGAATACGTTAATCCCGCTTTCGGAGGTACTGACGAGGATCACCGCATCATTTACCGCAGCGAGATCCCTTATGCCGCCATCATCACCGGTGCAGAGCCGGTAAAGAACTGGGTACCGTATGAGGATGATGTGTGGATGGCACGCATTCCTAACGGGATCTTCGGGGACTATAACCCATACACCACGGTGATACAAGGAGACTGGTATAATGCGGTAGCCCCGGCCCACACAGGCGAAGTCTACTTAAACGGCCGGTCTCTGTACGAAGCGTCTTCCCTTGAAGAAGTAAAGCATCCGTCCATCTATAAAAGCTCATGGGATCCTGACTTTACCATTTACAAATGGTACTCCGAGCAGGACGCGGACCATACTGTGATCTACGCGAATTTCCATGGTTCTCTGCCGAATGAAGAGAATGTAGAGATCAATGTCCGCCGCAACTGCTTCTATCCGGATCAGATCGGCAGAGGGTATATCACACTGTCCGGCTTTACCGTGAAGCAGGCTGCCACTACATGGGCACCGCCTACTGCTTATCAGGAAGGCATGGTCGGCCCGCACTGGTCTAAAGGCTGGATTATCGAAGACTGCGACATCTCTCATTCCAAGTGCTCTGGCATCTCCCTCGGCAAATATCTGCAGCCGGAAAATGAAAATAAATGGACGACCTGGCTGTACAAAGACGGCACGCAGACCGAGCGCGACGCCATCTGTCAGGCGTTAAGAGAAGGGTGGACGAAAGAGAATATCGGCTCCCACACCGTGCGCCGCTGCAACATCCACGACTGCGGCCAGACAGGCATTGTTGGACATCTGGGCGGTGTATTCTCTGTTATCGAGGACAACCATATCCATCACATCAACAACAAGCAGAACCTTGCAGGCGCCGAGATCGGGGGGATTAAGATGCACGCCGCCATTGACGTGATCATCCGCCGGAATCATTTCCATCACTGCACCAGAGGACTATGGCTTGACTGGCAGGCACAGGGCACCCGTGTGACCCAGAATTTGTTCCATGATAATGTTCCGCCCAAGGGCACGGTGTTTGCAGACGAACTTGCACTGGCTGAGGATATCTTTGTCGAGGTATCCCACGGGCCGACACTGATCGATAACAATCTTCTGTTATCCGACTGCTCCGCACGAATCAGCACGCAGGGGATCGCCTTTGTCCATAACCTGGTCGCCGGCTCCTTCACCTGGGTAGGCGACGGAACCGACAACGGCGGCCATCGGCTCCCGACGCCAAGATATACTCCGTATCATGTCCCGCACAGTACGGAGATTGCCGGATTTATGACTTTTCTTCACGGAGACGCACGCTTCTACAACAACATCTTCGTGCAAAAAGACATCCGTGAAGACCTGGTTGCCTACGCGAAAGACAGCGGGCTTTTTGAAAGCTGCAAGTATCAGTTTATCTGCGGGACCAAGCCTTACGACGGCTACCCTTCGGCAGAGACATATTTTGCGAAGTTTACGCCGGAGACAGCTGTAAGCCACTACGGAAAGGATATTTACTACGAGCACCTGCCTGTGTATACCGGCGGAAATGTGTATTTTAACGGCGCCCTTCCCTGTGATACCGAAGAAAATTACAGGAAAGATACCGATCATAAAATCACTCTCTCCCTGACTGCGGAAAACGGAAAATATATGTTGGAAACAAATCTTTACGATTATCTGCCAAAATTCGAGACACCGTTTGTAAGCACCGAAACCTTAGGCGAAGCATTCGAACCGGAGCAAAAGTTTGAGTCTCCGGACGGGTCGCCGATCATATTCAAGTATGATTATTTTGGAAAAGAAAGAGAGCTTATGCCTCTTGCAGGCCCATTTTCCTGCGGATTCAGCTCAGTAACCGTATTTGACTGATCTTCCGCATTTTCCAGGATTTCATGTACAATCTTCCCCTTCATCTGCCCCTGGCTTTTTGTCGCACAGGGAGCAGATGAAGGGGAGGGATTATCTGTTAATGCCGCAGGCTTTTTCTATCTCTTCTGCTAATTCCGCTACATCTTCCCGTCTGACCAGGAACCATTCTTTCCCATTGATCCTTACCGAATCATACGTCTCATCGTAAGGATAGTAGGACACCTGTACGTCGGGAGCTCCTTTTGTATTTCTCCGGAAGTTTATAGTAAGCTCTGCTTCTTCTTTTTCCCCTCTTCGTTCTCCTTCTGTCTCAGACACCAGCATAATTCCCGCAAGCTTCTGGTAGAGAGCGGCAAATTCTTTTTTTCCGGCTTCTTTTTTTCCCAGCTTATAAACGTCTCTTTTTGTGTCCACCGCCAGATCATATCGGACGCCGCCTGCCGTAATTTCTATTTTTTTCAGCGTATCGGCAGAAATCAGCACAGGTATCTTCAGGAGATAATCAAAAGGCTCCTTTTCGTAAATCATCATAAGGGCAGCCTCCGGAAGCAGGTATATCTGTTCCTTATTCCCCGATACTGCGGCATAACGGCCGCCCTTTCCGTCCTCCTTTCCTAGGATAACCTCCACCCTTGTATCTGGTTCGTCCGCTTTTTGCGCCGAAGAAGCATCCAAGGTATCTACATAGTCCACGGTAAACCCCATATCTGAGTCCTGGAGTCCTGTATCGGTGTCCTCTGCCGCCTTGACGGGCGTATCAAAGGAAAGGCTGCTGAGCGCTTCAAACATCTGGAACATCGCTTCCGTGTCCACCGTCATATTCTCATCATAGGGATTCAACACTTCCCAATAGTCAAAGCTCATCTTATACTCTTCCGGCACCCGGGAAATGCGCAGAAATTCCTCCCCGCCTTTTTTCAGGGACACACTCCGGATCCCGCCGGAGACAAACTGCGGCTTAAGCGCCTGCTTTAGCTCTGGCTCCTGTTTCTTTTCCGAACATCCGGCTATCAATAGAAGGATCATACTGATCACTCCCGCCGCGAGCAATTTTCCTTTCTTTTTTCCCATCTCTTCCAATCCTTTCCTGCTTTTAATCCTTGCTGTTTTGTATCTCCTCCCGATACTTTGTGGGAGATTTTCCGGTATGCTTCTTAAACGCCAGCGAGAAATAATTGGTGTCCTTGTACCCGACCATCAGAGCGATCTCGCCGACTTTCAGGCTTGTCGCATCCAGAAGCGACTTGGCTTTTTCAATCCGTTTTTTCACGATATATTCATTGCACCCTTCCTTAGTTATGCGCTTGAACAGCCTCGAAAAATAGTTCGGCGTAATATAGAGGGACACGGCAATGTTGGAAACCGTCAGCTCTTCCGTCAGATGCTCAGAAATATAATACTTCGCTTTCGCAACGATTTCGTGCACGTTCTCTTCCTGGCTGTTTAACAGCTGCAAAAGGAACATCTCTGTCACCTCACAGGCCTCCTCCCTGGACGCTGAACGGAGACTGTTTGACAATGCGTCAAGCTTCCCCTCCTCTGTCTCTCCCGCTTCCCCAATATAAGAAAAATATACCGACGAGGCAAGCTCGAAGCACAGCCTGCGCACCGTCTGACCGGACAGATTATAGGATTCCGCTGCACGTCGGAAGGTGCAGTAAGCCTTCAGCACATACTCTGTATTCCCGATATTGCTGCACATGATCCCTTTTAGCTCTGCATAAATATCCCGGAAGATACTGCTCTTATTCTGCTCGCCCAATAGCTGTACGATATCCTGGATTCCTTCCTTCTCTGTATCCAGAAGATGCCTGGCGTCATGATAAGAGATATAGAGATTCTCAAATCTGTCCGCCACACTGCCAATCACCATCCTGGGCTTACTGTCAAATTCATCCTGTAATATGTCCGCCAGCTCTGCAGTCTTTTCCAGCACAGATTCCTCTTCTTTCCGGATAAAATAAACGACGATGATTACCCCGTCATCATCAAAAAAGGTAATTCCTTCTTCTTCGGCATCAATAATACTGATACAGATATTTTTCATGGAAATTTCCTGGAAATGCTTTTCTGAGGGCTGATCGTCCATATTCAGCGCCGGAACAACCATCACTACCTGGACACCTGAAAAGCTGTTCAGGCTGTAATAGCCGCGCAGAGTGTTCAAGATCTGCCCGCTCTCCCCTCTGCGGTGTATAAGGTCACGCATACAGGCTTCTAGGCGCATCTGTTCCGCCACCCCTCTGGTCCTTTGTTCCAGCAGGGAGCTTTTCGTCTCCGCCTTTGTTGCGTTAAGGTGGTCAACCTGCTCTTTGACTGCCCTGGACAGATCAGCCTCATCCACCGGCTTTAAGAAAAAATCCTGTACATTTAACCGCAGGCTCTGTCTGGCGTATTCAAAGTTATCATATCCGGTTAGGACAAGGACTTTAAGCTTCGGCTGCAGCCGCCTGGCCGCACCGATGAGTTCCAGCCCTGTCATCTCAGACATCTGGATATCCGTAATCATGATTTCCGGTCTGTGCTTTTCCAGAAGCCCAAGCGCCTCTCTGGCCGTCGCCGCCGTAAACACCTGCCCTATCCCCAGCTCCTCCCAGTGTATTACTTTTTTGATACCCATGCGTATCATCTTTTCATCATCTACGATCAGTATACTATACATTGATCACCGCTCCCTGCATATTATCTCCCTTCACCTCTGTGATATAGGGTATACATATTTCCACTGTAACACCTCCGAACGCATTTTTCAGGTACCGAAGCCCGTACTCCTTCCCATAGAGCAGCTCGATCCTCTTATTCACATTCCGCACCCCGTAACCAAAAGACTCGTCATATTCCGATAAGTGCTGGTTCATCTCATCGATCTGCTCCTGGGTCATGCCTGTTCCAGTATCAGCAAGAACAATCTTCACATTCTTTCCCTCACGCACGGCCCAGAGGGAGATGCTGCCTTTCTTTCTCTGCTTTACCTTGATCCCATGGTAGATGGAGTTCTCCACCAGCGGCTGGATCGTCAGCTTGGGAAGCATCGCCCCTTTGCAGCTGTCATCCACGCAGACCTGGCTGCCTATGATATGGTCGTACCTCATATTCTGGATGATCAGATAATTCTGCACATGCTCTGCCTCCATCTCGATCGGGATTACATCATGCCCTTTGCTGAGGCATATCCTGTAGTAGCGTGCCAGAGCCTTCACCAGCACCGATATCTCATCATTGCCGTCAGCCACTGCCTGCCAGTGGATACAGTCCAGCGTGTTATACAGAAAATGCGGCTGTATCTGCGACTGCAGGGAATTAAAGCGGATCTGTTCTATCTGATGCTGCTCCTGTTTTACTCTTTCCATCAGCACCAGGATCTCCTCCATCATAGAATTAAACCCCACTGCGAGCTTGGCGAAGTCTTCTCCCATACCTTCCACATCGATCCTGACATCCAGAAACCCTGCCGCTACGTCGTCCATTTTCTGCACAACGCCGTCCAATGGCCGGTAGACAATGCAGATTACTCTTTTTACGATAAAATAGCTGATCAAAATCAGGATGACCAGGATCCCTGCCATGAAGCATATGGTCCGGATACTCGGCCTGTACAGTTCCATGATCTCAATGCTGCTGATAATATAAAAATTCCAGTGGTACACCTTCCGGTAGATATAGATCCTTCCATTCTGATAAAAGCTTCCCTGATTCCCTGACAGCCTGTCCATATATCCGGCAGACAAGCCAATATTTTCCATATCTCCTGCTGCAATAACCGTACCATCTGCGTCCACTACCTCCGTTCTCTGCCCCGCTCCCTTTTCCTGTATGATCTGATTCAAGACAGGATTCGAGAAGTTCATGCACAGAAGCCCCCTCTCTTTCATCAGTGTTTCCACGCTGTAGACAGGGAAATAGACATTCACCGTATATTTCTTTCCCTTGAAATACGCATTGGAAAATCCCACTTTAAGCGTACTCTTCTGCCCTTTTTTGCATTGCCGGTAATTTTCCTTGTATACCTTCTGAAACTCCGTGGATGCCAGCGCCTCTTTTCCACGGAATAGATAATCCTCCATCTGGTAGCTGACAATTGCGATAAAGTTCAGGTCCCGGGACATATTCAGGCTGCTGGAGAGTACGTTATGAGCCTCCGTGGATGCCTGCGTATAATCGGAGGCCTGTTTGTCGCAGAACCCAAGATAACGCTGTACGGCTCTGTCTATCGCCAGCGCTATCGCCATGGCCTTATATTCTTCCAGCATATTCTGATAATTTTCAGCCAGCGTATCATTCTTATCCTGCAGCAGTTCGATTGACTTTTCCTTAAGCGAAGTGACAGAAGATATGGTAGATACCACCAGGACAAGCAATGTTGTAAATGTGATAGATATAATGATAAGCGCCTGCATCTTTCTGTCAAATTTCCATTTTCTGATTCGTTCTTTCCATCTCTTCATAACTGTTTTCCTCAAGTAATCTGATCCCATAATTCTATCACAAAAAGAGCACCATGCCCCGCATAATGCTCTTTTTGATCGCTCTACTAGCCTTTTACCGCACCTGCAGTCATCCCCTTTACCAGCTTATCCTGGAAAATAATAAACATAATGATCATCGGTAAAAGCGTCAAAGTCAGCACCGACATGATCATCGGCGTATTCATAGAATATTGTCCCTGGAATTCCCATATCGCCAATGGAAGTGTACGATTTTCCGAGGATTGTGTCAATGTATAAGCGAAAGAAAATTCATTCCACATATTTACACCATTATAAATCGCCAGTGTCGCAAGCCCCGGCTTTGCCAGCGGCAGAATAATAGAGAAGAACATCTGGATTTTTCCGCATCCGTCAATCTCCGCAGATTCCTCGATTTCCCTTGGAATCTCCTTCATAAAGCTCGTAAGAATAAACACGGAGATCGGCACTGCAAACGCAATATACGGACCGATCAGCGCCCAGATACTGTCATAAAGCCCTGTGGCCCTCGACATCTTAAATACCGGGATCAGTGTGATATGTATCGGGATCGACATACAGGCTACGATACCCGCATAGATCGGACCTGCCATCTTAAACTTGAATCTGGCCAGCGGATAGGACGCACAGGCCGAGATAAACAGCAGCAGTACCAAGGAGATGCCCAGCACGACGACGCTGTTGAAGAAGTATCTCCCGAACCCTCCCGTCAGCACTTCCGTATAATTGGCAAAATTCAGGGAATCCGGAAGATTAAAGACTCCCTTCGTCAGCATCTCGAACTTTTCCTTAAAAGAATTCAGCACCATGAACACAAATGGCATAACCGAAATGATTAGGTATAAAACTGCCAGCAAAGATGCGATTACCCAGTATATCCTACTTTTTCTTTTATTTCTTCTGTAATTTTCCATACCCGCTATGCCTCCTCATTCCTGTTCAGAATCTTCATGGTGATCAGAGATACCATCGATATCAGGATAAACATTCCTCCCGCTATGGCAGAGCCGTAGCCCATATTAAAGGTGCTGAAAGACTGCTTATACATATATGTAGCCATCAATTCCGTCGATGTGCCCGGACCGCCGCCGGTCATGACATAGACCAGGTCAAAGTATTTCAAAGAACCTACCATCGACAGGATCGCTGCACTCTTTATGGACGGAACCAGCAGCGGAAATGCAATTTTCCAGAAATACTGTCCTCTGGTAGCGCCGTCAATCCTTGCCGCCTCAAAGACATCATAAGGTATATTGGTAAACGCCGCCATAAAATATACCATGTAAAATGGCGTAAACTGCCAGCACATAACCACGACAACGGTCAGAAGCGCAGTCTTTGGGTTGCCGAGAAGGTCGATATTCCCACCGCCGAACCAGCTGGAGACCGTACTTACAAGACCGCCGTTCGTCGCCAGCGCATAGGTGAACAAAAAACCGATCGCTACCGATGACATCAAGAGCGGGATAAACCAGATCACCTTAAATATTGTAAGCTTCTTTCCCCCGAAGTCAAGAAATGTTGCCAGAGCCAGCCCGATCGGCATCTGAATGCAGATAGACAGCACCATGATCACAACATTATTGCGGAATGCGATCCAGAAATTGGAATCTGCCAGCAATGTCTTCCAGTTCCCTATGCCGATAAATTTCTTTGCGGCCGAGATCCCATTCCACTGATATGTGCTCGTGATGAATGTATCAATGATTGGATAGACGATATATACCGCCAGCAATATAGCTATCGGCGTCAAAAACAGTGCTGCTACTTTCCGTGTGTTCCTCTGTCTTATTTCCCCCAGAGAAATTTCTTTTCCACCCATTTGTTAATCCCTCCTTTTCGATAAACTGATTTTTTAAAAAAGAACTCTGTCTCCAGAGCCCTTTTTTTGTAAAATATTGCCCTATTCTGTCTTATTTGCCAGGTAATCATCCATTGCTTTCTGCATCGCTTCCTGTGCTTCCATAGGAGTCTTCGTCAGCCCGAATACTTCCTGCAGCCCGTCTAAGTGGGCGGTCGCTACCGCCGGCGGCAGATACTGGTCGTACCAGAGCTGTATCTGCGGAGCACTGTTAGCCGCCTCTACGATCTCTTTTGCAACAGGATCCTTCACCTTCTCCTCGACACCCTATACCGGAGGAACTTTTCCCTTCTCTGCCATAAAATCAATCATTTCATCAGACAGATGCGCCTCGGCACATTCAAAAGCAGCCGCCAGCTTTTCCCCTTCACAGTTAAAGGAGATGAACTGATCACCTACAGTGCCGATCTGAATCGTAGAATCTACGTCAGAGGCTTCAGCCGCCGGGAAGGGGAACCAGCCAATCTTTTCATAAAACTCCTTGCTGTCCGTAGCAAATGTAGACGTATACCATGAACCGCAAAGAAGCATGCCTGCCGTCTCCTGATACATCAGCTGCTTCGCCTGTCCGTCATCCTCGCTCAGCGAATTCACGCCGTCCGGGAAGTATCCGGCCTTAACCCACTCCTGAAGCTTTTCGCCGGCCTGGACAAAGCATTCATCCGTAAATTTGCCTTCGCCTGCGACTGCTTTCTGGAATGGCTCCAGACCGCCAAGCCGCGCCGCCAGGCTCATAAAGTACATAGAACCTGTCCATTTTGACCCATTGGCCAGTGCAAACGGCGTGATGCCGTTCTTCTTCAGCGTTTCACAGATATTCTCTAAATCTGCCACTGTCTCCGGCTCTTTCAGATTGTATTTATCGAACATCTCCTTGTTGTAGAAAATGCCTGCCAGAGAAACATTGAGGTAGGGCACTGCGTAAATATGGTCATTGTACGTAGCCTGTGCAACTGCAGCCTCCATCAGCTTGGTTTTTATGTCAGATTTGTTGAACAGATCGTCGATAGGCTGTGCAAAGCCAGAATCAATGTACTCAAACATCGGCCCGCCAGACCAGCTTGAATACATATCCGGGCATTCTCCGGAACTCATGGCCACTACCAGCTTTTCTTTGTAAGTATCATTCTGTGTCGGTATAGAAGTTACCGTATAGCCGGATTCGGTATTTGAATTAAACGCCTCTACGGCTTTTGTGATGATATCCTTATCCACGTCTTCCGTCGCGATATTCCAGTAGGTAATTTCCTTATCACCGCCGCTTCCACCTGAACCTTCACTGCCGTCTCCGCCGCTTCCGCCGCTTCCGCATGCTGTCAACGATGCCGTCATCAATGCTGCCATGGAGAGCGCGGTAAGTCTTGCCACTCTTTTTTTCATCTTTTTTCCTCCTTGTAGTTTTTGTTTCCGGTATGAGCTACCGGATGTATTGATAATGAGTAAATGATAGCATCCTCTATATACAATTCCCATAAAATAAAATGTCCATTTTCTATAAAATTCTTACCTTTATCATTACCTTTAAACAAATATGCCGCAAAAGACCCGAAAATAAGATAAGCCCGCCAAAAGGCGGGCTCGTTCGCTAACACTGCTGACAATATATAGTTCAGGATGATATCTTTATACAGGTCGTTTAATCTACAATCGCGATCCGCATCATATTGCTGACGCCAGCCTGCCGGCCGCCTACTACCGGGGACGGAATGCCCGCAGTCAGGATAACGACGTCGCCGGTCTCAGCGATCTGCTTCGCGCATACAAGCTCGATAGCGCTGTTGCAGATATCCTCCGTCGTGTGAACCTCGATGGACTTCATCGGGCGCACGCCCCAGTAGATCTGCATCCTTCTCAAGGACGCGGAATCCGGGCTGACACCGATGATCTCGGTCTGCGGCTTGAACTTAGATACTACCCGCGCTGTAGCGCCGGACATGGACGGCGCGATGATACACTTCGCTTTCAGGTTCATGGCTGTGGAGACTGTAGCAAAGCCTAAGGCGCTTGACGCGCTCTTCATCCGATGAGCCTCCGACTGGCGCAGGAGCGTCTCATAATCTAAGTGATCCTCGGTATTCTCTACGATATGTACCATCATCTGGAGGGCTTCCACCGGGTATTTTCCATTGGCTGTCTCTCCAGAGAGCATCACAGCATCCGTCCCGTCATAGACCGCATTGGCCACATCTGTCACCTCCGCCCTGGTCGGACGCGGATTGCGGATCATGGAGTCTAACATCTGGGTCGCCGTGATGACCGGCTTGAAGTTATCGTTGCACTTCTGGATCAGCATTTTCTGCAGATAAGGAACCTCCTCTGCCGGGATCTCGACGCCTAAGTCTCCCCTGGCGACCATGATCCCGTCCGCACAGCGGATGATCTCATCGATGTTCTGTATCCCTTCTGCATTCTCAATCTTAGCAATGATCGGGATGTAGGGTGCCTTCAGCTCTCTTAAATACGCCTTAATCTCTAATATACACTCTGCGTTCCGCACAAAGGAGGCCGCGATAAAGTCAATCTCCTGCTCCACGCCGAACTTGATATCCTCTCTGTCCTTTTCCGTGATCGCCGGAAGCCTTACAGGGACATTGGGCACGTTGACCCCCTTTCTCTCCCCAAGCTCACCGCCGTTGGTGATCTTGCAGACAAGCTCGCTCTCGGTTTTATCCTTTACTTCCAGCCCGATCAGCCCGTCGTCGATGAGGATCGTACTTCCGAGCTGCACGTCGTCAATAAGTCCCGGGTAGGTAATGGATACCCTTGTATGGTCTCCCTCTATCTCCTTTGTCGACAGGGTAAATGTCCCGCCTGTCTCAAGGGTCACTTTCTTTCCTTCCTTCAGCACGCCTGTACGGATCTCCGGACCCTTCGTATCCAAGAGGATCGCAACCGGCACCTTCTCCTCCTTGCGCAGCTTCTTGACCATATCCATGCGCACCTTCTGTTCCTCGTGCGTCCCGTGGGAGAAATTGAATCTGGCAATATCCATGCCGTCCTGTATAAGCTTCCTCACAATCTCCGGATCGTTAGTTCCCGGTCCCATCGTACATACAATCTTTGTTTTTTTCATCTTTCCAAACCACACTCCTTAATTTATTTTACCTTTCTTTAAGACAAACTCCTATGTAATACTTTACTTCTAAATGCCTGCTCTTTCAATCACTTTTCCAAGGCAGACTGCACAAAATATTTCAAAAATTTTTGGAGCGCCCGGAAATGGACGCAAAAATATCCGCACACCAACGCAGACACCCGCCGCCGTACCTCTATCGTCCGGCAGCGGGTGTCCCGCCTTTGTATCATGCGTTCACCGCCACGTTTCAGGAAACGCACAGTAATGCCGCTGTCACTTCACATGCGTATGGGTAAAGAGATGATCCTGGCAGTATTCATAATTGCCGTTGCACTTCGAGCAGTACCGGAATTCCAGTTCCGGATCGTCAAGCTCCGTGCGCCCGCACACGGCACACCTGTGCTTCGCCCCGCCTGCGTAGACATTCACCTGGCGCTTCGCCTGTCTTACATTCTTCTTAAACTCATGCTTGCGCCTGATCTGCCCCGGCGTATATGGCTTCATATTCCTGGAACCGAGGAAAAAAATCAGGAAATTGAGAATCGAGACCACCGCAGCCAGCGCGTTGGCCTTGAACGTGATGCCGTACACCGGATTCCCTCCATATGCCGGAAGAAACGCCTGAATCACCGCCCACACAAAGTACAATCCGTCTAAAAGCGCCAGCCACTTCACCTTCACCGGGATGATCATATACAGATAGAACTGCATATCCGGGAACAGCGCCGCATACACAAAAAACAGGGACATGTTCAGATAGTGGGTTCCAAGCTGGAAAGACAGCCCGGTAAGCAGATAGACCAAAAGCGCCGCGATGACATGGAACAGCATCCCTGAGAAAAAGTACAGGTTGAAGCGGAACGCCCCCCACGTCATCTCAAGCTGCCTTCCGATAAAATAATAGAGGGACAGTGCAAAGATGATCCAGATGATGCTGCTCGAGGGCGGGTCTATGATAAAGGTGACAATCCGCCAGATCTGGCCGCGCATAAGCGCCGCCGCGTCAAGACTCAGGTATTGCCCGTAGAAATACGGATTAATGATGTCCAGCACAAAACCAGACCCGTACAGGATAATGATATAGGTCATCAGGTTCGGTATCGCGTATCTGCCGTATTTCCGTTCTAATTTACTAATCCAATCCATAAAAACTACTCCTTAAAACTGTCAGAATTTAACTGTTCCGAAAAAAATACATTGTATTTATCTTACCTTTTTGACCGGTGTTTGTCAATTCTACCATGTAAGTTTAATACGTTTTTAATATTCTTATCACATTTTGTTAATTGTAAAGTCAAAAATTTTGTCGTATAATGTTACAGGCTGTAAAATCAAAAAATGCATTTAATAGGAAAACACACATAGATTGTATAGATTAAAGGAGTGTTATTTCATGGCAAGAAAAGAAAATTACACATTAGGCATTGATATTGGCTCTACGACTGTAAAAATTGCCATTTTGGATGAGAATAATGACGTTGTTTTCTCAGATTATGAAAGACATTTTGCTGACATACAGGAAACGCTGTCAGACCTTTTGGGACGTGCCATCTACAAGCTAGGCGCAGTCTACGCCTCCCCTGTCATCACGGGCTCCGGGGGGCTTTCCCTGGCCGGCCACCTCAAGGTTCCCTTTGTCCAGGAGGTGATCGCAGTATCTGCCGCTCTGCAGGACTATGCCCCGCAGACGGACGTAGCTATCGAGCTTGGGGGAGAGGACGCCAAGATCATCTATTTTGAAGGGGGCAATGTAGAGCAGCGGATGAACGGCGTATGCGCCGGAGGAACAGGTTCCTTCATCGACCAGATGGCATCCCTTCTGCAGACCGATGCTTCCGGCCTCAACGCATATGCGAAAGACTATCGCGCCCTCTACGCTATCGCCGCAAGGTGCGGTGTATTTGCAAAGTCGGATATCCAGCCGCTCATCAATGAGGGGGCGTCAAAGGAGGATCTGGCTGCATCGATCTTCCAGGCGGTAGTGAACCAGACCATCAGCGGGCTTGCCTGCGGGAAGCCCATCCGGGGACATGTGGCGTTCCTCGGAGGCCCGCTTCATTTCCTGTCGGAGCTTAGGGAGGCGTTTATCCGCACACTTAAGCTTGACGATGAACATATTATCGCGCCGAACCATTCCCATCTGTTTGCCGCCATCGGCTCTGCGCTGAACTCTGGGCGGGACCTCCATGTGTCCCTCAGAGACATGCAGAACCGCCTGGAGGGAAAGATTAAGATGGAATTTGAAGTAGACCGCATGGAGCCGCTGTTTGCAAGTGAAGCAGAGTTCCATGCGTTCAAGGAGCGGCATGACCGGCATCAGGTTCCGGTGAAGGATCTGGCTACTTACCGGGGGAGGGCATTTCTCGGTATTGATGCAGGCTCTACCACCACAAAGGCGGCTCTCGTGGGAGAGGACGGGACGCTTCTTTACTCCTTCTACCACAATAACGAGGGAGACCCGCTGGGCACGACCATAAGCGCCATAAAGGATATCTACCGCCAGCTTCCTGAGGGAGTGGATATCGTCCATTCCTGCTCCACCGGCTACGGCGAAGCACTGATCAAGTCAGCACTTCTTTTGGACGAGGGGGAGGTAGAGACCGTCTCCCACTACTATGCTGCTTCTTTCTTTGCGCCGGATGTGGATTGTATCCTCGACATCGGCGGCCAGGATATGAAGTGCATCAAGATCAAGAACCAGACGGTTGACAACGTTTTGCTCAACGAGGCCTGCTCCTCCGGCTGCGGCTCATTTATCGAGACCTTTGCCAAGTCTCTGAATTATTCTGTGGAGGATTTTGCCCACGAAGCGCTGTTCGCCCGCAATCCCATCGACCTTGGCACCCGCTGTACCGTATTTATGAATTCTAAGGTGAAGCAGGCGCAGAAGGAGGGCGCGGAGGTTGCCGATATCTCTGCCGGGCTTGCTTATTCCGTGATCAAAAATGCACTGTTTAAGGTGATCAAGGTTTCCAACGCCTCAGAGCTTGGCCGGCATATCGTCGTCCAGGGCGGTACGTTTTACAACAATGCCGTGTTAAGAAGCTTTGAAAAGATCGCGGGCTGCGAGGCGATCCGCCCGGATATCGCCGGTATCATGGGAGCCTTCGGGGCAGCGCTCATCGCCCGGGAGCGGTATTCCGGCTGCAAGGGTACGACTATGCTCCCTATCCATGAGATAGAAGCCTTAACATACTCCACGACCATGACGAAATGCCGGGGCTGCACCAACAACTGCCGCCTGACGGTCAATCATTTCAGCGGGGACCGCAAATTTATCACCGGGAACCGCTGTGAGCGCGGCCTCGGGAAGGAACAGACTAAGAACAAGCTGCCGAACCTTTTTGCGTATAAGGCAAAGCGGTATTTCGGCTACACGCCTCTCCCGGAAAATGTGGCAAAACGGGGCGTCATCGGCATTCCCCGTGTCCTTAACATATACGAGAACTACCCGTTCTGGTTCACATTTTTCCATAACCTTGGCTTTTCTGTGCTGCTTTCTCCCGTTTCCACGCGGAAGATCTATGAGCTTGGCATAGAATCCATACCCAGCGAGTCCGAGTGTTACCCGGCAAAGCTTGCACACGGCCATGTTCAGTGGCTGATCAACAAGGGGGTCAAGAGGATCTTCTATCCCAGCATCCCTTATGAACGGAATGAATTTGCGGAGGCCAACAATCACTACAACTGCCCGATCGTTACCTCCTACCCGGAAAATATCAAGAATAACATCGATGCAATTGTGAACGGAGAGATCGAGTTTATCCATCCTTTCCTTTCATTGACCAATGCAGAGACATTAACCCGCAGGCTTGTTGAGGAGTTTTCTGGTCGCTTCGGCATTACCGCTGAGGAGATCCACTCTGCTGTGAGCGCTGCATGGGATGAGCTGAATGCCTGCCGGGACGATATGCGCAAGAAAGGCGAGGAGACTGTCCGGTTCCTTGATCAGACCGGGAACCGGGGCATCGTCCTTGCAGGGCGGCCGTACCACATCGACCCGGAGGTAAACCACGGCATACCAGAGCTGATCAATTCCTACAATATCGCTGTGCTCACGGAGGATTCCGTCTCACACCTGCACCCGGTAGAGCGCCCCATCAATGTGATGGACCAGTGGATGTACCACTCCCGCCTTTATGCTGCGGCGAACTATGTAAAGACTAGGGAAAACCTGGATTTTATCCAGCTTAACTCCTTCGGCTGCGGCCTGGATGCCGTAACCACCGACCAGGCGGCGGACATCCTCAACAGCTCCGACAAGATCTACACCTCACTGAAGATCGACGAGGTCAACAATCTCGGCGCTGCAAGAATCCGCGTCCGCTCTCTTCTGGCAGCGATCCGCGTGAGAGAGCAGCGCAAGGAAAAGCGCACCATCCATCCGGCCTCCATCGACAAGGTCGTATTTACCAAAGAAATGCGGAAGAACTACACGATTCTGTGTCCGCAGATGTCGCCTATCCACTTTGAGCTTCTGGAGCCTGCATTTAACGCGTCAGGCTATCGTCTGCAGGTGCTGCCTAACGACAATAAACGTGCCGTTGACGTGGGACTGAAATACGTGAATAACGATGCGTGCTATCCCTCCCTTATGGTGGTAGGGCAGATCATGGACGCTATCCTCTCAGGCCGGTATGATACGGAAAGGATCGCTGTCATCATCAGCCAGACCGGCGGAGGGTGCCGCGCATCGAACTATATCGGGTTTATCCGTCGTGCACTGAAAAAAGCGGGTTACGGCAATATCCCGGTGATCTCTGTCAATTTGAGCGGTCTGGAGGAGAACCCTGGCTTCAAGCTTACGCCGAACCTGATCCTGCGCGGGATCTACGGTGTCATCTTCGGGGATATCTTCATGAAATGTGTGTACCGGTTGCGCCCCTATGAGGCTGTTCCAGGCTCAGTCAACGCCATGCATGAGAAGTGGAAAAAGGCCTGCCAGCGGTTTCTGTCAGAGGGATATCCTTCCAGAGGAAAGTTCAAGAAACTGTGCCGGGACATCATTGAAGACTTTGACCAGAATATTGCCATCACCGACGTGAAAAAACCCCGCGTGGGCATCGTCGGCGAGATCCTGGTCAAATTCCTTCCCGCCGCCAACAATTATCTTGTTGAGCTGCTGGAAAGCGAGGGAGCAGAGGCGGTCGTACCAGACCTTTTAGACTTCCTTCTGTACTCCTTCTACAACCAGAACTTTAAGTCCGAAAAGCTAGGCTTTGCCAGATCCAAGGCAATCATAGGCAATATCGGCATCCGCATCTTAGAGTGGATGCGAAAGCCCGCTACAGAAATGTTTAAAAAGAGCCGCCGCTTCACTCCTCCTGCAAGAATCCAGGAGCTTGGACGGATGGCATCGGAGATCGTCTCCCTGGGCAACCAGACTGGGGAAGGTTGGTTTTTGACCGGGGAGATGCTGGAGCTGATACATAGCGGCGCACCGAATATCGTGTGCACACAGCCTTTCGCCTGCCTTCCTAACCATGTGGTGGGAAAAGGCGTCATCAAGGAGTTAAGGAGACGTTATCCCCAGTCCAATGTGGTGGCGATCGACTTTGATCCGGGAGCCAGCGAAGTAAACCAGCTCAACCGGATCAAGCTGATGCTGTCCACCGCCCATAAAAATGTAAAGGCATAAGCTTTATCATGCATCAATCAGCGCCTTTTCTGTCCCTGCCGGCAGGAAGGCGTTTTTTTCAGCACAAAAAGCTCTGCCCTGCCTCCATACCCTTTCTCCGACGCATCTCCTATGCTTATCCGCCCCTTGCCTTTTGCGAACACAGAAGCGATGTAGAGCTCCATTCCCAGCATCCCCGCCAGCATCTTAAAAATGTGGATTTGCCCGCACCGTTGGGGCCTAAGATTCCGTACACGCATCCCTGCGGCACGGTGAGGGTAATGTCCCTGACTGCCAGATGGCGGCGGAAAGTTTTTGATCAACCTGATACTTCTAAGATATTTTGCGTCATATGATTTATTCCCTCCTTATGCTTTGTGATGTTGTTTACATTGATAAGCATAAGGGGGAAATATAAAGAAATGATAAAGATTTACATTTTTACGAGCATCTCCCTCACCGTCTCTCCATACACCGGATGACGCTTATAGGGAGCGATCTCGTGGAGCGGCTCCAGCACAAACTTACGCTTATGCATCTCCACATGGGGGATGCATAAATCTTCCGACTCTGTCACCAGGTCATCATAAAAGATGATATCAAGATCCAGTGTCCGCGGCCCCCAGCGGATCACTCTCTCCCGCCCGGCCGCCTGCTCAATCCCGTGAAGCTCTTCCAAAAGCTCTTCTGGTGTAAGAAGCGTGCGAAGCTTAAGACAGGCATTTAAAAAATCCGCCTGGTCTGTCACACCGTAAGGCGGTGTCTCATAATAGGAAGAAACCTTTATCACCTCGGTATCCGCCAGCTCATTAAGGGCGGCGGCGGCTTCGTCAAGATATGCCTTCCGGTCTCCCATGTTGGAGCCAAGGGCGATATAGGCGGTGTGCCACCCCCGGCTGATCTCGACAGAGACAGTCTCCAGCGGAAGCCCAACCGGAGCCCACGGCTTCTTCACCTCCAGCCGCACATTTTCCAGATGGGGCGTACGCAACAGGAGCTCCTTTGCCAGTCCCTCCGCCGCACACTCCAGAAGCTTATACGTATGCGCTTTCATATAGGAGTCCATAAAACGGCAGACCTCCCCGTAATCCACGGACGCTTCAAGGTCGTCAGCCTTTCCCGCCTTTCTCGTATCCACAGAAAGCACCGCAGATACCAGAAACTTCTGCCCCAATCTGTTCTCCTCCGGAAATACGCCGTGCCTGGCAAATATTTCTAAATTCACTATCTTAATCTGATCTTTCATTCTCTCCGCCACCCTTCTATCATAGATTTATTATCACTGTCCTACGACCCAAGTATCGCCTCCGCCATCCTTACCGCACGCAGATTGGCCTTTACGTCATGAACCCGCACAAAGGAACAGCCGCTCATCACTCCCATCACTGTAGTCACAAGCGTACCCTCCAGCCGCTCATCAGACGGAAGGTCGAGAGTCAGCCCGATCACCGATTTGCGTGATGCCCCAAGAAGTACAGGATAACCAAGGCTCTTAAGCTCCCCGAGCCTTTTTAGCATCTCAAGATTCATCTCATATGTCTTGCCAAAGCCGATACCGGGATCCACCATGATCTGCTCGTCCCTGATCCCGGCAGCTTTCGCAAGCCTCACGCTGTCTGAGAGATCCGCGCATACTTCTGCTGCAAGGTCTGTATATACGGCATCGTCCCGGTTGTGCATCAGGCAGCACGCCGCATCACTCCCGGCGATCACCGCTGCCATATTCTTATCATACTTAAGCCCCCAGATGTCATTGACCAGCGCGGCTCCCGCCGAAAGCGCTGCCTCTGCCACCCGGCTTTTGTAGGTATCGATGGATACCGGCACGTCAAAGCGGTCTCTGAGCTTTTCAATCACCAAAGCTGTACGGCTGATTTCCTCATCCACGCTGATCTTCGTATGCCCGGGTCTTGTGGACTCGCCGCCCACGTCCAGGATAGCCGCCCCCTCCTTTACCATCTCCTCCGCATGAAAAAGCGCAGCGTCCAGTTCCTTATAGCGCCCGCCGTCTGAGAAGGAATCCGGCGTCACATTCAGGATACCCATAAGATATACCCTGTTGTCTGTGTCAAATGTTTTTCCTCCGATTTGCATACCCTCTTCTCCTTAAATCTCAATCTCCAGATTCTTTTTCTCTCTGCTCCAGTCACACTCCGGCTCACTATCACAGGCAAAACACATCCGCGAGCGCTTATCGCTGACATAAAGCAGCCGCTCAAGCCTGCTCATCCCGTCCCTCTCCCTCCGGTGACCGAAGATTGCCCGGAGGATCTCCTGCCTTTCCTCTCTGGAATAATAGTCCTCCGGCAGGTCATCTAAGATTGTCCCGGCAATCTCAGCCGATGCCTGCTCATGAGGGATTCCCTCCTGATACTGCCTGGCCTTCCCGATATCATGGAGCAGCGCGGCCCCATAGATAACCTCCTTGCGTATCCCCAGATCATGCTCCAGGTCAATGATGTAAGCGATACGCGCCACATCAAGCAGATGATCCATCTGATGGCAGCAGAACTTCCGTCCCTTTTCTGCATCCCTTAACCGTTCATCATATTCCATATACAGCGGATGCTTTCTGATCGCCTCGATCTCCTTCATCTGTGTCTCTCCTTATCACTTTTCCGGTCATCTCTGAATCCCTCCTGTCACCTCACCATCAGGTAAAACTCCTGCACAAGTTCGGAATCCTCAAGAAACCGTCCCCGCTTTGCCACAGTCACCGTCTGGCTGCCGGGCTTTTTTATCCCCCGCATCGTCATACACATATGCTCTGCCGTGAGCATCACCATAACACCCTTCGGCTTTAAATGCTCCATCAGCGCATCCGCGATCTGCCCTGTAAGCTTTTCCTGGATCTGCGGCCGTTTCGCATAGACCTCCACCGTACGGGCCAGCTTGCTAAGCCCCGCCACCCTGCCGTCCGGGATATAGGCGATATGGGCTTTGCCGTAAAAGGGGAGCAGATGATGCTCGCAGGTGGAATAAAATGTAATATCCCTTTCCACCACCATCTCATCATTGTCCACGTGAAAGGTTTTCCGAAGATGTATGGAAGGCTCTTCCTTAAGACCGCCGTAGATCTCCTCATACATCCTGGCGATCCGGTCCGGAGTCTCCTTCAGCCCCTCCCGCTTCGGATCCTCGCCGATCCCTTCCAGGATAAGCCGAACCCCCTGCTTAATCTTCTCCTGATCCATCACCTCTCACCTCCATCTTCCTTCATCTTCCCGTTATCCGAAGGCTCTATAACCCCTTTGTCCAGCCGTCTTGCCTGATCCATCACCTCTCCCAGACAGGAGAGAGAGCCGAAGGCCAGTATCACACTGTCTGTATTGCTTAACGCCTCCTGCCACGAGGAAATCACCGCATCCCTGATACTGTCCGCAGCGCGCACACTCCCGGTACAATAAGGCTTGCAGGCCTTCCTTAGCTCCTCTGCCCCCAGCGTGCGGCTTTTATCCGGCAGTTCCACCGTATAGATACTTTTTGCCAGCGGGGCCATCTGACCGGCGATCTCTTCGTATTCCTTATCCCGGAACACACCCATGATAAGGATCATATACTTACCGCAAAAATACCGCTCCACCGATTCTCTCAGGCGCTTTGCCGCATCCCGATTGTGGGCGCCGTCGATGATAAACAGCGGATTTTCCGAGATACAGGTGAACCGCCCGGTCCACCGCGCCCGCAAAAAGCCTCTTACCACCGCCTCCTCAGGCACCTGAAAAAGCTTTGCCAGCTCAAAGGCCACTGCCGCATTAAGAATCTGATACCTTCCTGCCATCCGGATCTCAACCGGCGTCTTACTCCAGGACGGATAGGACAAAGTCATCCCCCGGTAATCCTCCTGGCAGACCACCATTTCCTCTGGGCGGGCAAACACTATTTCGCAGCCGAGGCTTTCCGCCCTTTTTCGCAGGATATCCGCTGCCTCCGGCTCCTGAGCAGCTGATATGGCCACGCAGCCCGGCTTGATGATCCCCGCCTTCTCCCCAGCGATCTCCTCCAGAGTATCTCCTAAAAATCCCATGTGATCCCGGCTGATAGAAGTAAATACAGCCGCCGCCGTATTCTCCACGATATTTGTCGCATCCAGCCTCCCGCCAAGCCCGGTCTCAAGCACTACATAATCGCACTTTTTCTCCCGAAAATACAAAAAAGCTATCGCGGTCTCTATCTCAAAAACAGTAGGATGTGCCATCCCCTTTGTCTCCATACGCGCAACAGCCTTCTTAACTTCTTCTGCATATTCTGCAAATTCCCCTTCAGGAATCCACTCTCCATCTATCTGGATCCGCTCCAGATAAGAAACTACAGTCGGGGAAATATATCTTCCGGTTCGAAAGCCCGACTCGCTGAAAATCGAAGAAATAAAAGCAAGCACAGACCCCTTTCCGTTCGTCCCTGCGATATGGATGAACTTCAAATCCTCCTGCGGATTCCCAAGTTCCATAAGCAGCCCCCGGATCGTATCCAAACCAAGTACACTTCCGTATTTCGACACCTCGTCCAAATATACCCTTGCTTCTTTATAAGTCACTCTATTTTTCCTTTCTATACTGCTAATGATAAAATCCAGAAGTCCCCGGAACTTTGTCTCCCTGAAACCTCTGGATCCCTGACATCTGCGTCTGCGCGCGATGCAATTATTTCCTTAAGCCTAATCTCTCGATAAGTGTACGGTATCTCTCGATATCCATCTTTTTCAGATACGCAAGGAGACCTCTTCTCTGTCCGACCATCTTAAGAAGACCTCTTCTTGAGTGGTGATCCTTCGGGTTCGCCTTAAAATGCTCGGTCAGATCGTTGATCCTTGCGGTAAGGATCGCCACCTGAACCTCCGGTGAACCGGTATCGCCCGCTGACCTTCCGTAATCTGCTACAATCTTTTCTTTCATCTCTTTGGAAATCATGTTCAAAATCCTCCTTAAAACTATATTACACCGCCAGGTATTAAGTAATGGCTGGAGTATCCGATTACCGAACACCGGCTTTCACACCAGAAAAGTATATCATAAGTATTACCCGCTGTAAAGGAAAAATTCATTCCGTTTACAATCACTACAGCTCGTCATCCATCCTTCCATCCTCGCGGCTGTCAAAAGGTTCGGTGATCGCAAATGCGATATTGGTCGCATGGTCTGCCACACGCTCAAGGCCGGAAACCGTGTCCGAAAAAATCATCCCCGACATCGGCGTACATTTGTTTTTCGCCAGACGCTTGACATGTACCTTCTGCAGGCTCCGCTCCTGCTCGTCGATCTGGTCTTCAAGAGCAAGAATCTCCTTCATATGGCGCTGGTTACTATTGGTGAACATATCCAGGGAATACTCAAACAACGAGATGACATCCTTCATCATGTCCCTAAGCTGCCGCTTGGCCTTGTCGCTAAGATCCACATTTTCCCGGATGCGGGTCAGCGCGGAATCCGCAAGATTCTCCGCGTGGTCGCCGATCCGCTCAATATCGTTCACCACATGGAACAGTCCGCCCAGCATCTCCGCGTCCGCTAAAGGCAGATCGATCTCATTGACCTTCACCAGGTAATCTGTGATCCTGCTGTTCATAAAATCAATATAATCTTCGATCTTATAGACCTTCTGGATCTTTTCTTCATCCTTTTCGCACAGAGCGTCCATACCCAGCTCCAGATTGGCGATGGCTACCTTCCCCATATGTTCAATCTCATGGATGGCATCCATAACGGCCGTTGACGGGGACATGAGCGACTTGCGGATATAGAGAAGCTCATACTCGTCCTTACCTTCCGTGTCCGTCCCGGGGATGGCCTTATAGGTAAGCTTCACGATCCAGCCCATGAACGGGAAGAGCATCGCGACTTCGAATATCTTCATCAGCGTATGTACATTGGCTACCGCCCGGGAAAGACTTCCACCTGAGATATACAAAAGCCCGTCCATGATTGGATTCAATGCCACGATCAGGATGATGAACATGATCGCAGATCCGATGACATTGAAAAAGAAATGGATGAGCGCCGCACGCTTTGCATCCTTCTTTCCGCTTAAGCTGGCTGCCAGCGCAGATACGCAGGAGCCGATATTGCACCCGAGGATCATAAAGGGACAGATCCTAAATTCCAGAAGCCCCTGGGAGACCATTAGGAGGATGATTCCCACTGTAGCGGACGAACTCTGCAGGACAGAGGTGATCACGATCCCCACAAGGATCGCCGCAAAAGGATTTCTTAAGGAAGAAAGGAACTCCAGGATCGCCGGAGAATCCTTCACCGCCTGCATGCTCTCTCCCATGATCCGAAGCCCCATGAACAGGATACCGAAGCCTAAGATCACTTCACCGATCTTCTTGACACTCTGTTTTTTGCAAAACATGGTCATGATCACGCCGAAGATCACGATCAGCGGCGCGATATCCGACAGGTTGAAGGCAATCAGCTGCCCCGTCACTGTCGTACCGATATTGGCTCCCAGGATCACGCCCGATGCCTGCATCAGGTTCATCAGCCCCGAATTGACAAAGCTTACGACCATTACCGTAGTAGCGTTGGATGACTGGATGACTGCAGTAAACACGATTCCTACAATCATCCCGATAAAGCGGTTCTGCGTAAAAAACTCCAGAATCCCCCTCATCTTGGCGCCGGCAGCCTTCTCTAACCCCTCGCTCATCAGCTTCATGCCGTAAAGGAAGAAACCTAAACCGCCAAATAACAAAAATACCTCTGTCATGCTCATTTGTATAATTCTCCTTCTACTCTATCCCAAAGTATCTTTTCGCATATGCAATATCCTTATCGACCTGGGCTTTCATCTCTGCTATGCTGCCAAACCTCTGCTCCGGCCTCCGGAACTCCAAAAGCTCAGCCTTGACCTTCCTCCCATAAGCATCGCTGCCGTAACCAAACAGAAAGCTCTCCAGGACAACCCTGTCCTCCTTGGACACGGTAGGCTTCACGCCCACGTTAGAGATGCCCGGATATTTGATCCCGTCTATAGTGATCTCGCTGACGTACACACCCTTGGGCGGAATAAGCTTGTATTCTGGCCAGGCTACGTTCATAGTCGGGAAACCCAGCGTCCGGCCAAGCTGCCTGCCCCGCTCCACCCTGCCGTTTACCTCGAAGGGATAGCCCAGCAGATAATTGGCCAGACGCACATTCCCTTCCTTAAGTACATCCCTGATATAAGTGCTGCTGATGATATTGCCGTTATAGCGTTCCTTTTCCACCACCACAAGCTCATATCCGTATTCTTCTTCATATGCCTTGAGCGTGAGGACGTCTCCGCCCTGGTCGCGCCCAAAGTGAAAATCTGTCCCTACGACCACATATTTTGCATGGAACACCCCGCAGATGACGCTGCGTATGAATTCCTCTGCCGTCATACTCCGGAACTTTTCGGTAAATGGGCATTCCACCAGGTAGTCCATCTGCCGGTCAAGATGATGGTACCGCTCCTTGCCTGTCATCAGCCGCTCCATACCAAGCCCCTTCGCTTTCCAAAGCGGGCGCATGTCAAATGCACAGACGGTGCCGACGATATTTTCTTGCTCTTTCAGCTTTAGCACCCTCTCGATGAGCTTCTGATGTCCCAGATGGAGCCCGTCAAATTTGCCGAAGGTAACGGCTGATCTTCTTCTGTCCAGATAGTGGGACAGCCATTTCACATAGCGCATAGATACTCCTTGTAACGTTAAATTTCAGGGAAAAACATCTTTTCCAGATGGTACTCCCCTGCTTCCTTACGCTGCTTGTACAGGGCGATAAAGCGCCCTTTTTTGTCATAGAGGCGGACTCTTGTGCCGCCGCTTATTTCTACATCGCGCATTCCCAGGGCGCAGGCATCCCCGACCTCCGGGCGCCCAAAGGCCTCAACGGCCGCCTCCGGCAGTACGTTCCCGTTTCTCGCCGGTATTTCCCACGCTTCCTTCACCCGCATCATCGGATCTTCTGTAAACATCCTGTCCACCGGCACGATAACGTCCGCCTCCCGGTTTTCTGCAAAGATGCCGGCAAGTCCCCCGAGGGTTACGGCTTCCTCTATGGAAAAGCGGCCTACACGGGTGCGGGTAAGCTGCTCCATGCATCCGCCGCAGCCAAGCTTCTCTCCGATATCGTGGCACAGCGTCCGGATATAAGTACCCTTAGCGCACGTCACCGACATACGTACCCGCGGCAGGTCAAGCTCAAGGATCCTGATCTCATAGATCCTTACCGGGCGCGCTTTGCGCTCCACCGTCCGTCCGCTCCTGGCCAGCTCATAAAGCTTTTTTCCGCCTACCTTCAGCGCCGAATACATAGGGGGAATCTGCCCGTACTCTCCGAGAAAGGAAAACACCGCATCCTTCACTTCTTCTCCGGTAAGGGCGTCCGTGCTTTTTTCTGCCAGCACTTCCCCGGTGATATCCTGGGTATCGGTAGTCCTTCCCAAAAGCAGGACTGCCTCGTATGTCTTATCCTCGCCTGCTAAAAGCTCGCACAGCTTTGTTCCCTTCCCCAGACAGACTGGAAGCACGCCCTCTGCATCCGGGTCAAGGGTGCCGGTATGGCCGATCTTTTTCTGCCCGGTGATGCCTCTGAGCTTCGCTACCACATCGTGGGAGGTAAACCCTTTTTCTTTATATACATTGATGATCCCGTGTATCATTCTTCCTTCTCCAACTGGAGCGCGATCTGCCCCGACAGATTATTGATCACATCGTAAGGCGTGCCGGTCAGCGTAAAGCCCGCCGCCCGCTTATGGCCGCCGCCCCCGAAATATCTGGCGATGACGCTTACATCCACCAATTCCCCGGAGCGCAGGCTTACCTTATAGACGTTGGGGCGTATCTCATCCATGAAAATGGCCACCTCTACCCCTTTTGTATTGCGCAGCTGGCTGGCTATGCCGTCAAGGTCGTTCCGGTCAACACCGAAAAACTTCATCTCCCGCTCCCGGATATAGGAGGCGATACATTTCCCGTCCTGAAACAGGATGCTCTCCAAAAGCGCGCGCCCGAGCACCTGATGCTGGGCATAGGTCTTCTCGTAAAAGGTATCCCGGATGATCCCCGGCGCGTCTACCCCTGCCTCCAGAAGTTCTGCCGCCGCCCTTAAGGTCGCCGGGGATGTGCAGGAATACTGGAATGCGCCTGTGTCATTGACAATCCCTGCATACAGCGCTTCCGCTGCCTCCCTGCTAAGCTTATCCTTATCGACCAGGCGGTACACCAGCTCTGAGGTGGAGCTGGCTTCCGGCACGATATGGTTCTCCTGGGCATATCCCGGATTGCTCACATGATGGTCGATACACAGGGTATGCGCCGCCTGCTCAAACAAGGGGACAGAAAAGCCCAGGCGTTCTAGATCCGCGCAGTCCAGGGAGATGAACAGATCGTACACCTTCCCCTCCGGAGCCGCAAACTTCACGTTCTCTGTCTCTTTGATAAAGCGGTATTTTTCCGGAATCTCTTCCAGATAGACATCTACTTCCTTATCGCTGTAATTCTCTTTAATGTACCGGCAAAGGCCCATGCTGGAACCGATGCAGTCACCGTCCGGCCTGACATGGCCTCCTATAGCAATGGTATCCGCCAGTTTCAACATTCTATTCAGCATCTTTCTCTCCTTCACTCTCCATATCAATATCTGCCGTTTTCAGATCCTTGGTCACTTCATCTATCCTTTTGGACATATTCACGCCATATTCGATAGACTGATCCAGTATAAACCGGATCTCCGGTGTGTTGCGCATATTTAAGGTCCTTGCCAGCTCCCGGCGGATATATCCCACTGCGCTGTCCAGCCCTTCAAGTGTATCTGTCTGAGCCTTCCCATCCCCAAGCACACTGATATATGCCTTACATGTCTTAAGATCCGGCGCGACCTCTGCTGCAACCACCGAAGTCCAGGGTGCAACTCTGGGATCCTTAAGACTTCGTATGATATTACTCAGCTCCCGCTGCACCTCTGTATTTATCCTCGTATTCTTAATACCTCTCTTTTTCATTCCACTGCTCCTTTACCAAAACGGGATGAATTCCCCGCTATCTCGGAATCTCAACCATCTTAAATGCCTCGACAATGTCTCCTTCCTTGACATCGTTAAAGTTGGCGAATACAAATCCGCACTCGTAGCCGGTCCTTACTTCCTTCACGTCGTCCTTAAACCGCCTTAAGGATGCCAGCGCGCCCTCAAAGACTACGACGCCGTCTCTGGTGATCCGTACAGAGCAGTCCCGTTCAAATACGCCGTCAAGCACATAGGAACCTGCGATCGTCCCGACGCCTGACGCCTTGAAGAGCTGGCGCACCTCTGCATGGCCGAGCACCTTCTCTTCGAACACCGGGTCTAACATACCCTTCATAGCTGCCTCCACATCCTCAATAGCATTATAGATCACGCGGTACAGACGGATATCCACGCCCTCACGGTCTGCCGTATCCTTCGCGGTAGCATCCGGGCGGACATTAAATCCGATGATGATCGCATTGGAGGCTGACGCAAGGCTGACGTCCGATTCGTTGATAGCGCCGACACCGCCGTGGATGATCTTTACGACGACCTCATCGTTGGAAAGCTTTAAGAGGCTCTGCTTGATGGCCTCTACAGAACCCTGTACATCCGCCTTCACGACGATGCCAAGTTCCTTTAAGTTGCCTTCCTGAATCTGGTTAAACAAATCATCCAGTGAAAGCTTGGATTTTGTCTCCTCCAAAAGCTTCATTTTGCTCTGGGAGATAAAGGTCTCCGCAAAGTTTCTCGCCTCTTTATCATTTCCGCAGCCCACAAATACCTCTCCGGCGTTGGGCACGTCATTTAATCCTAATATCTCAACCGGGACAGACGGTCCTGCTTCTTTCACACGTCTTCCCTTGTCATCCATCATGGCTCTGACCTTACCGAAGGCAGAACCTGCCGCCACCGCATCACCGATACGCAGAGTTCCCTTCTGTACCAGGACAGTGGCCACAGAACCGCGGCCCTTATCAAGCTGCGCCTCAAGGACAAGTCCTCTTGCCCGGCGGTTCGGGTTCGCCTTAAGCTCCATCACCTCTGCGGTGAGGACGATCATCTCCATCAGGTCTTCAAGGCCCTCTCCGGTCTTTGCAGATACTGGAACGAAGACTGTGCTTCCGCCCCAGTCCTCCGGGATCAGCTCATACTCGGTGAGCTCCTGCTTCACCCGCTCAATATTCGCACTGGGTTTATCAATCTTATTGACTGCGACGATGATCTCTACTCCTGCTGCCTTGGCATGGTTAATCGCCTCCACGGTCTGAGGCATAACGCCGTCGTCCGCCGCAACCACAAGGATCGCGATGTCCGTAGAGCTTGCGCCCCTCATACGCATAGCAGTAAATGCTTCATGCCCCGGCGTGTCAAGGAAAGTGATTCTCTCTCCGTTCACTTCCACCACATAAGCGCCGATATGCTGGGTAATGCCTCCCGCTTCCCCGCCGATGACATTGGTGTGGCGGATCGCATCGAGAAGGGAGGTCTTTCCATGGTCAACATGGCCCATGACGCAGACAACCGGAGGACGCTTTTTCATCTTCTTAACATCCTCTTCCTCCTCTTTGAGAAGCTCCTCGATCACATCTACAACTTCTTCTTTTTCGCAGAGAATGTCAAATTCCAGGGCGATCTCTTCTGCAGTCGCATAGTCAACTTCCTGATTCACGGTTGCGACCTTGCCCTGCATGAACAGCTTCTTAATGATCACTGACGGCACGATCTTCATCTTGTCTGCCAGCTCCTTGATCGTAAGCATCTCAGGAATGATGATCGACTTAATGGTCTCTTCTGCCTGTTGCTGCTTCTGCTGCGGCTTCTGCATCTGGGGCTTTGCATCATTCTTCCTGCCCTTGCCCTTTGGCATCCTCTCTTCCTCATCCCTGCGGTAATCTTTCTTCTTGTGGTCGTCCTTACCTTTCCCCTTGCTTCTCTGGGTCTTCTGTGCCTCAATGGCAGGTGCCGGGATTGCAGAGGAATCATTTCTTCTTCCGCCACGTCTGTCATCCGGCCTTGCGCCCATTCCCGGGCCGCGGTCCCTGTCCCGCCCCCGGTTATCTCTGTCTCTGTCGCCGAAGCGGCCCTGGCGTTCGCCCGGACGGCCAGACCTTGCGCCGCCTCCCTGGTTCCGGTCATTGCTGCGGTCACCAAAACGTCCTTGACGTTCGCCCGGACGACCGGACCTTGTGCCTGCTCCCTGGCCGCGCTCGCCGTTTTTATCAGCGAAGCGGCTCTGGCGCTCGCCCGGACGGCCAGACCTTGCGCCTGCTCCCTGCCCACGCTCGCCGTTTTTATCCCTTAAGCGGCCCTGGCGCTCGCCTGTGCCCTGGGCCTTTCTGTCGCCCTGCGCTCTGTCGCCTGCCGCTTTCTGCCGGTTCTCCTCCTGGGGCTTCTGGGATACCTGTACAGTCTGCGGTCTGCTCTCTGCCGGTCTTGTCGGTGACAGTGACTGGGACTTCTCTACTGCCTGGAGCTTCTCGGTTGCCTGTGGCTTTGCTGCTGCCGCCTTAACTTCCGTCTCTGCCTTTTTCACAGCCGCTTTCTCTGTCTCCGGCTTTTCAACCGGCTTCCTTGCCGGCTGCTCCGGCTTTTGCACCGGAACTCCCTTCGCGGGACGGCCGTTATTTACCTGCATAAGCTTGCCCGGCATATGGAGCCCTTTCCCCTTCTGCCTGTTTCCACCCTGACGCACACCCTTCTGTGTATTCTGGGGGCGGAACACATGGACGATATTCTTTTTCTTCGGAGCCTCCTCGGGCTTCTCCGCCGGCTTTTCCGCTGCCTTCTCTACCGACTTTTTCGCTACTTTTTCTGCGGGCTTTTCTGCCGCGTTCTCTGCGGGCTTTGCTGATGTTTTCTCTGCCGGCTTTGCTGCCTTTGCAAAAGACCCCCTGACCTGATCCGCCTCTGTATTCTCAATAGAGCTCATATGGCTCTTGACTTCAATGTTCTTCTTGCCTAACAGCTCGATCACTTCCCTGCTGGTGACCTTGAGCTCCTTCGCTAACTCGTATATTTTAATTTTTGACATAAACACTACCTCCTCTATGCAATTGTATCCTCTTCCGTATTCATCGCTTTCTTCATTCCTTTTGCAAACCCTGTATCAAGAATTGCAAGGGATGCCCGAAACTCTCTTCCCATTGCATGCCCCAAGGTATCTTTATCCGCGTAAAAATAGATTGGCACTTGATAAAAATCACACATATTTTTAAATTTCTTTTTTGTATTATCGGATGCGTCCCTCGCCACGACGACTGCCGCCGCCCGGCCGGACTTCACTTCCTTTTCCGTCGAAAACTCACCGCTTGCCGTCTTTCCGGCCTTCGTAGCCAGACTAATGAGTGACAGCACCTTATCCGGTCTCAATCCCAACCATCTCCTTTTCCAGAGATTCATATACCGCTTCTGGTATCGCCTGCTTAAAAGACCGCTCAAGGCCCCGGCTCTTCACTGCTTTTTTCAGGCATTCCCGGTCCGGGCAAAGATATGCACCCCGTCCGTTCTTTTTCCCGGTCGCATCCAGCACAAATTCATTCTCTGCAGTCCGTATCACGCGAATCATCTCTTTTTTGCTCTTCATCTCCTGGCACCCGACGCATTTGCGCATAGGCACTTTTTTATTACTGCTCAATCTCTCACCTGCTTTTAATTATCGTTCATCCTCTTCTACTTCCTGAAAAAAGATCTCCTCGCCGTCTTCTTCCAAGCCGTCATCGCTTATGTCCTGCTCAGTCTCCAGGCCATCCTCCTCAGAATAATCTTCTTCCAGGTATTCTTCTCCCGGATAATTTTCTTCCGGATAATCTCCGTCGTACTCCCCAGTATAGTCCTCGTCATACATCTCTTCCTCATAGACGCCTTCGCCAAGTTCCATGTAGTTCTCCGGAAGCTCTCCGGATTCAATCGCCTGTGTCTCGCTCTTGATATCGATCTTGTATCCGGTAAGCCTAGCCGCAAGCCTTGCGTTCTGCCCCTCCTTGCCGATAGCCAGGGACAGCTGGTAATCCGGGACGATGACGCTTGCCGCCTTCTCATCCGGGTCCGCCATAACAGAGATGACCTTCGCAGGACTTAGCGCATTTTCGATCAGGATCGCCGGGTTGTCGCTCCAGTTGATGATGTCGATCTTCTCGCCCCTGAGCTCATTTACGATAGCGCTTACCCTGGCTCCGTTCATACCGACGCAGGCTCCCACCGGATCCACGTCCGGATCGTTGGACCACACCGCGATCTTCGTCCTGCTGCCCGCTTCTCTGGCGATGCTCTTGATCTCTACAATCCCGTCCTTCACCTCAGTAACCTCTGACTCAAACAACCGCTTAACAAGCTCTGGATGGGTACGGGAGACTAATATCTTCGGTCCCTTTGTGGTGTTCTTTACCTCCACAACATAGAGCTTCACGCGCTCTGTCGGCTCGAACACCTCGCCCTTCACCTGCTCGTTCTCCGTCAGCATGGCGTCTGCCTTGCCCAGGTTGATGCTGACATTCCTTCCCACATAGCGCTGGACGATTCCGGTCACAATATCCTTTTCCTTTTCAAAATACTGGTCATATACTACCTTGCGTTCTTCCTCGCGGATCTTCTGCAGGATCAGGTTCTTGGCGTTCTGTGTGGCGATGCGCCCGAAGGATTTGGACTCGATCGGTATCTGCACGATATCCCCGAGGGTGTAAGAACCGTCGATCTCATGGGCTTCCTCAAGGCTGATCTGCTCTAAGGAATCCTCTACGTCCTCCACTACCGTCTTCTCCGCGAATAACCGGTAATCGCAGGTCTCACGATCCATAATGACTCTTACATTGTCCGCTTTTCCAAAATGATTCTTACAGGCGTTCAAAAGGGAATTTTCTATGGCGTCAAGCAGTGTTCCTTTGCTGATATCCTTTTCTTTTTCCAAAATATTCAACGCTTCTAATAATTCTGTGTTCATTTTTGTATCCTCCTAAATTAAAAATCAAACGCAAGGCGAATAAGCGCAATGCCGCCCTTATCAAAGTTCCTCTCTGTTCCGTCTGAAAAGGCCACCGTCACGCTGTCCTTGTCATAGGCCTTTAAAATGCCGGTAAACTCCTTCTGTTTATCGATCATACGGTAAGTCCGGATCTCCACCTCTTTCCCCAGACTCCGTTTGAAATCCTTCTCCTTCTTCAGCGGCCGGCCAAGTCCCGGCGAGCTGACCTCCATAATATAGCTGTCGTCGATAAAATCCTTCTCATCAAGGATATCCGACAGTCTCCTGCTGACAGCCTCACAGTCATCAATACTGACTCCTCCCGGCTTATCTATGTAAGCCCTCAGATACCATGTGCCGCCTTCCTTTACATATTCTACATCCACCAGTTCGTAGCCGTATTCCTCGGCGATGGGGATCAGTATCTCTTCTGTCTTCTGCTCGTAGCTTTCCCTCTTCGACAATGTTACGCTTCCTTTCTTCATCCGGAAATATTGTTACAGGCCTATACCAGCAAAGAAGAGTGAACTTCCGTCCACTCTTCTGCCGTTTTCCTTATGCAACTATAAGTAAGTATAGCACTGTATCCTCGGAAAATCAAGGGATTTTATGATTTTTTTGCCCTATATCCCTTTGATCTGGTATACATAGTTGTCCCTTTTGTATTCCTTCTGCTTGACCTTGACCTTCTTCTTCTTCGTTTTCCCGTCGACGAGAACTGTTTTTTCCACATCTTTGTATGTCGTCTTGTAGTAGGAACGGTAAAAGCCAGCGTAATACTTGCTTCCCACATGGTAGATACTCTCGATCTCATAGCCCTTTTTCGCATTGACCCGTGAAATGTAATTGCCGTCCCAGTCGTAGACGGTGATGATATTATACTTCTGCTTTGCCGTCTTCGGGCTCTGCGCCACCAGAATATAGTCGTCAGTGGCGTCAATGCCCTGGACCACATAGTTATTCTTTTTGCTGGCCTTTACATATCTCACCGGCTCAAGATCAGCATCCAGCACGACAAAATTGTAATTGTGGCTTAACAGCACAGCGTACTGCTTCCTTCCGCTGCTGTAGGCCACTCCGCTGAACGCTGTAGCCCCCGCTGCGTCTGCTATGCTTCCGCCAGCCAGCTTCTTGGGTATCTGCACATGCTTGCTCTCGATAACGGCAAGGGTCTTCGGGTCTACAGAGGTAAGCTTCTTCGGGTCTGAACCTGTGCTGTGGACGATGACAAGACGGTTCTTGCTGGAATCGTAGGTCATGTCATTGCCATGGGCGACGTCAAGCACACCAGATACCTGCTCTACCTTCAGGTTAGAACGCCTTACCTTCACGATCTTGCAGTTGACTGCCTTCCGGTTATACATAAGATAATATGCGAAAGTCCCGTCTGTGCAGGAACCCTGCAGCGTATCGTACTGGAACATCTTCTGCTTGGCCTGTGCGCGCAGCTCGAACATCTTGTTCTTCTTCGTGAGCGGCGTTGCTTTTGCCGTCCTCGTCTTTTTCACATTGCTTGCCGCAGACCAACTGGAATAGTATGTAGTTTTGCCCACTTTTTTATAAGCGCGGATTCTGGCATAATAGCCTTTATTCTTGGAAAGCCCTGAAAGGGTATAGCTTGATGCCTTTGCCTTTTTCACCGTAACCTTTTTTGCACCCACGAACATCCCATTCTGGGAATACTGGATCTGGTAGCCTGTTGCCACAGGATTGGTCTTCCAGGTCAGTTTAAACTTGGTGGCGGACTTTCTCTTAAATTTCTTTACCGTGGGAGACGTTACCCGCATATAGCTCTTGCTGCCGGCATAATCGCTAAACGAACTGCCCTTATATGCCCTGACCGAATAAATGTACGTCGCCCCGTTGCCTGCTGCTGTGTCCCGCCAGCTAATCTCGCCGGGCTGTGTTATAGTGGAGGCGACGGCCCAGTCATTCTGGGATGCCTCCCGCCGGTACACATAATACCCACTGCATCCTTTGACTCTGTTCCATTTAAGCTCGGTTCCGGTACCTGCAAGACTTACGCTTAAGGAAGGCGCGATGAGGCGGACAATCTTTTTCGACGCTCCGGTCAGTCCTTCCTGCCCGGACTGGTCGACCGCCTTCACCCGGTAATAATAAGCTTCTCCTTCCTTCACCTGTTTGTCAATATAGGTAACATCATCGGCGTTTACTGAAGTTTTTATCCTGGTCCATGGAGATTTTCCGTTGCTGCTCCTCTCCAGATAGTAACTTTCTGCCCCTTCGATCTTTACCCATTTCAGCCTGATACCGTCTTTTATGTTCTCGGCAGCAGACAGGCTCCCTCCCGGAAGAAGGGCCATGGAGTTGATCAGCGCGTTACCGAACACCCCGCCGTCCTCCGGCAAAACGACATGGAGGAGTACCTGGGCCTCTGCTTTTTCATACTGCTCAGTCTCTGGTGCAGTGATCTTGATCACTGTGTCGCCGACCCCGACTGCCCTGATGCAGTCCGCACCGGATTCGTCCTGCTCAATCGCCGCGATATTGGGATCGGCGGATTCATATTGCAGTGTATCCTCTTGTGCCGGCTCTTCCTGCAAAGGGTCTTCACCCAAAGCCTCTCCGTCTAAAGACCGGCTGTCTGCTGTCTGGCCGGCCGGGACTGCTGATCCCGGCACACTACCTTCCGGATTTTCTGCAGCTTCACCTGCGGCAGGTACTGCCTGGCCGGCCGGGGCTGCAAAGTTATCACCGCCGGTGCCTGAGGCTGTTCCATTCTGGCTGCCTTCTGCTACTGCCGGTTCACCTGACGCTTTCCCGCCTGCATCATCTCCGGCAGGGATTTCCCCGCCTGGTGTCTGTGTGCCCGCAGCATCTCTACCTTCGGTCTCCGGAACTGACACCCCTGCTGCTGCGTCATTCCCGCCCCCAGGATTGCCATCTTCAATATCTCCTGCTTCGTCCTTTGACGGGTCTGTCAGCTTTACATCAAGGGTAAACACCTCGCCGCATGCTCTTGTTACTTCCTCGAAAGTCTCAATCTTCCTGATCAGCTTCTGGGGCTGTGCCTCCTCTTCCAGGCTCCCTTCCCCGTTTTCTCCTGTCTGAAAAGCAGGTGCTTTGGCAGCAGGATCATCCCCCTGTGTGCCGTATACTCCGGCAGCAGTATTATCCTCCTGAGACTGCGCCGCTCCTGTCGCAGCTCCCTCCTGCTTTGGCAACTGCGCAGCGCAGACAGAACCAGCCGGAACCGTCAGCGCAAGAAGCAGCGCCAGTATCTTTTTCCCTGTCTTTCCTCTACTCAAATTCATCCTCAAATTCTTCATCCTCTCCGAAATAGTCGTCACCATCTTCCAGGGCATCAAATCCCCCTTCAAAATATTCTGCCTGTTCTATCTTCTCAAAGTCTTTCGGAAGATCGTTCATCTCGGGACAGTCCTTGCCGGCCATGATCTTTTTCGTCACGACAATCTTTGAAACCGCCGCAAATTCATCCATGCCTTCTTCTTCGCTGAACTCTTCGCCTGCCGCCTCCGCATCTGTTGCGCTCTCTTGTGGATTTTCCATCTCCTTGAGATCATCCTCCAGCGCTTTCTTCGCCTCCTCCTTCGACATGCCGTCTTCGAGGTTCTGACGGATCATCTCCACCTTCCAATACTCGTTGTTAAAAGCCGCTAACGCCTTCTTCGTGCCATCGTCCTGAGCGCTTTCAATATTGGTGGCTGAACGGCTCTTAAGCAGCGTATGATCCTCCTTACTGATCCACACAGTCAGGACAGACTCTACCGTCGTCTCTCCCACGCTGGCATTGCTGGCCGTGACATAATCATCGATAACTTCCGAAAAGCCTTCAACCAGCCCGACCTCGTCTTCACTCCAGCCGTATTCGTCAAGCACGCTCTCCCTCGTCATATCCTCGTCGGTTCTCTCTCCGGTATCGTAAGCTTCATCGGCAGTCACCTTGATCTTGATCGCCTCTACACCGCTAAGCTCATCCTCCCCTTCATTGCTGAACTTGATATTGCTGTATCCCTTTTCCTCCGTATAAGCCGGGTCAAACTCCCTAAGCCAGTAATCATACTCGCTCTCGGCATCCTCCTCGAGCTCTTCTTTATAATATTTCCACTTACCGCCCGTCAGGCCATCATTGACATAGACGCCAAAGCCGTCCTTCTCCTTCATGTTAAAGCAATGATAGATGGTTCCCGTATCATCCTCATCCTTGGAGATTCTTTCCACGATATTCTTCTTTCCATCGTAGATACAGGTGTAATATTCCTCTTCCTCCGTCTCATCGTCATAAGAGGTCACACTCTTCGTCTCAATGGCCTTATTCGTCTCTTTATCAAGCTTTTCCATGGCCTCTTGAAAGATCTTTTCCGGGCTGTCTTCCTTCGCCGCTTTCTTCTTCGCCGACTCTTTCCCGGAGCATCCAAGCATGGATGCAGTTACTGCAATTGTCAAAATAATGATTCCTAATCTTTTTCTCATCATGTCCCTCCTTATGTATACTTCCCTGAAATCTTATAGAAAAATTTCTACTTTACCTTACCACATCCCCCTTTTTTCCACAACCGATTAATAGTATAAAAAGAAAAACTTAAAATAAAATTAAATATTTCATACGTAAACCTGAATTATTCACGGCAGTATAACCACACATAAAATCTGCCGTAGCTACCATTACAATCATTCTTAATACCTCTCCCTGCCATAAGACAGCCTAAAAAAGGGCAGACTTCTCCTATGAGAGGTTTAAAAGCGTATTGTGGTTGTCAAGGTTCGTTAATCGCTGCCGTTATTCCAACTGTGGCTGCAGACTGCGGATATTTTCCAGTGTCTCGTAGAATTCTTTCTTGTAGGGACAGCTGCTGCACAGTTTGATATATTTGTATCGTGCTGTTCTTACCACTCTTGCGGCAATTTTCAGCAGTTTAAAACGAATGGTATCTATGCGCTGTTTTCTCATGCTGACAGCAAGAGTCAGTCGTCTGAACCAATTGAAGAAATTATAAGCTAATGCATGCACCTGAAGGCGGTTTGCATTTACCAGTTTGCAGGAACTGCTTACAGAGGCAAAATCAAAACCGCTTTTTCCCTCTTTGATGAAATTTTCCATTCTGCCCCTGCCGCAATAGAACTGGATTACCTGGTAAGGCTCCATTTCCATTGTGGTGACGATAAAGGTATACAGGTGGACCATCTGGCCATAGGGCTTTTCAATTTTAAAAACCACCCTGCGGGGATGGCTCCATGAACCCGCCTGATATAGGAACTCACCATACTCGACGGCATAATCTACCTGGTTGTATTTCGTTGCACGGTACAATGCCTGGTTTTCCTCTTCTGCGAATTCACGCAGTTTTGTATTCTCTTTGAGCCGGACTGCATATCTGCAGTTTTTATCTTCAAGGACTTCATACAGGTCCGGTGACGCAAAACCGCTGTCGCCGCGAGGATAAAGCGGCAGATCAGGGAAATCACAGAGAAATTCATCCAGAAGGGACTCCATAAAAATATCCGCCTCTTTGCTGCAATACATGGTGCCGTCACGAAGCTGTGCTTTTAGCAGGTCGCCGGTCAGCCCATCATAACACAACAGCGGATGATAGCCATGTGCCTGATCATGGTAGTTGAAACCTTCCCCTTCTTGATTCCCATAGGTGCCAAGAAGTGTGGAATCAATATCGAAAAGGATGGATTCCGGTTTCTTTATGGAATAGATGACTTTGCGTAGTTCACGGATGATCTGGATTAACTGGCTGAGCGTATCTTCATCCATGCGGTTAAAAAAGCGTGACAGGGCAGGCTGGGATGCCAGAGCGTCTTTCTCTAAAATAGCCGTCATCACAGGTTCGTTTGTCAGTTCGTCCGCACAGTCATCCTCAAAGTAGGAACTAATAATCTGATAAATCACCTGCATCAGGTTCGCATCATCCTTATGAAGTAAACGGTAGATAGGTTCTTTCCAAACTTAGTTGATTTCATTTTCCAAAAGTCATATAATATAACTAATGATGATAGAAAAGGACGTGGCTATATGGATGAATTTATCAAACTTCTTCACAAAGATTATGAATTAGTGCAATATCAGGTGAAGGACACTGCCATTATTTTCCATATCCAATCCAGCAGAAAAGAGCTGGCATGCCCGTTCTGCGGTTCAAAGTCCATGCGCACCCATTCTGTATATGAAAGGGAAATTCAGGATCTTCCGATCCAGGAGAAAAAGGTTATTTTATTAGTAACTACCCGGAAGATGTTTTGTGATAACCCACAGTGCCAGCATACGACATTTGCCGAGGTACATCCTTTTGCAGCGCCAAAGGCCCAAAAGACAGACCGTTTGGTCAAAAATATCCTCCATACTTCAGCACAATTAAGTTCCCTGAACGCGTCAAAGCTTTTAAAAAGTGGACATATCACAGTATGTAAAAGCAGTATTTGCAGCCTGCTTAAAAAAAATGCCGGCAATTGTGGATAAGTCTTCTATTACAAAAGTTTGTGTGGATGATTTTGCGCTCAGGAAAAGGTTCTCTTATGGAACGGTCATGATCGATCTTGAGAGCCATCGGATCATTGACCTGATCCCTTCCAGGGAAACCGCTGATGTCACCAACTGGCTTGCGACATTTCCTAATATCCAGGTCATATCAAGGGATGGGGCCGCCACTTACTCATCGGCAGCAAAGGGCTCACACCCTGATGCAGTCCAGGTGAGCGAACGCTTCCATTTGATAAAAGGCCTTTCAGAAGCCATAAATAAATATATGGTCCGGGAATTTCCTGCCAGGATAGAAATCCCATTGACGGAGGAGGTTTCAGAAGAGAGGAAAGCCCTGTATAACACGGCAAACCGTCCACTGCGGATCCGCTTTGCCCATCAAAAAAGGAAAGAAGGGCTGACCGTATCCGATATTGCACTATTGATGCATTCATGCCCCACAACCGTTCGGAAATACCTTGCCATACCAGAAGATGAAATCCCGGAAAGCAGGGCTATCTCCCGGGAAAGGCAGCACCAGCTGGCAGTGCAGCAGAAGCAGCATGAGGTTGATGAAGCCCGGAAGCTGGCGGAGGCTGGGTATCCAATCGAACGGATCGCCACCATGATGCACCATACAAGCAAAACCATACAGAACTATCTGGATCCTGGCTATTCGGTTACAAATGGCCATTATAATGGAAGGGTCCCAGGCAAGCTGGCCCCTATGAGAAAGAAGTCATAGAACTAAGGAGCCAGGGGCTTACCTATGCAAAAATCCATAACATCCTTTGTGGGAAAGGATATACTGGGAGTGTCGCTTCCCTGCGGATGTTCATGCAAAAAGAGAGGGCACGGATGCAGGAACAGGAAGAACTGAAGAAGCCCCAGTCGGAATTTATCCAAAGGAAGTCGTTATGCCAGCTCATTTATAAGAAGCTGGAAGATGTTGCAACAATCACAGCAGAGCAATACGGGCAGGCTTTAGAAAAATATCCACGGTTAGGCCAGCTATATACCCTGGTGAAGGAATTCCATACCGTAATGTTTTCGCAAAAACCCGAAAAGCTAGATACATGGATAAAATCTGCCCAAAAATATGACATACCTGAACTGCAGTCATTTATAGAAGGTATCTGTAACGATAAAGAAGCTGCCCAAAATGGGATTTCCTACTCTTACAATAATGGTTTGGCAGAAGGCAGTGTAAATAAGATAAAGGTGATAAAACGGATCATGTATGGTAGGAACAGTTTTGTGTTACTAAAGGCAAAAGTATTCTTCCATGAGCTTTTCTACGCTGAATTCAACTAAGTTTGGAAAGAACTGGTAGATAGTGCGTACCTCGACTGTGAAGGGTAAATATGTGACAATAGACTATATTTCTATCATGAGTATCAAAAGTTAAGTCTCAACTTTTGACACCGATATCAGGAGGTAAGTCTATGAGTTCAAAAACAACCATGGTGGCTGAGCAGTGCCGTCTCCGGGAATGGGCGGCACAGAGCCGGGACTGCCAGAGCCGCCCGGCCGGCATGAGCGTTGTCACCTGGTGTGCCCATCACGGCATCACAAAAGCGAATTATTATTACCGGCTCCGCCGCGTAAGGGAGACCTGCCTGGAAGCCATCCAAAGGGAAATGCCCGCACAGCAGGTGGTTCCTGTAGAGCCGGAATTTTTACAGTGCCGGGAACAGGAAGGCAGAACCCCACAGTCCGGGCTGGATATTTCCATAAAAGGGTTCTCCATCCATGTAACAGAATCCACATCCATGCCCCTTCTGGCAGAAGTCCTAAAGGCGGTGCGGCATGCTGAATGATGCCACATGTTTCAAGGCCGTTTATATCGTCTGTGGTGTTAGAATTCGCATGGAGTCCAGTTTACATCCGCAAGGATCAGCTCCAGCTTTTCCTTTCCGAGGATCATAGGCAGCATGATATTCTCTCCCACAAAAAGACTGTCCATGAAACAAAAATCCTGGAAAATAAAGCCGATCTGATTCCTCCGGATATCCGCAAGCTGGTCTCTATACCAGCCCTTACATATCCTTTCCCATGAACCGGACTGTTCCGTCTGTCGGCTTGTCAATCATTCCCAGCACTTTAAGAAGCGTCGTTTTCCGCAGCCGGATTCCCCTATGATTCCGACAAATTCACCTTCTTCCACCTTAAATCTCACTCCCTTCAGCACCTTGATATCATCCTCTGAATCTTTGATTGCGGATTTCCGGTAATTTCAAATCAGTCTCTTTACTTCTAATACTCTCATCTGATTCCACTCCTCGTAAATTCCAATACTTCTATAGTGTATTACGAATTATCTGTCTATTAGATTATACTATCTCTTATAGCCCTTTTCAATATATTACAACAATCGTTGCAGCATGAACTATAACATCCGTTACCGTTCATGGTCAATGTCAGTTAGTTAAGCCCTTGGCTTAGATTCCCATGCAGGGTCTAACAAAAATTTTCTGAAAAATTCACTCAAATGGGTTGACACAGAGTTCAAAATGTGTGGCCGCTCTCGCTACTAATTGTATTTTAAGAGACAGCGAGAGCGGCTCTTGTAATTTAGAAGTATATTATTTATCTGATTACAAGGAGGTTTCACATGTCATTTGCACAACAAACCAAACACCGTTTATTTGAAATTATTTCAGAAATGGCTTTTCATCCAGGAGATTTCTCTAATCACCCTGAAACGGACTTCTCGAGAAACAGAAAACTGGATTTTCACAATTTACTACAGCTTATCGTTTCTATGGAGGCGGGCTCGTAAAGGATGAACTGCTAAAGTTCTTCTCTTTTGCGAAAGATACTGCCTCTCATTTTGCTTTCTTCCAGCAAAGAGCCAAGCTTTCGGATGATGCGCTGCCTTATCTGTTCCATTCCTTTAACAAACTTTATCCATACACTTTCTCTAAAGACAAGTACCAGCTTCTCGCTGCGGATGGGTCTTCCTTTACTTTTACCAGAAATCCGTTGGATATTGATTCCTATTTTGCTCCGGACGGCAAGACCACCAATGGTTACAACCAAGTTCACATCTTCTCCCTTTTTGACCTTATATCAAAAAGATATACCGACTGCGTGGTTCAGCCAGTCAGGAAAAAGAACGAGTTTCGTGCTCTCTGCACCTTAATTGACAGGCATCAGACAGTTCCCGGTATAGTTCCTATCTTTATCGCGGACCGGGGGGCATTCGTTCAATGTCTTTGCACATGCCGCCGAACATCATTTTCATTTCATGATTAGAGCTGCTGACATTAAAATGCAGCGCATCCTTGGTAACGACTTCCCGGCTCAGGACTGCTTTGATGTTCAGGTTAATCGTATACTCACCAGGTCCAATTCAAAGAAAAAACGCCGCCACCCAGAATTGGAAGAACAGCACAGATTTATCTGCAAGAATGTCGCCTTTGATTATATCGATTCAGATAAAACGACGGAATATCCTATTGCCCTGCGCATTCTCAGATTCAGAATCTCAGAGGATGGTTATGAGAACATTATTACAAACCTGTCTCCGGAAGAATTTTCGGTCGATGAAATCAAATACCTTTACCATCTAAGATGGGGAATCGAAACTTCTTTCCGTGAATTGAAGCATGTGCTTGGGGCTTCAAACTTCCATTCCAAGCAACGCAGATTCATAGAAATGGAACTATGGGCGCGGCTTCTTCTATATAACTTCTGCTCCATCGTTACCAGACAGGTAATCATCAACCGCAAGGGCAGGAAGCATCAGCTTCAGGTGAATTATTCTGTCGCCTACAAAGCATGTCACTATTTCCTGCGCCTTCAACGTGGAGAATCTCCGCCAGACATAGAAGGCCTGACAGCAAGGAATACCCTTCCTATCAGGCCCGACGAACCTATGCCGCCAGCATAGGTTCCGGGTTCCAGTCAGCTTTACCTATCGTTTTGCGTAAAGCTGGCTAACCCAACACTGATAGTATAACACATTTTCAGACGGATGGCTATTCGTCTACTTGGTGTGCAAAGAAAACAAGTTACTTTTACCGGAACATATCAAACAAACGCCGATGTTCCGTTTATATCCTTTACGTTCCCCTGATTGTAGAAAACGATAGGCTTAGGGTTATTCAAAAACGTCCCTGACTAACTGACATTGGCCGAGAATAGTAACGTAACATCCTGATGACATTTCCGGCAAAATATGTTAAACTTCCATATGAAAGGAAATACAGTAAATACAGGGAGGTTATACACATGAATGTACCAGAAAGAATCTCTGCCCTCCGTGCTCTGATGGAGGAGCGGGGATACGACGCCTATATGGTGCCGACCGACGACAATCACCAGAGCGAATATGTAGGGGAACATTTTAAGGCGAGGGCATTTATCACAGGATTCACCGGCTCCGCTGGAACCGCAGTTATCACAAAGGATACCGCGGGGCTCTGGACAGACGGAAGATATTTCATCCAGGCAGAGCAGCAATTATCCGGCAGCGGCGTTAAGCTCTTTAAGATGGGCGAGCCGGACGTGCCGACAGTAGAAGATTTTATCGCAGACATCCTTCCGGAAGGCGGGACGCTGGGCTTTGACGGGCGCGTCGTAGCCATGGGGGAAGGCCAGGCGTTAGAGGCAGCCGCAGCGAAAAAGAATGGTAAGATCGACTACTCCACAGACCTGATCGACAAGATCTGGGAAGACCGGCCCGCGCTTTCCGAGGAGCCTGCATTTGCACTTGGGGTGGAATACACCGGCGAGAGCACGGAGAGCAAGCTTAAGAGGATCCGTAAGGCCATGGAGGAAGAAGGAGCTGACATCCACATTATCGCCGCACTGGACGACGTATGCTGGACGACCAATCTTAGGGGCAATGATATCGAATTCTTCCCGCTGCTCCTCTCCTACGCAGTCATCACAAAGGAGGAGATGAAGCTATACATTGACGAGCGGAAGCTCTCGGACGAGATGAAGGCAGATCTTGCCAAGGACAACATATCCCTGCGTCCGTACAATGCAATCTACGACGATGTGAAGGAACTTAGCGCCGAGAGCGCCATCTTAGTCGATCCGTCAAGGCTTAACTACGCGCTCTACAACAATCTTCCAAAAGAAGCGAAGGTCATCGAGAAGGTGAATCCCACCGTACTGATGAAAGCCATGAAAAATGACACTGAGATAAAGAACATCAAGAACGCCCACGTAAAGGACGGCATTGCAGTTACAAAATTCATGTACTGGCTGAAGAAAAATGTAGGAAAGACGGAGATCACCGAGATCCGCGCAGCAGAAAAGCTAGAAGAATTCCGCAAGGAGCAGGAAGGTTATCTGTGGCAGAGCTTTGAGCCGATATGCGGCTCCGGCGAGCACGCTGCTATCGTGCATTACGCAGCTACTCCGGAGACTAATGTCCCGGTTGTGACAGACGGTTTGTTCCTCACCGATACCGGCGGAGGCTATATGGAAGGCTCCACAGACATCACCAGGACGTTTGCTTTCGGAAAGCTTACTGACCAGATGGTAGAGGACTTCACTACCGTACTCCTGTGCAACTTAAGGCTCGCAAGAGCAGTATTCATGCACGGCACCTGCGGTTACAATCTGGATATCCTGGCGAGGATGCCTGCATGGGAACGCGGCATCAACTATAACCACGGAACCGGGCACGGTGTCGGCTATTTAATGAACATCCATGAAGCGCCAAGCGGTTTCCGCATCGCGATCCGCGAGAGGGAGCGTGCTGTCATCGAGCCGGGCATGGTGATCACGGACGAGCCGGGTATCTACATCGAAGGCTCCCATGGCATCCGTACGGAGAACGAGCTTCTCGTGCGAAAGGGACAGAAGACCGAATACGGACAGTTCCTCTACTTCGAGCCGATCACTTATGTGCCAATCGACCTTGACGCGGTTAATCCGGACATGATGACCAAGGAAGACAAAGCGCAGCTCAACGCATACCACGCAAAGGTATATGAGCTTGTAAGTCCGCATCTTAACGAGGAAGAACAAGAGTGGCTTAAGGAGTATACACGGGCGATTTAATATGCAGTCTTCATGTAGATGCAGAAATACACAGGCGATATAGACGAATATTCTGAAAAAGGGAATGACTGGCTGCCGCCAGACATTCCCTTCGTACTTATTCTTAAACCTCCTAAAATTCCGGCACATTATCCGCAAACATATGCAGCTTCATCTTCGCCGACAGCTCACGCAGAACATGCTGTCCCGCAATGCTGTTTCCCTTTTCATCCAGAGACGGCCCAAAGATACCGATTCCCATCCTCTTATCCACCACAGAAAGGATTCCGCCCCCGACACCGCTCTTTGAAGGTACGCCGACCTCAACCGCGAACTTCCCGGAACCGTCATACATCCCGCAGGTCAGCATGATCGTTTTAACGATCTGCACGACCCAGCTATGTAAAAGACGCTTGCCGGTCGCCGGGTCAACACCGTCGGATGCCAGCACCAGCCCGAACCCTGCCAGGCTTGCCGCTGTCACATTAAGAGAACACATCCTTACATAGAATTTTAAGCTCTCCTCCACACTGTTTTCCAGAATCCCCTTACTCTCCAACAGGTACGCAATCGCCTTATTTCTCGAGATATGCCCCATCTCCGAATGGTACACCCGCTCATTAAGCGTGATCTCATCATCCATACAGAGAAGCCGGGTAAACTTCAGCATCTGCTCAAAGCTCACCTCCGATGCCAGGTGGCTCGCAATCGCGATCGCCCCGGAATTGATCATCGGATTTGACGGATAATCGCTGGTCAGGTCAAGCTTCACCAGCGAATCAAAGGAATCCCCGGAGGGTTCCATGCCTACCCGGTCAAAAGTCCGCTCAAACCCGCAGCGCTCAAGAGCAACTGCCAGCGAGATCACCTTGGAGATACTCTGAATCGTAAAACGCTCATCTGCATCCCCGTATTTATAATACTGTCCGTCCCCGGTACAGACACACACACCAAGATAGCTTTTATCCATTCGTCCAAGCTCAGGTATATAAGTGGCTGTCCTCCCCAGGGCAGTCATTTTCTTTCCTTCCTCTACCGCTTTTTCCAATATCTTATCCATCTTTTCCCTCTCCTGACATCCAATGATCATTCTTTTTCCCACGCGAAAACCCGGAGAAGCACTGATTTTTGACGTCCTCTCCGGAAATTCCCCTATTCTTTTCAGACAAATGTATCAATCCGGCCTCTCACCCGTCATAAGCGCTTTGTTCGCAAAACTCTCCTGTCTCTCCTGCGCGTATTCCTGTGGCAATGTATCTTCTGCCACCGGTCCGTAGTCCTGTGTCTGAGCAAATTCCCCACGCATATGCTCATTCTCATTCATCTGCCCTGCCGGTCCGTAACTCCCGTAATGCTCCTGAACGCCCGGCTGCCCCTGAACCTGCCGCTTTCCCTGTCCATCAAGCCATTCCTGAGGGCGGGGCTTTCCCTGTCCACCAGGCCGCTCCTGAAGGCGGGGCTTTCCCTGTCCATCCGTCCACTCCTGAGACTGCTGCTTTCCCTGAACGTCTGCTTTCCCCGCCTGCTGCTCCGGCTGTATATCTGCCCTCTCCATTATCCACGGCCGTTTGCTGCCAAGCCAGCCCGCCTCCCGCCAGTAATCCGTATCGATCTGCTGCATGAATGTACGGCTGTGCATATACCGCATAGCATAAAAGAGGACTCTTTCATAAAGGGACGGTGTCACCTTATCCCGCTCGTGGACAATCTTTGCCATAAGTTTGTTGACATTTTCGTCAATCTTGTCCTTCACCGGCTTACCGATCTCATCCCAGTCCATGCTCCTGACTGCGGCCCCGTATGTATAGATCCGGCCGACACCCCACCATTTCAGGCTGTCGGTAATATCCTTAAGGGCATTTTTCATCCCCGCTCCGGCAGCCGTCGAAAAGCACACCGCCTGTTTCTTAAACATCGAAGCCTCAGGCCGGTGCACCATCCACCGGTATCCGTAATGATCAAGGAGCGCCTTCATCTGGCCCGTTGTATGGTAAACATAAGTAGGTGTTGCGAATACAAGGAGATCCGCCTCATCAATCAGCCTTGTGATGCGTTTGAGGTAAATGATGTAATCCGGACACTTCTTCGCCCCCTGAGTAATACACTGGCCGCATCCCCGGCAGAATTCCGGCATATCCTTAGGCAGGAACAGCTCGATCACCCTATCCTGCGACCAGGTCACTCTCTCCACAAACATCTTCGCAATCCGGTACGTCGAGCCTTTCCTCATGGTACCGTTAATCATCAGTATATTCATACAGAATCCCTTCCTTACAATCTCTCAGCGATGGCCTTTATAAAGTCTTCGCTGTTTAAAACAACCGGATTCGGATTAGTCGTAATCAGTGCAAGATCCTTCGTCATCTTTCCTTCCTCAATGGTAGCAATAGTCGCCTTCTCAAGTCTGTCGGCGAACGCCATAAGCTCCCTGTTATGATCCAGCTCACCCCGCTTTTGAAGTGCGCCTGTCCATGCAAATATCGTCGCCACAGAGTTAGTGGAAGTCTCCTCCCCCTTTAAATGCTTGTAATAATGGCGCTGCACCGTCCCGTGAGCCGCCTCATACTCATAGAATCCTTCCGGGGATACCAGCACAGAAGTCATCATGGCAAGAGAGCCGAAAGCAGAAGACACCATATCGCTCATCACGTCCCCGTCATAGTTCTTGCACGCCCAGATAAAGCCGCCCTCAGACTTCATCACGCGGGCAACCGCATCGTCGATCAGCGTATAGAAATACATGATCCCCGCCGCCTTAAACTTCTCCTCATACTCTGCGTCATAGATCTCCTGGAAAATGTCCTTGAACGTGTGGTCATACTTTTTGGAGATCGTATCTTTCGTGGCAAACCACAGATCCTGCTTTGTATCCAGCGCATAGTTAAAGCAGCTCCTCGCAAAGCTCTCAATGGACCGGTCCACGTTATGCATGCCCTGTATGATGCCCGCTCCGTCAAACTCATGGATCAGTTCCCTTGATTCCCTGCCATCCTTATCCGTAAAGACCAGCTCCGCCTTCCCCGTGCCCGGGATCTTCATCTCCGTATTCTTGTACACGTCGCCGTAGGCATGCCTCGCGATGGTAATCGGCTTTTTCCAGTTCCTGACGCAAGGCTCGATTCCCTTGACCACGATCGGCGCCCGAAATACCGTCCCGTCCAGGATCGCGCGGATCGTCCCGTTAGGGCTCTTCCACATCTCTTTCAAGTCATACTCCGTCATCCGCGCCGCATTAGGCGTGATTGTCGCGCACTTCACCGCAACCTTGTGCTTTTTCACTGCATTCGCCGAATCCACCGTCACCTGGTCATCCGTCGCATTACGATGCTCTAAGCCCAAGTCATAATACTCTGTATTCAGCTCAACAAACGGCTCTAAGAGATGCTCCTTGATCATCTTCCAGAGAATCCGCGTCATCTCATCCCCGTCCATCTCCACGATGGGGTTTGTCATCTTTATCTTATCCATCCTTTACCTCCTGTCAATCTCTATACCTTTTCATGTTACCGTGCACTCCGCGAGCAGCAACATGCAAAAATCCATTTAGAATTGCCTAGTACAGCATTGCATTAATATAATTTCGCCCCGATCTCTCTCGGGCGGAACCCATCATTCTCAAGCGCCATCAGTATCTCATTCTTATGCTCTGTCCCGAAGGCTTCCATTGTGATCCGGAGCTCCACAGCAGCGTTGCGGTTGGTGCTTACAAACTGGTTGTGCTCAAGCTTGATGACATTGCCGTTGGCATTGGCGATAGTAGTAGCTACGCGCACCAGCTCTCCCGCCTTATCCGGCAGAAGCACCGACACTGAAAAGATCCGGTCTCTCTGGATCAGCCCGTGCTGCACGATGGAGGACATGGTGATCACATCCATATTTCCGCCGCTTAAGATGGCCACCGCCTTCTTTTTATCCAGCTTCATCTGTTTCAGCGCTGCAATGGTGAGAAGCCCGGAGTTTTCCACCACCATCTTATGGTTTTCCACCATGTCAAGGAACGCGCCGATCAGCTCGTCGTCTTCCACCGTGATGATCTGGTCGATATTCTCCTTGCAGTACGGGAAAATGTTCTCGCCCACCCGCTTTACCGCCGTGCCGTCTGCGATCGTGTTGGCACTTGGCAGCGTCACAGGCTCTCCGGCCTCTAACGCCGCAGACATACTGGCCGCTGACTTCGGCTCCACTCCAATGATCTGAATCTTGGGATTGAGCATCTTCGCCAGCGTGGCAACCCCCGTCACCAGTCCACCGCCGCCGATGGGCACAAGGATATAGTCCACCGTCGGCAGCTCCTGGATGATCTCCATGGCAATACTGCCCTGCCCGGTGGCAACCGCCAGGTCGTCAAAGGGATGCACCAGCGTCTTTTTGGTCTCCTCTGCTAATTTTACCGCATAAGCATAGGAATCGTCAAATACATCGCCGTGGAGCACTACCTCTGCCCCGTAATTTTTCGTGCGGTTCACCTTGATCAGCGGTGTGACCGTAGGCATGACGATCGTTGCCCTGCAGCCGAACTTCTGCGCCGCAAATGCGACTCCCTGTGCATGGTTCCCCGCAGACGCGGTAATGAGCCCCCGGCTCCTCTCCTCCTCGTTAAGCGTACTGATCTTATAATAAGCACCCCGCACCTTGTAAGCGCCTGTACACTGCATATTCTCCGGCTTTAAGTAAACCTTCCCGCCGGTGAGCCTGCTTAAATTCTCACTGTATACCAGCTTCGTCGGCAAAGTGACTTTTTTCACGATCTCACTGGCTTCTTCGAATTTTTCCAATGTCAGTTCCTGCATCCTTAACTCCTCCTTGTTCCTAAGGTAATATAACTCCCATTACATCCTTTTACAAAATAAACCCTTTGTCTTTCCTGAAACTTATATATCAGCTTTCCTGCTGTTCTTCCTTCTGTGCGCCTCTTTCGTCCACAGTAAACAGCGCATTTACAAAGCTGTCTGCATCGAACTTCTGCAGATCGTCGATCGTCTCCCCCACGCCGATATATTTGACCGGAATGCCAAGCTCCGCATGGATCGCAACAGCGATGCCGCCCTTGGCTGTCCCGTCCATCTTCGTCAGGACGATCCCGGTAACATCCGTCACCTCGCTGAATTCCTTCGCCTGCTGCAGCGCATTCTGCCCAGTAGTGGCGTCAAGGACAACCAGCGTCTCCCGGAACGCTCCCGGGAACTCCCGGTCAACGATCCGATTCATCTTCTTTAACTCTTCCATAAGATTCTTCTTATTGTGCAGCCGCCCTGCCGTATCGCACAAAAGCACATCCGCATGCCTTGCCTTTGCCGCCGCCACCGCGTCATAGACTACTGAGGCCGGATCAGAGCCTTCCTGTCCGCCGATCAGATCCACCTGCGCCCGGTTCGCCCACTCCTTGAGCTGCTCTCCTGCCGCAGCCCGGAAAGTATCCGCCGCCGCCATAATCACCTTTTTATCCATATCTCTAAGCTTCCCGGCAAGCTTTCCGATGGTCGTCGTCTTGCCCACGCCGTTCACGCCCACGACCATAACCACTGAAGTCTTCTCCTCGAACTCATAGGCTGTCTCGCCGACCTCCATCTGCTCTTTGATGCTCTCGATCAAAAGCTCCCGGCAGTCAGCCGGCTGCTTGATATGGCGCTCCTTAACCTTCTTTTTCAGATCGTCTAAAATATCATAGGTCGCCTGAACGCCCAGATCCCCCATGATCAGGACTTCCTCAAGTTCCTCGTAAAAATCCTCGTCAATATTGGAAAAGCCAGAAAAGATACTGTCCATACTGTTCACAATATTATCCCTGGTCTTTGCAAGACCGGAGATCAGACGTTTAAAAAATCCTTCTTCAGCCATCATACGCCTCCTATCACTACCTGTTATCTATATCTGTCTCCACGCTCTGCCCGCGCTGCCTGTAACCATACTTTCCATACCGCACCTGTCAAAACCGGTGTCCGCTATTTATCCAGCTCGTCTTCCAGAAGGCTTACGGATACCAGCGTTGACACACCCTTCTCCTGCATGGTGATCCCATACAGCCGGTCCGCCGCCGTCATCGTTCCCCGCCTGTGGGTAATGACAATAAACTGCGTGCTCTTCGTCAGCTTGTGCAGATATTTCGCAAACCGGGTGACATTGTTATCATCAAGTGCCGCTTCAATCTCATCCAGCAGGCAGAACGGTGAAGGCTTCAGATTCTGGATGGCAAAAAGCAGAGCAATCGCCGTAAGCGCCTTCTCGCCTCCGGAAAGCTGCATCATATTCTGCAGCTTCTTTCCCGGCGGCTGGGCGATGATCCTGATTCCTGCCTCCAAGATATCTTCATCCTCCATAAGCTCCAGCGTCCCTTTCCCGCCGCCGAACAGCTCTTTGAACACCTGGTCAAATTCACTGGAAATACGAGCAAACTGCTCTGCGAACTGCTTGCGCATAGCCGCGTCAAGCTCCTCGATGATCTTTTCCAATGTCTCCTCTGCTTCAACCAGATCATCATGCTGCCCTTTGAGAAAATCATACCGCTCGGATACCTGTTTAAAATCCTCGATGGCATTGACATTCACATCCCCAAGCCCTCTGATCTCACTCTTGATCTCCTGGATCCGCTTCTTCATCTGGGCAAGGTCTGTCAGGTTGTCATTGCGCAGCTCCAAAGCCCGGTTGTAGGTAAGCTCGTACTCTTCCCACATATAGTTGATCTGCTTTTCCGACGCCTCCTCGTAGCCCTCCTTCTGGCTTTCCAGACGGAAGACCTCCTTGTCAAGCTCCGCCATGTGCTTGGACAGATCTTCCCGCTTCTGCAAAAATACTTTATGCTTCTGATTTAATTCTTCCCTCTGCGCCTTGAACTTTTCAATCTCTTCACCGATCTCGGCAAACAATTCGCCGGAATCTTCTATAGTCTTTCTGAGGCCGGCGATCTTTTCTTCCTTCTCCTGTATCTCCTTAGATGTACCGCCCTTATTCTCCTTAAGCTCCTTGAGCTCCTCATGGAACTTAGAAAGCTCCTCCCGGATACGATCCACGTTCTGGGAAGCGAACTCATACCTTTGTTCAAGGCCCGCGCAGGCAAGGTGTAGCTCTTCTGCCTCTTTCTGCTTCGCCGTCTCGATCTCCCGCTCGCACTCAAGCTGTCCCTGCTGTTCCTCCACCCGGAGGGAAAGCTGCTCCTCTAACTGTTCCGACGTATCAAGCTCTACGCTGATTGATTCCTGGTTGTCAATAATGTCTGTGATCTGCTTTTCAAGCTGGCGGCCTTCCGCCCGGATATCGCTGGACATATTCCTTGCCGCACGAATCTTGGCCTTCGCCTGCTCCAAATTCATCTTCGCCGTATTCTGGACAACATATGCCTTCTGGAGACTCTGCTTAACCTCCTCTATCTGGTCATAATACCCGGCGCGTTCGCTCCTGAGCTTCTCAGACTCCGTCTCCAGCTCGTCCATCTCCCGCTTAAGCTGTCTGACGGTCTTCTCGAACTCTTCAATCTCCCGGCGCCTGCTAAGGAGATTGCTGGAGTTTTTAAAAGCTCCTCCGGTCATAGAGCCGCCCGGATTGATCAGTTCGCCTTCTAAGGTCACGATCCGGATAGACTGCCTGTACTTTCTGGCAATAGCGATCCCATGGTCGATATGGTCTACCACAAGGGTACGCCCAAGCAGAGATGAAGCAAGCTCTCCATACCTTTCCTCAACCCTTACCAGGCGGTCAGCGGTACCGATAACACCCTCCTCCTTAAGCGCCTCCGGCCTGCTGATGCCGCCGTAAGTCTTAAGGGCAGTAAGCGGTAGGAATGTCGCCCGCCCGAATTTGTTCTGCTTCAGAAAACCGATCATGCGCTTTGCCGTGTCCTCATCGGCCGTGACGATATTCTGAATATTGCCCCCCAGCGCCGTCTCTATGGCAACCTCATATTCCTTATCTACTTTTATGATATCCGCTACGACTCCTAATAGACCCTTCTCCTTATCCCGCCGGTCCATAACTTTGCGGATGCTGTTGCCGTATCCGTCGTACCGCTCGGTAATATTTTTCAAAGACTCAAGCCTTGACTCTTCCCGGTGGTAAGCTGTCTGCCCGATCCTAAACTGTTCGGTCTGGCGTGAAAGGATCTTCTGGATCTCCTCGATCTTCGCCTCGTACCGGCTGCTTTCTTCCGTAAGGACAATGATCTCCTCAGATACCGCCTTTAGCTCCTCCTCATAGGTGACAAGCAGCGTCTCCTGCCCTTCTGCTTCCGTCTCAGCCTCAAGCATCCGTTGATTAAGCTGGGACTTGCGCACCTGGATCTGCTCTAACATGGTGTCGTACTTTTGTATCTTCGCCTTGGTAGACGCGCGGTTGCCGAGAAGCTCCATGATATCCGCCTTATTCTTCTCAATATCCGCCGTATACGTAGCAATGCGGGTCTGCACGGCGATCAGCTCTTCTCTGGCGTCATTCTCTAAGCTTCTTTGCTCCCCGAGCTGTCCGTGGATAAGTGTCTTCTCCTCTTCAAACTCCCCAAGCTTTTCTTCACGCTCGGCAACCTCCGCCGCTATCGTCTCCGCCCGCTGCTCATAATGCTCGTCATTCATCCGCGCACTGTGGATCTGCTCCTTTAGCAGGGCGATCTGGTTCTCAAGCTGCTGCTTAAGCATCGTTGTCTCATTAAGCTGGCTCTTCGCCCGTTCAATGGACTCGTCAATCATGTCCACCTGCTCCTCTACCGTCTCGTACTCCTGCTTCATGCCCTCATACTGCCCGGTGGCGCTGTCAAACTCCTCGGCGGTATCCTTGATCTTCCCCTCCAGGGAAGTGATATGCTCCTTAATGCGCGCAGTCTCCAAAAGAAACATATTGATGTCGTAAGTCTTTAATTCTTCCTTTTTCTTTAAGAATTCCCTGGCCTTCTCCGACTGCCTCTCCAAAGGCCCCTTCTGCTTTTCCAGCTCCGCGAGAATATCATTAACCCTGAGGAGATTCTGCCGCTCCTCCTCAAGCTTCTTCACCGACATATTCTTCCGGCGCTTAAACTTCACGATCCCTGCCGCCTCGTCAAAAAGCTCCCGGCGCTCCTCCGGCTTTCCGCTCAAGATCTTATCGATCTGCCCCTGGCCAATGATGGAATACCCCTCTTTTCCGATACCAGTATCGTAAAACAGCTCGTTGACGTCCTTAAGCCTGCACGCGCTCCCGTTGATCAGATATTCACTCTCACCAGAACGGTACAGCTTCCTTGCAACAGTCACTTCCTCATATTCGATAGGAAGCTGATGGTCAGAATTATCCAGGGTAATGGCCACGGAAGCATAGCTTAAAGGCTTTCTGTTCTCTGTCCCTGAAAATATAACATCCTGCATAGTCCCGCCCCGGAGCTGCTTGACCCGCTGCTCTCCCAGCACCCAGCGCACCGCGTCGGCGACGTTGCTCTTGCCGCTGCCGTTCGGCCCTACGATTCCGGTAATCCCATTGTGGAAGTCAAATCTTAACTTGTGGGCAAAGGACTTAAACCCCTGCACCTCTATACATTTTAAATACATCCTGCACCTACTTTATATTCTTTTCCCTGAGCATCAATATGCTCTGGTATGCAGCTTCCTGCTCCGCGGCCTTTTTCGTCCTCCCCTCACCTGTGCCGTACCGCTTGTCCCCGATATAGACAGCCGAAGAAAATGATTTGTTGTGGTCGGGCCCCTTCTCGTCGATCAGACGGTACTGCAGCCCTCCCTTAAAATTAGCCTGTACAGTTTCCTGTAAGATAGTCTTGCTATCATAAAAGAGCTTGCGGTTATCAAGGTCATTCAGCACAAATTTCATAATGAACTCTTTTGCACTAGCAAAACCACCATCGATATAAATGGCTCCGATAAGCGCTTCCATGGCATCCGACACAACCGAATCCCTAAGCCGCCCTCCGGTGGCCTCTTCGCCTTTCCCAAGCAGAAGGTATTCACCAAGCTTTAGCTGGCGTGCACAGAAAGCCAGGGTCGGTTCACACACCATACTCGCCCGGAGCTTTGTCAGATCACCCTCTTGCATCCTGCTCTCATCAAAAAAGAGAAATTCGCTTGAGATCAGTTCAAGCACAGCATCTCCGAGAAATTCTAGTCTCTCGTTGCAATTGTACTTTGGCAGATGCATCTCGTTCGCATAAGAGCTGTGGATCATTGCCTTCCTTAACAGCGTAAATTTCTGAAACCGGTACCCTATCTTTTCTTCTAATTCTTTTAACTCTCTGTTCATTATGATCCTTTCTGTAATATTGGGGAAAACACTGTAAATATCTTTCAAAACGAAAAAGCCCGTCAGGGCTTTTTCACACCAAAACCATGCCTAATCGTTGGTCGCATTGCGAATCTGCTCCGCAGCGTCCCCTACGGTAGCGATCTTCTCCGCTTCTTCATTCTCAATCTCAATATCAAAGGTTTCTTCTATACCCATAATAATCTGAAAAATATCAAGGGAATCTGCTCCCAGATCGTCTACAAAAGTAGTATCCATAGTAATAATATCTTTGTCCTCAATGTTCATTACATCTGCAATAATGTCCTGTAGCTTTTCGAATTCCATTTTCTTTTCTCCTTTTCACGCTTATTGTCGGCGGACCTATCCATCCGTCTGAATACACTCTTTGATCTTTTCATTGATTCTCTGCTGCTTAAATGTTACGCACTGCAGAAGGGTATTGCACACTTCCTTCGACTTAGCGCTTCCGTGAGTCTTCACGACGAGGCCGTTAAGTCCTAAAAGAGGTGCTCCGCCGTACTCGCTGGCATCAAACTGCTTAAGTGTCTGCTTAAGTGCCGGCTTCACAAGCAATGCACCGATCTTGCTCCTGAGTGTAGACATCATGCCTTCCTTGATCTTGCTGACCAGTACTGCGCCTACGCCCTCATAGAGCTTCAGAATGATATTACCGGCAAATGCCTCGCACACGACTACGTCGGCCTGACCGTGCGGAATCTCTCTGGCCTCCACACTGCCGATAAAGTTGATGTCTTTTTGCTCCTTCAGGAGAGGGAATGTCTCTTTTACCAGCGCATTGCCCTTGTCCTCCTCCGCCCCGATGTTCACGATCCCTACTTTAGGATTCCGGATACCGAGGACATTCTCCATATAAATGGAACCCATCTTGGCAAACTGCACGAGATGCGACGCTCTTGCATCCACATTCGCCCCGCAGTCAATAAGAAGAGTTACTCCCTTCTCTGTAGGGATCAGCGGAGCAAGCGGAGGACGTTCCACGCCCTTGATCCTGCCTACGATCACCTGTCCTCCGACAAGGATCGCCCCGGAGCTTCCCGCAGACACAAAAGCGTCTGCCTCCTTGTTCTTCACCATCTTCATCCCTACGACCATAGAGGAGTCCTTCTTACCCCGGATCGCATGCACAGGCGGCTCCGCCGTCTCAATAACCTCAGACGCATGCACCACTTCAATCTGGGATTTGTTATACGGATACTTGATCAGTTCCTTCTCGATGGCCTCCTGCATCCCGATCAGGAATACCTTCATGGCGGGCTCCTTTTCAACAGCCTCAACAGCGCCTTTTACAATCTCTGCCGGAGCATTGTCCCCTCCCATAGCATCCAGCGCTATGTTCGTAATCTCTGTCATCTCCATCCCTCCTAGCATTGCTAGGTTTCATTCTACTAGACCTTACTGCAAAAATCAATAATTATTGTAAAATTTGTCCGTCATACTCTTAAGATGGTTAAAAAAGGCTTGTATTCTCCGAAAAGAACACAAGCCTTATCTTTTTTTGATTATACCGTATTAAAACATACCTGTGCTTTTAAGCTTGAACTTCGATAACAGGTCACGCAGCACCTGAGACTGGCTGGAAAGCTGTTCGCTTGCAGCCGCGCTCTCCTCGGAACTTGCAGAGTTCGTCTGGACAACGCTGGAAATCTGAGAAATACCCTCGCTGATCCCGCCGATAGAATCTGCCTGTTTCACAGATGCCTTAGAAATCTCTGTTACCTGCTCTACAACACCGTGAGCACCTACTACAACCTCGCTGAGCGCCTGCTGTGTAGACTCGGTAAGCTGTACGCCGTTATCAACCGCGCGAAGTGTCTCCTCAATCAGCTTGGAAGTACTCTTCGCCGCCTCGCCGCTCTTCGCCGCAAGATTACGCACTTCATCTGCAACAACTGCAAAGCCTTTCCCTGCCGTACCTGCACGTGCAGCCTCAACCGCCGCGTTCAGCGCTAAGATATTGGTCTGGAAAGCAATGTCTTCAATGGTCTTGATAATATGTCCAATCTCATTAGAACAGCTGCTGATATTATCCATCGCATGCGACATCTCCTGCATCTGCTGGTTGCACTGCTCGATCTGCTCACCGACTTCGCTTACCTGTGCGCTGGTAACATTAGCGCTATGCGCATTGTCATTAATCTGTTCAGAAACAAAATTCACTGTATTGACCAGATTGTCAATCTCATTAGCCTGCTCGGTAGCACCCTGAGCCAGTGCCTGCGCACCGCTGGATACCTGATCAGCGCCGTTGCCGACCTGAACAGCTACAGTCTGAATCTGCGCCATCGTCTCATTGAGCTGTCTGAGGATCACATCTGTTGATGTACGGATCTCAGCAAAATCGCCGACATACTCGAAATCTGCCGCTTCCATCGTCAGATCTCCCTGTGCGATCGCATTCAGGTTCGCAGAAATATCCGATATGTACATCGAAAGTGTCTTCGCTGCCTGGTTCAGGCTCTGCGCCAATATGCCGATCTCATCTTTATTCTGTACATCAATTTCAAAATCAAGCTTGCCCTCAGAAAGAAGCTTACTGTTAACGGTAATAATCTGAATCGGACGGACAATCTTTGACATCACATACGTAACAAGTGACAGGCACGCGATCATGTTGATGATAAAGGAAACAACTGTAACCGCAGTCGTCGCTGTAATCGCACGCTGAAGTGTTGTCTGGTGCTTCTCCGACTCCGATTTGCTAAGTTCGATCACTTTATCCAACACTTCTACAAGACTGCTGACATTAACCTTAGTCTCATTCAGATACATCTCCTGTGCCTTCTGGTGATCCTTTTCATTTAATTCAAGAATCTCTACGGCTGAATTATGAATCGCCTCATGAAGCGGTATCATCTCATCCATAAGAGAAATAACTTCTTTATCCTCAATGGAAGTCCGGTCTCCGTAAAGCCACTTTCCAAGATCACAAGCGGTATAATCTGTACTTCCTGTAAACTCTGTACCAAGATTGATCGCAGAACTCAGGTTCTCAATCCAGCTAAAATGTGCCTTCTCTCCCGCAAGCGCTAACGTATGAATCTCCGTTACCTTCTCAGCCTCCCGGCTGGCTGCCCTGATCTTCCTTACACCGTTAACCGTAAAGACCGCACTGATAATCACTACGGCAAGTATTACGATCACCCTTATCCATACAGATCTTTTAATTGACTTTCCCATGATTTACCCCTCTCTCTTTATTTTTTCAGGAACTGTCTGAAGTAAAATGACACCATTCATCTCATGCGTTCCGCTTCAGGCATTTTTCATTCGTTACTTATTATACTCGAAAAATGTCTTTTTTTCAATCCCTTTTCCGTTAATAAGTACATAAAAAAATAACAAAGAACCCTCTCTCAGCCGGGGGTTCTCTGTCAGCCTGTGTTTTCCAATAATTAATCCTGCGGTATAATTTCTTTTTTGTTGTAGCTGCCGCAAGCCTTGCAGACTCTGTGAGGCATCATTAATTCGCCGCACTTGCTGCACTTTACAAGATTCGGAGCGCTCATCTTCCAGTTTGCTCTCCTTTTATCTCTCCTGGCTTTGGAAGATTTGTTCTTTGGACAGATTGACATAGGTTACACCTCCTTAAAATTCTTAAATACATCGCGGATAACTGACATTCTGGGGTCAATACCTGTATCTTCACAGCCGCAGGTACCCTCATTTAGGTTCTGACCACATACGTTGCAAATCCCCTTACAGGATTCGCTGCATAGAACTTTCATCGGCCATCCTACTAAAATCTCATTATAGAGTAATCTGTCTACGTCAAGATGATATCCGTCAATATAATTATTCTCATCTAATTCATCTGTCTCATCTGACGCTCCCCTGGAACCCCGGCTCTCAACCTCTCTCTCAAAATCAAGGTCAAATTCCACCGGCACCGGCTTTAAGCAGCGGCCGCAGGGAATCTCAATCACCATTCTGCAGGTTCCCGTAACTTTTAGCCTCTCGGGCTTCACATACTCTACCCTGATCTGGGCATCGCCCTTTGAAAGAACCGGATAAGTCCCGCCGTTGACCGCGAACTGCTCCATAGAACAGGAAACAGTATCATCCACAGGTGTATGCTGTTCAGATAAGACACCGGATAGGTCTAATATCATACTATCACCCCTATTCACACCTAAATAATTATATCATGTAAATGTGGTTTGTCAACCGCTTATTCACTATATTTTGTAGATTTTTACGCCAAACGGGTTGCTATTCACGGCCCCAGGGCCGCTCATAGCAGCGAAATCCAATCGGCCAGAGATTTACCAAGGCAAAAAAAGAGGATACGGCCCTGAAAACCATATCCTCCCATTCATAAAAGAACAAAGCTATCTTCAATTGTTTTCTGAATTCTTCCTTATTTAGAAAGGCCGAACTTATCATCCTTCGCCGGATTCTCGTTCTGCTTTACGGTAACGCCCGCATTCTCAGCCTCAACCGGGTCGCCTACAGTCAGGCCTTCGATCTCTGCATCCGGGCATACCGGATTCCATGCAAGCTCCATTACCTTATCAGCCGTCATATCCTTCTGCGTGATGATCCCAAGACGGATGTAATCCTCTGCAATCTCCCGGAGCGCTTTCTCTGTAAATGCATCAGAAAGGCCAAAGTGGAGGGAATCCCAGAATACCTGCTGGTCAGCCTTCTCGCCGGTCATCTTGTCAGTATCATACATCGCCTGAACCGCCTCCTCAGAATTTAAACGGCTGAACTCGCCGGCGCGCTTGATCGCCTTCACGACGTATTTTGCATGCACCGGATTTTCTTTGATAAAGTCATTGTTCATCGCGGTAACGCAGCAAGGCTCATCCTGGAATTCCGGGCTGTAGGTGATGGAGCAGATCATACGCATATCTTCCTTATAATTAGCAAGCACAAAGTAATCCGAGAAAATAGACGCGTCAACTTCTCCGCTCTCCATCGCTGCTACAGTTGCCGCACTGTCGGCAATGTCAAGATACTCCACTTCCTTTGTCGGGTCAATACCGTACTCATCCAGCAGACGGTAGGTAATATTTTGGTCAGAGTTGCCGATGCCATCATGGATGGCAATCGTCTTGCCCTTTAAGTCTTCAACTGTCTTGATATCGCTGTCCGCCGGAACGAAGATGGATTTACACCCGATATGAGCGCCTGCCACGAAGGTCATATTCACCCCGTTTGTCACCGGCACCAGCATAGTCGCGATATGGTCTGTTCCCCACAGACACTGTCCAAGTCCAACTGTATTTACAACAGATTCTCCTTCCATATAAGTAGCGTTGATGCCATACTCTTTGTAATAGCCCTGAACCTCTGCCATATATTTTGCAGATACGCAGGCACCGCCATTGAACAGGTAGTTAAGCTCTGTGCCGAACACCGGCTCCTTCTGCATAGCTGCCCAGTCCTCATCAGTGACAGCCTCTGGCTTTTCTACATCTGACGCTGCCTGCTCCTCCGAGCCCTCTGCCGGAGCCTCCGTCTTTGCAGAACCCTCCTCCTCACTCTTTTCCGGCTCTCCCGGCGTGCCGCAGGCTGCCAGTGAGAAGACCATCGTTGCCGCCAGCGCTGCCGCTGCCAGACGCTTGAACTTCAAAAATTTCATGCTTCTTTTTCTCCTTTTCCTTAAACTTTTGTAAATGAAAAATTTATCCATAAAAACCGCGAAAAAATATTTCCTCCCGGTTTTCCGGAACGTATCCAGAACGGAAGCCAAATATACCGTCACTTTATGTCATCCGCCAAAGCCAGCCTAATTCCTTCCGCCGAAATGCAGCCGGTTCAATATCTCGTTGCGGTACTCCACAAAGGTATTCGAAGAGCGGTCCCTGGGATATCCTTCTGCTATCTTGATATCCCCCACCACCCGTCCGGGGTTGGAATCCATGACGATGACCCGCGTCCCCATATAGACCGCCTCGTCCACGTCATGGGTCACCATCAGGGCAAGCTGCCCCTTCTCCTGCCATATCTTAAGTATCTCGTCCTGCATGTTCATGCGGGTAAATGCATCCAGCGCCCCGAGCGGCTCATCCAGAAGAAGAATGTCCGGCTCGTTGATTAGCGAGCGCATCAGCGCCACCCTCTGGGCCATACCGCCCGAGAGCTGCCCTGGATAATCGTTGCGGAAAGATTCCAGACCGATGACCTTTAGCATATGCTCTACCTTTTCTTCATTCCCCTTAAGCTTTCCCTGCATCTTCAGGCTGAACGCAATATTTTTCTCAACCGTGAGCCACGGAAACAGGGTAGACTTCTGAAACATCATGCCCCGCTCCGGTGAAGGCTCGGTAATCTCTTTTCCATCCACGGTTATCTTGCCGGTAGTGGGCATGATCAGTCCTGCCACCAACCTAAGGATCGTAGATTTCCCGCAGCCGGACGGGCCTACAAGGCTGACAAACTCCCCGCTCCTAAGACTTAAGTCAATGGCGTTGAGGGCATGGGTCACCTCGTCATTTTCCACTTTTGCAAAGCTTTTCGATACATTTTCCAACACTAAAGAAACTTGTTTTTCTGCCATCTATTTCACAACTCCATTCTGCCATCTCAGTACCCGGCGTTTGATCAGATCCAGCGCCTTTGTCACCATCGTAAAGATAAAGCAGATGACAAACAGCGCCGCAAACATCTTGTCATATGCCGTCCAGGATTTTGCCCAGTTCATGTACCAGCCAAGCCCCGCCTTGACACCCATCATCTCCGCGATCATGATAGCCACACAGGCGGAACTCATGGCCTGCGTACAGCCCTGCAGAATCGAGGGCATAGCGTGGGGAATGGCCACCCGGAACACCAATTGTCTCGAACTTGCCCCCAGCGTCCTTGCCGCGTCAAAAAAATCTTTGTCCACATTAGATATACCTGTCATGGAAGCCACCGTCACCGCGAACCAGGATCCCAGCGCGATGATGAACACCGCCCCTTTAAACAGGGAGGTCGCCACGACCATGACGATCGGAATCCAGGTCGAGGTCGGGATCGGCCCCAAAAATTTGATAACCGGATTCACCCAGTATCGCACTCTCTCTGAGTAACCGCAGGTGATACCCGTCACTAACCCGAGGAACACACCGATAAAATACCCGAGAAATAACAATCTAAGAGTATGAAGGGTACATGTGATCAGATAGGCCCTGTCGATCCACGCAATATTGATGATGGCATTCATACATGGCACAAATGGCTGTGTCAGTATTCCTGTCTTAAGGGTCAGGTAATCATAACCCGCAAGCAGAAGGAACAGCGCCGAAAGAAGAGGCGCCCGGTAGCGGAGCATGTCCAAGACCGCCTTGTCCCCTCCCGCCTTCTTCACCACCGAATAGATAAAATAAATCAGATATGCGCCGATCAGCACCACAAGAAACCCTACATAAGTATACGGGTTGTCATTGGAACCGCCGTTGGGGACCATCCAGTATTCCAGCATCGCCACTATCCCGCAGGCAAAAGGCAAAACCATGATCATCCAGTCCAATGCCTTCTGCCATCCGGTCTTCTTTTTCTCTTCCAGCTCTTTGAGCTGCTGCCTGGTCAGATGGCCAAGCTGATCCTTGTCTATACTGTTCTTCGTATTTGGGGAAATTTTCGCTGACATAAACTCTCTCCTGAATATCTTCTTGTAAAAATAATACAAACCTTCGGCGCAGTCCTATAGTAATCAACTGCATCAACGGTCTGTAAGTTCTTTTTATATCTGCAATATAAAAATACTTTTCCTGTAAGTCAAGTCTATCATAAGGACAGAGAAATGTTAAATTGATAATAATAATCATTTTATGTATTTATAAACTTTTTCTATACCCCCATCGCTTTTTTGCAAATGGCTCCCTGCAGGAAATCTCACATCAAAAAACCTGCCGCATAACGCAGCAGGTTTTAAACATTTATTTACTTCTCATACACAAACGATTATACAAGTGCAACCGTCTCACGTGCAATAGCAAGCTCCTCGTTGGTCGGAATCACCATGACCTTAACCTTGGAGTCCGGTGTGGAGATCACGATCTCCTCGCCGCGTTTTCCGTTGGCTTCAGCGTCAAGTCCGATGCCAAGATATGTTAAGTATTCCATCACATTCGCGCGCACCGTACCGGAGTTCTCCCCGATTCCTGCCGTAAATGCGATCATGTCAACGCCGTTCATGGCTGCAGCATAGCTGCCCACATATTTTGCCACGCGGTAGCAAAATACAGAAAGAGCGATTGCCGCACATTTGTTGCCATTGTTCGCGCCTTCCTCCAGATCCCGGAAATCGCTGGAGAGGCCGTTGGAAAGTCCCTGTACACCAGATTTCTTATTCAGCATATTCATCAGGCCCGCGATATCAAGACCCTCTTTTTTCGCGATGAACTCTAAGATCGCCGGATCGATATCGCCGGAGCGGGTTCCCATCACAAGACCCTCCAGAGGCGTAAGTCCCATAGAAGTGTCTACGGATTTCCCATTCTCAACTGCACAGATGCTGGCGCCGTTTCCAAGATGGCACACGATCGTTTTCATCTCGTCATACGGCTTTCCTGCAAGCTCCGCCGCTCTCTTTGACACAAAGCTGTGGCTTGTGCCGTGGAAGCCGTAGCGTCTTACTTTGTACTTGTCATAATACTCATACGGAAGTCCGTACATATATGCCTTCTCCGGCATCGTCTGATGGAATGCAGTATCAAATACAGCTACCATCGGTGTTCCCGGCATCAGTTTTTCACATGCGTTGATACCGATCAGGTTCGCCGGGTTATGAAGAGGCGCAAGGTCGTTGCACTCCTCGATGGCTTTCTTTACTTCGTCAGTGATGACTACGGAGCTTGCAAACTTCTCTCCGCCATGTACCACGCGGTGTCCTACCGCTCCGATCTCGTCAAGGCTCTTTACCACGCCTGTCTCAGCGTCTGTCAGCGCGTCGATAACGAACTGGATCGCCTCGGTATGTGTCGGCATCGCCTTGTCCGATACAGCCTTGTCCCCACCTTCCGGCTGATAGGTAAGACGTCCGTCAATGCCGATCCTCTCGCAGAGACCCTTCGCCAGAACTTTCTCGGATTCTGAATTGATAAGCTGGAATTTCAGGGATGAACTTCCGCAGTTGATAACTAATACATTCATGTTCTTTTACCTCTCTACTAAAAATTTTATGGTAGTTCCAACTGCTTTCGCAGCCGGAACAAGCTTCACACTAGGCTCGGGAAAACCTCGCCAAGTGTTCAATGTTTCGCTAAACCTTATGGTAGTTCCAACTGCTTTCGCAGCCGGAACAAGCTTCACACTAGGCTCGGGAAAACCTCGCCAAGTGTTCAGCTTTTCTGCGCCATACACTGTACGGCTGTGATCGCTACTACGCCTTCGATGTCCGCTGCGCTGCATCCGCGGGACAGGTCGTTGACTGGAGCGGCGATACCCTGGGTAAGCGGGCCGTAGGCTTCTGCCTTTGCCAGTCTCTGAACCAGCTTGTAGCCGATATTTCCTGCGTCCAGATCCGGGAATACCAGTACGTTTGCCTTTCCTGCAACTGGGCTTCCCGGTGCCTTGGACTGACCGATCTCTGGCACGATCGCTGCGTCAAGCTGGAATTCGCCGTCGAGCATCAGCCCTTCTGGCGCGTTCTCCTTTGCGATGCGCGTAGCCTCAACAACCTTGTCCACGTCCGCATGCTTTGCGCTTCCCTTTGTAGAGTGGGAAAGCATCGCTACTACCGGCTCTTTTCCCGTAAGCGCCCTGAAGGAATCCGCGGAGGAAAGGGCGATTGCCGCTAACTTCTCCGGGTCAGGATTCTGCTCAAGGCCGGAATCCGCAAAGACAAAGGTCCCGTCTGCTCCCATATCGCAGTCCGGCACTACCATTACGAAAAACGCAGATACAAGCTTCGTGCCTGGCTTGGTCTTAAGGATCTGCAGGCACGGCCTTAAGGTGTCCGCTGTAGAGTGGCAAGCGCCGCTCACCATACCGTCGGCATCCTTCATCTTCACCATCATCACGCCGTAGTACAGATAGTTGTTAAGAAGAAGCTCCCTAGCCTGCTCCTCAGTCATGCCCTTCTTCTGGCGCAGCTCCACAAGCTTTGCGATATACTCTTCCGTCTTCGGGTCCGTTGCCGGATCCACGATCTTCGCGCCGCTGATATCGAAGCCTCCCTTGTTCTTTGCAATCTCCTCCTCGCTGCCCACAAGGATAAGGTTGGCAGTGCCCTCTTTTAACACAGCCTCTGCAGCCTCATAAGTCCTGATGTCCTCAGTCTCCGGAAGGACGATTGTCTGTTTGCATGTCTTTGCTTTTGCTTTGATTTCATCTATAAATCCCATGATATATAGACTCCTTTCCATTTATTCTCAGATATTTCTATTATAATACAAAGAAACCTTGCGGACAAGGTCTCTTTGTGTCTATTTTTTCGTACATGCCATTGCAGGGTTATTGTTCACGCCGCAACGATTCGTAGCGGCATTTCTAAGTTTGCTGCGCAAAAGCCGCCCCACACTCCTGTATCATGTTATTACGGAATGCTCAGCCCATGCGCATTCCTGACCCATGGACAGTAACCAAAACTCCAGTCAACACCGCCTCCGGCAACGGGATTTTGGCACCTGCTCCTACTGCAAACGGAACACTCCGCTGATTATGGCAAAATACACGCTGATCGTACTGATATCCACCAGCGTGGAAATCAGCGGCGTCGCCATGATCGCCGGGTCAAGCCCTACCCTTTTTGCGAGCAGCGGCAGAGTACAGCCAACGATCTTCGCGATCAGCACCGTACACGCCATCGTCGCGCCGATGGTAAAAGCCAGCAGGATATCCCCCTGCCCCATCAGAAGGATGCGGGTGCCGTTGACCACCGCCAGGATCATGCTGACGCAGACCGCCACCCGCATCTCCTTCCAGATGACTCTCAAAAGATCTCCGAACTCGATCTCTCCCACCGCAAGGCCGCGGATGACAAGGGACGAGCTCTGGGAGCCGCAGTTCCCCCCGGTTCCGGTCAGCATGGGCACAAATCCGGTTAGCTGCGGCATCACTGAGATCGCCTCATCATAGCTGTTCATGATCATCTGAGTCACCGTAGCGGAAAGCATCAGGAATAAGAGCCAGGGTATCCTGCTCTTCACATGCTCAAAAACTGTCGTCCCGAAATAAGACTCGTCATTAGGATTTACACCGGCCATGATGCGGATATCCTCTGTCTCCTCCTCCTGCAGGACGATCATCGCATCGTCAACGGTGACGATCCCCACCATGCAGTGCTCGTGATCCACGATCGGCAGCGCGATCAGACCATATTTCATAATGGTCCTGGCAACCTCCTCCTGATCGTCCGTCGTCTGGGCATAAAGCATGTTCGTGTCCATGATCTCCTCGATCATTCTGGACTCGCCCGTTGTCAGAAGTTCCTTGATATCCACTACGCCGATGAGCTGCTTTTTCTCCGTCACATAGCAGGTATAGATCGTCTCCCGGTTAAGCCCCACCTGGCGGATCTTCAAGATAGCGTCCTCCACCGTCATCTCCTTATTGAGTGCGATGTAATCCACATTCATGACGCTCCCGGCGCTGTCCTCGGGGTACTGTAAAAGCTGGTTGATTCTCTCCCGCTTCTCCTCGTTGGTCACAAGCAGCAGACGGTCCACTACATTGGCCGGCATCTCCTCCAGCACGTCGACCGTATCGTCAAGATACATCTCCTCCATGACCTCCTCAAGCTCCGAGTCCGTCAGCGCATTGATGAGCACCTCCCGAAGATCGCTGTTCATATAGGAAAATGTCTCCGCCGCCTCTTCCTTTACCAGCAGCCGGAAAATGAGCACCAACTGTTTCTCATTCACATCCTCCAGAATATCTGCAAGGTCAACGGGGTACATATTATTCTCCAGCTCTTCCTTCAGCTCCTTGAACTGCCGCTTTTCCAGCATTTCCTGAATACGCTCGATCGTCAGTTCCTCGCGCTCTTCGGCGTAATCATGGTCTGTCCCGCCCTGGGCGGTCACGCCACCCCACTCTTTAACGCTGACATCTCTAAACTCATGATTTGAACTCAAACCTCCCCCCTCCTTCCTTGCTTACTCTATCAATTGCAACCGGGTTCGCTGTAATTTTATCCTTTTCTAGTGCATATCTAAAATTCACGACCATATAAAAAGCTCCGCCCAGGCTGCTGCCTCTGTGGACATTAGCCCATCCAGATTGCTATTCGTGGCGGCATTCCGAGTTTTGCTGCGCAAAAGCCGCCCCTCACTCCTGTATCATGCTCTTACGGAACGTGCAGTCAGTGCGCATTCCTGACCCGTGAGCAATAACGTCCATTCAGGCCTTCAGGCTCTGGTGCTGATATATGATTTGCGAACCCCGTCAAGATATAGTATAATCAATTTCAGATGAATATACAAGTTATTGAAGGAGATTCCCATGAAAATTGTCGGATTGATCGCAGAATACAACCCCTTTCACAACGGGCATTTGTATCATATCAGAAAAGCGAAGGAGATCACCGGGGCTGATGCGGTGATCGTTGTCATGAGCGGAGATTTTGTCCAGCGGGGCGCTCCCGCCATCATGCCAAAGCATATCCGTGCGGAGGTAGCCTTAGAGGCAGGCGTTCCCCTGGTTCTGGAACTGCCCGTCTGTTTCTCCACCGGCAGTGCAGAATATTTTGCCGAAGGAGCCGTCTCCCTCTTCGAACACCTTGGCTGCGTGGACTCCATCTGCTTTGGGAGCGAATGCGGGGAATATGATACCCTCGAAAGGATCGCCCGCGTCATGACAGAAGAGCCGGAAAAATACAGGGAACTGCTGAGACATTTCCTGTCCCAGGGGACTTCCTTTCCTCTGGCCCGCCAGTGGGCGCTGCAGGAATATTTTCACGACGAAAGATTAACTAAAGTATTGGAGCAGCCCAACAACATCTTAGGCATCGAATACATCAAGGCGCTTCACCGGCGAAAAAGCTGCATGAAGGCATATACCATCAAGCGCATCGTCTCCGACTACCACGATGACTGCTTAACTTCCGGCTACAGCTCCGCCTCCGCCATACGGAAGCTTTTAGCCCATGCGGGGCACTCCATCCACCTTGAAGACAGCGGACGAGAAGGCTTCGGCATGTTTGACGAACCAAACCTTTCTGAAGTCCTGATGCGCCTTGAGCGGGAGGTGCCAAAAAGCTGCATCCGGTTCCTGGAAGAGACCCACCATATCCGCTACCCGGTCTATGCCAACGACTTTTCCGTGCTGCTTGGCTACCGGCTTCTGACGGAGACACGGGAATCTCTGACGGAATACCTGGATATAAACGGGGAGCTGGCCAACCGGATCATGAACCACGCAGACCAGTTAGTCACCATCGACCAGTTCTGTCAGTTTTTAAAAACAAAAGATATGACCTACTCCCGCATCAGCCGGTGCCTGTTCCATATCCTTCTGGATATCCGTAAAGAGCACATGGAAGACTACCGGCATAACGGCTGCTGCCAGTATGCCCGGGTGCTCGGCTTCCGCAAGGACGCACAGAAGCTTCTGTCCTGCATAAAGAAATACAGCGATACGCCGCTCATTACCAAGCTTTCCCACGCAGACGCACTCTCGGATACCGGGCAGCGGATGATCGCGGGGGATATCTTCGCGGCGGATCTTTATGAGCGGATCGTAACGGAGAAATATAAAGAGCCGTTTATCAACGAATATACGCAGCAAGTCGTCGTGATACGGTAGACTCGCAGGAGGATTTTGCAATGAACAGTATTTTAATCGTCGAGGATGATCTTGCCCTGAGTTCGGGGCTTTGTTTTGAACTGGATACGGACGGGTATCTGACTTCGGCGGCCTATACCCTTAAGAAGGCAAGGCAGCTTCTGAAGGAGGGAAGGTTCCAGCTCGTCCTTCTGGACGTGAATCTCCCTGACGGGAGCGGGTTTGATTTTTGCAGGGAGATCAAGGCAGGATATCCGGCCCTTCCGGTAATCTTTCTGACTGCCAATGACATGGAGCAGGATGTCATCAATGGATTCGATCTTGGGGCGGACGACTATATCACCAAGCCCTTCCACACCCAGATCTTAAAGCGGCGCATCGAGGTAGCGCTGCGGCGGGGAGGCTCCGGCCCTGGGGCATCCGGCGGCTATGACGACGGCTGGCTGCGTCTTGATCTTGCTGCCCTTACGGCATCCCGGGGCGGGGAAACCCTTTCCATCACCCCCAATGAATATAAGCTCCTCCGGTTTCTCACTGCCAATGCCGGAAACCTTGTGACGCGCAGGCTCCTGCTGGAAAAGCTCTGGGACTGCGACGGCAATTTTATCGACGACCACACCCTGACCGTCACCATGAACCGGCTGCGGGGAAAGATTGAAGATGAAAGCCATTCTTACATACAGACCGTGCGGGGGATGGGCTATATCTGGACAGGAGAAGAGCGATGAGAAGATCAGTTGCAGCGCACCTGCCTTATAAGCACATTTCCCTGGCCGCGGCAGTCCTGCTCCTCCTCGTCGGTCTTGTGTGGGACGCGCTTTCGCCCCTCCTTGTCCGAACCCTGCTGCTTATATCCGGCGTCCTCGTCCTCCTTGCCTCCCTTCTTTGGGAAAAACAGATGCTCCGCCGCCAGTCTGACCTGGCCAATGCTGTCTGCGAGACCATCGATGCCCTGATGGACGGACAGCAGCCGGAAAATTACCGGCCCTACGAGGAGTCCGATCTCTCAAAGATTCAAAGCCGCCTTCTTGTTTATTACGACCGGATGATGGAAGCAAGATCGGCAAGCGAAGAAGACCGGCAGCTCATTCAGGAGCTGGTCAGCGACATCTCCCATCAGGTTAAGACGCCCATGGCCAATATCCGGATGTTCGCAGATCTCCTGGAAAAGCCGCAGCTAACCGCAGAAAAGCGCGCAGAATTCTCAGGCACCATGTCGGCCCAGATCAACAAGCTGGACTTCCTGCTGGCGTCCCTCATCAAGATGTCCCGGCTGGAGACCGGAACTTTTGTGCTCCATATGGAAGATAATCATCTGTATGATACAATCGCGCAGGCAGTCGGCACCATTTTCGCAAAGGCGGACCAGAAAAACATCCAGATCGAAGTGGACTGCGAAAGCACGGTCACCGTCCAGCACGACGGGAAGTGGACGGCCGAGGCGCTGGAAAATATTCTGGACAATGCGGTAAAATACACTCCTGCCGGCGGAAAGATCAGCATAAGCGTCCGGCCGTGGCAGTTTTACACCCGCATAGACATCACGGACACAGGGATCGGGGTACCTTCGGAGCATTACCACGACGTATTCCGAAGGTTCTACCGCACCCAGGAAACGGCCATGGAGGAAGGGGTTGGGCTTGGCCTTTATCTGGCCCGCAGCATCATCACCCGGCAGAAAGGATACATCAGTGTGAAGTCAGAAGTAGGGAAGGGAACTACATTTTCCGTGTTTTTGCTGAGCTGACACGGTTTTTTAGAAACGGCATCTCAGGCCATAAAATATAGCTAAGGAAAAAACTATGGATATTGTACAGATCAAACGTCTCAAAAAATATTTCGGGGAGGGTGCCCGGCTAGTCAAAGCCCTTGACGGCGTCACCCTTTCTATGGAGAAGGGTAAGTTTACCGCTGTCGTCGGGGCTTCCGGCTCAGGCAAAACTACGCTCCTTAATCTCATCGGCGGGCTGTATACGCCGACAGAAGGAACCGTCATCGTCAACGGCATCGACCTGGCCAGGCTCAGCGAAGATCAGCGCACGATCTTTCGCCGCCGTAATATCGGATTCGTGTTTCAAAGATATCATCTGGTACCCGAGCTTACCGTAGAGGAAAATATCTTATTCCCTCTGGCGCTGGACAACCTTCGCCCGGACAGGGATTATTTTTTTCGGCTGACAGACATGCTTGGGCTGGACGGCAGACTTAAGGATTACCCTTACATGCTGTCCGGCGGGGCGCAGCAGTGCGCCGCGATCGCCCGGGCATTTATCACAAAGCCCTCGATCATCCTGGCCGATGAACCTACTGGGAGCTTTGACATCAAGACCAGCCAGAATATCTCCGGGATGATGAAGGCGGTGACAGAGAACTTCCGCCAGACGCTGATCTTGATCACCCACAATCAGGAGCTTTCGCAGCTTGCCGACCGGGTGATACATATTCAGAACGGGCGAGTAGTATCCTCATAAATACTTTCCGCCAAATAAAAACCCGCAAAACCGCCTTCAATCCGGCTGTTTTGCGGGCTTTTCTTATGGGAATGCTTACCCATGGAAAATTTATCCGTTATTTATCAATATTATCCGGCCCGAACCCAAGGGGCAGCAGCTCCTTCAAAGTATACTCCGCCTGCTGATCCTCCCCGTCTGCCAGAACGATCTTAAATGTCTCCGGGTTACAGAATTCCATCATCACCTGGCGGCAGACTCCGCACGGGGCACACAGCGCATTACCATCTGTCCCTTCCATTCCGCCTACAACAGCAATCTTCGAAAATTCTCTTTCCCCATCGTATACCGCCCGGAAAAATGCGGTTCTTTCTGCGCAGTTTGTCGGCCCATACGCGGCGTTTTCAATATTGCATCCATGGTAGATCTTGCCGCTCTTTGTAACAAGGGCAGCCCCTACGCTGTGATGTGAATAGGGAACATATGCACGTTCTCTTGCTTTTTTTGCTTCTTCGATCAATTCTTTATTTGTCATCTTTATTATCCTCCTTGTCCTGCCTGTATCTTAATATCCAGAACCTTTGTCCGTATTTTTTATGAGCTTGATCAATCTGCTTGTTCCAAGCCTGTCTGCCCCAAGGCTCATGAACCTTTCTGCATCTTCAATCGAAGAGATCCCGCCTGCCGCTTTTACTTTCACCTCTTTGCCAACATGGGCTCTCATCAGCTCTACGTCGGCAAATGTGGCGCCTGCCGAAGAGAATCCCGTAGAGGTTTTGATGTATTCGGCGCCCGCCCTTGTGACTATCTCGCACATCTTGATCTTTTCTTCTTTCGTAAGAAGACAGGTCTCAATAATAACTTTGAGAACCTTTCCGCCGCATGCTTCATGGATCTGGCGGATCTCCTCTTCTACTTTCTCGTATCTTTTATCCTTGAGAAAACCGATATTGATCACCATATCAATCTCTTCCGCACCGTTTGCAACCGCATCCTTTGTCTCAAATACTTTCACCGCTGTTGTGCTGTATCCGTTCGGAAATCCGATCACCGTACAGATCGGCAGTTTCCCGCCTACATATTCGGCCGCCTGCCTGACATACGCGGCCGGGATACACGCAGACGCTGTCTCATACCCCATCGCGTCGTCTAAGATCTGGCGGATCTCCTCCCATGTGGCTGTCTGGCTAAGCAGGGTGTGGTCAAGAATCTTTAACACATCTTTTTTCTCCATAATCTTAACTCCTCGTTTTTTTGTTTTATACAAGCTGTTTTAGAAGAGAACTGCCGATAGTATTTTCCGGCATCTCTACTCCGAAATTATCTGCGGCCGTTGCTCCGATCACTGCAAACGTCTGCGCCTCTTCTAGTCTTCCATTCCCTTTCATGGACGGCGAGTAGGCAAGGAAAGGAACTTTTTCTCTTGTATGGTCGGTTCCTGTATGCGTAGGATCATTTCCATGGTCAGCCGTAATTATTAATAAATCATCTTCCCGCATAAAAGTCAAGAGTTCTCCAAGCTTCTCATCAAATTTTTCCAGCTCATCTGCGTACCCCGTTACATTGCGCCGATGTCCCCACAACGCATCGAAATCTACCAGGTTCACAAAACAAAGGCCCTGAAAATCCCTTTTCGCGATTTCGATCGTCTGCTCCATCCCGTGTACGGAGCTTTTTGATTTATTCGATTCGGTGATCCCTTCCCCGTCGAAGATATCATAGATCTTTCCTACGGAGATCACCTCGTACCCCGCATCTTTCAGCGCATTGAGCACCGTTCTTCCATATGGCTTCAGAGCATAGTCATGACGGTTGCTCGTTCGCATAAACTCACCTTTTTTTCTGCCCACATAAGGTCTTGCGATCACCCGTCCCACCTTCCATTCGTCCTTCATCGTGATCTCCCTGGCGATCTCGCAGCAGCGGTACAGCTCTTCCAGGCCGAAAGTCTCTTCATTCCCGCAGATCTGAAGGACAGAGTCGGCAGAGGTATAAACGATCATATGTCCCGTTGCGATCTCTTCTTCTGCAAGCTCATCCAGGATCTGCGTGCCGCTGGCGCTTTTATTCCCGATGATCACGCGTCCGGTCCGTTCAGACAGCTCATCCAGCAGTTCCTTCGGGAAACCCGTCTCTGTAAATGTCCGGAAAGGTTTTGTAATATGAAGCCCCATCATTTCCCAGTGCCCGGTCATGGTATCCTTCCCGGTACTCGCTTCATTCAATTTCGTATAATAGCCCAGTGGTTCCTCAACCGGCGCCACCTGCTTTAATTCATGCAGATTGGCCATTCCAAGCTTCTGTAAATTCGGAATCTTAAATTCACCTACATTCTGGGAAATGTGTCCCAGCGTATCCGTCCCGGCATCACCGTAGGCAGCCGCGTCGCTTAATGCGCCGACCCCCAGTGAATCCACTACAATCGTGAAGATCCTGCCGTATCTGTGTTCACCCATCGTCTGCACCTCCTTAGAACAACGCGACAATCCCGCAGATCATCGCACTCAGGATACTGACTAACATACCCCCAAGCATTGCTTTTAATACCAGTCTTGAAAGGGTCCCTCGTTTTTCCGGGCAGAGGACTCCGATTCCGCCTACACAGATGCCCATACTGGATACATTCGCAAAGCCTGCGATGGAAATCGACGCGATCATGGCAAATCTTGGATCTAACTCTCCGATAAATGTCCCCAGATTGCCGAATGCAACGAATTCATTTAACGCTAACTTCTGTCCCAGCAGCATGCCCTCCTGCAGAATATTCTCTGCATCAAGTCCCATAAGGAGTCCGAAAGGCGCGAACACATAAGAGAAGATCGTCTCCAGGTCAAGACGGATGAATCCCAGGACAAGGTTGATCAGCGCCACAAGTCCCAATACGGCAATTAAGGACGAGGCGATCCCGACGATCATCGACATGCCTGTAGACGCTCCGCTTACGACTGCATCAATGACATTGGAATTGGAGCCTTTATTGTCCATCTTCACCTCATCGATAGACAATGCCTGCTGCGTTTCCGGCAGGATCATCTTCGCCACCAGGATACTGCCCACCGGGACCAGCGCGCTTGCGATCAGGAGATACTCCATAGGAATCCCGCAGGCAGCGTATCCTGCCAGGATCGACACTTCCATACTTCCCATGCCGGAGACAAGGATCACCATGATCTCGCTGTCCGTCATCTTATCAATATACTTGCTTACTAATACCGGGCTGCTCGTCTGTCCCAGGAACATATTCGCGACAGCCACAAAGCTTTCTACCGCCGTCGTACCCATAAGCTTTCCTACTGCCTTGCCAAGCTTTTTTACCACAAAGCCAAGGGCGCCCACATAGTACAGAAGTTCAACCAGCGCGGAGACGAATACGACGCCGCCTAAGGACTGAACAAAAAACACGCTCATCTTTGAGCTGTCGGCAAGGTCGCCGAACACGAAAGACAAACCGTCCCTGCCGCAATTGACAACTGCCGTCACGCCGTCTGACAGGACAGAGATTAGCATCCTCCCTAAGGGGATTTTAATGATGATGACCGCAAGAACGAATTGTACGATCACCGCCTTTAAGACAATTTTCCAGTTAATGGCTTTGCGGTTCCACGATAATAGCCAAAGTAGCCCTAAAACTGCTGCAATACCGAGTAAATTCAATATGAGCCGCATTTTCCTCTCTCCTCCCGTGCATTATTTTTCTCTATCTTCTTTTATTAAGTTCCTGATGCCTTCCACCGCAACTTTAATTGCGATCTCCGTATCGTGGACGATCGGATTATCCATGCCAAGCGCATTTCTTTCCTGATTTCCCACAACCAGGAAATTGGACCCGCAGCGTACGCCCAGATGGCTTGCCGCGATAAACAGGGCCGCCGACTCCATCTCGGACGCCTTGCACCCCATGCGCTTCCAGGCTTCCCATTTGTTTAAAAGCTCATAGCTTACCGGCATTCTCTCTGGCTCATGCTGTCCGTAGAACGCATCTTTACACTGGACCACCCCGGTATGGAAGGGAACCTTCAGTGTTTTGCAGGCTTTTACCAATGCATTCGCAACATTGAAATCAGCGACTGCCGGATACTCGATCGGCGCATATTCGCGGCTCGTACCTTCCATCCTGACCGCACCTGTAGAGACGACGACGTCTCCGCCCTTCACTTCAAGGTCAATGCCCCCGCATGTCCCTACACGGATAAAGGTGTCCGCGCCGCAAAGCACTAATTCTTCCAGTGCGATAGATGCAGACGGCCCGCCGATGCCTGTAGAGGTAACACTTACTTTTTCTCCCTCTAAATACCCTGTGTAAGTCACATACTCCCTGCTGTCCGCCACTAGCTGCGCATCGTCAAAATGCTTTGCAATTTTGGCACATCTTTTGGGATCGCCCGGTAAGATCACATAACGCCCCACGTCGCCGGGTCTGATCTGTAAATGATACTGTAATCCCTCTTCTCCTGAATAATTCTGCATGACTGCTCCTCCTTGTACATATAAATTTTATACAAAAGCAATGTGTAACCAATTGCTTTGTTCGCAAACCGGCAGACGATGATATGTATATACATTGCCGCACAAAAAGCATCATTCTAATCCTCTTCTGAAAGAATCTGCGACAGATTTTCTTTCATCTTTATGTACTGTCTGTGATCGACTAGGATGCGGTTACGCTGTTTTGTGATCACGCCTTCCTTCTCAAGCTTTTTTACGGATCTGGTAATGGTTTTTACGCTTAACCCTGTATAATCAGACAGCTCCTGCCTGTCATTATTCAGCTTTAACACTCCGTCAACTGCAAATTTTCTATACCTGTTGGTAATCAGCATGGCCAGACGGTCAGCGCCCTGCAGGAACAAAAAGGCCCTGATGCTGCGTGCCTGTTCTAAAAGATATTCACCCATTAACTTGGATTCATGCCGCAGTGCAAGAATATCCGTCTTCATCCATCTGGCAAACTGCGCCCTGGGAATCTTTAATACGGTACAATCTGTTACCGTCTGCATGGACGTCTGATATTTCTGGAGACCCATGATCACTTCCATGCCTCCGTACGCATAGACATCCGTAAAGAGGATAAAATCAAATTTAATACCATAGATCCGGTAATCCGTCGCCTTGATCAGCCCGTCGCCGATAAAATAAATAACGTCTACCGGGTTCCCTTCCCTGATAAAAATCTTCCCTTTTTCCATTTTTTCAATAGAAAAGCTGTCAAGAAGCCAGAGCGGTGCACTTTTGAAATAGACATAAAACTGATCACGTCTCTCTTTATCAATTCGTTTTAGAAACGGCAATACGTTGTCCAGATGATTGTCACCCATATTCTTTTCCTCATTTTTATACACTTTGCAACATGTTTCCCCTTGAAACTGCTTATATTTTATCCCATACTTACATACATGAAAAGGTCACGTGTCCTTCTTCCGGGCATTTTTACCATATTTTTTCATCCTGTTCTGCAATCTGCGCATCCGTTACTTCACGAAAAGTGCGTCCAGTGCGCATTCCTGGCCCATGAACAGTAACAGGCATCCTCTATGATTATCAAAAATATATTATTGCTTTAACCTGAATTATTCATGGCACTATAAGAACCTCTGAAAACACCTTTAGACTGCTTCCAGCATAGAAATACCTACAAAGAGCCCTAAAAAAGGGCAGACTATCCCTATAACTATGGTTTTAGGCTTCTTCAGATGTCAAGGTTCTTGTG
>CAJTDK010000007.1 GCA_910575105.1 Lachnospiraceae bacterium
ATCAAGGTTCTTTCTGTTTGCTTGCCGTCTCAGCGACAGCTCATATATGATATCATGTCTGTATCTCTTTGTCAATACCTTTTTTGATATCTTTTTTATTTTTTGTTCCCGTCAGTTTTCTGCATGGGATAAAACCCTGTGCTTTCTTCCTTGGAAACCGCCGCGTCCGCCGCAGCGAAATTTATAATATCAGCTTTTATCCTCTATGTCAATACTTTTTTCTATCTTTTTTTCCCTTTTTTTACATTATTTTCTTGGGCACTATATTTTGTGCCCTTTATTCACCGCTTATACAAAATATAAGCTTCATTTCAGAGCATTTGCAAAGACAAAGCAGTATCTTTTTGTACAAGTATACGTTACTATTTACTGTTTTGCCTGAAGCGGCAACAGGTTAGCAAGGTTTCCTTCAATATTCAGATGGATGCATCGCCCAATAAATTCATAATAATCTCAACATTATAAGCCACCGGCTTTGTCCCATCTGCATGAATAACCGGAACAGAAAGAGAATCGATCCAGTTTGTCAGCTCTTTTTCCGAACGGTTTCTGACCATATCAAAAAACTGCTCTTCCTTATCATATAAATCGCCGCCGGGAAGAATCCGACTGCCGAATCTCCCAAAAGAACGATTCCTGACCCGTTCAATCCGAATCTCTCTTGGAACAGAGACATATACTGCATGGGTGAACATCGACTCAGCTTCGGCACCATAGTCTCCCTTTGTCGCTGCAAGGATGAACTTTCCGTGCATTCTCATATCCTGCAACAGCAAGCGGCCGACCTCTTCCTTTGTTCTCGCCTCTCCATAAAGGTAATCCGGACAGCTTCCTGCGAAATAATAATCTTCAATATCTAGAAATAGATACCCCAGTTCCCCGGCCAGAGATCTCCCCAGTGTACTTTTCCCGGCACCGTTACCGCCGCAGATGATGATTTTATCATTCATTACTTCCCCCTCCAGATCAGAACTTTCCTTTAACCCGTCGAAATATAAAAAATCCGGATATTAATCCGGATTCTTCTTGGGTTCAATGAACGGAGAAGGAGGGATTTGAACCCTCGCGCCGCTATTAACGACCTACTCCCTTTCCAGGGGAGCCCCTTCGGCCAGCTTGGGTACTTCTCCATACCGTAAGTCCGAGTATTATTATAAACATAAAACACCCGGACTGTCAAGTATTTTTTAATTTTCAATCACATTTTCACTTCCATAATTTTTCATGGATATCTGAACCAGCTTCCCGCTTTTGGAATCGAAGTCAGCTTCGACAGTCGAAAAAAACATTTCCGATTCATTCCATGTAAATACATGAAGATTGTCTCCCTCGTATGTCTCCTCCGGTTCACCGTATTTCTCAGTAACTTCTTCTTTTGAAGCTCCGATCTGTATTCCGCCGGGTAATGCCACCTTGAACTCACTATCCTTCAGGTCATATTCACCAACGGTAATCCCGCCGACCAGGCACTCCTGTGCTTTTTTCTTTGTGTCGTCAGGATTGATAAATTCTGCCGTCATCGAATTCCCCTTTGCATCTGCCAGAGCCCCGATCAAATATCCTCCGCCTGCTACCATGCCGTCATTATCCAGCCCAAGGCTCTCATCTATAGACATTCCCGCCGCCGCTAAATCCTTATATTCACACGGAAGAGTGATCACTTTGTCATTGATCTGAACGGTATATGAATTCCATTTCTCCCCCAGCTTTGCCTTCTGCTTTGCCGGCTTTACCTCTCCCACAAGCCCGTCCAGATCACCGTCCGCGCCGTCCTCCCCGCCTTCCGGCGCCGTTTGTATATCCTCGGAATAATCCGTCAGCTCATAAAAATTATCATCTTCATTATCGATAAATGCATATAATCCTGCTGCAACACAGCCTGCCACCAGTCCAAGCACCAGCGACAGCGTCAGAAATATTGTTGCCATCCTTGCAGATGTTCGGGCGCCTTCATAATCCCCGCCATTCTGCTGGGAATTAATTCTGCTTGAGAATACAATCCCGATGATTCCAAACGGAAGGCAGCAAAGCAAAGTCGCCAGTACCGACAATACAAGATACAGCGTACCGTTTATCACCGGCTGGCTGGCAAAAGCTGCGTTTTGTCCCGGCAGTGTTCCTTTATCATTTATCGGCGATCCGCATAGCGGGCACGTCTTTGTTCCCTCAGGAATCTCTTCCCTGCAAAAATTACATTTCATCTTATGCCTCCTTTTATGTTACGATGATGTTCTCAGTATATTATATATTATCCCGGCATACAAGAAGGAACATTCTTAAGTATTCTTTAAGCACGGCGCCGGGTTACTGTTCCGTCCATGGCTCCGTTGCCGGAAGACTGCCTATTTCCTTATCCCGTTATCGGGAAACATTAAATGCCATGACATCAAAGCCCTTTGACATCACGGCATCTTTTATCTTCTTCTTTACTTTCCCTGCATCTTCTTTATCACCTTCAGCCTGGTAAACTCTTCACGCTCTTTTTCTTCCAGCGCGTTGTTGATGGTATAGACCAGATTGGTATACATGGGGATTGTAATATTTTTTAAGGCGTTCGCCCGTTTCTGCGTTTTCTTGATGTTGGCAGCCAGGCGGTAGGCTGAATTTTCCACCGTGGACAGCTTCACCGTCAGCTCCTTCACCTCGCGGAACGCTTCTCTTGCTATATCGATAGATTCCCCTGTGCTCCCGAAGGAGTACGTCAGCTTGTTCTGCTCGGAATCGTACTTGACATGGGGAATCTCAGTTCCCATGATGCTGCGCGTCTGGATGACGATGGAATCCTCAATCGGCACCGTAAACGCCAGCTCCTGGACCTTGCTGATGCCCATATCGATATTGGCGTGCTGCAGACACATGTACGCACGGGTAAATGTTGTATCTATCTGTTCCTGTATATCTTTCGCCTCGCTGATCAGACTCATCAGCTCTTTCAGAAGGATGTTCCTCTTCTTATCCATCAGCTCATAGCCCTGACGGGCAAGCACCAGCGAGTTCTTTGCAAGCATCAAATTACCTTTTGTCGGAAACTCCCGCGGATCCATACGACACCTTCCTTTCTTTCATAAACTTATCGTTTCGAACCTCCGAGCCGGCGGCTCTCTCGACGAGACTTCGCAGCATACGCTGCTCAGTCTCGTCGAAGCTGGTCATATCGACGTTCGTATATGCGCACGCGCTTATTCGAACGCTGCTGCGCCCAGCGGTTCTTCACTTGGATAGTATATATCAAGCAGCTTTGTGTCGATTCGGTCTAATTCTTCTCTCGGGAGGAGATGCAGTAATTCCCAGCCGAGGTTCAGCGTCTGCTCTATGCTCCGGTTTTCTGTCGGTCCCTGGCCGATGTAGCGTTTCTCGAATTCTATACCGAACTGCAGGTATTTTTTATCTAAAGGCGACAGTTCATCCTCACCGATAACGGAGGCAAGATTTCTTGCTTCCCCTACCTTTGCATAAGCGGAAAAGAGCTGGTTTGCAAGACTCTGGTGATCCTCTCTTGTATAGCCCGCGCCGATGCCGTCCTTCATCAATCTTGACAGTGACGGCAGGATACTGATGGGCGGATAGACCGACTGCCCGTGCAGATTCCTATCCAGTACGATCTGCCCCTCCGTAATATACCCGGTCAGATCGGGGATCGGATGGGTGATATCGTCATTAGGCATCGTGAGGATCGGAAGCTGCGTCACAGAACCAAGGGAATCCTCCACGATCCCTGCACGTTCATAGATTGTAGCAAGCTCACTGTACAGATATCCCGGATAACCCTTTCTTGAAGGGATCTCCCCTCTTGATGAGGACACCTCACGCATGGCCTCCGCGAAGGACGTCATATCTGTCAGGATAACAAGGATATGCATGTTGCACTCAAAGGCAAGATACTCTGCAACCGTCAGGGCAACCTTCGGTGTGATCAGACGCTCCACCACCGGGTCGTTAGCCAGATTAAGGAACATACACACATGATCGGACACGCCGCTCTCCTCAAAGGTCTTGCGGAAAAACTCTGCCACATCATGCTTTACGCCCATGGCTCCGAATACAATCGCAAATTCTTCCTCTGAATCATCTCCTAGCGACGCCTGCTTTACAATCTGCGCCGCAAGCTGGTCGTGAGGCAGTCCGTTTCCAGAAAAGATTGGGAGCTTCTGGCCGCGGATCAGCGTGGTCAGGCCGTCGATCGCCGAGATTCCTGTGCGGATATAGTTCCTCGGGTACTCTCTTTTTACCGGATTTAAGGGCAGGCCGTTTACATTGCGGCGCTCCTCTGCCATCACCGAACCGAGTCCATCGATCGGCACGCCCACTCCATTGAAGGTCCGGCCCAGCATATCCGCTGATACCGGCACCTCCATCGGATGCCCGGTAAGCTTCGTATGGGTATTCTGCAGAGACATATTCTCCGTCCCTTCGAATACCTGAATGACCGCCCGCTCGTTGTCAAGCTCCACGATACGGCCCATTTTTTTAATATTTCCATCTACAACAAACTCAACAATCTCATCGAAAAATGCTTCCTGCACGCCCTCAAGCACCACAAGAGGCCCGTTAATATTGCTGAGTCCAAGATATTCTATTGCCATATTAACACTCCTCCCTTACGCATTCTTCTCGATGATCTTATTATAATATTCATCAATATGCAGCTTATACATGTCTAACATCTGCAGGTTGTCATTGGGTACATCGTACTTTATGGCGATCACCTTCTCGAAAATGCCCTCGGATTTCAGTATGGACATAGGCATCCCCATAGCGATCAGCTTCCGGCAGGTCTTGAACAGGTAGAGGATAACATCCATCATCTTGAACTGCTTTTCCATGGATACACAGGTGTCATCCTTGTGGAAAGCGTTCTGCTGCAGGAATCCCAGACGGATGACCTTCGCGATCTCAAGGGTCAGCTTCTGGTCGTCCGGAAGCACATCCGCACCGATCAGCTTAACGATCTCCATCAGGCTGTTCTCCTGGCTTAAGATAGACATGATCCGGTTCCGGTAATCCAGGAATTTCGGCGATACGTTGTCTGAGTACCACCCGCCCAAGTCGTTTAAGTACTCGCTGTAGCTGGTAAGCCAGTGAATCGCCGGGAAATGCCTGGCATACGCCAGGGATTTGTCAAGTCCCCAGAAGCACCGGACGAATCGCTTCGTATTCTGCGTCACCGGCTCGGAGAAATCGCCGCCCTGCGGAGATACCGCTCCGATGATCGACACAGAACCGGTCTCGCCGTTTAAGGTCTGCATCATCCCTGCCCGCTCGTAGAACGCAGACAGCCTTGACGCCAGATACGCCGGGAAACCTTCCTCCGCAGGCATCTCCTCCAGACGCCCGGACAGCTCACGGAGAGCCTCCGCCCATCTCGAAGTAGAGTCCGCCATGATCGCCACATCATAGCCCATATCACGATAATACTCCGCCAATGTAAGCCCGGTGTATATGGACGCTTCACGGGCCGCCACCGGCATATTGGACGTGTTGGCGATCAGCGTCGTCCGGTCCATCAGAGGATTCCCCGACTTCGGGTCTACCAGCTCGCCGAACTCCTCAAGAACCTGAGTCATCTCATTGCCGCGCTCCCCGCATCCGATATAGATGATGATATCCGCGTCAGACCACTTGGCAATCTGGTGCTGGGTCATGGTCTTCCCTGTCCCGAATCCGCCCGGAATAGCCGCTGTCCCGCCCTTAGCGATGGGGAACATAGTATCCAGGATACGCTGTCCGGTGACAAGGGGGATACTGGCCGGATACCTCTTATGCACCGGCCTTGGCACACGGATCGGCCAGTGCTGGGTCATGGTAATCTCTTTTTTGCTTCCGTCAGGAAGCTCTAAGACAAGCAGCGTATCATTGATCGTGTACTGCCCGTCCGGCTTGATCTCCACAACCGTTCCCTCCACTTGGGGCGGGATCATGCATTTGTGGACGATGGCGCGTGTCTCCGGCACCTCGGCAAATATCGTCCCGCCGTGTAAAAATTCTCCCTCGGACACCGTTATATGGGTATCCCAGAGCTTCTCCGTATCCAGGGAATCCACACTGACGCCTCTTGTGATAAATGCCCCGCCGCTCTCACCGATCTTCTCTAAGGGCCGCTCGATTCCGTCGAAAATATTGTTGAGAATCCCGGGAGCCAATGTAACTGACACTGCATCGCCTGTCGCCACAACCTCCTCTCCCGGCTTAAGCCCGGAGGTCTCCTCATAGACCTGGATCGTCGTCACATCCTTGTCAAGGGAGATGACCTCCCCCACAAGCTTTTCCTTTCCGACATGAACCATCTCAGACATCTTGAATCCGGTCTTCCCTTTCAGGTAGATGACGGGACCGTTAATGCCGTATATCGCTTCAATTTTTCTGCTATCCAATTCCCGTACCTCCTCCGAATACAAACTTCTGGTATTCCCGCTCGATCGCGCCCTTAAAGGCATGGTCGATCAGGATATTCCTCTCATGGACCACCGTGCGGATACCGCCTACAAAGTCTTCCTTGCTCACGGTAACCGTAACTCCCGTATGCTCCTCTAAGTACTCTTTCTTATCCGCATCCGTCGGGTTGATGTATATGGTCATCGCTGCGCCGCCTGCGAACTTTGCGGCATTCTCAATATATTGTACCAAAAGACGCTTGTAATCCTCTGTCTTCATATAATCTATAAGAATCTCTTCTACCTCACGGAATAATTGTTTCTTCAGCCTCTTCTGCGTCTTCCCGTATTCCTGCTTCATGTCAAGCTGCGCTTTGGAGGCCGACATGTTAAGCTGATGCCTGATGTTCGTCTGCTCTGCCTTGATCCTGATCTCTGCCTGTCTCTTAGCCTCTGTTTCATGCTGCTCATAGATGGCCATCAGAGCTTTTTTATGCTGCCAGATAATCGTATTGCCCTGCGCCCTGGCTTCTGTCATGGCAGACGACTGCAGACGCGCAATTTTTTCTTCTATAGTCATGCGTGTCACCTTCTTTTTTACAGTTTTAATCCGATAGCTTCATTTACATAAGACGTGATAAAATCTTTCTTACGGCCGGTACCGTGTCTGTCCGGGATCTCAATCAGAAGCGGGAACGGACGCTCCAGCTTGATCTCGTCGATGAGATCCGGGAACTCTCTTCCGAACTTCTCCGTCAGAAGGATGATCCCCACACTTTTATCATCCATGACCGTCTCCAGCTCTTTGCGAAGCTCCTCACGCTCATGGACTACCACGCCGTCAACTCCCGCAAGGCGCATACCGGTAAGCGTATCGACATTATCACTAATCAGATACATCTTCATCTTACAACCTACCTATAATCATGAAAGAAATAATCAATCCATAAAGACACACACCTTCCGCAAGACCTACGAAGATCAGAGATTTACCAAGGGCACTTGGATCCTCGCTGATCGCTCCAAGCGCCGCGCTTGCCGCACTTGCTACGGCGATACCGCCGCCCACACAGGAAAGCCCGGTAGAAAGAGCCGCTGCCAGATAGCCGAATCCGGTTGCGTTAGACGCCGCGCCTGCCGTTTCTGCCGCCTGCACCGGCGCACCTGCAAATAACATAATCCCTGCAACGAGAAATGCTCCGAAGAAGAAAAATACGTTCGTTGCCAGTGTCTTTTTATAACGCTTTTTGTTCTTTTCCCCAATCAGGAAATAGCCGAACGGAATAATAATGCTAAGAATTAAAGCTGCGATTAATAATAATTTTACTGTCAGTGTCATGATTTTCATCCTCCTTATATTGACTCTTATGTCTTTTTATTTCCTATCTTTGCTCTGGTTGTTGAATGGCTTGAATTCCCGTCCGGAACCGCTGTAAAAACGGCTGAACAGCTCATAATACTCAAGCCTCAATACCTGTATCCCCACAACCAGCCCTTCCAGGGCACATACAATAATATTTCCGACAACAACCCCGATCCAGTTCGTATGGCCCGCCGTCACTCCCGACAGCATAAGCACAACCTCCATCATGGCCGCATGGCTGACCGCAAATGCACCGATACGCACATAGGAAATGGTGTTGGAAAAATAGCTTAACATCGTCTCAAACAGTTCGAAAAATCCCTGGATTAGGAACATTCCTTTGCTCTCTTCCATCTTCTTGTGCTTTTTCTCCACCAGATTGGTAAGCGGCTCCTTAAACAGGAACAAAAGCACAGGCACACCGAGGAATAGGACAAGCATTGCATTTCCCGGCGTCTTATGCCCTGTCATATACAACACGATCGTGGCGATCAAAAATCCGTAGAACACAAGCCCTGCCACACCGTTGTGGGAAAACCATATATTTCCCGTGTCATGGGCGCGCGCTGCGTTGACGATCTGGAAGATCATCACCAGTATATTGAGGGCCATTCCAAATGCGATCGCGATCACAAACACCGTATTGAGCTGCCCGATAAACGGCAGTTCTGTCATCGCTTCCGTCGGCCTAAGCCACCGGGCCTCTATGATTTCCTCGAATCCGAAGATACTGCCGAACATAAAGCCGAAAAATGTGGAAAATAATCCGGCGATAGAGATAATCCCCGCAAGGTTCATCTTCTTCGTAAGGTACAAAATGCCTCCCCCAACGAACAGGCAGAGCCCCTGCCCTACATCTCCGAACATCGCCCCAAAGATAAAGGTATAAGTCAGCGCCACGAAAACCGTCGGGTCCATCTCATTGTGGGAAGGCAGCCCGTACATCCGGATAAACATCTCAAAAGGCTTAAAAAGCTTCGGATTCTTAAGCTCTGTGGGCGGATCGCCGAAGAACTTCTCCCGGTCTTCCTCTACCACGATAAATACACGGTTATCGTTCTTCGTTTCCTTCAGAAGCTTCTCAACATTTTCCTCGCTCATCCAGCCGCAGAGAATATAGTTATCCTCCCGCTCATCACCGTTGACCCTGGCGGCTGACCTTCGGACATCAAAGTTGTTGGAAAGCTCCTGCAGGCGCTTCTGCGTTCCCAGAAGCTGCGGTGCATGGCTGGCTACCAGCTTCTTTATCTCACCCTTTACCTCGTCGATCTTCCTTGTCGTCTCTTTGATATCGTTCCGAAGGCTCGTGCACGCTTCCTCCGGCGTACCGATGTACTCCATCGGAATACGGATCCGTTCAAAGTGCAGGGACCGGAAGATGGCGTCTGCCTTCCCCACATCCGCATTAGCCGCAAAATAGCAGCCGTACACATAGTTCTCGTTCTGCGCCGCCTCGATAAAGACTGCGTCCAGCTCGTCATACAGATATTTCCCCAGCCTCTGGTAATAATCTATGCCCATCCGTCCGAACCGCACCTGCATATACTTGTAATGCAGCACCTTCTCAAGCTCCAGGTCCATAGACCCAAAGGGCTCCAGTATGCTGAACTTCTCCGTCAGCAGATCCTTTTTCTTCTTTAACAGTTCCTTCCTCTCCTGCAGATCCACATAGCTGCTGTTAATTTCGCGGACGAGTGAAAGCATATCCTCTGTTGAGAGCGAGCGGTCTACCTCGCTGTCTTTTCCCTCCAAAAGGGATACGAACTGCTCCGTCCTTGCCAGCGGCTCTTTGTATGGATTCACCTCGACAAACGGCAGAAGATTGTCTGTTGTCCGAAGCTCTGTAATCGCATTCTCAAGCTGCATTGCGTATTTGGACAAATACACATCGCACACGCGGTCAATGTCTGTCCTCGGACCGCTGATGCTGAGAAACTTCATCTTTACAATCATTGCGTCACACCTCCTAAGTATCCTGATATATCTCTTGAAGATAAGCCGTAGCGAATACATTCAAGCGCACTTATTATTTTCCGGATCTCTCCTTCTTTCAAAAACAGATAGGCGTTGATCGTGGCGACCGAATACGGATTATGCCGCCTGTCTGACAGATACGCCGCCTTCAGGATCTCCCTGCACTGGCGCTCAAGCAGCTGCCCTTCGTCAAACGAAAGCTTTCTGCCGTATCTCGTAAGATCCACCTGTTTGATAAATTCATCGACGGTAGGCGCTTCCACCAGCGCCTTGAACTCCTCTTTGCTGAACCGGTACTGGATCGGGATCATCATCGTGTAGATATCCGGCGGCAGCATATTATAATACTTCTTCGCCCGGTAGATCCACTGGAGGTTGGTAAGGTCGATCTGCATCCCGTAATCCTTGATGAACATCTCCCTCTCCTTCCCCTTAAGCAACCGCTTTTCCTCCCGCCACATCATGGAAAAGTAGTAAAGCTCCAGTGTCAGGTCATAGTCATACAAGGTAGCCGCGCCTGATTCCCTAAGCGTCTGGAGCGGCGAGTAATACTCTGTACCCTTGAGATTATCGATCAGCTCTTCAATATTCTTCGACACTACCAGTTTACTGACAGACAACTGGGAATATTTGTCAAATACCTCTTTTTTATAATCAATGTCGAACGGAACATCATAGTGGTTAAACACGATCCTGAGGCAGTAGTTTATCAGATCGATCTCATATCTTTTCCAGTATATCTTCAGGAACTTCTTCTGCCCCATGCCCACAAACCGGAAGATCTTCGTATAATCGTCGTAAAATGACTGCGACAGGACCTTTTCCACATTCCCCCTGTGGTAGAGGGCGGTGTCCATCCGGTTAATATATTTCGTGTACGCCGGCTTCTCCTTCAGGTACTCTATCACTTCCGGAACAGATTTAAGATTCGCGATGCTCTCGTAATCCGCATCTGTCAGAAGCTTTGCCTGCATGGCGCGCACCTTCGTCGTAATACCGCTGTACGTCCTAAGATTCCCCATAAGCCTACACCTCTAATATCTGCTTCAAAATTGCTTTCGCATATTCTGTATGGTGCTGCGCAAATTCCGCTTCCAGATTATCAATCGTATCCCTGTGCTTTTTACGTTCCTCACCAAGCACCTGCTCCATCTTCTTACTGCCCTCAGCCCGGATGGTCTCCAACTGCTGCTTCACTTCCTCATTCAGCTTCCGGTCAAATTCGTCCCGCTGCGCCTGAATCTTTCTCTCTTCCTCGAATTTCTGCTTCTCGGCATTCTCAACGATTGCCTCCGCTGTCTCCTCAATCTCTGCAAGTCTCTTAATAATCGAGTCCATATGACACCCCCATCCACCTTCTGTACAAAATAGTCAAACCTACGCTATCAATAATACTCCTTTTTTTGCAAATTTCCATAGTAATATTTAATAAAATTTTTATTGTTTTTGTGCAATTTTATACTCTTTTTTAGACAATATTACAAGACAGGAAAATACGTCCGAAAGGGCACGCTCTCCCGGCCGGCCGCAAAGCCCGAAGCGGTCAGGAGCCTTACTGGCAAAAGACCGTTTGACTTCTTCAGACAAACAGGTTAAACTTGTATCCGAAAATACTGATATTTTTAAATAATAAGGAGACCCTGATATGAGATTAAGAAATATTCCAAGGGCGGACGCTGTCCTTGACGCCTGTCCTCTTGTCATAAAAGAGCCGGATAAAATCCGCGGGAGATGGAGCGCGGACATTTTTCAGAACGGACACCCTGTACACATCGAGATCGGCATGGGCAAGGGGCAGTTTCTTCTGGCTCTGGCTAAGCAGAATCCGCAGATCAATTACATCGGCATCGAGCGCTATTCCAGCGTTCTGTTAAGAGCCGTAGAAAAGCTGGATGAGCTTCCCGAGGCGAACAACCTGCGTTTCCTCTGCATTGATGCCGCAGAGCTTCCGGGTATCTTCTCGCCCGGAGAGGTCAGGCGCATCTACCTTAATTTCTCTGACCCGTGGCCAAAGGCGCGCCACGCCAGGAGGCGCCTCACCTCAAAAGAATATTTTTCCCGCTATGACCGCATACTCTCATCAGACGGGCAGGTAGAATTCAAGACAGACAACCGGGGGCTATTTGATTTCTCCGTGGAAGAGCTTAACGCCTCCGACACTTGGACGATTACGGCCTGCACCTATGACCTGCACCGCGACAGTCTCATGAACAGGGGCAATGTGATGACTGAATATGAGGAAAGGTTCTCCTCCCTTGGCAATCCCATCTGCAAATTAACTGCAACACGTAAATCTAAGCCCTAAAGCTGCATATAATAGTAGGGAATAGAGATTTCCGGAGGCTTTTATGAAACTGGGATTCATGAAAAAATGGCGCCGCAGATGCTACAGATCCGCCTATTTTAAAAAGCGCCGCAAATGCAGGTTCTGCTGTATCACAAGCTCTCTCCGGGAGGTTTGCGAGATATTGAATTCTAATATAAACTTCCGGAACAAATAAGAAAGGTTGAGATACATGCTGCATCTTACAGCAAATGATTTTTCTGCGGAAATAAAGAGAAACCGTCTGCCTGTCGTAGTCATGTTTTATGCCGCGTGGTGCGGCAAATGCGCGATGATGAAGCCGCTCGTAGAAGATATAGAGACAGCATACAAAAAGCGCATCCTGTTCTGCGAGGTCGAAGTGGACGAATCGCCAGGGCTGGCTGAGCAATACAACGCGTCTATCGTCCCTACATTTGCCTTTTTCCAGAATGGCAGGCTGTTGGGCGAGCTTCAGGGCGTGATGGAAGATACCACTCTTGAGCGACATCTACAAAAAATATTCAGAAATTGTTAAGACGGTTTTCCTTTTCAAACTAAAGTGCCTGTGCTATATTATGAATGAGTAAATGTAACTCTTTCTGATATGGGATAAATTACGGGGAGTCAGGTTTACCAAAAGAATCAATAAAGGGGAGTTTAGTATGAAAAAAATCAAGTTGAAAGCACCGCAGCGCGCTTCGCGCTGTATGAGGAAAAGCCTCTCGGCCGTCCTGGCAGCGGCGCTGATCTGCACCGGTCTGCCGATGGCCGTAAGGGCCGACAGTTCTAAGGTTGTCACCCTGGGAGCGAATCTGTCTGATGAACAGAAGACTTCCATGTACGAATATTTCGGGACAACGGCCAAGGAGGTTGACACGATCGAAGTCACCAATCAGGATGAGCGCAAATATATGGAAGGCATCGCCAGCGAAGCACAGATCGGCAAGAGAACTTACAGCTGTTCTTATGTTGAGCCTACGGAAAAAGGCGGGATCCAGGTGAAGGTTGCGAACCTTACCTTTGTAACAAGCTCCATGATCGCCAGCACCCTGCTCACCTCCGGCGTCGAGAACTGCAACGTCGTCGCGGCATCCCCAATCGAGGTGTCGGGAACAGGCGCTCTGACAGGGATCATGATGGCTTATGAGTCTGCCAGCGGCGAAGAGCTGAGTGAAGACCAGAAAGCCGCTGCTACAGAGGAGCTTGTCACTACCGGAGAGCTTGCCGGCGAGATCGGCCAGCAGCCGGCCTCTGACCTGATGAACCAGGTAAAGCAGGAGGTTATCGAAGAGAATCTGACCGATGAAGGAGAGATCCAGGACACCGTACAGTCTGTTGCCAATAGTTCCGGCATCGACCTGACCGACGAGCAGATCGCGCAGATCGTCTCCCTGATGCAGAATATCGCCCAGTACGATTATGATGTTAAGGCGCTTAAGAAAACACTGGAAAATCTGGAAGGAAAAGAAGAAGGCTTCTTCTCAAAGCTTGTCAGCACCATATCCGGTTTCTTCGGCGGGGATGATAAGGGCGGCATCATCAACAGCACCAACGATAATATTCTGGGTGATAATGCAGTGATCGACAGCACGTTGGATGACATCAAGGACAAGGTAAGTTCTGATGAAGGCGAAGGCTTCTTCGACAAGATCGCCAATTTCTTCAAGGGACTCTTCGGCGGTAATGATACAGAAGATGCCTCGGAGGATAACACCGAGGATTCCGAATCGGAAGATACCGCAGACGATAGCACTGAAGATACGCTGACACCACAAAGCGATGATGACCCGGAAGATATCGCTGGTTCCGATGAATCGGGAGATCTCTCTAATGCGGACGACGATGACCCGCTGCAGAACGGTCACGACGGAGATGCCGATGACGACGACCCGCTGCAGAACGGTCACGACGGGGATACCGGGGATGATGGTTCTGAATAACCGAACAGGATTAATTTGTTAAATACAACGGGCGCAGGCTGACAGCCTGCGCCTTATCTTATATAACCGCCTATCTTCTGATACCGTTCAACTCAAAAGAACTCATCAGGTTCTTAAGCAGCCCTGCCTGAGAGGATAACTGCTCGCTGGCGGCAGCACATTCCTCGCTGGTCGCTGAATTGGTCTGAACAACGCTTGAAATCTGTCCGATACCGTCCGTAACCTGCTCGATCGCTCTTGTCTGCTTTTCCACAGCCTCTACGACCAATGCCATCTTCGTGGTCACATTCCCGGCAAGCTGATTCGTCTTCTCCAGAGACTCCGTAACCCGGTTCACCGCGTCGCCGCCCTCGGCAACTGTAGCGATAGAGCTCTCGATAAGCTCTTTGGTCGCCTTGGTAGCCTCCTCAGATTTGGACGCCAGATTGCTGACCTCGTCAGCTACTACGGCAAAGCCCTTGCCTGCGGAGCCTGCCCGTGCCGCCTCAACCGCCGCGTTCAGGGCGAGGACATTGATCTGGAATGCGATATTCTCAATAGTAGCAATAATTGTTCCAATCTTCTGTGAAGATCCGGAAATGCGGTCCATTGCCTCATTCAATTCCTTGACATAATCAATACTGATGCCAAGCTGAGCCCCTGCCCGGTTGACAAAGTCTCCCGCTTCCGCGGCAGCAACCGATGTCCTCTGGGCGCTCTCAGAAATGTCCGCAATCGTAGCGGATATCTGCTGAATAGAGCTTGCCTGCTCAGTAGCTCCCTGAGCCATAGACTGGGCGCTGCTTGACACATTGTCCGAACCGGCCGACACCTGCCCTGCACTAGCGGCAATCTGCCCCATCGTGCTGTTCAGGCCCGCCTGTATCCGGTCAAGAGATGTCCTGATCGACTTGAAGTCGCCCATATATTCCTGTCTGACACTCCCCGTCAGATTTCCTTTAGCAATAGAGTCCAACACCTCGGTGATCTCTCCGATATATGCCCGCAGACGCTGGGTCGTGCCTTCAAAAATCTCTCCCAGCACTCCGATCTCATCATCTGAATGCACACTGACTTGAATCTCTTTTCCGCTGGTAAGCCCCAAGTCGCCCCTTTCCAGACGCTTCGCCACCTCGGTAATCTCTGCCATCGGATCAGATACCCGTTTTTTCAGATAGCCAACCAAAAATACAGCACATATAACGATCGCGATCAGGCTCAGTCCGGTCGCCCAGACAACAACGCTGAATGTCTCCTTATTAGCCGCATCCATAGATATGCCCGCAAAGATCAGGCCATTGATCTGCCCGTTCTCTCCCTTCGTGGGAACATACGAACACAGATATTCGACCCCCAGTATGTCCGCCTCACCTACATATGTCTTTCCCTGCTCGAGTACGATGCCATTCAATTCTTCTGAAAGCTTTGTACCGACTACACGCTCACCATCCTTGGTCACCGTACTGTAAGCCCGGGTATCCCCTTCAAAAATCGTAAACTCACAATCCATACGACTCTTCAGATCATCCAGAAGCTGATTCATATCTTCGCCGCCTGACAGCCGCTCAAGCTCATGGGCAAGTATGTTCGTGCCGTTGGTACAGCGCTCCTCCTGCATCCTCTTTATCAGAGATTTGAACATAAAGACACAGATCGTCAGCGCCAGCACAAAAGAAACTACCTGCATGACGGCCACAACGCGCCCTACCTTTCCCCCTATGCTCCTGTATTTTTTATCCTTCCCGGGTGTCTGTCCTCTTTCCATCTTAGCTCCTCCTGCCAATCCATATGGTCTACAACAGTACATCGAAAAATAAGTATCTGCCTATATCACGCAGGACAATTTTTCAGATACAAGGCAGATTCTCGACGGCGTAGCTGTGGCTACGGCTAGAAAATCTAGCGCAGCGGCTGGAAAATCAGACAAGTGATATGGCCAGTTACTTATTATTTGATGTATCAGCGAAAAAGGCTTTCCGAAACAAACGGAAAGCCCTCATCATAATCATTAATCCAGATTACTCAATAATCTTAGCAACAGTACCAGAACCTACTGTACGTCCACCCTCACGGATCGCGAAACGAAGACCCTGCTCCATAGCTACCGGATGAATCAACTCTGCTGTGATCTCTACATTATCACCAGGCATACACATCTCGATACCCTCTGGAAGGTTGCAGATACCTGTTACGTCTGTTGTTCTGAAGTAGAACTGCGGACGATAGTTGTTAAAGAATGGTGTATGACGGCCACCCTCATCTTTTGTCAATACATAAACCTGGCCTGTGAACTTTGTATGGCATGTTACAGAACCCGGTTTAACGAGACACTGTCCTCTCTCGATCTCTGTTCTCTGAACGCCGCGGAGAAGAGCGCCGATGTTATCACCAGCCTGAGCCTCGTCAAGCAGCTTACGGAACATCTCAACACCTGTAACAACAGTTTTTCTCTTATCCTCATGGATACCGATAATCTCTACTTCATCATTAACATGGAGAGTACCACGCTCTACTCTACCTGTAGCAACTGTTCCACGTCCTGTGATAGAGAATACGTCCTCTACAGGCATAAGGAACGGCTGGTCTGTAGCGCGCTGCGGATCCGGAACAAAAGAATCAACAGTGTCCATAAGCTCCATGATCTTGTCGCCCCACTCGCTCTGCGGATCCTCAAGAGCCTTCAGAGCAGAACCCTGGATAATCGGGCATCCCTCGAACTCATACTCCTCAAGAACCTCTGTGATCTCCATCTCTACTAACTCAAGAAGCTCCTCATCGTCTACCATATCACACTTGTTCATGAATACTACGATATAAGGAACGCCTACCTGACGGGACAGAAGGATGTGCTCCTTTGTCTGAGCCATAACACCGTCTGTAGCCGCTACTACGAGGATAGCGCCGTCCATCTGAGCAGCACCGGTGATCATGTTCTTAACGTAGTCAGCATGTCCCGGGCAGTCAACGTGTGCGTAGTGGCGGTTAGCTGTCTCATACTCAACGTGGGCTGTAGAAATCGTGATTCCACGCTCTCTCTCTTCCGGAGCCTTGTCGATGTTATCGAATGCTACCGCTGCATTACCTTCTACTCTCTCAGACAGAACCTTTGTAATCGCTGCTGTAAGAGTGGTCTTACCATGGTCAACGTGGCCAATGGTACCAATATTACAATGTGGTTTAGTTCTTTCAAATTTAGCTTTTGCCATTATGAATATCCTCCTTAAATACAATGCCACTTATGGCATATTTTAATTATACGTTTACTCGGCTAATTTTGATTATATTTCAAATCATATAGTTTTTCAAGCCTTTTCTTATTTAATTAGCTATTTTTGTTTGACAGTACTTTTTCCTGCACAGATTTCGGTACCGGCTCATATTTCTCAAAGAACATGGAGTAGTTGCCGCGTCCCTGTGTCCTGGAACGAAGGTCTGTAGAATAACCGAACATCTCGGAAAGCGGTACGAATCCGCGCACGATCTTTCCTCCGCCAAGGTCATCCATACCCTCGATACGTCCGCGCCGTGAGTTGATATCGCCGATAACATCGCCCATATACTCTTCCGGCATCGTCACTTCAACCTTCATAATAGGCTCAAGAAGTATCGGGTCAGCCTTCTTCATGGCATCCTTAAATGCAAGGGAACCTGCAATGTGGAATGCCATTTCACTGGAGTCTACCTCGTGGTAGGAACCATCATAAACATTTGCCTTGATACCCACAACCGGGAATCCTCCAAGGATACCTGCCTGCATAGCTTCCTCAATACCTTCACCGATCTTCGGGATATATTCCTTCGGGATCGCTCCGCCGACTACGCTGGATTCAAACTTGAACAGCTCTTCGCCATTGGCATCCATCGGCTCAAATTTAACTTTACAGTGTCCGTACTGTCCACGTCCGCCGGACTGCTTCGCGTACTTACTGTCAACATCAACTGCCTTTGTAAATGCTTCCTTATAAGCAACCTGAGGTGCGCCTACATTCGCCTCTACCTTGAACTCACGCAGGAGTCTGTCTACGATGATCTCAAGGTGAAGCTCGCCCATTCCCGCGATAATCGTCTGGCCTGTCTCCTGGTCAGTGTGCGCGCGGAAGGTCGGGTCTTCCTCTGCAAGCTTTGCAAGAGACTCGCCAAGCTTGCCCTGAGAAGCCTTTGTCTTAGGCTCGATTGCAAGCTCGATAACCGGCTCCGGAAACTCCATGGACTCTAGGATTACCGGATGCTGGTCAGCACACAGCGTATCACCTGTCGTCGTGAACTTGAATCCGATCGCTGCCGCGATATCGCCGGAATATACCTTATCAAGCTCCTGTCTCTTATTGGCATGCATCTGAAGGATACGTCCTACACGCTCCTTCTTGCCCTTCGTTGCATTCAGCACATAGGAACCGGAATTCATCGTACCGGAATAAACCCGGAAATATGCCAGCTTTCCAACAAACGGGTCTGTCATGATCTTGAACGCCAGAGCTGAGAACGGCTCTTCATCGGAAGAATGTCTTACCACATCATTGCCGTCCGCGTCAACGCCCTGGATCGGAGGAATGTCTGTCGGTGCAGGCATATACTCCAGCACAGCGTCAAGAAGCTTCTGTACGCCTTTATTACGGTAAGCAGAACCGCAGCATACCGGAACTGCCGTACATTCGCATGTTGCTTTTCTAAGTGCAGCCTTCATCTCCTCTACGGAGGGTTCCTCGCCCTCAAGATACTGCATCATCAGATCATCATCTAAATCACAGATCTTCTCTACCAGCTCTGAGCGGTAAAGCTCTGCATCATCTTTCATATCATCCGGAATCTCTACGATAGAAATATCATCGCCCTTGTCATCATTGTAGATGTAAGCCCTCATCTCCATCAAGTCGATGATCCCTTTGAAATCATCCTCTTTGCCGATTGGCAGTTGCAGACAAATCGCATTCTTTCCAAGCCTTGTCTTAATCTGCTCAACAGCATTATAGAAATCTGCGCCCAGAATGTCCATCTTGTTGATGAAAGCCATTCTCGGTACATTGTAGGTGTCAGCCTGACGCCATACATTCTCTGACTGCGGCTCAACACCACCCTTAGCGCAGAACACGCCTACTGCTCCGTCAAGTACGCGAAGAGAACGCTCAACCTCTACAGTAAAGTCAACGTGTCCCGGGGTATCAATAATGTTGATACGGTGCTCCGGGGCGCCCGCTTTCGCTTTCCCGTCTTCCTCAAGTGTCCAGTGACAGGTCGTAGCTGCAGAAGTAATCGTGATACCTCTTTCCTGCTCCTGCTCCATCCAGTCCATGGTAGCAGTGCCTTCGTGAGTATCCCCGATCTTATAGTTTACACCGGTATAGTAAAGAATACGCTCTGTGAGTGTAGTCTTACCGGCATCAATATGAGCCATAATACCGATATTTCTTGTTCTCTCTAATGGATATTCTCTTCCAGCCATTATTGCCTCCTAGAATCTGTAGTGAGCAAATGCTTTATTTGCTTCAGCCATCTTGTGCATATCTTCTTTACGTTTTACGGCTGCTCCAGTGTTGTTGGCAGCATCCATAATCTCGTTCGCCAATCTCTCCTGCATCGTCTTCTCGCCGCGTTTGCGTGAGAACAATGTCAGCCAGCGAAGTGCGAGCGCCTGTCTTCTGTCCGCCCTTACTTCGATCGGCACCTGGTATGTTGCACCACCAATACGTCTTGCCTTAACTTCGAGCTGCGGCATGATATTGTTCATCGCCTCCTCGAATACTTCAATCGCCGGCTTATCGGTCTTTTCTGCAACTCTGTCAAACGCACCGTATACAATCTTCTGTGCAACACCCTTCTTACCGTCTAACATAATGTTATTGATAAGCTTTGTTACCACTTTATTATTGTATAACGGATCCGCTAATACGTCTCTTTTCTGAGTATGTCCTTTACGTGGCACGGTTCTTCCCTCCTTAAACATGTTGATTAATTCATCGGTACTCACATGTGTCGTTCTAATGATACTGTGTAGTGCACAGGGCATACGGTCTGTATCTATATTCCCTGCAACTTACTTCAATCATAGTTCTGTTTGTGATTACATCTTTTAATAAAATAAAGTTCTTCTCCACTGCGCTCAGAAGAACAAAGTAATCTCTGAATCCGCGCGGCGCTTAACAGCCTGCGCTTACTAAGAGCTTACTTTTTCGCGTCTTTCGGCCTCTTTGCGCCGTATTTGGAACGTGCCTGTCTTCTCTTCGCAACACCTGCAGTATCAAGTGTTCCTCTGACGATATGGTAACGCGTACCTGGAAGGTCTTTTACTCTTCCTCCACGAATAAGGACAACACTATGCTCCTGAAGGTTGTGGCCTTCGCCCGGGATATAGCTTGTCACCTCGATACCATTAGAAAGACGTACTCTGGCAATCTTTCTCAATGCTGAGTTAGGCTTCTTTGGTGTAGCGGTCTTAACTGCTGTGCACACACCTCTCTTCTGCGGAGCAGACTCATCCGTCGCTCTCTTTCTTAAAGAGTTGTAGCCTTTCTGAAGTGCCGGAGCCGTAGACTTCTTAACTGCTGTCTGACGTCCTTTTTTTACTAACTGGTTAAATGTTGGCATTCTTTTCACCTCCTACGATAATAATAAGTTGCATTCATCTGTATGAACCAGCGCATGGAGACACTATAATATATCTCCATGCACGCTAGATTAGTTTATTACGATTTTACACCGTTGTCAAGGGCTTTATTGCGTTTTCTCCGCAGTTTTCCAAACCTTAAGCTACTGTCCACCCTGCGTCTAACCTTTCTGTTTCTCAAAAAAATCATCCACGCTTTTCTTTATCTCCTCAGGCTTCATGGTCTTAAGGAGATACCCCGCGGGCTTCAGCGGCACAATCTTTTGGATACTCTCCTTATCACCCCGTCCTGTAAGGAAGATCACCGGGATATCGGCAGTCTCTTCCTCTGCCCGTATCATATCCAGCACCTGCCTGCCATCGCAGACCGGCATCTCGTAGTCAAGAAGGACAAGATCCGGCCTGTTGAGGGTGATGCTTCTGATCGCCGCCATACCGGACTGCGCAAGCCCGACCTCATAATCATTCTCCAGAAGCTGCTTTATGGCCAGGCGCATAAGATCGGAATCATCCACCACGAGCACTTTCTTTTTCTTCTGCTGTCTCGCATTCTCCTCCAAATTTTGCGCAAGATACTTTTCGATCTCTGACATGGCGTTCTCAGCCTTGATGTTCGAGCCGATGCCCTTCTCCAGCAGATGCGGCGCGCTCACGCAGAATGCAAAATATCCCGCGCCGGTGTCAAACAGAAGGCTGAACTGCAGCTTTTTCTTCTCAAGAACCTGCTGGAACTGCTCGTAGTTCAGCAGGCTTTCTTCCTTTATCTTGCGCAGGTCCGCGGACGGGAAATATCTTTTAAGCTTCTCCACAAACTGCCTTGCCGTATATCTCGTTGCATTGATGATCATAGAATTTATTTTGTCCGTCTTCGCATCCACCATCTTGCCGACAGTATTGATCAGCAATCTCTCTTCAAAAATGAGAATGATCTCCCATTCCCCGCCTTCATCAGTCTCGTACTTCAGCCGGTAATAGATTCCGTTTCCGAACCTCTCCCCGCCGTACTGCATGCTGATGATCTGCGCCTTTAACCGGAACATGTCATAGATCAGATGGACGATCGCCTCTCCCATAGATGCCTGCTCTTCTTCCGGCAGAAGCTCTGCCCATTTGCTCTCTCCTTCTCCCACGATGGCGAGATCCTCTGTAAGCGTATGTCCGATCAGCCATCCCGTACAAACGCCCAGAAAATGATTGACAGCCGCCACCGAGTACCCGGTCTGCTCCAGTTCCCACTCAAGCTGCGGCAGCGTAACATCCCGGAAATTGTCATGTAATCTCTTGTGTGTCGCGTATCCCTCGTACCTGATCGATGACATATAGTCCTCTTCCTCGGCAAAATGCTTCACCGCATGAGCTTTGAAAAACTTAATCCCTTCATCGCAGATCCACTGGTGTTTCTCCGGCCGCTCGCCGAAACTGATCATCTTGTTCATGATCCCAAAAAGTTTCTGGTGCTCCTTGTCAATGCACTCAACGCCCATGTTAAACCGATCCTGCCACATCAATTGCTCTTCCATGTTATATTCCTCCAAATATTCTAATAATTTTGATTTCACACAGATAGCACTATTTAATTCCGGTAAAAGCTGCACAAAAAAAGAGTCTGCTTTTACACCCACTGCCCTTAAACAGTCTCAGAATAAAACACGCTCTTATCCATTCATGTCCGCCTTGGTTTCCGTGTTGAAAATTGCTCTTAAATCTCGAAACAGGTCTGCCTTTACATGTTTTATTTCAAAGAACAACGTCTGTACATTGATGCCGTGAAAGTAAATAATGTTATACCATGTCTGTTATTATAATATTAAGCAATTATATATAGCGTACCATAAGCAGTCCTAAAATTCAACTAAATTTACCAAATTTACTATTTAATTACAATGTATTGTTACTGTTCACTCTGTAACCTTTTATTTGCCCAGTTTGTCCTTACAGCAGTCAAGCGCCGACGCGATCACCGCGTCCATATCATAATATCTGTACTCTCCGAGCCGCCCCCCGAAGATTACTTTCTCTTCGGATGCCGATAACTTTTTATATTCTTCATATAATTTCATATTCTTTTCGTCATTGACCGGATAGTAGGGATCGTCCCCCGCCCTCCACTCCGAGCTGTACTCCCGGCTGATGACGGTCTTTGGCTGTGTACCGAACTCAAACCACTTATGCTCGATGATCCGTGTCCACGGCGTCTCGGAATCCGTGTAATTCACCGCCGCATTGCCCTGGAAATTAGGTTTGTCAAGAACCTCCGTCTCAAACCTCACCGAACGATACTCCAACACGCCCAGCCTGTACCCGAAATACGCATCGATAGCCCCGGTATACACTACCCTGTCCGCCAGCGCGTCAAGCCCGGCCTTATCTTCCAGATAATCCACGCCCAGGCGCACTTCCACGCCTTCCAGCATATTCGATACCAGCTTCGTATAGCCGCCCTCCGGGATTCCCTGGTACAGAGCGTTAAAGTAATTGTTGTCAAAGGTCAGGCGCACCGGAAGCCTCTTGATGATAAAGGCCGGAAGTTCACTGCACGGACGTCCCCACTGCTTTTCGGTATATCCCTTCACCAGCTTTTCATAGATATCCGTCCCGACCAGGCTGATGGCCTGCTCCTCTAAGTTTTTCGGATCGGTGATACCTGCCGTCTGCCTCTGCTCCTCAATCTTGGCCGCCGCCTCTTCCGGCGTCACCACGCCCCACATCTTATTGAAAGTATACATATTGAAGGGGAGTGAATATAGCTCTCCCCTGTAGTTCGCCACAGGGGAGTTGGTAAACCGGTTGAATCCGGCAAACTGGTTCACATACTGCCATACTTCTTTATTGTTCGTATGAAAGATATGAGCGCCATACTTGTGGACATTGATGCCCGCAATCTCTTCCGTGTATACATTTCCCGCGATATGGCTCCTCCGGTCAATTACCAGAACCTTTCTCCCCGCCTTTTTTGCCTCATGGGCGAATACGGCCCCATAAAGGCCGGCTCCCACGATAAGATAATCATATTTCATCATTTTCCCTCTCATCTCTTTCTACTAACGCTGCGGCTTTCCTCAAGCCGTGCCGGAATCTGCCCGCACACAGCCGGCTTTTGCCCTCCTGCAGACACATGCTCACTCCGCGGCCGGCAGCCTCCTACAGCCCCAGCTTGTCCGCGATTGCCGTCATTTCCTCCAGCGCCACGTCGATCAGGTCATCAAGGCTCAGCCCCGTAAACTCGATCATCTCCATATAATCCCTGTTGGCTCCCTTGGCAAAACGCAGCTCGTTAAACCGCTTCATCACGGACTTGTGCTTTACGCTGGCGACCTTCTTATCCGGATAGATCTGTGCGACCGCCTTAACAAACCCGCTCATGGGGTCTGCCGCCAGTATGGAATACTGGAGCGTCGTCTTCGCCTTCATCCCGCTCTTCGGATTGTGAGCGCAGATGGCGTCGAACAGCGTCTTGTCTTCGATGCCCTCCTTTTTCAGGATCTCTGCAGAAGTCGGGCCGTGCACGCTCATGTCATGCTGCCAGTCGCACTGTTCCTCATCAAGGTCGTGAAGCAGCCCTACGATCCCCCAGTATTCTATGTCTCCCGGCGCAAGCCGCTTGGCAAGTCCCCGCATAATAGCCTCGACCGCATAAGAATGCGTGATATAATTCTCGCCCTTCATATATTTCATCAATATGTCATGTGCTTGTTCCCTGTTCATCTACCTGTTTCCTCCTACTGTTTTCTTTCTATGGTCAATACAGCATCTGCTGTACTTCCTTGCTCTCGATATTCTCCTTCGTCACCCAGAGATACCCGGTATCGATATAAGCTTCATTAGCCATGCCAAGAGATGCTCTGGACGCTGCGATGACCGAAGCGTACCCCATGCCAAAGGGGTTCTGCACGATCAGCCCGGCAATCTTTCCTTCCTTCAGCGCCGCGACCTCAGCCTCGTCCGCATCATAGCCAATCACCGCTATCCCTTCCATATCCAGACGCCCAAGCCCCTCCACAACGGATACAGCCGTCTCGCCGTTAGTCGCATAACATCCCTTCACCGCCGGATGTTTCTTTAAGAGATAATCAATAATGTTCTCCTGCGACACGTCTTCTTCCGCGATCCGTTCTTCTTCCGGAAGCTCTGTTCCGGCCGGTTCCCCGCCGTCGAACCGGTAAGCGCCTTGATTCACCTCATCTGAGATGATCTTCTTTATCTCATCCTGACGGTAGATCCCCGCCACAGACCTGTCCGGATATTCTGCCTTCATCGTCTCTACAAATACCTGCTCCCTGACGCTTGCCGTCTTTGATTTGGAATCATGGGAAAGGACGACCACCTCCCCGCCCGCGCCGACGGCCTCCGCCATATGCTGCGCTGCCTCTTTTGCGGATTTCTCGTTATCTGTTGACACCATCGCCATCAAGCCCTTATAGTCGCTACCGGAATCAAAGGCAACTACCGGAATATTATTCTCCGCCGCCAGGTCGAACTGTACCTCGCATGCCTTCGCATCCGCTATGGCAATAGCTACCGCCACCGGATACCTGGCCAGCTCCTCGTCCAATATGTTCACCTGCTCGTCAACATTCTCAGCCGCCGCAGGGCCGTTATAGGTTACCTTAACCTTACTTCCTCCTTCATAGCCAAGCGCTTCATTGATATCCTCAGCCGCCTGCTGCGCACCTTTCTGCACTTCATTCCAGAAGGCTTTCCCGCTGGCTTTCCCGATCACCGATATATAAGCGCCTTCCTCCAGTGCAAGCCCGTCTGCGTCACGGTAAGCCGACGGGCTGATAACATCCAGCTTCGCCTGGTATTTCTTTTGCTCCGGCTCCTCTTTCCCCGTATTCTCTGCCTGCTCAGTATCCTCCGCGCTTTGCACCGGCTCCTCTTTCCGTTCATTTCCCCGGGAGCACGCCCCAAGAACCAGCATCAGGCACAGCATAACACAAAAAATACTTGTCCTTATCTTCATAATCTCTCTCCCATCTGCCGATATTTCTAATATCAGCCACCGAATACTATACACTAATTTAGTGAAAAAATGTTGAAATTTTTCTTAAATTTTACAAAGAAATGCTCATATACTAGATACAAGATGATTTTTCCCTTGTATATTTCGCGTTTTTGTATTATGATAGACACAGGCAAATTTTATGTCTAACATCTTATAAAGGAGGTACATACCTATGGCATTCAAAATTAACGATGGATGTGTAGCTTGCGGTGCTTGCGCTGGTGCCTGTCCGATCGGCGCTATCGTAGAAGGTGACGGAAAGTACGAGATCAATGCTGACGAGTGTGTTGATTGCGGTACATGTGCAGCTCAGTGCCCGACAGGAGCTATTGAAGAGGCATAAGAGATTCAATCGAATACGTACATAAAAAGCATTGTCTGCCTCCGAAAGGTTCAGGCAATGTTTTTTATTTTCCGCCGACTTGTTTTGACCTTTTTTTCACTCTGGACGTGTTATGATAGGTTCGCCGTAATGGACAAGCTATCACAATAAGGGGGAATTTCCAGCGATGAACAAAGCATTAGAACAACTAAAACGCGAAACAAAGGATGACACCCGGCTGTTTGAATGTATCAAAGAACTCTATGAACAGGGGATTCCATATGCCGAATTAAAAGCACTGATTCCAGACCTTAAGCGCACACGGGACCAGCTTCATTTTAAACGGATGCTGCAGAATAATAATGAAGTACTGCTGCAGATGATCAGCGAGGAGATGTCCTTCCTCCTGGATGCGAAGGAACGCCAGGAGGAGGAAGAATTCAAAAAGCTGGACCAGCTCATCAGGCAGCAGCAATCCTTCCGGAAATCTGCCGCCGAGAGCGGACCAGCTTCATTACTGAAAAAACTATTCCTGCCGGCTTAGGTTGGCAAACTTCGTATAGTCTGCAAGCCATGCCAGATCAACGGTCCCTATGGGGCCGTTTCTTTGCTTTGCAATGATGATCTCGGCCTGCTTTTTTTTCTCACTGTCTTTGTTATAATATTCGTCACGGTAGATGAACATCACCACGTCCGCGTCCTGCTCTATGGCTCCTGACTCACGCAGGTCAGAAAGCATCGGACGCTTATCCGGGCGGGCTTCCACTGCACGGCTTAACTGGGAAAGAGCGATTACCGGGACATTCAGCTCTCTTGCAAGGGCCTTAAGGGAACGCGAGATCTCCGAAATCTCCTGCTGTCTGGACTCTGAGCGCCCCCCTGCACTTCCCGACATCAACTGCAGGTAGTCGATAATGATAAGCTGCGTATCATGCTCAAGCTTATATTTCCGGCATTTGGACCGCAGCTCCGACACGGAGATACCCGGCGTATCATCAATAATCAGATTGGATCTTCCGATGATCCCGGCCCCTTCGATCAACTTCTCCCAGTCGGAATCCTTGAGATTACCGGTACGAAGCGCCTGGGAATCCACCTGGGACTCCAGCGCGAACAGACGGTTCACCAGCTGCTCCTTCGACATCTCAAGGCTGAACACAGCGACACCTCTCTCCTTCTTGAACGCAACATGCTGCGCGATATTCAGAACAAATGCGGTCTTTCCCATAGACGGCCTCGCCGCCACCAGGATCAGATCTGAGGGCTGCATCCCTGACAATTTGTAATCGAGATCAATAAAGCCGGTGGGAATCCCTGTGACAACCCCCTTGCTCTTCGCCGCCTTCTCGATCCGCTCAAGGGCATTGAGCACAACCTGCTTGATGGGGACATATTCGCCGCTGTTACGCCTCTGCAAAAGCTCGAACACAGATTTCTCTGTAGTTTCCAAAATCGCCGGAAGCGGCTCCTTACCCACGTAACAGGTATTGGCTATCTGCTCATTGAGCTTGATCAGCCTGCGCATCATAGATTTATCCGCGATGATTTCCGCATGGGCTCTGACATTTACCGAGGTTGACACGATATTCAGAATGTCCCGCATGAACTCCAGGCTTGCGATCTCCGGCGGGACATCCTTCTCCTTCAGCCGCTCTTTGAGCGACACCAGATCCGCCGTCCTGCCTTCGTTAAACATCTCCACGATCGTGTCAAAGATGACACCGTATGCACTCTGATAAAAATCCTGTCCGCCGATCATCTCAGACGCCGCAAGTATCGCATCCTTATTCATCAGCATGGCTCCGATGACGGACTGCTCAGCTTCTATGCTGTGGGGCATGACTCTTTTGATGAGCGCCTCTTCCATCAGTTGGTCCTCCTACGCTTCTTCTGTTACATTCACCGTCAGCTCCGCCGTCACCTTCGGGTGAAGCTTCACCGGAACCTTAAAGGTCCCCAGCGTCTTAATAGCTTCCTTAAGCACGATCTTCTTCTTATCTATATCCAGATCCATCTGGCTTTTAACCTCCGACGCGATCTCCTTAGAGGATACGGAGCCAAACGCCTTACCGCCCTCTCCGGTCTTGATCGACACCTCGATCTTTCCCGCTTCAACCTTAGCTCCAAGCTCCTGCGCAGCCTCGTACTGCTCCTGCGCAAGCTTATCGTCATTGGCCTTCTTAAGCTTCAGGTCGTTGAGGTTCTTCGCATTGGCCTCAACACCTTTATTTCTCTTTAAGATGAAATTCCTGGCATAGCCGTCGCTGACCTCCACAATCTCACCTTTTTTCCCAAGGGACTTAACGTCCTCCTTCAAAATCACTTTCATCTATATATCCCCTTTCTCTAACATCGTTCTGATCACTCTCTTGACGTCCTCGACCGCGGCCTCAATGTCCGTATGCTCAAACTGCGCCCCGGCAGCATTGATATGGCCGCCTCCGCCAAGCTTCTCCATGATCACCTGTACGTTCGCCTCGTCAATGGAACGGGCGCTGACATAGATCCTGCCGTTATAAACCGTCAGGACAAAGGATGCTTTTATCTCATTGATCTCCAAAAGCTCATTGGCCGCCTGCGCACCGAGAATCGTCGGACTCTCCACATTCGAGCAGAGATTCCTGGCAATCGCATATTTCTCGCAATATACCTCCACGCTGCTGATGATAGCCGCCTTCACCCGATACGACTCCATATCGTCCCTGAACATCTTCTTCACCAGGGTGATGTCCGCCCCGCACCTTCTCAAAAATGCAGCCGCCTCAAAGGTACGCACTCCTGTCCGATAGGCAAAATTATTCGTATCGATCATGATCCCGGCATAAAGGCTGCTGGCCTCCAGCTTGGGAATCTTGATATCATCTACAATATACTGTAGAACCTCAGAAATCATCTCACATGCCGAGGAAGCATACGGCTCAATATAGGAAAGAACCGCATTCTCGATATTATCCGCGCTCTGCCGGTGATGGTCAAGGACGACTACCGTCTTGCTGATCTTAAGCAGACCCTCGCACTCGGTCATCATCGGGCGGTTCGTATCCACGACGATCACCATCGAGCTTTCGCTGGCCATCTCCAGCGCCTCCGAAGAGGTAAGAAACAGATCCTCCGGATAATCCGGATTGTTCTCATAAGCGCTGTAGAGCGGCCTAAGCGACGCCGACACCTCATTGATCACGACATGTGCCTTCTTCTCCAGCATCCTCGCCGCGCGGTACACGCCGATCGCCGCGCCCAGCGCATCCACATCCGTAAGCTTATGTCCCATGACGAAGATCTCGTCCTTCACGGTCATAAACTCACGAAGCGCCTCCGCCTTAACCCTGGCCTTCACACGGGTATTCTTGGCCGTCTGCTCCCGCTTGCCGCCATAGTAGGTGATACCGCTGCAATCCTTGATCACGGCCTGGTCGCCGCCTCTGGCTAGAGCCAGGTCAATCGCGACACGGGCGTAATTATAGCTCTGGGAATAGACATTGCTGCTGAGTCCCAGGCCGATACTCAGCGTAGCCGGGATACTGTTGCCGATATTGACAGACTTAACATCCTCCAAGAGGGAAAACTTATCACTCTCCAGCTCCTTAAAGCCCGACTTCTGGACTGCAATAAAATACTTGTCATTCTCCATCTTGCGGACGATCCCGTTAACCCTCGATATATACTGGTTGATCTTGCGGTCTACCAGAGCGATCAAAAGCGACTGGCGCACTTCCTCCACACTGTCGATCACCTCGTCATAATTGTCAATATAGATCAGCCCGGCCACAAGCCTCTGCTCCTCGCTGGCACGGATATACCGGTTCAGTTCCGTCACATCCTGAAGATATACCGCGATAAAATACTCCCGGCCCCCCGGAAGCTCCATAAGGCGTTCTGTCTCATTGAACCCTTCTACAGATACCTTTCTTAGCTCTGCCTTATATTCCTTATCTTCATAATAGACATCCATCTCGACGATGTCATTCTCCTCTTTAGGAAATATACTGGAATTCAGCTCCGGGACAAGCTTACTGATATAGATGTCCCCCACTCTCTTTCCCAGGATCTGCTCAAACTGTTCATTCAGCCAGACGATCTTTCCATTTTCCAAAAGAATCGCATAAGGAAGCGCCAGCTCCTTAAGAAGCGTATTCTGCACGATGCCATACTGCGCCGCAAATTCTACCAGGTCTTTTAAGATTCCGGCCCTGCCGTACAAGTACAGAAATATAATCATACCGATGTAGGCAATGACAAAGATAAGCATCACCATCCCTGCACGCCGGTCAATGCTGAATATCCAGATATTCACTGCAATCAGCAAAATCGCCATGACCATCGGAAGCTGCATATACAATCTGAGATGTCCTTTAAGGCGCACCTGCTCCTCCTGCTTTTTCTTCATGATCCCTTCAACCTTTTCCTTACAACTTCTTCTTATGCCCTTGGCTGGCAAAAGCACATACTTCTAATTTATTATAGCACTTTTCTGTGTTTATGCAAGCAGCGGCGCCCAAGCAGCAATAAAATTAAGATTTTTAATCTAAAAGGCCCCGCCCTACAGGAAGCTTTCTGTAAAGCGGGGCCAAACACTCCGAAACAATCTTATGCATTATATCCGTCAGGATTCTGCGACTGCCATCTCCAGGAATCCTCGCACATCTCGTCAAGGCCTCTCTTGGCCTTCCAGCCAAGCACCTTAAGCGCTTTCGCCGGGTCAGCATAGCACATAGCGATATCCCCTGCCCTTCTCGGCTTAATCTCGTAGGGCAGATCCTTGCCGCACGCCTTAGAGAATGCCTTCACCATATCGAGGACTGAGTAGCCCACACCGGTTCCGAGGTTGATCACATCAAGCCCCGGATTCGTCAGGATATAATCGATGGCCTTCACATGTCCGACCGCAAGGTCAACAACATGGATATAATCGCGGACTCCCGTTCCGTCCGGCGTATCATAATCGTCGCCGAACACGCCCAGCTTCTCAAGCTTTCCTACAGCTACCTGCGTAATATACGGCATCAGGTTGTTGGGAATCCCCTTCGGATCCTCTCCGATACGCCCGCTCTTGTGCGCCCCTACTGGATTAAAATAACGAAGAAGGATAACATTCCACTCCGGATCCGCCTTCTGCAGGTCTGTCATAATCTGCTCCATCATAGACTTTGTCCACCCGTACGGGTTCGTGCACTGTCCCTTCGGGCAATCCTCCGTGATCGGCATAACCTCCGGACTTCCATATACCGTAGCCGAAGAGCTGAATACGATATTCTTCACGCCGACTGTCCTCATCACGTCCATAAGCGTAAGCGTCCCATTGATATTGTTGCGGTAATATTCCAACGGCTTTCTCACCGATTCGCCCACAGCCTTCAGCGCTGCGCAGTGGATGACCGCATCGATCCCTTCTGCCTTAAACATCTCTGTAAGCTTCTTCGCGTCCAGTACGTCTCCTTCGTAGAATTTCACTGATTTACCGGTCAGCTCTTCCACTCTCCTGAGCGATTCCTCTGATGAATTGGAAAGATTGTCATAAACAACAACCTCATATCCCGTGTTTAAAAGCTCCAAAGCGGTATGGCTTCCGATGTATCCCGCTCCTCCGGTTATTAATACTTTTGCCATCTTAATCCCTCCTGACCCGCCTAACAGTATCTGGTATCACCCATTCTAACCTTATTACGTCAGGCTGCTATTATATTTTTCTATGATTTCCTTCATAGTATACCACTTGCGCTCCATATCTTCAACAAGTTTAAACTGTGTACGGCACCGGTCCAGATTATGATGCTCTCTATGTATCTTAAAATAGGTATCACCCTGCAGGTAGTCCGTCAGAAAACGCATGCCGCATTCAAAGGTCATCACCTTCGCGCCCATAGGCATCAGTTCGATCTCCTTTTTCGTAAGCTTGCCGCCGCACCCCTCGATATAGCCCTTCGCATACAGCTCAAACAGCTCCATGCTGCAGGACACCTTATCAAGATCCGGCTCATCCTCCGCAGCCGTACTCGCGCCGAAACGGATGGAATCCCCGAAATCATTGACCGCAAGCCCCGGCATGACCGTATCCAGATCGATCACGCAAATCCCCTTCCCGGTCTCGTCATCGATCATAATATTGTTAAGCTTCGTATCGTTATGCGTAACCCTGATGGGGATCTCGCCGCGACTTAAAAGGCCGGCAAAGCAGTTGGCCGTCTCTTCCCTGTCCAGCACGAACTGTATCTCCTTCTCCACCCGAGACGCCCGGCCCGCACAGTCTCTTCTCACCGCCTCCTTAAACACCTGGAAACGTGCCTTTGTATCATGAAACCCTTCTATCGTCTCATATAACGTCTCCGCCGGATAATCTGCGAGCAGCCGCTGAAAATTACCAAAAGCCACCGCACTCTGATAAAAATGCTCCGACTTTTCCACCTTGTCATAGCTGGTCGCGCCGTTAATAAACTTGTACGACCGCCAGTAATCCCCAAGGGAATCCTGATAATAAGGCTTTCCGTCCGCCGCCGGTATCACATTGAGCGTTTCCCGCTCCGGATCACCCCCATGCTCCACAATCTTCTTCCGAAGATGAGAGGTCACCCCCGTAATATTCTCCATAAGTTCTACAGGCCTTGCGAAGACAGCCTTATTCATCCTCTGGAGAATGGCCTTTTCCTGTCCCGCTCCCGCCTCCTCGAACGTAAGCAGATAGGTATCATTGATGTGGCCGCTCCCGTAAGGCTCATCGCCGGTCAGCCTGCCTTCATACCGGAAATGTCCGATCACTTCTTCTCTCTGTTCTTTGGTTACCTGTGCCATCATCTATCCTCCCAGAGATTCTCGGGATACAATCCCTCGTCCTTCATCTTCTGAATCGCAGCGACCACAACAGGCTTATCCTCCTTGTAAGTCACTCCGTACCATTTGTCCGCGGATTTCAGCACTGCGACAGCCGCCTTTTCCTCCTCCAGAAGCTTGCTCACCACTGCCGGCAGGAAATACTCGCACTTCATCGGATTCTCCTCAAGCCCCCGGTCAAGGAACGCCGGGAATCTGCCCTTAAGCTCCTTTAAAATGCTGCTGGTAAAGCCCCACATATTCATGGATACGATCGTCTCCTCCGGCACCGGGACCCATGTAGCCCCTTCATCCTCCGTGTACGCGATGCCGCCGTCCTGCTTCTCGATGCGCGTCCTCTCGTGGATCGCCACAAGCTCCCCGCGCTCATTCATATCACAGATCCCGCGGGCCACATGGCCGTTATCTGTCACGGTGTTGCCCAGCTTATAACCCACCATCGTATAGCGGTACTTCTCATCGTCCTGATGAGAGGCAAGATAATCATAGATCAGCTTAAATGCCTCCGCGCCATAATAATCATCCGCATTGATGACCGCGAAGGGTCCGTCGATCTCCCCGCTGCAGCAAAGGACCGCATGGCCTGTCCCCCACGGCTTCACCCGTCCTTTTGGCACCCCATAGCCTTCCGGGAGATTGCCGGCCTCCTGAAACACATAAGACACTTCCATATATTGGGAGATCCGGTCTCCGACAGCCTCCCTGAAATCCTTCTCATTCTCTCTCTTTATAATAAATATAACCTTTTCAAAGCCCGCTTTCCTCGCATCATACATAGAAAAATCCATGATAATATGCCCCTGTGCATCCACCGGGTCGATCTGCTTAAGCCCTCCGTAACGGCTGCCCATTCCTGCTGCCATAATGACTAATACTGGTTTATCCATCGCTCTACCTCCAATTATTATGTGTTACTGATCTTAATCTTATCACAAAGCCATATAAAAAAGAAAATTTATCCGTCTCTTTTTGTCTAAAGGTACGGATAAGCTGGCTGCTGTTCAATCCGTGACTAGCAGCCAGCTTATTATCTTCTCCGTCTAACCCTTTACACCGCCGGATGTTAATCCCGCAACCAGATGCTTTTCAATTGCAAGGAACAGGACAACGACAGGGATCGTCGCAAACAGTGATGTTGCAAACAGATACTGCCACTGGATAAAGTTGAATCCGTAGAATACATTGATACCGACAGTTATTGGTTTGAATACGTCTGTAGAGATCAAGGTAAGCGCGATCGTATATTCATTCCATGCATTGATAAATACAAAGATCAGCGTGGTGATGATACCAGGCGCAGCCATCGGAAGCAGCACCTTTACCAATGCCTTTACCGTACCGCAGCCGTCGATCTTCGCCGCCTGCTCCATCTCCGGGGATATCCCCATGAATGTACCGCGCAGCAGCCAGATCGCAAATGCCTGGTTAAACGCCGCATTCAGAAGGATCAGCCCAAGGATCGTATCATTCAGGTCAATATTGACCATCATCCGGTAGATACCCACCAGGAGCACTACCGGCGAGAACATCTGGCTCATGATCACAGCGCCCATGAATATCCCTTTTCCTTTGAACCTCATGCGTGCAAGAGCATAAGCCGCCGGAATGCCGCACAGGATAGCCAGCAGTGTGGCTCCTCCCGCGATGACCATAGAGTTGATCAGATATTTGAATACCGGAGCTGCTGTCCAGATATCGCTGAAATTAGACCACCGCCACACCTCAGGCAAGATATGGCCGATCTCGTACATCTCCTTCTTATCCTTAAGAGCCGTAATAAACATAACAAAATAAGGGTACAGGATAACAACGCAGAGAACTACGATAAAAGCATACAGAAGTACCGTCTGCCATGATTTTCTTTTTGACGCCATCTAACTCTCCTCCTCTCCGCGAAGTGACAGGATCATATAAATGCTGGCACAAAACGCTAGTATAACGAAGCCGATAACGGATACCGCCGCAGCATGGCCTCCTTTACCGTCCGTAAATGACAACTGATACAGGTAGGTAACCAAGGTATGAGTCTGATCGGCCGGAGCACCCTTAGAGATCGTCCAGACGATGGGGAAAGAGTTAAACACATAAATAATATTAAGTACCGTCGATACGGTTAAGCTCGGCGCCACTAAAGGCAGCGTAATCTTGAAAAGCTTCTGCCAGAAGGTTGCGCCGTCAACTGACGCAGATTCATATAACGACCCGTCGATGCTCTGCAGTCCCGAAAGCACGCAGAATGTAACAAACGGAAATGTAACAAATATACCTACCCAGCATTCCCATCCGAACATAGAGCCGGCTGTCTTCGTCCAATTTACAAAGCTGTCGATCAATCCGATCTTTTTCAAAAGAACATTTAATGAACCATAATCCGCATTAATAATATATTTCCAGATAACCGACTGGATAATAAGCGCTGTTGCCCACGGAAAGATAACAACTGCACGAACAAACTTACGCCCCTTGAATTCCTGGTTTAAGACCATTGCCAGAATAAATCCGAAAACCGTAGACACACCAACTACTACTACCGTCCAGATCACCGTATTCTGCAGCGTATGCCAGAATATCGGTTCCGCAAAAATATCCAGATAATTCTGGACTCCATTCAATCCTCTTACAATGCCGCTCCGTCCGACATCCGAAAATGAGATCTTGAACACCGAAACGATCGGTATCAGGATCATGCTTACCATAAGTATAACACTCGGCAGCAACCAGACATACGGCTGAAACGTTGCCAGCGTCTTTTTCTTCATTGCCACGCCTCCTTACTCCTTAGATAACCGGTAAAACTGCTGTATTCACACATCAGTTTATAAAAATCGAGGGCCGAAGCAATTCGGGCCCTCGGTAATACACAATGTAATCCTGTTATTTTGCAACAGATTCCTGAAGTTTATCAAGCGCTTCCTGGGCACCGAGTGTTCCGTTGCATACCTGCTGCTCAACATCGATAACACCATTTCTAACATCCATCCACTCTGCTTTCTGCATCGGATAGAACTTGCAGTTCGGAAGCACTGCACAGAATGTCTTGAAGTATTCGCTGCTTCCTGTAGCATCAGAGCCGCCAACCGTGTATTTCTCTGCATTAGCTGCAAGATTGTCAGAAGCGTCCTGAGTCGCCGGAAGAAATCCTTCATATACCATGTAGTTCGAATATGTCTCACACTCATAGAATGCATCGAAGAACTTTGTGATCGCTGCCGTACGCGCCTCGCCGCCTTCTTCATCCTTGAATGCCATCAACTGGTCGCAGACACCGAGAGCTGTCTTCTCGCCCGGAAGGTCAGCAGCAACATAGTTAACCTTAGAATCAGCAGCAACCATGTTCATCGGCCCGATCATCATCGCAAGTGTCCCTGCGCTGAATGCATCCTGAAGCGGATAACGTGTGTCAGTAAACGGTGCAGAGTTACAGTAACCGGAATCGATGAGATTCTTGATATACTCTATAGCTTCTACGTTCTCTTTGCTGTTCAGCGCCCAGTCGCCGTTGTCGTCAACAAAACCGCCGCCAAAGTTCCAGGTGTAGTAAGAGAATGCAGCCTGGCCTTCGTCTGTGGAAATATCAAGTCCCCACGGAACGATGTCTTTGCCGAACTTATCCTGCACTGCTTTACAAGCGGTAAGCACTTCATCCCATGTCGTCGGCGGATTCTCGATACCAGCCTCTTTAAGCAGGTCAACATTGCAGAAAAGCGAACGGCAGGATGCAAGGATCGGCAGCGCCCAGACTGTTCCGTCCATCTCGTTGGACTCCCAGAAGCTTGGAACAAAATTATCCTTCAATTCAGCAGACACATAATCCTCTGCCGGCATCAGCAGATCATCTGCCACATAGTCAGCAAAACCGCTAATATTTAAGATATCCGGCTGCTCGTTACTGGAGATACGTGTATTTACCACGCTATAAATGTCATTCCAGGAAACGATCTCGATATTGAGATCGATGTCCTTATTGGCCTCCTCAAACGTCTTCTCAAACTCTGTCCACCAATCCTGTGTGTAGTTGCCGTACTGGGATATGATGATGTCGAGGGCAACCTTGTCCGATCCGCCGCCTTCACCGCCTCCGCCGTCTTTGCTTTCCTTGTTCCCGCAGCCGGCAAGCATAGTCCCTACCATTGCCGCACATAGCATTACGCTGATGAGTTTCTTTTTCATACTTTTTCCTCCTTAACAACAAATTTGTCTGAATGTTTTGTGTAATTATTGTATAACAAAGTTGCACAAAAATATTTGTCTTATATTTTCATTTATTTGCACTATAGGTACTTTTATCTTGATTTATTCCCGTACCAAGGGTATGATATTGTTAAAATCCTACAAAGACCGGCATACGTTACTGTTCACGGGTCAGGAATGCGCACTGGCTGCGCAATCCGTAAGAACATGGTACAGGAGTGAAGGGCATCTTTTGCGCAGCAAAACTCGGAATGCCGCCACGAATCGTTGCTATGAACGGCTCCTGAGCCTGAATAGTAACCGGCATACTACTTAGGAGGACTTCTATGGGCTACAATGGTGTTGACTTGAAAAATTCGATTTCTATCGGCAAAATCTACAGTATCCATTACTTTGAATATATGAGTGATTTTTCATTCGAAGGAGAGATGCACAACTTCTGGGAATTTATCTGCGTAGATAAGGGCGAGGTGGGCGTCACCGGGGACAAGACTTTTACGGTTCTTAAAAAAGGAGAGATCGCCTTCCATCAGCCGAATGAATTCCACAGTGTACAGGCAACCGGAGGAATCGCGCCGAATCTAGTCGTCATCTCCTTTGATTGCAGAAATCCTGCGATGGATTTCTTCCGCAGCGGCATATTCAAGATCGACGACCTTGAGCGGAACCTCCTGGCGAATATCATCATCGAGGCAAGGAACTGCTTCTGCTGCCGCCTGGACGACCCTTACCTTCAGAACATGCCCCAGAAGGAGTCTCCGGTATTCGGGGCGGAGCAGATGATCCTGAATTATCTGGAGCATTTCCTCATCCATTTGATCAGGCGGTATTCTGCCCCTGTGGCTCCCGTACTCAGCAACCCGGCCAAGGCCGCCAAGCTCAAAAGCGACGATGAGATCTTCAGCCGGATCACTGATTATCTGGAAAACAATGTGTGCGTCCCTCTCTCCATCGAGCAGATCTGCCACGACAACCTGATCGGGCGTTCCCAGCTCCAGAAGATCTTCCGCGAACGGTGCGGCATGGGCATCATCGAATATTTTTCGCACATGAAGATCGACGCAGCCAAGGAGCTGATCCGGACAGAACGGATGAACTTCACCCAGATCTCCGAGCAGCTCGGCTATACCTCAATCCATTATTTCTCGCGGCGTTTTAAAATCGAGACCGGCATGACGCCGTCCGAATATTCTTCTTCGATTAAAGCGATGGCCGAAGGGAAATTCTGAAACCTGCAGATTAGATCAGACTAGGGAGGATTTATAATGAAACCAGTTTTGTCATTCCATACAGAGACCTTTACTGCAAGTCCTTTAGGGCCTGCGGCAAGTGTTCCCGACCTGCTCCCCCGGGCCGGATCCGGGAGCAGGACTTTATTTTTCCTGGACGAAGACGACGAGATCTACGAGGGCTACGGCAAACTCGCCACTTCATATCCTTACCGCCAGTACACTTGCTACGGACGCACTCTTAAAAAAATGGAGATGGATACGGCCGTTCTCGAAAACGATTTTTTAAAGGCGGTCTTTCTTCCCGGTCTCGGCGGCCGGCTCTGGTCGCTGACGGATAAGAATACCGGCAAGAATCTCCTCTATACCAATGATGTCATCCGTCCCAGCAATCTGGCTGTCCGGAATGCGTGGGCAAGCGGAGGCGCAGAGTGGAATATCGGCCTGACCGGCCATTCGCCCTTTACCATGGATCAGCTTTTTACCGCAAGGCTTGCGGATGAGAAGGGACTGCCCATCCTCCGCATGTACGAGTATGAGCGCATCCGCAAGGTAACCTTCCAGATGGATTTCTGGCTGGAAGAGCACAGTGCGTTTTTACACTGCCGTATGCGGATCTTCAACCAGACCGCCCAGGTCGTCCCTATGTACTGGTGGAGCAACATCGCCGCACCTGAATACGAGGGCGGGCGCGTCATCGCCCCAGCAGGCTGGGTCTATACCAACCCCGGAGACGGCGTACGCAGACTTCCCCTTCCTTTTATAGATGGCGTCGATATCAGCTATTATCAGGACATTCCGAAACAGGCGGATTACTTTTTCAATATCCCAAAAGACGCGCCAAAGTATATCGCCAACCTTGGCAAGGACGGCTACGGGCTTGTGCATATGTCCACAAGCCGGCTTAAGAGCCGCAAGCTGTTCTCCTGGGGGAATAATGAAGGCTCAGATAATTGGCAGGACTTTCTCACCAAGGATGCCGGGCGCTACGTGGAGATCCAGGCCGGACTTGGGAAAACCCAGTACGGCTGCATCCCCATGGCTCCCCACACCGCGTGGGAGTGGCTGGAGCTTTACGGCCCCATACAGGCCTCACCCGAATCGGCTTGCGCCCCTTACCTTGAGGCCGAGAGAAATATACGTTCTATCGTACAGCACCTTCTTAACGAGCTTAAGCCAGAGCGCACACTTGCCGCCACAAAAGCTCTTGCTAAAACGAGCGGCGAACTTCTCTTCTGCGGCAGCGGATATGCAGCTTTTGAAGATGTGATCCGGAAGTTCAGCGGCGAAGCACCGCTTTCTGGGCATCTTGATTTTTCCGGTCAGCCAAAATACCCGGTAAAGCCCGGATTTTTGAAGCTTTCTGATTCCGCTGGTCTTTCAAAGGAGCATGAAAGATTGGCCGGATTTTTAAAGACGGGGATCTTCCCGGAATATCCGGTTACAGACGCCCCTTATGATTTCCTTGCAGACGACACTCTTTTCATGCGCCTTGCAGAGACTATCGGGACGGTAAACAAAAAGAACTGGTACGCCCATTACCAGCTTGGACTGTGTTACTTTATAAAAGAAGACTTCCCGCGGGCGAAGACGCACCTCCTCGCCTCCAGCTCCATAAAGGAAAATCCGTGGGCGCTCCATGCCTTGGCTGTTCTGGAGTGCCTGCACGGCAGCAAAAGGAAGGCGGTATCATCTATCATCAGCGGTTACGCTTACCGGAAAGAGGATCTGTCCTACCTGAAAGAAACATGGCGGATCCTACTGCTCTGTCATGCTTATGACGAAATCGTCACCCTGTATGACGCACTTCCCGGACAGTTCCAGAACGAAAGCCGCATCCGTTTCGGATATATGCAGGCACTTTCGCATACCGGGCAGGAAAAGGATGTGTTGGATTATCTTGATCATACGGACTTTGTCCTTGACGACCTGCGGGAAGGCGAAGACGCCCTGGGAGATCTGTGGCGCCTAGCTTACAAAAGCGTACACGGAAGGGACGGAATACTGCCGCAGAAGTATAATTTCGATTCTCTTCAGGATTGAAAGCAGTCAGCAAGCGAAAGAGCTGATCAGGCATCAGCGTCACAGGATAAACATAAACACCGGCAGCGTCACGATCGACAAAAGGGTGGACACGAAGATCGTCTGTGAGGCAATCTCCGGGCTGCATTCATACTTGTCTGCCAGGATCGCCGTGGTGCTGGCCATAGGCATGGCGCTGAGAAGCACCATAGTACTGCACAGCACACGGTCAGTGTGAAAAAGCCTTAACACGGCAAGGATCAGCAGAGGATACAGCACCAGCCGAAGCCAGCAGTAATACAGCACCTCCCGGTCAAACATCCGCCTGATATCCGAGTCTGCAAGCATGGCGCCGATAGCAAGCATGGAAATGGGAACCATACATTTGCTGATTCCCTCGACAGTATTTTCAAGGAACTCTGGAAACGTAACCCGAAACGCCATCACAAGCACCCCAATAAAGACCGCGATGATACACGGATGCTTTACCAGCTTTTTGTAAGCCTCCCTGCGGTCTACATGGGTGAAGAGGGCAAGCCCCGACGACCACATAGTAAGGCGCACCGGTATCTGAAAAAAGGACGTATAAAGTACGCCCACCGCGCCGTAGAGGGAGTGGATGATGGGAATCCCGATAAAACTGGAGTTAGAGACGATAATCCCGTATGTAAATATCCTGCTTTTCTCTTTCGGGCACCAGAGAAAACAATATTTTCCAAAGAGTATACTAAACATCTGTATCCCGAGCGAAATCAAAAAAGCCCCGGAACAATTTCTTACAAATTCTTCCGAAGCATTCATCTCGCCCATAAATGAACTGACAATATTGCAGGGGAGTATCACGTTCACGGTGATATCCGACAGGCACTTCTGGCCCTCTCTCGTGATAATCCCCACCTTCTTTAACATAAGCCCGACTATTATCAGCAAAAACAACGTAAGCTGCAGATGAATCATCTGGGTAAATAAAGTCATTTTTCCTCAAACCTTAATCACTTCGTAAGTTAGACTGCGCAATGTACTTTAGCTGCATATCCTGTATGGCTGAATTTTAACTGTTATACTTCTGCTTGTCAAGCTCTTTCTCTTTTGCATTAACGATCACATTAACTGCCGCGTCGCCGATTACGTTGAGCGGAAGGAGCGCCATCTCAACCGGACGGTTGATCGCTACGATAAGGGCGTAGCCGATGAGGCACGCGTCTGTCGTCCAGCCCATCCCGGACAGCACCGTGAAGATCATGGTCGTACCCGCGATTGGGATCGCCGGGGTTCCTGCTGCCGCGCAGATGGAAAGGAACGCCATAACAACCATATTTGCCGGAGTAACGTCAATTCCCGCGCTTGTAGCGATAAAGGTAACGGCAAACATATGCATGACCGTTGTTCCGTTCATGTTGATGGTCATACCGGTAGGAAGTACAAAGCTGGTGATCTCCTTGCTGCATCCAAGCTCGTCGATACACGTCCTCGTATTAAGCGGAAGACATGCCGCGGAGGAATTGGTGGAGAAGCCAAAGATTCCTACCTTCATAATCTTTTTGATAAACTTCATCGGATTTTCCTTTGTCGTAATCCAGATTCCGAGAGGATAGAGGGTTACGACCAGAAGGAACAGCGTAAGCATCGCAGATACTACGTACGCCGCTACCGGAGCCAGATACTCTACTCCGTAGATCGCAAACGTTCTGGAGATCAGGCAGAAGATCGCAACCGGGCCGATCTTGTTGATCAAAAATGTCAGCCACATGTTGATCACTTCGCTCAAGTTCTCAAGCACTTTCTTAAGCGGCTCTGCCCGGTCGCCCATCTGGTTCAGGCAAAGCCCGAGGATGATGGCTACAACTACGATAGCAAGGATACTGTTGTTCGTGCTTGCCGCATCCGTAATGTTGGACGGAACCGCATTTACAACAACTGCCAGCGGGTTGAAGGCATCAATGGTCGCCGCCTCTGCAACCCCCTCGCTTGGCAGCGTGACATTGAAAAGCCCCAGAGATTTTACTATGTATGCGATGATACAGCCAAGAGCCGCGCCGCACACGTAAAATCCGAAGAATCCGGCAAGAGCCGTTCCCGCGATCCTTCCAAGCTTTGTGGAGTTGGAAATGCTGCACATCGCAAGGCTCAAGGATACCAGCACCAACGGTACGATGGCAAGCTGCAGGCCCTTCATGAATATCTGCCCGACGATGTAGAAGATACCGATCGCACCGACACCTTCCGGGACAGTGATATCCTGGAAAAGCAGCTTATTCACGATTACCCAGCCGTCTTCGGAGATCACATTCTCCCTCAGGAACAGGAACAAAAGCCCTACGGCAAGACCTCCTACAAGTGCGATCATCATCTTTTTCACTACGGACATCGGCTCTTTTTTGTTCGTTTCATTGCTCATTTTACTTCACTCCTTTGTATTTTTATATGGTTTAACATCTGCGGATACTGCGCTTTCCGTGCTCTCTGCAATCCGGATATCTACAGATGTCTGATCTCGATGTCTTCCTCTGCAAATGCTTTGCGGATTCTCTGGACGAATGCCAGCGCCTTCGGCCCGTCTCCGTGTACGCACAGGGTATCCCCCTTGATATCAAGCTCCTTGCCGTTTATGGAGGTCACCTTTCCTTCCTTGATCATCCGTATGCAGCGGGCGATGGCCACCTCTTCATCAGTGATCATGGAGCCTTCCATCTTCCTTGGAACCAGGGAAAGGTCATCCATATACGCACGGTCTGCAAAGATTTCCGACGCGGTCCTCAGCCCCTTGCTCTCTGCGATCTGCCCGAGAATTGCCCCGGCGCAATAGTACACGATCAGGTCCTTGTCAAAATCGGTAATCGCCTCCACGATAGCTGAAGAGATCTCCTCATCATACTGGCACTGGTTACCCATGGCCCCATGAGGCGCCACATGTGAAAGCTTCATACCGCAGCTCCTCGTGAACGCCGTCAGTGCGCCGATCTGGTACTTCACGTAATTTTTCACTTCCTGATAGGAAAGCACCATCTTCCTGCGCCCGAATCCCATCAGGTCCGGATAGCCCGGGTGAGCGCCTACCATTACGCCGCGCTCCCTGGCCATACTTACCACCTTGTCCATAACCATGGGGTCTCCCGCATGCCACCCGCAGGCAACATTTGCCGTCGTCACATACTGGATGATCTCTGCGTCGCCGCCCAGCTTGTACGCACCGAAGCTCTCGCCCATATCGCTGTTCAAATCAACACTGTACATCTTTTTTTCTCCTTCCGTTTTACATTTCTCTATAATTTTGCGGATCATCTCCGCATATTACCTTCTCTCCGGCTTCCGGCACTACTTTATTTGTTTACCACGTTCTGCGGCTCACCTTCTGCAAAGCACTTAAGGTTCTCTGCCGCGATGTCCATCAGTCTCTGGCGCGACTCCTTCGGCGCCCACGCGATATGAGGCGTGATGATCATGTTCTTCGCCTCAAGGAGCGGATTGTCCATCTGGATCGGCTCTGTGGATACTACGTCTACTGCTGCTCCGGCTACCTTGCCGCTGTTCAGTGCATCCCTCAGATCCTCTTCTACGATCAGCGGGCCTCTGGAATCATTGATGATCATTACTCCGTCCTTCATCTTCGCGATCGTATCTTTGCTGATGATTCCTTCTGTCTCCGGGAACAGCGGGCAGTGCAGTGAGATAACATCGGATTCTGCAAGCAGTGTATCAAGGTCTGCGTAATGGCAGGTCTCGCTCTCGAGCTCCGGACGCCTGAATGCATCGTAGGCAAGAACCTTCATGCCAAGCGCCTGCGCGATCTTTCCTGTATCCTGCCCGATCCTTCCGAATCCGATGATCCCCATCGTCTTTCCAGCAAGCTCAACAAGCGGGTGATTCCAGAAACACCAGTCTGCGTTGTTGGTCCACTCACCCTTCTTTACGCAGCCAGAATGCTCTCCGATATGATGGCACAGCTCAAGGAGCAGAGCGATAGCATACTGTGAAACAGCAGCCGTGCCGTATGTCGGGATATTGGACACCGGAATATTTCTCTCCTTTGCCGCCTCGATATCCACGATGTTGTAGCCTGTTGCCAGCACGCCTACGAACTTAATGTTCGGACACGCCTCAAAGGTCTCTCTGGTAAGAGGGGTCTTGTTGGTATATACCACCTCTGCGTCGCCGATTCTGGAAACAATCTCGTCCTCCTTCGTGCGGTCATAAACCTTTACCTCTCCGAACTTTTCCATACCTCCCCAGCTAATGTCTCCCGGATTCAATGTGTAACCATCCAATACTACGATTTTCATACTTTCTTTACCTCCATATAATTTTTATTTTTTAATTTGCTGTCTGGCCTTTTGTCCAAGCCATCAGATCTCTTGCTGCTATTCGTTCAGCCATTTGCGAAAAATGCTTTTATCTCTTCCCGTTCAGCCGATCATCCAGCCGGTCAAACTCCTCCGTCTGCCGCACGTACAGATCCTGTGCCAGCTCAATGCTGACCTCGATAAACCTCACCTTATATCCCGCCATGCTCTGCACAAGCTTTGGCAGATCCACGGATATAACGCTGCCGATCTTCGTATATCCCCCGGTGCTCTGTCTGTCCGCCAGCATGATGATGGGCTGCCCGTTGGGCGGCACCTGGATGGATCCGAAGGAAATCCCGTCTGTGATGATGTTCCCATCTCCGATGTGATGCAGCGGCTCTTCCCGCTCAAGGCGGCATCCCATCCGGTCAAACTCATTAGTAATCTTCGCTCCGTACCAGAAGAAGTTCCTGCATTCCTCTTCTGTAAATTCATAATCCTGCGGCCCTCTCACTACCCGGAGCGTCAGCTCCATTTTCTGAAATATCTCCGGCTTAAGCTTCCGAAGCTGCATATCCGGCAAAGTATTTTTCGAAGCTGCAAATCCAATCCTGTCGCCCTTCTCAAGCTTTCTCCCGTCCATTCCGCCAAGCTCATTTCGCATCAGGGTGGACTTGCTTCCCATCACCGGGGCGATATCAAGCCCTCCGGCGAATGCGATGTACGCCCGGCAGCCGTTTCCATTCGTCATGCCAAAAGTAAGCAGCGCGCCAGCCGGTATCTTTACCGCCTGGTACATGGGCACCGGCTGTCCATCAATATGGGGCGACATGTCCGCTCCCGTAACTGCAACGATGTTCTCCTCCTCGAACCGAATCGCCGCACCCTGAAAGGTCATCTCTAAGGCACCCTCACCGCGGTCATTGCCCACCAGTATATTGGCAAGACGGAAAGACTTCGTATCCATCGGCCCTGCGGGAGACACACCGAACTGCTGGTAACCGAACCGGCCTTCGTCCTGTACCGTCGTAAGGATTCCAGGGTTTTCAATTATAATTCCCATCTACTTCACCCCTCCCTCTGCCCTTTTTGTATATGTCTTCACCCGGTAAGTTCCTTTTTGCACATCCGACCTGATCTTCTCGTATTCTCGCTGGCTGACCGGTATGTACTTAATCCAGTCGCCCGCGTGGACTAAAAACGGGTCTTCCTTCGAGTAGTCGCAGATGGTAAGGGGTGTTCCCCCTACGATATTCCATCCGCAGGGCTGCGGAAAAGGTATCAGGTTGGAAAGATTAAGCTGCGCCACGATAGACTGTCCGGCGATCTTCACCCTCGGCGACTCCCGTCTCTTGAAATGAAACAGCTCCTCAAATCTCGCCGCATAAGCATGTCCCGGCGCAAACCCAAGCATGTACGTGTAATATTCATGCTCCGAATGCATCCGGATAAACTCCTCCACTGACACGTCCTCGAACCTGGCGCAGTCCTCAAGGTCCGGGCCTAGCTCTCCTCCATAGCAGATGGGGATTTCTTTGACGATCCCTCCCTCATCCTTTACGCCCTCTAAGCTTTTGAGTCGTTTTTCGATCTCTCCTTTAAGCCCGCCGAAACGAATCACCTGCGGCTTATAATGAACCATGAGCGATGCGTATGTGGGCACCATCTCCGTGACCCCTGTAACCGGATTCTTCGTCAGTTCCGACAAAAGCCCGCGCACCTTCTGATTCACGTCCAGGCTGATCTCATCTCCCAGCTGGACAGAGATGGCTGTGTCGCCTGAAATCAAGAATTTTGCCTCCATCTGGATCTCCTTTCTTCGTCTATGCAGTTTGTGCATATTGACTATTTTGCTCTATATTTATTATTAATTTTCTTTCACTTTATTTATTAATTAGACTATATCACACCTTAATCATTTTAAAAAATGAATTATTTGTCTATAATATATTAATATTTTTTATATTTTCAGACAAAAAATTCCGGCAGGATTCTCCTGCCGGATATAGCTAAATATTCTTTCTCTTTTTCGCAGCATCGATTAATTCCTTTGCCTCATCAAATGCATCTTCTGCTGCCTGTCCCATGGACGCCCATCCTCGGCATGAAGCCCGGCAACAACATTTTTCAATCTTTCAAATCTATCCATATCAAAAATTTTCTCCCCCGACATACCCCCAATCCTTCCTGCAAAGATACGGCGCCATCCTTTCCTCAAAGAGCTGAACCGCCTTAAGCGTCGCCTCATTCGGATACTTATGCTTGATCTCATAGGTAATCCTCTCCGGCGGCTGCACATGATTGGCAATCTCGCTCACATATACCTGCCTAAGCGTCTTCAGCCTGTCCACCACAGACACCGGCGCGATCACCCACATCCGCTCGTCAGACATCAGGTGGAGCAAAAGCTCAAAGGTATCCACCTCGATCCGCGCCCTCTCCCCTCTGCTCACCCACTGGTCGTGCCAGATCTGGTAGTTCGCTTCCCAGCTTAAGAAGATCTCCCACTCCTTACTCAGCTCGTCCGTGTGTATGACAGGCTTCTTAAGCTCTGTCGCCGCTGACTGCACGATATACATCTTCTCCCTCAGCAGCGGCCTGGCAATAATATTTTTAAACTGCAGATGATGGTATACGAACCCCAGATCAATCTCGTGGTTTTCCAAAAGCCCGTAGAGCTCATAGGAATAATGTGTCTTGATATGCAGATTCATAATATGCTCCTTCGCGCCGAGCATCTCACTGTACAGATCAAATAGTATGGCGCTGTTCAGCGTATCCGTACACCCAACCGTCAGGTACAGTTTTTCGTGGCTGTCCTTCAAAAGCTGCATCTCCCGCCAGATGGACACCCACCGCTCCGCAATTGGGATAAATTCCTCACCCTGGGATGTTAGCTCGATCTGCTTATAACCCTTTTTCCTCGTGATCAGCTTAACCTGAAGCTCCTCCTCCAAAAGCTTCAGCCGGTGGCTCACCGTCGGCTGAGACAAAAATAGATTGTCGGCAGTCTTTGTAATATTTTTCGTCTTCACGATCATCAAAAATGTCTCAATATCTGCAAGATTCATCGCTTTTCCTCCTAATTTCCGTTCCGTACGCCAGCACATCATCTGCAGCCTATGCTTTGTTTTGTAAATATAAAATATGTTAATATTATACAGCGTAATTATTCATTTTTCAATTTTTATCTTTCATGCTATGATAGTAATTAAGAAAAGCTGCTGTTTACTCCGTGACCAGCAGCAAAAGGCAAAAGAAATCTGTACGGACAAGGAGGATTTAACGAGATGAATAACGAGGAAAAAGGAATCTTATTTTCAGACAAATACCAGAAAAGCTTAAAGGCGCAGTTCTGCTATGCCGACTCGGATCCGGAACACGGGGAGCGTCTTTTTTTTGAAAATTCAGGCGGCTCACTCAGGCTTCGCAGGGCAGTAGAGGTAAAGGCGCAGATTGAAGAGTTCCCGGACTGCCCGGAGCGCGTAAGAGGCAGAGGCTATGAGCTTTCCCACTACGTATCTGAAGGCACGAAGGACATTCTGGAAACAGTATTCGGCGCAAAGAGCGGATCTCTGATCACAGAGCTGACTGCTTCGCAGACCATGTATCAGGCTGTCGGCACCATCATGACCAATGTAAAATGGGGAACTAACGCCGTCACCTCCTCTCTTGAGCACCCATCCGCCCATGACGCTGTCGAGTATTACTGTAACCGGACCGGACGGGAATTCCGCGTCGTGCCTGCCAACAGAACCACCGGCGGTCTTGACGTAGATGAAATCATGAAATACGTAGACAAGGACACCGTCCTCTTGAGCATCATGGCGGCATCCAACATCTCCGGAAATATTATGGACATCAAGGAAATCGCCCGCCGCGCGAAGGAGATCAACCCTGAGATCTATGTCGTAAGCGACGCGGTACAGCATGCGCCTCACGCTGCCATCGACGTAGAGGACTGGGGCGTGGATGTCTCAAACTTTGCTCCTTATAAATTCTTCGGCGTACGCGGCTGCGGTTTCTGCTATGTATCCGACAGAGTATGCGCGCTGCCGCACCACAAATTAATCCACAAAGACGACCATGTGTGGGCGCTTGGCACTCCGACTCCGGCAAACTTCGCGGCTATGATGGCAGTTATCGACTACGTGTGTGAGATCGGCGCACATTTTATTGACAGTAAAGACCGCCGGACGCTGTACTTAGAAGGTATGCACCGCATCCACTTACAGGAGCGCGCCCTTCTCTACCGTATGCTGGAAGGAACAGATGAAGTTCCGGGACTGCGCCACATCGACAAAGCAGAGGTCTATGTGGATATGGAAGACCTTACCTATAAAGACCTGATCGTAGCCATGGGAATCAAGGGCATCGAATTCTCCGCACTCTCACAGAAATATCTGGAGCACAGTGTTACTGTATTCGAGCGGCTGAACACAAGCCCATATTCCAAACGGATCGTGGAATCTCTGGGGCTTGAAGGCGCGATCCGCGTATCCCCGCTGCACTGCCACGGAACAGACGACATTGACAAGTTCCTTAAAGCTACTAAAGAAATCGCAGATACTGTTTAGATTCCCCTCATAGCACTTGATTCTAAGCAGATGACACGTTATACTACCACATAACAGACCATAATGCGCCTGCATCCTCACAGCGCCTTCCGGACCATGCTGCGCTGAATACAGGCGCAAAAACTGCTGCGAAAAAGGAGAACGATTTATGATGAAACTGACTATACTTGGAACCGGAAATGCTGCTGTATCCGAATGTTACAACACATGCTTTGCACTTTCCAAAGGGAACTCACACTTTCTTATCGATGCCGGCGGCGGCAACAGGATCTTAAAAGTGCTTAAAGACACCGGCATTGATATCTGCGATATTCACGACATCTTCGTAACGCATGAGCACATAGACCACGTGCTGGGTATTATCTGGCTCATCCGGATTATCGGGCAGCGCATGAACCAGGGAAAATACGACGGAGAGCTTCACATCTACTGTCACGAAGAGCTGGCCAAGAAGATTCCGGCTATTGCAAATATGACCATTCAGCAGAAAGTCTGCAGGCATATGGGAGGACGAATCTGTTTTGATATCGTAAATACCGATGATTCCCGTGAAATCCTCGGCTGTCCAGTGACATTTTTCGACATTGCCTCCACAAAGGCGAAGCAGTTCGGTTTCACTATGCAGCTTGATAACGGAAAAAAATTCACCTGTTTGGGAGATGAGCCTTACAATGCAGTAAACCATCATTACGTGACCGGCAGCGACTGGCTCCTGCACGAAGCTTTCTGCCTGTTTGGCGAAGCCGATAAATTCAAGCCCTACGAAAAACATCACAGCACAGTCAAAGAAGCATGTCAGCTTGCTGAAAACCTGAAGATCCCGAACCTCCTTCTCTACCATACAGAAGAAACGCATCTTAAGGAGCGCAAACGGCTGTATACCGAAGAGGGCAAACAGTATTTCCACGGAAACCTCTATGTTCCTGATGATCTGGAAATTTTTGAACTATAATAGCGGAGGAGCGCTTTCTCCCCCGCTATTGTTCCTTTTGCTGCGGTTCATTCTGTGATCAGTAACTTCTTCTTTTTTCTAGTACATCGAAAGTAAGCAGCTGTCTATATCACGCAGGATGTTTTTCAGATACAAGGCAGATTTCCGACGGCGCAGCGGTGGCTGCAGCTAGAAAATCTAACGCAGTAGCTGGAAAATCAGACAAGTGATGTGGCTGGTTACTTATTATTTGATTTCCACGGAATCTTTCTTCAGTCATAAGATCATCTCCTTGTGTGTTTTTCTATTATAGCTGTTTTACCTTTTTTATACAAGTTCAGTTTTTATGTATATACTAACAAACTTTACTGCGAAAATTTGTTAATAATTTTCTACGTTCAAATTCATCACTCCCTTATTTCAAGAACAAATAACCGGTCAATTAACTTTCTGTGGATTGTTCCGGCGAAGCACCATGACAAAATTCCAGATTTAGATTTCAGAACAAGATTTGTTCTGGTACGAGATTAGTATATCACGAGTCAAGATTTTTGTTAACAATTATTTCTTATTTTAAACACATTTTTATCACAGTTTTTGCGTATACTATAATTGTTCGGAAGAGAAAACCGAACACAAATAATTCTTTTTCATAACTTTTTCCTCAGGACTGCACACCTCCCATATGCAGTCCTTTTAAATTGTCTGTTAGCCGCTTTTTATCCTTATTTCCCCGGCTGCCCGTAATAAGCATTTGCTCCATGCTTCCGATAATAATGCTTATCCTGCAGCCCCTGCGGCGCCGGCTTATTCTGCGGGTTGAGCATCTCGCACCTTGCCGCCATCTTAGCCACTTCCTCAAGCACTACCGCATTGTGCACAGCTTCATCAGCATTCTTCCCCCAGGTAAACGGGCCGTGGTTTTTGCAGAGCACCGCAGGCATGGCCTCATAATCAATGTTATTTGCAGCAAAATCGTCTGCGATCAGCACGCCTGTGTTTTTCTCATACGCCTCGTCGATCTCTTCTTTTGTCAGATTGCGTACGCACGGCACCTCGCCGTAAAGGTAATCCGCATGGGTCGTTCCGTAACAGGGAATCCCTCGTCCTGCCTGGGCCCAGCTTGTGGCCCACGGAGAATGGGTGTGCACCACGCCGCCGATCTTCAAAAAACAGTTATAAAGTACCACATGCGTGGCCGTGTCCGAGGACGGGTTGTAGGCTCCCTCTACCTTGTTGCCGTCAAGGTCTACCACTACCATATCTTCTGGTTTCAGCTTATCATACTCAACGCCACTGGGCTTGATGACAAAAAGCCCCTTCTCCCGGTCGATTCCGCTTACATTTCCCCAGGTAAATGTCACCAGGTCATGCTTCGGCAGCAGCATATTCGCCTCATACACTTCTCTTTTCAGTTCTTCAAGCATTTTTACCTCTCCTTATCTGCTTTTTAGAGCTGCACAACGGCTGTACAGCTCTGTTCTTCATGAATGTCTAATCGTTACGGAGTAAACAGTAACGTCTAATCAGCATCCTTATCTCAGATGCGCTGCCGCCGCCTGCTCGATGGTCACGCCCTCTTTGTACCTCTGGATAAATGTCTCAAAGCCTTCTACATCCTTCGCATCCGGCTCCATGCTGGTTCCTGCGTTTCCGGCAAACACCTTATCTGCCAGATAATCTTTAAGAGTCTCACCCTCTTCCCTGCGCGCCATGTAGGACGCAAGGAGCGCCATTCCCCATGGGCCGCCCTCTCCTGCAGTCTCCATAACGGATACCGGCGCGTTGATCGCCGCCGCGAGGATACTCTGGCCTACGCCCTCCGTCTTGAACAGGCCGCCGTGCCCAAGGATGGAATCTATCTCCACATGCTCCTCCTTAAGCAGGATATCCATGCCTACTTTCAGCGCGCCGAGAGCGGTAAACAGATGCACTCTCATAAAGTTGGCAAGATTAAAGTTGCTCTTAGGCGACCGGACAAACATCGGCCTTCCCTCTGTCACGTTGGTAATATTTTCACCGGAAAGATAGCCGTATGACAGCAGCCCGCCACAGTCCGCATCCCCTTCCAGCGCTTTGTTGTAAAGCATTCCGAACAGCTTATCCATATCCACGTCAATGCCGAAGTTCTCCGCAAATTCCCGAAAAAGCCCGACCCACGCATTGAGGTCTGACGTACAGTTATTGGCATGGACCATACCGACAAGGCTGCCGTCCGGCGTCGTCACAAGGTCAATCTCCGGATAAACCTTCTTAAGCTCATTTTCCAGCACGACCATGGCAAATACTGAGGTTCCGGCAGATACGTTGCCCGTGCGCTTTGCCACGCTGTTGGTAGCCGCCATGCCCGTTCCGGCGTCTCCCTCCGGCGCACAGAGCATGATCCCTGCTTGCAGTGTGCCGCTCCCGTCAAGAAGCTTTGCCCCTTCCTCCGTAAGAGTGCCTGCATTTTCGCCGGCAACCAGAACCTTCGGCAGGATTTCCTCCAGCTTCCATGGATAATTTTTATCCGCTACAAGCGCATTAAACTTTTGAATCATCCCTGCATCGTACGTCTTCGTCTCCGGATCAATGGGGAACATACCGGAGGCATCGCCCACGCCGAGAACCTTCTCCCCTGTGAGCTGCCAGTGGATATAGCCCGCCAGCGTCGTGATATATGCCACATCCTTCACATGCTCTTCCCCGTTTAAAATCGCCTGATACAGATGGGAGATACTCCACCTCTGCGGGATATTATACTGGAAAAGCTCAGTAAGCGCCTCCGCCGCCGGCCCTGTCGTCGAATTCCTCCATGTCCGGAACGGCACAAGCAGTTTCCCGTCCTTATCAAATGCCATATATCCGTGCATCATGGCGCTGAAGCCGATCGCGCCGATCGTCTTCAGATCCGCATCATATTTTTCCTTAACATCATCGGCCAGCTTTCTATAGCTGTCTTTAAGCCCTGTCCAGACATCCTCCAGAGAATACGTCCAGAACCCGTTCTCCAGACGGTTCTCCCACTCATAGTCGCCTGACGCCACCGGCTCATGGGCATCATCCACAAGCACCGCTTTGATCCTGGTGGAACCAAACTCCAGCCCCAGCGCTGTCTTCCCACTCTCGATCATTCTCTTAATCTCGTCCTTATTCCCCATACAACCAACCTCCTTTATCTGGTATCCGCTCCTGCATCATGTTCTCACGGAATGCGCAGTCTATGCCCGTTCCTGAGCCATGAAAAGTAACCATTATACACCTGCTTACTACTTGCGGTACGCAACACTGTTCCACAAAAGCTCATTCTTAAACTGCCGGATCGTAGTGTCCTTATCAATATAAACCGCCTCGACACCCATAGCATTTGCCCAGTCGCCCATCTGCTCTGCAGTAAGGTCATAGGAAAATGCCGTATGGTGCGCTCCTCCTGCCAGAATCCAGGCTTCCGCGCCTGTCTTAAGGTTCGGCATCGGCGTCCAGAATGCCGTTGCAACCGGGAGCTTCGGCATCGGCTTTTCATTTTTCTTACACTCTACATCATTGATGATCAGGCGGAACCTGTCGCCAAGGTCAATGAGGGACGTAGCGATCGCCGGGCCTGTCTTTGAGGTAAATACGAGCCTTGCCGGATCCTCCCTGTCTCCCATGGAAAGGGGCTGCTCCTTGATACTGATCTTGCCCTCTGCGATGGACGGGCATACCTCAAGCATATGCGCCTGCAGGATTCCCTCCTTGCCCGGAACCAGATTATAGGTGTAATCCTCCATAAAGGAAGTTCCCTTGGCATCCTTCACTCCCTGGGCCATGATCTTCATCACACGTACCATAGCCGCCGTCTTCCAGTCGCCCTCTCCGCCGAAGCCGTAGCCTTTTTCCATCAGCCTCTGGATGGCAAGGCCCGGAAGCTGCTTTAATGCGCCAAGGTCGCCGAAGTGGGTAACAATCGCATGGTAATTCTTCTCCTCCAGGAACCGCTCGAACCCAATCTCGATACCGGCCTGCACAGCTACATGCTCGCGGAATTCCTTCTCATCTCTGCCCTCTAAAAGAATCTCATATTTGTCATAATATTCCTCAACCAGAGCGTTGATATCGCCCTGGGATACAGCTCCGACCGCCTCTGCGATCTCATTTACCGGATAAGTGTCAACCTCCCACCCGAACTTGATCTGCGCCTCAACCTTGTCGCCCTCGGTAACGGCAACATTTCTCATATTGTCAGCGATTCTCATCACGCGCACATGGCTGCTCTCGATCACGCCGATGGCGGTACGCATCCATGAGCCGATCCTTTTCTGTACGTCCTCATCCGCCCAGTATCCCATAACTACCTTGCGCTCCATGCCAAGGCGGCTGAATATGTGCCCGTACTCGCGGTCGCCGTGTGCCGCCTGATTCTCATTCATGAAATCCATATCGATGGTATCATAAGGAATCTCCCTGTTGAACTGTGTATGCAGATGAAGGAGCGGTTTTCTGAACTCCTGCAGTCCCAGAATCCATGATTTTGCCGGTGAAAATGTGTGCATCCAGGTAATAACCCCGGCACAGTTTTCGTCCATATTCGCCTCATTGAACGTTTTTCTGATCAGCTCATTCGTAATGAGAGTCGGTTTCCAGACTACTTCAAAGGGAAGGTTACCGGACTTATTAAGCTCCTCAACGATAATCTTTGAATGTTCCGCCACATGTGCCAGACACTCATCCCCATACAAATCCTGTGAACCGGTGCAAAACCAAAACTGATACTTTTTCATCTCCATCATAATATGTTGTCCTCCTTTTTGATCAATGTATCTTTATCCGTTTTCTAAGTTTCTTATCTTTATTATAGGAAACTTCTTATTTTTATCAATTCCCTAACTCCGCCGTCCTGCAAAAAAAGTTACCTAATCCGACTTGTCATTACTGCATAAAGCGTTGAAAAAAACACGCCATTTGCTATAATAAAAATACGGCTATTCCCCCTACGGATGATCCGTTACATAAAACTACAGCAAAAGCAAAGGAACCGCCATGACACTTTTACAACTAGCCCGCCAGATCACTGAAAACCGCCAGCTTCTCTTACCCCCGGAGCACAAGCTGAACACCCGGCTCGTCTGCCCGGAATATTCCAAATCCGTCCAGGATGTAAAGACTTACCCGCTTCTTCAGGAGGAGCGGATCTTTGCCCTGTGCTGGAATATCCGCAGCTCCCATGAGCTTTATGCCACCATATGCCCTTCCCCCCAGCCATTCTGCTGCCGCCACCATTTTTCGGACGGAGAGAAGACCCAGCTTCACACTCACGACTATATCGAACTGGCCTATATCGTAGACGGCCGTTTCAGCCAGCGGATCCTCGGGAAAGACATCTCCTTTTCCAGAGGCGACCTGTGCCTGATCGACAAGAACTGCATCCACCAGGACTATCTGCTTTCCCAGCCGGCCACTATCCTTTTTCTGGGGATCGCTAACGATATGTTTTCTGAGATCATGGAGGAAAATGTAACAGCGCAGAAGATCACGTCATTTTTGCAGTCCGCCCTCCTAAAGCAGAAGGATCTCCAGCAATACCTGCATTTTAAGCCGAACGCCCAAAAAGCGGCGGATCTGGAGGACTGCCTTTTCCTGCTCCTTAAGGAGCTCTACGAAGGCCGGGTCGGGTCGCGCCACATCTGCCGGGGGCTTCTCCTTCGCATATTCGCGATCATCAGTACAAAATACGACTTTTCACTCTCGAAGGATCAGCGAAAGACCATGAACTGGATCATCTTCGAGGAGGTTTCCGCATATATCCGGAAGAATTATGCCGACATTAAGATCCAGGATCTGACGGATGTTTTCCATTTTCAGGAAGATTATTTCAACCGGCTGATCAAGGGCAAGACCGGGCTTACCTACTCAGCTTTCCTGCAGCAGGTCCGGCTCGAGAAGGCGGAGCATCTACTCACCTCTTCTAAGAAAAGCGTAGAAGAGATCGCCGCGGCCGTAGGCTATCACAACAAGGGGTATTTTTATAAGATCTTTCAGGAAAAATACGGCACTACGCCGTCAAAGTACCGAAAAAAGCCCTGATGCAGATCTGGTTTCGGTCTGGCTGCTGATCCGGCGCATCCCTGAAAGCATCCGGCGGAAACCACCGGCCTGTGTGATTTTCGCCTGTTATATGTCGGATCAGCGTTTATTTCTTCTTTTTCAGGTTTCCAAGCACTGACTGCAGCACGATGAAGAAGCACAGCAGAGCCGACAGTACGATACGTACCCACCAGCTTGACAGTGTTCCCTGGGTTGTGATCAGGCTGGAAATCGTTCCTTTGATCAGCACGCCGAAGATAGTTCCGAACGGAGTTCCCACACCTCCGCTAAGAAGCGTACCGCCGATGACCGCCGAGGAGATCGCATCCATCTCAAGTCCCTTTGCCTGCTCTACGAAGCCTGCACAGCTATTCAGGCAGAACAGGAATCCGCCGCAGCCATGCAGACAAGGGCTGTCACGGAGCCGACGGAGATATCGATGCCGCCGGAGATCATGACGATGGTCAGTCCCATACTGATGACGAGAAGCCCTGCATTCGCCCATCAGGCTGAACTTACCGCCGCTTAAGATGTTGCCCCCGAAAGCAGCCGCCAGGATGGCGTCCATATTTATATAATACTTGTTTTTCCGCTCCTGAAATTTTTTTATCACATAGGTTGAATTTTTTGATACTTTTCGTTGCCCTTTATAAATACAGAAAACCTTATTATATAAAATATGTCAGCTTAACATTTCTCACATATATTATATAACAAGGTCTTTTCGTTGCTATGACTCGTACAGTCTTCCGGCGTCCTTCCCGCCCTCAAGCCTTATCACCCGCTGGTTTCTGCTTCCCCGGAACTTCAAGGTGATATCCCGCTGCTCTTCAATAAATGGGCCGTCCACCAATACATCAAGATAGGACAAGATCTCCTCTGTCACTTCTGTATATGCCCTTCCCCCTTCGGTCATATCCACGTCAAGAAGGTATCCCGAATAACTCCAGATATCCTTCTTCGGAAGCTCTCTCTTTACTCTTCTCAACAGCTTCACCAGCTCCCGCTGGTTCTCTGGTTCAAAGGGCTCTCCCCCCAGCAGCGTAAGCCCCTGGATATAATCCAGCGAAAGCAGACGGATGATCTCGTCCTCCGTCTCCTTTGTATATGGCTTTCCATAATCAAAATTCCATGTTTCCGCATTAAAGCAGCCCTTACAGTGATGCCTGCACCCCGACACGAACAAGCTCACCCTTACGCCAGGGCCGTCTGCGATATCGCATCCTTTTATCTTCCCATAATTCATATCCGTTCCTCATTGGCAAAAGAAGCACACGCTTTGAACTGCCGTCTCACCGCGTGCACTTCTTGCCGGCCTGCACTCTACAGATGCAGCACCCTATCTTTGATCTCCTGCGTCCTGCCCTGATTCCAGAACTGAGTCCCGATATAACCGCAGGTCCGTCTGGCCACATACATATGGTCCTGGTCGCGGTTCCCGCAGTTCGGACATTCCCACACCAGCTTTCCCGCTTCGTCCTCCTTGATCAAGATCTCTCCGTTATATCCGCAGGATTCGCAGAAATCACTCTTCGTATTCAGTTCCGCATACATAATATTATCATAAATAAATCGCATCACAGAAACGACCGCCGGGATATTATTCTGCATGTTCGGCACCTCCACATAACTGATCGCCCCGCCCGGCGACAGCTTCTGGAAATCCGCCTCAAACTTCAGCTTGCTGAAAGCATCGATCTCCTCCGACACATGCACATGATAGCTGTTGGTAATATAATTCTTATCTGTAACGCCCTTGATGATGCCGAAGCGCTTCTGCAGGCACTTCGCAAATTTGTACGTCGTCGACTCCATCGGCGTACCGTACACCGAATAGCTGATATTCTCCGCTTCTTTCCACTCCTTACATTTGTCATTGAGCCGCTGCATAACGGACAGGGCAAAGGGACTCGCTTCCGGATCAGTGTGAGATTTCCCCATCATACGCACACACATCTCGTAAAGCCCGGCGTAACCGAGGGAAATCGTCGAATATCCGTTATATAAAAGCTTATCGATCGGTTCGCCCTTCTTAAGCCTTGCCAGCGCGCCGTTCTGCCACAGGATCGGAGCCACGTCCGATATCGTCCCGAGAAGCCTCTCATGGCGGCACCGCAGCGCCCTGTGGCACAGCTCGAGACGCTCATCCAGAATCTTCCAGAACTTATCCATATCTCCATCAGAGGAGCACGCCACATCAACCAGATTGATCGTGACAACTCCCTGGTTGAACCTGCCGTAGAACTTATGGCTTCCGTCCTCATTCCTCTGGGAATCCTCCACCGTCAGGAAGGAACGGCAGCCCATACAGGTGTACACCTCGCCCTGCTTCAGTTCCTTCATGATCTTAGCAGAGATATAGTCCGGCACCATCCGCTTCGCCGTACACCTCGCCGCAAGCTCCGTCAGATACCAGTACCGGGAATTCGATTCCACATTATCCTCGTCCAGAACGTAGATCAGCTTCGGAAATGCCGGCGTGATCCACACTCCCGCCTCATTCTTCACGCCCTGCATCCGCTGAATCAGCACTTCCTCAATGATCAGGGCCAGATCTTCTCTGGTCTGCCCATCTTCCACCTCGTCCAGATACATAAATATCGTCACAAACGGCGCCTGCCCGTTACAGGTCATCAGCGTGATCAGCTGGTACTGGATCGTCTGGATCCCGCTCTTGATCTCCTCCCTGAGCCTTCTCTCCGTAACCCTGTCGATGATGTCCTCGTCCATGCTCTCCCGGCAGTCGATCCTTTCCTCTACAACCGCATTGCGTATCTTTTTCCTGCTGATGTCCACAAATGGCGCCAGATGAGCCAGCGAAAATGACTGTCCGCCGTACTGGTTGCTGGCTACCTGCGCTACGATCTGCGTCGCCACATTACAAGCCGTCGAGAAGCTGTGGGGCTTTTCGATCATCGTCTCACTGATGACCGTGCCGTTCTGCAGCATATCCTCCAGATTGATCAGATCGCAGTTATGTTCCTTCTGCGCAAAATAATCCGAATCATGGAAATGGATGATCCCCTCCTCGTGTGCCTGCACCACTTCCTCCGGAAGAAGCACCCTTCTCGACAGATCCTTGCTCACCTCCCCGGCCATATAATCCCGCTGGGTGGAATTAATGACCGGGTTTTTATTGGAATTTTCCTGGTTCACCTCTTCATTCAGGTGCTCGATCAGCGCAAGGATACCGTTGTCCGTCGTATTCGACTTGCGGGTAAGCTCACGCTTATAACGGTAACGGACATACTTCTGGGCCACCTCGTAGCCTCTCATCTCCATGATGCCCGTCTCCACCATATCCTGGATATCCTCCACATGCACCGCATGTCTCATCTCCTGAACCTTCTGCGCGATCGTATCCGCGATAGCCATCACCTGATATTCATTCATCTGGTGAAGCTTATCCACCTCCCTGTTCGCCGCCCGGATCGCGTTGACGATCTTGTCCAAATCAAAGCTTACTTCCTCACCGTTGCGCTTGATCACGTTTGTTTTTACTTCCATCTGCACTCTTTAACCCCCGAAACTTTATTCTACAAAATATTGATTTTACATTGCTTCTATTCCACTATATATTGTGTTACTTTTCTATAATACAATAAAATGCAGAATTTGAAAAGAGGTAATTTTATTTTTTTATATTCTTAAAAAAGAGGGTATTTGTCTGTCAATTTCCTCACAAGCTCTCTTGCCTTTTCTACTGCCCCATCTTCCTTAATAACCATGGCTACCGCCTCTGCGATCGTCTCCATATCTTCCTCTTTCATCCCCCGGGTGGTGACTGCCGGAGTCCCAAGCCTCACGCCGCTTGTGATAAACGGGGAACGCGGATCATTGGGGATGGTGTTCTTATTGCATGTAATATGCGCCATATCCAGCCGTTTCTCCAGCTCCTTCCCGGTGACCGTTTCCTCACTCAGATCCACCAGCATCAGATGGTTGTCCGTCCCGCCGGACACGATTTTAACGCCCCGCGCCATAAGCCCCTTGCACAGCGCCTGTGCGTTTTTTATGATCTGCTGCTGGTACTGCTTAAATTCCGGCTCAAGCGCCTCCTTGAAGCACACTGCTTTTCCAGCGATCACATGCTCCAGGGGACCGCCCTGGGTTCCCGGAAATACTGCCTTGTTAAAGTTAAACTTTTCCGCCGCCTCTTTATTGCACAAGATCAGGCCGCCCCTCGGCCCGCGCAGCGTCTTGTGTGTGGTGGTCGTCACCACGTCCGCATAGGGGATCGGGCTCGGATGAAGCCCGGCCGCTACAAGCCCGGCAATATGAGCCATATCAACCATGAGATAAGCCCCCGCCTCGTCTGCGATCTCCCGGAACCGCTTAAAGTCAATCGTTCTTGCATAAGCGCTTGCCCCGGCGATGATCAGCCTTGGTTTTTCGCGAAGCGCCGTCTCCCGGACCACGTCATAGTCGATCACACCCTCGTCATTGACCCCGTAAAAGGATGTCTCAAAATAAGCGCCCGACAGATTCACCGGGGAGCCGTGGGTCAGATGTCCGCCATGGTCAAGATTCATACCCAGAATCTTATCTCCCGGCTTGAGCAGCGCGAAAAATACCGCCATATTCGCCTGCGCACCAGAATGCGGCTGGACGTTGGCATAGTCGCAGCCAAACAGCTTCTTTGCCCGCTCCCTCGCCAGATCCTCTACCACGTCCACGCACTGGCATCCGCCGTAATACCGTTTTCCCGGATAACCCTCCGCATATTTATTCGTCAAAGGGCTTCCCATCGCCGCCATCACGGCCTTGCTCACCCAGTTCTCCGACGCGATCAGCTCGATATGGGAATTCTGCCGCTCCATCTCATCCGTGATCGCCTGTGCGATCTCCGGATCCACATGTTTAATCTCATCAAATGTATACATCGCTCATCCTCCTTGACACATTTATAGTAATTATTATAATACCCTTTTCCATTGCGGGCAATACCGAACAAAAGTTAATCGAAAAGGTGTAGGAAACCACCTTTTATGAATAACATTTTCCCCAAAAGGGAATATAATAATACTAAGATTCGCGGGCAATTATAGTTAGAGGGTGATAGATGTGCAGGCGTTTGCGATTTTGATGATTCCGTTTCTTGGGACATCGCTTGGTTCGGCGATGGTATTTTTTATGCGTGGAAAGATGAGCTCAGGGCTTGAAAAGCTTCTCCTGGGATTTGCCTCGGGAGTGATGATTGCGGCCTCTGTCTGGTCGCTGCTTATTCCGGCGATCGAGCTTTCCGAAGGGCAGGGCACGACCGGATGGATTCCGGCGGCGGCAGGTTTTCTTCTTGGCATAGCGTTCCTGCTTCTACTAGACAGCCTGATTCCCCATCTCCATAAGGGAAGCGATAAACCCGAAGGAATACACAGCAGGCTGTCCCGCACCACTATGCTGGTGTTCGCGGTAACGCTCCATAACCTTCCAGAGGGCATGGCGGTGGGCGTAACGCTGGCCGGGGCGCTGCTTGGAAATACGGGGATCACTATGGCTGGGGCGTTCGTATTGTCGGCAGGAATCGCCATACAGAATTTCCCTGAGGGCGCGATCATCTCCATGCCCCTTAGGAGCGAAGGGATGTCCCGCAGGAAGGCATTTGCCGCAGGAGTGCTCTCAGGTATCGTGGAACCTTTGGGAGGTGCGGCCACCATCCTTCTGGCGGAATGCATCACGCGCATTCTTCCGTATATGCTGGCGTTTGCGGCAGGAGCCATGATCTATGTGGTCGTGGAAGAGCTGATACCGGAATCCCAGAACGGGGAGCATTCGAACATAGGGACGATCGGCGTAGCATTCGGTTTTACGCTGATGATGATCTTGGATGTAGCTCTTGGATGATGCGAAAAATCTGCGGACAATATCTGTATTGCTTAATTCACTTAAGCCAGTGTAGTCCGCAGAACATCCGCCTTACTTTCTTTTTATTTCTATAATTTCAGTTTTTCTTTCCACTCTGCCTCTTTAAAACCGGTCAGTACAAAGTCCCCGCCTACTAGGACAGGACGCTTTACCAGCATTCCGTCCGTCGCCAGGAGCGCATAGATCTCCTCCTCTGTCATCTTGGGGAGCTTATCCTTAAGACCAAGCTCTCTGTACTTCATGCCGCTGGTATTGACAAACCGCCTGATCCCAAGGCCGCTCCTTTTATGCCACTGGGAGAGCTCACTGCTTCCCGGGTTCTCCTCTGCGATATGGCGCGTATCAAAGGCGACCCCGTGCTCTGAAAGCCAGGCCTTTGCTCTCTTACATGTACTGCATTTGGGATATTCTAACAATAGGACGCTCATCACTTCCTCCTCCAACACTCAATGTTCCATCACGGCGTATCCGCCGCATCTGCTGCCTTGACCTGCGCACTGCGTTAAAGAATCTGGTCAAATGTCACCGCTTCCGAGACGGTAATATCTGCCGCCGCGATTCCTCCGGGAATGTCCGCTCCCACCGCTCCTGCGGGTATGGTATCTACCGGCATGGAGACGTCTGCCGCCGCGGCATACGGCGAATAATTCAAATACCGTTCTTCCTCGTCCCGGTTCCTGAACCGGAACGCATGGTTAACGTCCGCCAGATGCCCTTCCATGGCTATGCCTCTGTCAGCGATCTTCCGCGCGTTGCGCTTCTTCTGCAGCTCAATCTTAAGCTTTTCTGCCTTCTTCTTCTCCGTTGCTTTCTTTTTCTTGATCTTCGTCAGCTCTTCCTCATTCAGGCGTCGTATCTTGCGGCTTCCTCTGACCAGAAGCTTCTGGATCGAATTGATCGCCGAGCGTGCTTTGGCCTGCTCCTTCTGGCTTCCGAGGCTGGCCACCATCCTAAGCGTACCCATACTGCGGCGCGCCTCTCCCATGGCAGACTGCACCTGGCCTTTAGAACTGGCTCCTGCCAGCTTGGAATAAAGCCCGGATACGGAAAACGCCGACGATGATACCCGGATACGGCTCTTGTTCTTTGCCGCCTTCATCTCCTCCGTCATCTTCTTCATCTGCTCGATCACGCGCTTTTCTTCCGCAAACGGATCGTCCTCTTCCTCCTGCCCGTAAGTCGGGTCCTTTGCCGCCCACATCCGCACTCCATCTTCCCCGACATAAGCTCCCTGGGCGAGAAGTCCCTCGCTGTCCTTGGAAAGCTGCGTAAGTACCTGCCGTAAGATCTCCTTTCCCTTCTCAAGCGACTGTGCGTCCGCACCCATCTTCTCCAGCCACTCACTCGATATGATAAGATGCTTTCCGCCTCCTAAAGCGGCCGCCGTCGCCGCCAGATTGTCCTGGTCTATCCCTGTCCCGATCACAATATGAACCTTCGAGAAATCTTTCTGCAAGGTAGCAAGCTCCTCAATCACTGCTTTTCTCAGCACGGTCTGTTTCGGCCAGCCCTCAGAAAGCATAAACTCATCCTTCGGTATCTCCTTCCTGCCGCCCGTCGGCTCTGCCAAAGCCTCTGCCTTCGGGGACGCCGTCTGGATATTCTTGCCCGCAACCTGCGAAACTGCACTATTTATCCTGCTCATCGAACCCCTCCTATAACTATACAAAAACAACACAATTCTTTCTATATTATATATCGTCCGATCTGTGGAAAAACTAACCAGTACAGCGGAGATTATCCTTCTCCTTTCCGCCGGCGCAGCGGACAGCATCACTCCTCCTCATCCTCCATTATGGTATATACCTGTCCCGCCGCCTCCTCAGCAGTCACTTCTTCTCTCTTAAGCCTCTCCCCGAACCATACATCGCCTTCATCTATCGCCTTTTTGGCCTTTCCTTCAATCTCCGGAGGCGCCTTTTCTACCTCCTGTCCCTTTTCCCAGACCTTGGTCCGCCTGTCGCCTTTTCCTTCCAGATAAATGGCCGAATCTTCACGTTCCCTGACCGCGCCGTCATATTCCTTCACCGTCCGGGAAAGGGGGAAGATGAAAGAACAGCTCTTCAGCGGAATAGCGCTTATATCAAGCGGTATGCTTTCCAGCCCGAAAAAGCCTTCGTACCCGCCGGTGAATCCATCCTTTTCATTATAGCTCTCCTGCAGATTGCCTGAATAATTGATGTGGCATTTTTTGTCCGTTTCTACGGTTATATATAGGTACCCGTTTTTTAGCTGATACATTTCTGTAACGCGTACATCTTCTACCCTAATCCGATGGTCAAATACCGGGATCTTCCCCAGCCATCCCATATAGGAACCGCTGCTCATCCCTTCCAGCACGAAAAGAATGAGAATGAATGCCGCCATCACCCCGACCACCTTACGGGTCTGCTTATTCGAGATCTCCTTTTTTGTCGCTTTAATGACCGAAACCGCCGCCTGCCTCAGCTTTTCCTCGGACAAAAGTCCTTCTTTTTCCTCTTCGATCTTCTCTTCGGGAATCCCTTCCTTCAGCGCATCGTAATAGTTCTGGCACTTCTCGCACCCGGCGAGATGCTCCTCTACCATAGCTTTACTTTCCTCGCTGCACACGTCATCCACATACAGCGGGAGTAAATCTTTCGTCACATTGCATGGAATCCTGCTCATCTTATACCTCCTTTACCTCATCTGCTCCCTGATCTTAAGCTTTGCCCTGTGGTACGTGACCCTGGCCCAGCTCTCACTTTTTTCAAATATTTCTCCTATCTCCCTGTAGGACAGATCTCCCAGCGCCCTGAGGCCGAACACTTCCTTGTAGGGCTCCTCCAGACAATGAAGCGCCTTATAGATAGAGATCACCTCGTCCCTTTGTATGACCGCCTGCTCCGCATTGCCCTCCTCTGCCCGGGACGCACCCGCCAGCCCCTTTTTCAGGGACTCCATACGTTTCCTGCGGCGCACGTCATCAATATACAGATTCTTGGCAATCTGGCACAGCCACGACTTGACTGAACAATTCCCTTTGAAATGATCAATCTCCTTTAACGCCTTAAAAAAGGTTTCCTGGGTGACCTCCTCCGCCATCGCCGGATTGCCGCTCATGGTGAGCACAAAACGGTATACGTCTTTAAAAAATCTGTCATAGATATCCTCAAAATCTATCTTCACTTCATCACCTCTTTTCCCTATATCTGATAGGATCAGCCTCTGCAGCTGCTGTTATACTGTTCAATCCGTGACCAGCAGTTCGTTGTTTACCCATTAGACGAACATCTCGGGGATTTGTTACAAAATTTTTTTCTGTATTGTATTTGACATCTGTTTCCTTCATATCCGTAAAATATCCTTGCAGCAGCTGTTCTGCATATAATCCGTACAATCATACCAACAGCCTGTCAACAGGGAATCCCCTTGACAGGCTGTTAATTTAACTATGGTTTCTTCTTTTCCGTATTACCTTTTGCTCTGATTTTCTCTGCCCCTTCCCGCAGATTTATTTCTGCTAAACATACCATAAAAAGCATGATGAGTTCCAATGTGCGAATTGCTGTATTGCAGATAAAATAAACCGAGAAACTTTCTTAGGAAAATCCGCGGATTATTTCCACATTACTTTTATAGCACTAGCAGAGTATAGCGATTTTTCCTTTCTCATTTTTTTCCGCAATCTCTACGCCGCCCATGCCGCATCAAAAGAGAGAGCCACCTTTTTTTCATCAGTCTCCACACAGTAGATCGGCAGCTCTCTTCCATTTACATTGCTTGACACCGTTGCGAAGCCTGACACATATTTGAACGAGCCGGCAAGGGCTATGGCAAGGGTCAGCGTCACAACTACATACTTCATCCATTTCTTTTTTCTGTCTTCCTTCATAAACATAACTCCAGAGCATAATATACCGTTACTCTAAATATATGTTACGAGGCTTTGTCTCACATCTGATTTTCTTATTTTATTTTTACCTTTTTTGTCTTCGACCATGCAGAACAGTATTTTTTGCCGCCGGATTTTTTATACGTGCGAATCCTGGCGTAATATACCTTACCCTTCTTAAGGCCAGACACCGATGCCTCTGTTGCCTTTGCCTTTTTAACCGTCTTTGTCTTCGCTTTGCTGAAATTCTTGTTGGTCGAATACTGAATCTGGTAGCCGGTCGTCTGGGTCGTCTGCTTCTTCCACTTTGCCGTAAAGCCTTTAGACTTCTTGCCAAGCGTTGAAAGACTCGTCCCTTTGGGATTGATACTGAATTTTATCGTTGCTGTCCCGGTGTAGTGATTACCCTTCCCGGTGATCTTTACCGACGCCTGCCCTGCCTTGACGTTATTGGAATAGGCAGCCGTATAATCCTTTCCCTTCACCAGCGTCACCTGGCCGTTTCTGACAGTGACCGCAGGCTTCCTTGCCTTTTTATTATACGTATAGGAAGTTTTCGAGAGAGACGATGCCAGCGAGCTGATGTCAGCCTTCGCTATCGTATAATTTTTCACCATACTTCCCTTATAGCTCCCTCCTGTCGCCTTGATCGTCACAGCAGCTGTTCCCGGTTCTACATTCTTCGCATATGACACGGTATAATCTATATCTTTCTTAAGCTTCATGGAATTATCGCTGCTCACGCGGACAGTCACCGCAGGAGTAACTGCGCTTCCCGTATAGGCAAATTTGGTTCCGGACAGGGAGACTGCGCATTGGGAAATATCCCTTGGCATAATGGTAAAGTTCTTTACAACCGTGCCCTGATATCCGCCGATGCCTTCAATGATCACTGTCGCCCTTTGCGAGGATGTACTGACATTCACGTTATTGCTGTAGGATACAGTATAGTCCGAATTCTTCTTTAAATTTACGCCCGATATCTTGACCGTAGGAACCGGACGTATCTTTCCGCCGGTGTATTCATACGAATCGTCGATGCCGGTTATCTGGGCATATCCAATACTGGCGTCCCCTCTTCCTGTCGTTTTATCCGACACATAAGTCAGGGCTGCCGCCGCATCGATAGCGCCGTGGCTGCCTGTTTTAACTTTGCGGTCTGCATCCGTACTTTCATTCCTGTATTTCACGGCATCTGAATTTGCCGTAACCTCGACAGCTTCTATGATCTCGTCCACCGTCAGGGAAGGATTTTCTGCAAACAACAGGGCGCAGATTCCCGACACGATCGGCGCTGCCATAGATGTTCCATTCATATGCGCATAAGAGCTTCTGGAGCTGCAATATGTAGATACAATATTCTCTCCCGGCGCGCTGATATCCTTTGATTCATTATAATCCGACCACCGGCAGTTATAATTATCTGCATCAAGGGCAGTAACCGACAGACAATCTCCAAAATCCGACGGGTACATCGACTTTACATAAGGCGTATATCTGTTATCCCCATTTCCTCCGGAGCATACGCAGAGGACATCATAGTAATCCGCCATGATCTTGATCATGCTTTCAAGAAGATGGTCTACACTTTTCTTCGTCCCGTCAGCATAGTATCCCACGCTCATATTCATGACCCGGAGATTATCCACCTTTCCGCTCTCGATCAGCTGCCTGCAATATTCGATCCCTTTCATGAACGTAGCAGTCGTCGCTCCGCCGCCGGAATTATCAAATATCTTAACCGGCAGGATGCTGGCATTATACGATGTCCCTGCAATACCGATGCCGTTATCCGCTTCCGCTGCGATCAGGCCGCACACATGCGTGCCATGGCCGGTCGCGTCTCCCCCGTTGGGAACTGTACTGGCAGTCAGCGGCCTTTCGTAATACGAATCATAAGCATAATTTTTTAAAATATTATGCTGCAGGTCTTCATGGTCCAGACGGCACCCACTGTCAAGAACCGCCACCGTAACGTCCTTGTCCGTCTGCACGCTGTCCCACGCCTCATACACCCTGGTAGCCCCGAGATAATCTAAAAATTCCGAATTTTCCACATCAACCCGGTTATTATATACCGCGTCATTAGTCTTTCTTAGCTCCTCCAAGCCAGTGCCGGAAGCTTCGTCTGCGCCTTCTTCTGAAAGGATGTCCTCCGGCGACACCTCCACCGGCTTTGCATCCCCCAGCGTACTGTAGACAAAATTCGGCTGGGCGAAGCTGACATTGTCATCTGCCTCAATCTGCTCGATCGCCTCTTCTATCTTCACATCCTCCGGAAGTTCTGCGACTACGACCGTCCCCTGCTGGTCATTCGGGTCTGCAACCTCATCGGTAATCTCTGCATCCATATCACTTAAAGCGTCTTCCGCCTGTTCTTTGATCTTTTCAGACTTCGCCTCGGAAGCTCCTGCGTCATCGTAGACCACGATGATCTCATTCGTCACGGCAATATCAGAATCTGCGATGCTCCCGCCTTCAGAAGCCCCATCCGGTACTGCAGGAACACTCTCCGGCGCCGCTGCTTCGATCACTTCTGTCCCGGACTCCGGCGCTGCCGCCGCCTGTCCCGCCGGCATAGCTGCCAACGACAGAATCAACATTGCTTCAATTACTTTACTGGCCTTTGATCTCTTCATTATCTTAACCCCTTTTTTCAATATTAAATATTCTGTAGATAAATATCGTACAGTAACACGCATAATATTATACCTAACAAAATATTTGTCTGTCAAATCATGATTAATTATGATAAAATAGATGTGTTAAAAAAATATTAAAAAGGGGTAACTATGAACATGAAAAAAAGACACAAAAGAACTCTGCGTTCTGTCCTGTATCTCTCTGTGATCGTAATATGCGGATTATTCCTCATTTTCCACACAGGTCAGGCGCAGGCAGCAGCAAAGACGGTAAAATATAATGGCAAGACCATCGCCAAATATAACAAATCAGGCCAGATGGTCCTGATCCCGTCAGAAAACTCCAGCACAAATTATAAAAACCTGAACCGCCTGATGTCTGGCAAGAAGAAAAAGACGGTTGTCATCCCGAAAGGCTCCACCATAAAGCTAAACGGCGTATTAAAGCCCGGGAACAACACGACCATTATTGCCAAAGGCGCCACCGTCATCGGCAAGAAAAACAGTAATGTCATCTTCGCCGCTCCCGACAAAAAGCTGAAGAACCTTTCGATCATCGGCGGAACCTGGCGGAGTATCGACAAGGCGGGAAGGACCGGAAGCCTGTTCGCCTTCTCCTATGTGACGAATCTGGTAATGGACGGAGTTGACTGCAACGCCAACTACCGGGGGCACGCAATAGAGATCATTGCCTGCAATAACGTGACCATAAAGAACTGCATCGTATCTGCCATCGGTTCCAATCCGGCCAAATGTCTGGAGGAGCAGATCCAGATCGACCTTGCCACAAAAAAGACCGCGCCGAAGATCGCCGAGTTCGGCAGCAAATACGTCAAAGGACAGACCTGCAAGAATGTCTATATCCTGAACAACACCGTCACTGGCGCCCGCGCCGTAGGGGTGAACTGGACGGATTCTGAAAACGGGAAATGGCGCAATAAATTCCACGAGAATATCGTTATCAAAGGTAATACCCTCACCGGGACCACCTCTGAAGCTCTCGCATATTTTAACACGGTCGGCGGCGAGATCAGCGATAACACGATCGTGACCAACGCCACAAGAACAGACGGCAATTCATCCTATACCATCGGCATCCATGTGGCAATCTTCGGGAATGCGCCGGAAAGCATGGCTTCCTCGAAGCTTTTGATCTCCGGAAACACCGTGTACGGCAAACGCAACGGCATCCACTTCAAGGCATACTTCAACAGCAGCGAGACAAAGTGCCTGTCAAAGCTTGGCTATGTGACCGTGAGCGGCAACACCATATATTGCAAAAACGGGACGAAAAAAGCAATCGTCCAGGTAAAGAAAAGCTGCCAGGAGCTTTTGCAGACAAACAATACACTGTACATATGGAAATAAATTTATAAATTAATAATAGACCTTTCTCAAAAACAATCCGCGGGCCGGAGCCAGAAAGCCCGCGAGACTTCTATCTTCCGCCGCGATTACTACCGGCAGCTTAGACGCCTCTCGCTTTCCGGTTCCGATCTCAAGGAGCGTACCGGTCAGGATTCTTACCATATGGTAGAGAAAACCTGTCCCGTAATACGTGATCCTTACCTTTTCCCCATTGCTTACAATCTTAATATTGACAATCTTCCGGACTGGGTCCTTACAGTCAGTATCGTCGGTAAAGCTGATAAAATTCCTTACACCTACCAGATAAGGCACCGCAGCCCGCATGGCTTCTATATTCAGCTTCTCCGGATAGTGGTAGCAGTATCTGCGGGAAAATACATCCGGCTTCTCCCGGCAGTCGATATAATACTCATACTTTTTGCCCTTGGCGCTCTTGCGGGCATGAAAGCCGTTCCTTACAAGCTCCACATCCACGATCCGGATATCCTCCGGAAGGTACCGGTTAAGCGCCTCCCGCATCTCATCCTCATCATAGAGCTTCGACAGCTTCACACTGGCAACCTGCCCCCGTGCATGGACTCCCGCATCTGTCCTTCCAGAGCCGTCAACCTCCACGCGGTAGCCCACCATCTTGCCGATACTGTACTCCAGCACAAACTGGATCGTATTGTCCGTCGTCGCCTGACGCTGCCATCCCTGATATCTGCTCCCATCATAAGAAATCGTCAATTTGTATGTTCTCATATACTATTATCACCCAATCTATCTAAACTTACCGGTCAAGAATCTTCTTAAGCTCGTCCATAAATGTATTCACATCTTTAAATTCCCTGTAAACAGACGCAAAACGGACATACGCGACCTCATCCAGATCCTTAAGGCCATCCATCACCATCTCTCCGATCACGCTGCTTGATATCTCCTTCTCCTCCAGACTGAAAATACCAGTCTCAATCCGGTCAACCATCTGCTCAATCTCATCCGCCGGAACCGGCCGCTTATAACATGCCCGGATCACGCCGTTCTCGATCTTCATGCGGCTGTACTGCTCGCGCGCATTATCCTTTTTTATAATGATAAGAGGGATCGTCTCCACCTTCTCATAAGTAGTAAAACGCTTCCCGCACAGATCGCAGGAACGGCGGCGCCTGATCGACGCTCCGTCCTCCGCCGGCCTGGAATCTACAACTCTTGTATCCGGGTTACTGCAGTATGGACATTTCATCTTAATTACTATCCTTTCACTTTCGATATTGTATATAGTATATCTTCTGATAAATGAGAAGTCAAACATTTAGGCCGCAATTTCCGTTCATTTTCTACTTTTCATCACAGATTTCTACAAGAATTATGTCCGGACCGATCCTTTTGATGCAGCGAAAGGGGATGATATACTCTGCCCCGTCCCCGAACAGGCCGCAGAACTTCCCCGCCCTCGGAACGACGATCGCTTCGATACATCCCTTACATTCGTCGATGATCAGATCCACGATATAACCAAGCTTCTTACAGTCACAGGTATTGATCACTTCTTTATCCTCTAATTCACAAAGTCTCACAGCCGCTGCCCCCTGTATTATTCTGATGCGCATTTTCCGGATAAAGAAAAATCCGCATACACTATCAGTTATAGTATATGCGAATCTGTATCTTTTGCTATTCTTCAATATCTATGACCGAAACAGGACAGCTGTCTCTCGCCTCAGTGGCCGGCTTCTCATATTCCGGCGCAACGTCGGCAAACGCCTCTGCGACACCGTCATCATTAAACCTGAATACCTCCGGACACGCTGCGACACAGGCGCCGCAGGAAATGCATCCTTCATTAACCTTTGCTTTCATCGGAAATCCTCCTTACATTTTTTCTTAGGATTCCCTGCTTCTGCAAAAATATACATCTCCGCCCTGAGTAAATGCAGCCTGCGCCTTATTCACTCACCCATGTTCCGTTACGTCCCTTAAGCGCATCCTTCAGGCACTCGAAGGAAGTGATCACCGCGCGCCTTCCCTTGCGCTTCCCGATAAACTCTACAGAGGCAGAAAGCTTCGGGAGCATATTGTACTCTCCAAAATGCCCTTCTTCCATATACATCTTCGCTTCCTCAACCGATATCTCGCCGAGAGCTTCCTCCTCCGGACGTCCCAGATTGATCTTGACCTTCTCGACGCTGGTCAGGATAATCAGCTCATCCGCATCGACCTCCTCTGCCATCTTCCCTGCGATCAGATCCTTCTCGATCACTGCGCTGGCGCCCTTAAGGTGATTGTCCTGCTGCAGCACAGGGATACCCCCTCCTCCGCAGGCGATGACAATCTGGTCTGCGTCAAGGAGCGCCCTGATCGCGTCAATCTCCACGATACTGACCGGATTCGGCGCAGACACGATCCGCCGGAAACCCTTTCCCGGCTCCTCCACCACATAATTCCCCTTTTTACGCTCTTCACCCGCCTCCTCCGCATTCATATAACGTCCGAGTATCTTCGTCGGCGTGTAAAATGCCTCGTCGTAAGGATCTACGATCACCTGTGTCAGGATCGTGCTCACCGTCCGGTAGATACCGCGGTTCAATAATTCCTCACGGATCGCATTCTGCAGGTCATAGCCGATATAACCCTGGCTCATGGCTGAACAGACAGACATAGGCGCAGCCGTATAATCCTCATGTACTTTTCCGAACTCATTCATCGCCGTGTGAATCATACCTACCTGCGGGGCATTGCTGTGGGTAACCGCCACCTGGTATCCGTCCTCAATCAGATCAGCGATCACCTTCGACGTCTTCCTCGTCGCCTCCATCTGCTTCGGAAGATTCGTCCCCAGCGCCCGGTGTCCTAACGCGACTACTGCTCTTTTCTTCATAAACTCTACCCCTTTCGGATATAAAAAATACGGTATCCGCCAAATGCCCATGCAGCTCGGCCGTCCGCCTCATCTTCCGCGAAAAAAAGCGGAAATAAAATAATCGGGGTAACAGGATTCGAACCTGCGACCTCACGGCCCCCAGCCGTGCGCTCTAACCAAACTGAGCCATACCCCGATACTGTTATTTTAGCGAATTCTGTCAAAGAAAGCAAGAGTTTTTTTCTAACATTTATGTTACAATACAATAAACAGGTAAAATGATATAGTAATTATATGCGAAAGGAGTTCCTATTATGATGAAAGTAATAGTAATCGGCCCTAATGGCAAGATGGGAAAGCTGATCACGCAGACTGCAGCCTCAAGGGAAGATATGCAGCTTGTTGCAGGTGTCGCACCCGCAGGGCGTGATTATATCGGAAGCGATCTCGGAACAGCCGCCATGGTCGGCAGAGAGCTTGGGGTCCCGGTCGTGGACGACTTAGAAAGCGTCATCGAAGGCTGCGATGTGATCATTGATTTTTCCACCAGGGAGATGGGGATGACCGTACTCGGCCTCGCTGTCGCCCACAAAAAATCTCTTGTCTGCGGCACCACAGGATTTTCCCCAGAGGAAATGCAGCGCTTCCGGGATGCCGCCGCGCACATCCCCATGCTCTACGCCGCCAACACGTCAAAACTGGTCAATGTCATGAACAAGCTTTTGGAATTAGTTGTATCCGCAGCAGGAGGCGATCTGGACATCGAGATCCTGGAGATGCACGACCAGTGGAAAAAGGACGCTCCCAGCGGCACATCCAAAGAGATGGGCGAGATCATGGCAGAGGCTCTCGGACATAAGCTGTCCGACATAGCCGTATACGGGCGCGAAGGGGCTTCTCCCCGCACTCCCGGCACCATCGGCTACCATTCCCTCAGAGCAGGAAATATCCCCAGCAGCCATACCGTATTTTTCGGCGGCATGGGAGAACGCCTGGAGATCACGCACCACTCCTACAACTGGGAATGCTTCGCAAGAGGCGCCTGCGACTGCGCAGCGTATCTGGCAGGCCGGGAACCAGGATATTATACAATAAAAAATGTGCTGAATCTGGCATAATACTATTGCTATTTCAGCACGCATGAAGTATAATTGTATTAATCAAATAATACAATAGTAGGAGGATACACCATGATTTTAGTAAATACAGATTATATTACAGGTAAAAATTTAGAAATGATCGGCCTTGTACGCGGAACGATGATTCAGTCGGTACATCTGGGAAAGGATATTATGAACAGCTTCAAGACGCTCGTGGGCGGTGAGCTTAGCTCCTACACGGAGATGATGAGCGAAGCAAGGGCTATCGCTACAAAGCGCATGGTCGACGACGCACAGGCCATGGGCGCGGATGCAGTAATCAATATCCGCTATACATCAAGCTCTGTAACCCAGGGTGCGGCTGAGGTTATGGCATACGGGACCGCAGTCAAGTTTGTCTAAGGCAGCATACTGTATTAAAATGTTTACAAGCATTGCGATGGGCGGCCTTTGAGCCGCGGGTAGTGACGTTTGTTTTACATTACAGCGTTGGGAAGGTATTTTCCCCATGATACTGGATCGTTCCGCACGTTGTGCTCACACGTTCAAAAAAGCTTCACCCGCTGCTGTGCAGGTGAAGCTTTTTACTTAGCCTTATAAACGTCTTCTGTCCTTCTTTATCTCTTATCAGGCTTTGGCGTCTTACCAGTCAGTATACAAATCTATCGTCCCCGACGCGCAGCCGGAATCATAGACCTTCCCCGGTCCGAGGGATGTATTTACGACGGTTCCCTTCGGATAATCGCTGCTGGCCACACAGATATAGCCGTCAGAATCACGGATTGTCCCGTCCGACGCCACATGCCGTCCCGGAATCTTAAGACCGTGCCCTGGAAGCACCTTCTGTGAATAATACGTCTCCCTGTGCCCGTTATAATAATTGACACCCTTCTTCTTGGTAAGAACCCCGCTGCCGGAAGGCATATCATAGTCGCCGCCCTTGTCCGCAGTTGTCTTATTCTCATCGGACGTATCCTTATCTTCGCTCTTCGGATTATCCTTCTTCGCCTGAGCCGCTGTCTCAGCCGCTTTCTTCTCTTCGGCAGCCCTTCTGGCCTGCTCTTCCTTTTTGCGTCTTGCTTCCTCCGCAGCCCTGCGCGCTTCCTCGGCGCGGAGATTCTGTATCTTGGTTTTCAGGGCTGTCAGATCAACTGACATAGCGTCAGCCTTCGCCTGCAGCGTATCCTGCTTCGCGTCCAGTTCCTTCTGAAGCTTGATCTGAGAATCCTTCTCATCCACCAGATGCTGCTCCTGATCCGCAATATTCTCGCGGAGTGTCCGAAACTCCTCCAGCTTGTTGCGGTCGTACTCACTGACATTCTGAATAAAATCCACCCTGTTCAGAAAATCATTCATACTCTCCGCCGAGACCAGTACCTCAAGCATGGAAACACTGTCGTTCTCATACATGTATCTGATACGCAGCTTCAGATCCTCATACTGCTGCGACTCGCTGTGCCTTGCAATGGCAAGCTGCTCCCGTGTCTTCTCGATCTCTCCCGTGGTCTCTTCTATCTTCTCTTCTACATCAGCAATATCGTTGCCGATGTCCAGTAATTCCTGATTCACATTATCCAGCTCGTTTTTCAGATCCGACGACTGGCTCTCCATACTCTCGATATCTCCCGCCTCCGCTGTAAGACGGCAGCCGAAAAAGAACAGTAAGCCTGTACAGAATATGCCTGCCCGTATCCACTTTGTTAACAAATGCTTCATACTCTCCCTCCATGTGATATAAAGAAATAATACCACATTTTGTCCAATTATGCAAAATTTATATTTGTTATCTGTTCACTCCGTTTACCGTAACGCAGCAATCAACAATACTTACATTTCTATTATCATTAATTTAAGAAATTGTCAATAATCACACTCTCGGCTTCCTCTTCTGTCATCCCCATCGTCCGCAGTTTAGTCAACTGCTCGTCATTGATCCTTCCGATCGCCGCCTCATGGATGATGGCTGCATCCAGATGATTCGCATTAATCTCCGGAATCGAGCTTACCTGCGCATGCCCCATAATAATAGAATCGCACTGCACATGTGCATGGCAGCCGGCATTACCCACCGCCTTCGGGTGGAATACCTGCTTTGAATTCCCCTTTGCCACAGAACGAGATACGATCTGCGCAGAGCTTCCCTCGCCGTCAAGCTGCACATCCATGTTAGAGACCGCCGTCTGGTCATCATGTGTCATCAGCTTCTCCACTACATATAATTTTGACCCTTTTCCAAGAAAAATATGCGTCTCTCTCTCCGTAGAGTCAACGCCCTTGATCTGCGCAGTATCTAAAGTAAACACCGCGTTATCCTTCATATAAATATTCGTCACCGGATTAAGCACCCTGGCACCGGACCCTTCACCCTCACCGTAATGCTTTTCCTCGTAGCGCACATTAGCTCCGTCCTCCACGTGGAAGGAATGAATGCCGTCGTGGCGGCTCTCGTTGCAGCCGCTGTTGTGGATCCCGCAGCCCGCGACAATCGTAACCTCCGCGCCCCTTGCAATATAAAAATCATTGTATACAACGTCTGTCATACCGGAGGCATCTACCACTACCGGGATATGCACCTGCTCGCCCTTAGTATCGCCGTCAATATACACATCGATTCCCGGCTTATCTTCCTTTTTCCTGATCTTGATATGCTCGCTGTCCCCATGGCAGAGCGCAGTCCCGTTGTGTCTCAGGTTAAATGCCCCGCTCTGCTTAAAGCCCTTCTCATCAATCTGCTGCAATATCTTCTGTGTAATCTCATCTAAAGTCATACATCATTCTCCTCTATTTTATATAGAAGTATTTCTCTTTAAGCAGGCAAGACTGTCTGCTGTGTTCATCAATTTGGGAAGCACCTCCTGTGTTGTCCCAAGCTGGCCGATCCGCCCGTCCTCGATCACCATGATCCTGTCTGCCATCTGGATGATCCTCTCCTGATGGGAAATGAGGATCAGGCTCTGCTCTTTTTTCTTGTGAATCGCCTCAAACTGCTGCACAAGCATGGAAAAGCTCCACAGATCGATCCCGGCCTCCGGCTCGTCAAAAATGCACAGCTTATGAGTCCTAGCCAGCACTGTCGCGATCTCCAGCCGCTTCATCTCGCCGCCGGAAAGCGTCGCGTCAACCTCTCTTGTAATATATTCATTGGCACAAAGCCCCACGACGCTCAGCATCCGGCAGCACTCCGGCTTCGACAGCTCCCTGCCCGCCGCAAGGGATAAAAGCCGGATAACCGTCATCCCCTTGAACCTTGGCGGCTGCTGGAAGGCAAACCCGATCCCGGCATTGGCCCTGTGGTTAATATCATAGGAGGTAATATCCTCCCCGTCTAAAATAATCTGCCCGCTGTCAGCCTCTTCAATACCCATCAGCACCTTTGCAAGGGTGGACTTCCCGCCTCCGTTAGGGCCTGTAATAACGAGCATCTCGCCGTCATCCACCTGAAAGCTTATATTCTTAACAATACTTCTCTCTATTCCATTCTCATTCACCTTGAATGTCAGATCTTTAACGTCAAGCATAAATGCAGCTCCTTTCTAACCACAGTACATTATAATCGAAACCGCGCCTTCCTGCAACATAAAAATGCATGTCTTCCAGATACTGCATTTTGGAGATGGTTATTATTCACGGCTAAGGGGCCGCTCATAGCAACGATTCGCGGCGGCATTCTGAGTTTTTCTGCGCAAAATCCGCTGCTCGCACAGCAATTTTCTAAAGAAAATCTTATGTCTTCGTTAACTTTCTATGATATCCCTTGTGTCTTCAGACTAAACATAATACAATAGAAAAGCATTTTCAAGGAGGCAGTATATGAATATGAATAATAATGAAAGCAAAAAGCATCCCCAGGATGTCTTTGATAAAGATTTTGAAGTAATATACGAGGGCGATCTGCCCGAACTCCCTAATGATCTGGGAAATGACGACTATAAAGATGTCCTGTCCAACCTCTCAGAGCTGGATACGACAAAAAGCCTTGGCATTGACTATTTGGCACAAAACCGTACAAAGACCTTCAATGGCATCATTCATTCCAAAAACCTTCCTCAGCATCACGGCGGACACGCAGCGCAAAAACGCAGTACAGCAAGCATCCTGTTTCAAGGGATCACGCTCTTACTGATCGCTGCCGTCACCGGGCTTCTGGCTGTCACCTTCTGGAACCACAAGGCTTCTTACAGCGATATCGCCGGCGCAGCAGCCGGACATAACTATATTCTCGGGGCTTATTACGGTATGTCCCTTTTTCTCTTGCTGATCGAATGGATCGCATTTCTCAATGTTCTGCTCAACACAAGCACAGCCAGAGGACGCGGTATGCTTTCCTTTGTGTTCATCTATCTCGGCTCGCTGCTGTCACACCTGTTTGCCGGGCATCTTCCCTACTCTCCGGCACTTTTGCAGGGTATACGGGAAGCGCTGTACGTGTACGGAGGTTTGCATCTGGCACTGCTTTTGCTGTGTACAGCCGGGGTGCTGGTCTGTATCGGGCAAAGGCTGCTGGGGAATTGCCCGAAATAGAACCTTGCTTCTAAGCTTTATACCCCACAAGATCAGATACGCTCCGCGAGAAAACCCGCGGAGCGTATCTTTGAATTTGTATATTCTCTTCTTTCCTATCTCTTGGAGAACTGCGGAGCGCGACGAGCCGCTTTGAGGCCGTACTTCTTACGCTCTTTCATACGCGGGTCACGTGTGAGATAACCAGCCTTCTTAAGCGCCGGCCTGTAATCTGCATCCGCCTCAAGAAGCGCTCTGGATATACCGTGACGGATCGCTCCTGCCTGTCCTGTATATCCGCCGCCCTTAACGTTGACCAGCACGTCAAACTTTCCTTCTGTCTCTGTGAGAACTAACGGCTGACGAACGATAACCTTCAATGTTTCAAGTCCGAGATACTCGTCGATATCTCTGCCATTTATTGTAATGTTGCCTGTTCCTGCTGTCAAATACACTCTTGCAACTGATTTTTTTCTTCTTCCTGTTCCATAGAATTTTGCTTTAGCCACTGTAATATCCTCCTTTCAACCTTTCCTTAAAATTTCAACTCTACCGGCTTCTGAGCCTGCTGCCCGTGATCCGGTCCTGCATATACATGAAGCTTCTTAATCATCGCTCTTCCCAAAGGTCCCTTCGGAAGCATACCCTTTACGGCAAGCTCAATCACCTTCTCAGGCTTCTTAGCCATCATTTCTGCAAGCGTAGTCTCTCTCATGCCGCCTACATAATCAGAATGATTGTAATAGATCTTCTGGCTCATCTTTCTGCCTGTCACTTTTACCTTCTCAGCATTTACCACGATTACATAATCACCTGTATCAACATGCGGTGTAAATTCCGGCTTGTTCTTTCCTCTTAAAACCTTAGCCACTTCAGATGACAAACGTCCTAATGTGCATCCGGCAGCATCAACTACATACCATTTTTTCTCAACCTTATCTGGATTTGCCATATAAGTTTTCATTGGTTTACCTCCTGTAAATCATTCATAAATTCATAATCAGCTATATCAGAATCAGCAAATCTCCGGGGCTATGGCGGTTTACTGTTTCTCTTTTTTTCATACTGATTTATTATATTATACGGGTTCCGGCGTGTCAACCATTTTCAGGTATTTTTTTATGCTGATTTTCCTGCCTTTTTCGGGCAGCCTGTGCTATAATATGGTCACTTTGGGTTATTACATTTGGAGGTTAAGTTATGAAGAAGAATATTGATCTGTTGAACGGTCCGGTTCTTATGTCCCTTACCAGGCTTGCCATCCCGATCATGGCCACTTCCCTGATCCAGATGGCCTACAACCTGACGGATATGATCTGGATCGGGCGCATCGGGAGCAATGCGGTCGCGGCAGTAGGCGCTGCCGGCATGTTCATGTGGCTTTCCAACGGGCTGGCTTCCCTGCCGAAGATGGGCGGGCAGGTGAACGCAGGGTATTCCCTTGGCGCGGGGCGCTCAGATGATGCCGCCGGCTATTCCTTAAGCGCTCTGCTATTGTCGGCTCTTTTCGGACTGGCGTTCGGACTCGTCTGCGCTGTCTTCGCCTCTCCGCTGATCGGATTTTTCAAGCTCAACAGCCCTTCTGTCATCGCAGACGCCGAAAGCTACCTTAAGATTACCTGCGGGCTGGTCGTTTTTTCTTTTCTGAACCAGACGTTTACGGGGATCTTTACCGCGATCGGCAACAGCCGTGCAGCGTTTCTCGCTACCACGACCGGGCTGGCCGTTAATATTTTCCTGGATCCCGTGCTGATCTTCGGATTCGGCCCGATTCCCGCCACAGGAGTGACAGGCGCAGCCATTGCCACGGTAGGGGCGCAGCTTATCGTGACCTTGATGTTCTTATATTTTGCTGCCAAAGACGAGGTGATCTTCAGGAAGATGAATATCCGCAGAAAGCCGGACATGCACTACAGCGCTGCCATCATGCGGATCGGGCTGCCAACATCTGTCCAGAGCATGATGTTTACCGGAATATCCATGATCATCGCCAGGATGATCGCAGGCTACGGGGACGCCGCTGTCGCCGTACAAAAGGTAGGCTCTCAGATCGAGTCCATATCCTGGATGACTGCAGAGGGCTTTGCGGCCGCTGTAAATTCTTTTATCGCGCAGAATTACGGCGCGGGGAACCGAACGCGGATCCGAAAAGGCTATACCTGCGCCATGGGCGTCGTGTTCGTCTGGGGAATCGTCTGCACCTTGCTCTTAATGCTGTGTCCCGGTCCGATATTCCGGATATTTATCACCGAAGCTGCGGTGCTTCCTCTGGGCATCGACTATCTGGTGATCCTCGGCGTATCGCAGCTTTTCATGAGCGCGGAGATCACGACGGCCGGTGCGTTTTCCGGATACGGGAAGACCATCCCGCCTTCGGTCATCAGCATCGTATTCACTGTGCTGCGGATACCTCTGGCTCTGGTGCTCTGCCGCACGCCTCTGGCGCTCAACGGGATCTGGTGGAGCATTACCATATCCAGCATCCTGAAAGGCGTGCTGCTGCTTGCATGGTTCCTGCATTTTCTCAGAAAAGAATAGCGAAACTTCTGACTTTTTGTTATAATAATAGAAACGACAGCTATTGTTGTACATCATTTTCGAAAAGGAGACTTATATTATGTGGGCATATAATAGTGTTTTTTATCAAATCTATCCGATCGGCTTCTGCGGCGCGCCCGTGCACAATGACGGCGAGTGCGTTCCCCGGATACGCAAGCTTATGGACTGGGCCGGATATCTGGGAGATCTGGGCGTGGATTCTATCCTTCTGAACCCGATCTTTGAATCAGACAACCACGGCTATGACACCCGTGATTTTAAGAAAATTGACTGCCGTCTCGGGACAAACGAGGATTTTGCCGAGGTGTGCCGCTCTCTTCACGAGCATGGGGTCAACATCGTTCTCGACGGAGTATTCAATCATGTGGGAAGGGGATTCTGGGCGTTCAGGGATGTTCAGGAGAAAAAATGGGACTCTCCCTATAAGGACTGGTTCCAGATTAATTTTGACGGAAACAGCGGATATAACGACGGCTTCTGGTACGAGGGCTGGGAAGGTCACTACGAGCTGGTGAAGCTGAACCTCCAGAATCCGGCTGTTGTCGATTACCTGTTGGAATGCGTGAAGTTCTGGGTGGATGAATTCGGTATAGACGGGCTGCGCCTTGACGTGGCGTACAGCTTGGATCGCGGCTTCATGCAGAGGCTTCGCTCCTTTGTGCAGGAATTAAAGCCTGATTTTGCTCTGATCGGCGAAGTGCTGTTCGGAGATTACAACCTGATCGTCAATGATTCCATGCTTCATAGCTGCACCAACTATGAGTGCTATAAAGGACTTTACTCCAGCTTCAATTCCATGAACCTGTTTGAGATCGCCCATTCCCTGCACCGTCAGTTCGGCGCTGACCAGTGGTGCATCTACCGGGGGAAGCACCTGATGACCTTTGCAGACAATCACGACGTTACGCGTCTTGCAAGTATCCTGACCAATAAAAAGCATATCCCTCTGGCCTATGGCCTGATGCTTGGAATGCCAGGTATCCCGTGCCTTTATTATGGAAGCGAATGGGGCCAGACCGGCGAGAAAGCTCCGGACAATGACTATGCGCTCCGCCCGTGCTTTGAAAAGCCTATGCCTAACGAGCTGACGGACTACATCAAAAAATTAATCGCCGTCCGGCAGGGAAGCGACGCTCTCTGCAACGGCGCCTATAAAAATGTCGTCATCCAGAATCACCAGCTTGTATTCGAGCGCCATTCCGACAAAGAACGGGTTCTGGTCGCAGTCAATGCTTCCGCAGATCCGTATACCGCTTGCCATCAGGACATCAGCGGTGAAGCAGAGGAGCTTTTATCCGGCGAAATGGTGACGCTTGACGGCAAGACAGAGCTGCCGCCTTACAGCATACAGTACTTTAAACTTCCGATATAAGTGCATTTCCGTAAATGACAGGACATATCGCGATATTTCCCCGCAGGAGAGAGATTACTCCTGCGGTTTTTCCTTTGCGCGGCAGGTATCAGATATACAGACGGCACAATATATAAAAATAGTTGCATGTTTCTTTTCTTCTCTCCCCTTATATGTCAGAGTCAGAACAATTAATTCCATACGCTCCTCTTCTGACAATTCAGCGCCATTCTTAATCTTCTCTTGTATGCGCTTTCGCACACTGGCCGAATCAATTTTTGATAAATATGCCTGCTCCAGCTTTAATGTAAGTCACCCTGCCGAGAACCCATTTTCTGCATATTCCACGTCTGCTGTATAAATAACGATCATACGGAGCTTTTTAGGTATCTCCTCCTTTTTATAGCGTTCCAGTATTCGGACGAAGATTGCCAAGCCTCATCTTATTTACCTGAATCTCCGGCAGGTTCGTCGGCAGAATCTGCTTCATCCTGGGTATGTCAAGTCCATAAACCTTCAGTGATTTGTCTTTAAAATTCTCAGCCAGTATCTTTGACAGAACATCTTTATTGTGGTAAGTAATTTTTTGATCTGTATTTTCCATATCAGTTCATTCTTCACCTTTCTTCTGCACTCCCCAGATTACTCCAGTATCTGCTTCACCTTCTCTACGGAAACACTGCATCTTTCTGCAATCAGCTCGATAGGGACGCCTTGGGCAAATAGCTTGAAAATACTTTTTGCACGATATTCGCCTTGTTCTAGCCCTTGTTCCAGACCTTGTTCTATGCCTTTCTCTATGCCTTGCTCCAGACCTTGCATCAGACCTCTCTCTAGTCCTTTCTCTATGCCTTTCTCTATGCCTTGCTCTAATCCTTTCTTCATCCCTCGCTCTAATGCCCTGGCTTCTGCTTCCTTCAGTTCATCACCAAACATCTCAATATATAATTCTTTCAATGCCTCGCACATCTTTCTCTCCTCCTTCATCTCTTCCCGGTTCGCACGCACGATCAGATCCATTACCGCCTGATGATATGGCTCCCGCCTGTTTTCTTCATAATTCTCCAGCAAGGACCGGATCTCCGGACCGGCTTTCAGATTATTTCTCAGGTTCTGCAGCCAGTAGTTCTCTTCTTTTGACAATTCTTTCGTGATGATTACCTGTATCGGAAATTCATCTCCCACAAGATAATATATCCCTTCGCCCTTCTTCACTGCCTCAAGGCCGCGGCTGCGCTTAAGGTTCCCGATCATCACACGGGGATAATGGTTACACACGAAGGTAAGTGTGATTTCCTCCGGCCTGATCTCTCCCACCCGCCTGGTGTCGGATTTGTAGATGCAGGCGTAACCGTACACTTTATAAAAGTCGTCAATGCTTAATACGTCTTCCGGCGATTTGTACTCGATGACATTGTACCTCCGGAAAATCTGTCCAATATTCTTGCGGATGGTTTTCCCTTCCGCTTTTTTGATGATCAGCACGTCTATCTGCAGCGGCTTCTTGCTGAGCTGATGCTCCGCCTCAATCTCTATGACGTCCAGTTCGGCCGCAAACTCTATGTGCAGCGCGGCCACGAACGCCGGATGCCACTGTAACCTTCCTTCTTCCATTTATTCTCCTTTTAGTATAATACAACGCTGGTTTTTCTTGCAACTGATAATTAGCATCCATTGGAATTCTGCGGCCGAACGGCCTGTGATCTATTAGAATCTTTGGATAAATAAAGTATAAGAGAAATCTGCGTAAAGTGCAAGCAGATTATTATTTTTTCCGACGATTTGCCGACATATATTTTAGAAGGATTCGCTGAGGATGAGTGCGCGAAACATTTTTTCGCGAATAATATAATAGAATGAAGGAGGGCGGGAGGGAACTTGCGTGTGTCAATATCTTTTTATTATTCGGAAAGAATCCCTCATCATTATATAATATTTTTATCTGATAAAGGGGCTGTGAGGCCGGAATCTGCGGCACGTGTGACGGTCTGCATCCGCAGATATCCCGGAAACAGTTCGGATATTCTGACTGTTGCTGTTCACACGGGTTTGCGCATTTGCTGTACAAACGTTGAGAAAGTGATACAGGAGTGCAAAAATCCCATTTCCCGGGGCGGTTTTAAATGGATTTTTTGTATGTTGCCGATCACGGAATGAGCAGTAGCAAACCCCTTTATTTGACATATTTTAATTGGAAAATTATCTTGATTCCAATTGGCAGATGGCATATAATTAATATATGTATCTGTGCGCATAGCACTTATGTAAATATATATGAAACCAGTATAACTAATTAGTAAGTAAAAGAGGCGAAAGGATATGAAAACAAAAAGACTATTTTTAAAACTATTATTGGCAGTCTGCTTTTTAATGGCGGTGCCGCCTAGAGAGGCGGAGGCGGCGACAGAAATTGATCTTTCTTCTATAACAGGGCCAATTACGATAACTAGCGATAGGGGGATTATAGATAAGGATAATAATCAGTGGGCCTTAGATGCAAGTGGTTATCTTCTCAAGAATACTCCAAGTGGAGAGGCAACTATTAATATAAATGCAAGTGGCAAATTAAAAATAGCATTTCAAGATGTCGGTGCCTCCAAAGCTGTTAACCTTAACATTATGAACGGTGAGATTACTATTGAAATAAATGGCGAAAATAATATTCTCAGGGCTAAAGATGGCAATCCTGCTGTAAAGATCACGGGTGGTTCTCTTCACTTTGCCGAAGGTACGCCTGATAACCTTATGAATATAAAGGGCGCAACTGGCGTCAATGCTGTCGAAGGTGGTGCTTTCCATATCGATAGCGGAAATGTCATGGTAGAAGTCGGAAGTTCAGCCAACGCCTTTGGTGCGGGAAGCGATATAAATGTCAAAGGCGGAACACTATCGTGTTATGATGAAACTAACACTGGAATGCTCACTGCTTTAGGTAAGGATGTAATTTTTTTCCAAACAGGTGGATATGTATCTGCAAGCGATGTGGCGCGCATTAGTTTCAAAGAAGAAAAAATATATATTGCTGATCCTACGAAGTATAATTTTTACAAGAATAATGCTCCTATAGGCGCTGACTGGACTAGTGGAGGTGTCACAATTATGGAGGATTGGTTACCATCAACAATTAAAGCTCAGCCTAAAGAAGCAGATAAAGGTTATAACCAGACATTTACCATTCCCGCTCGTCCCGCCGCACCTGTAAAAAATAACCTTAAAGTAACTAACGAAACAACCTCAGGAAAGTATGACGGGAAAATTAATAATGTCACAAAAGATATGGACATTTTTCAAGGAAACGATGCTCCTGCAACAACGAGTTCTTCTTGGATAAAAGTAGAAGAATACCCGGCCAAATTGACTGAAGGAAATGTTTTAGAAGGACTTAAACCTGGTACCTATTGGTTACGATATCAAAGCACTTCTACAAGCTTTGCCAGTGAACCGGTATCTGTTACTATCAACCGCGGAGGCACATTAGACGCTGAGTTAAAACATGTCTTCGAAAGCAAAGATTTTGGGTATGATAATTTCCCAGCAGCTATAGGTGTCAAAATAACTAACCTAGATACTAAAGCTAATGTCATTATTGATTCTGTTACATTAAATAATATACGAGCTAACGGTGAAGCTACAACTCTTAATCCCTTTAGAATTATTGATGATGATGCAAATAAAGTGATATCAGCATCCGGAAGCCCTGATACTTCATGGAAAATTCAGCCAGTTTTAGGTCTCCCAGCAGGTGAGTACACTGCTGATGTTAAAATAGAGTATCAAAACGGATATAAAGAGAAGCAGGAGCCTATAACATTAAGCGACGCAGTCCAATTTACAGTAAATAAACAAAAATATCCTGGAGATGCAGCACCGCCCGCACCGGATGCAACCAAAGTAAAAAAGATTACGTTTGAATCTGTTGAACTTGAACCTATTCCGGATGACGAAAAAACGGGGGCAAAAGTTCAATATGGTGTATATGATGCAGACCCTACTAAAATAAAGTGGCAGGATAGTCCTGTGATTACTGGTTTGGATTCCGAAAAAGAATATCAATTTGTAGCCCGTTATAAAGAATCTGACAATTATCAGGAATCAAAAAGAAGTGACCTTTCTGAAAAAGTAAAAACAGAAAAGAAAGCTTCTATTATATATAGTTCAAAGGAATTATCTTTAATTCCTGGACGGGAATACTTGATTTCTGTTTCGGGCAGCGGAGATAGTGACAAATGTAAGTCTGACAAAGCAAACGGGAACATAGACATTAAAGATAAATGGTTTGGAAAAACAATTATATTGTCAGATGAATTAAAAGGCACTACACAAGAATTATCTATCCCTGACATTGGCAAAGCACCTACCTCACCAAAGGGCCAGGCAGAAAGCTTCTCCAGCGCAGGAGACGGTAAGATTCTCGGAGTAACTACTTCTATGGAATACAAGCTGAAAGGCAGTGATGAAGACTGGATAACCTGTCCTGCAAAAACGATTGAAAATCTTGCTGCAGGTACTTATCTGGTACGTACAAAAGCTGTAGACGAAGGGACAGGCGAGAACAAGAAATATACTTTTGCCAGCCAGGCGAAGGAAGTTGTTGTTGCAAGAGGAAACGCGCTGAGCATAACCCCCGAGACATTTGACTTAGGAAAATCGCCATACAAGGTTCTTCCTACCGCGAAAGCTATCGCTTTCCGCAACCATGACAAGACAGAGGATATTACGATTAAGAGCATCGCTCTCAGCGACGACTCACCGTTCGCTATTCTGCACAAAGAGACAGACAGCGCGATCGTTCCTGCCGGGAAGAACAACGAGACATTCAAGATCCAGCCAAAACCGGACTTAAACGTAGGTACATACACCGATGAATTTGTGGTAACTTTTGAAGTCGGTTACAATCCTGACACTGACACAAGCACAGGCGATGGCCAGATTCAGGCACAGTCAGAAGGCTTCAATACCGACTCACCGGATACATCGGGAGAGAAATCGGCAGCAATACCGATTACATTTACCGTAGAGAAGGGAACTCAGGAAGCTCCTCCGGTACCTGCGGAAAAGTCTGTAAAATCAACCAGCATCACGCTTGAGACGATACCGAACAGCACTGTCAGCGGCGCAAAGGCCCAGTACAGCAAGGACAGCGGAAAGACATGGCAGGACAGCCCGACATTCAACAAGCTTAAGGCTGACACGGAATATTATTTCGTATCCCGCTATGCTGCAACAGATAATTACAACGAATCCGAGATCAGCGCCGGCGAGAATGCCATTACCACGGCTGAAAAAGATGATGATGACGACAATGATAACAGCAACAAGAATGTATCATCCAATGCCAACGGCTCTAACGGAACTAATGGTACTAGCGGTACCAACGGAACTAACGGCACTAACGGCACCACTGGCACGAACACTACTGGAACTAACGGCACCAACGGTACCAACAACACCAACGGTACCACCAGCAGAGGCGTTTCGGCTGCAAGAACAGGCGACCTTAACAACATTCAGCTTTGGGTTACGCTGATGATCGGTTCTTATCTGTCATGCTACCTGATCATCAGGGACAGAATTAAAAAAGCAAGAATTAAATAACAAACGCTAAATAGCAAGAGACACTTCCTTCACGGAGGTGTCTCTTATTGTCTGCGATTTTTGATTAACCAGGGATCTAATCCCCGGTTAATACGGCAGCGACTGCAGGATCATGATATGATACTCTTCATCCTTGATGATCCTTGCCAATATAGCATTGATATACTCATCATTTATCATTTTCATATGCATCTTATATTGGCTGATGGCGTCCCGCTCGGCCTCGATATCCGCCATGATCATCTTCCGGACATTCCGCGGAAGCTCCAGATACTCCGGCGTCCACATCTTCTGCCTTCCATTCTGGAATCTGGCAGTATAATCCACATTTCCCCCAAGCAGGCAGATCAGCTCTCCCAGCTTCTGCAGATGCATCATCTCCGCCATCCCTATCCCTAAGATCGTCTTTCCCAGGGAGCAATATTCGCCGGATATTCTGTTCTCATTGTTGATGTACTGCGCGATTGCAGACAGCTCAGACACCGCGCCGCAATAGTCGATACTGAGCAGGTTCGCATATGCAGTGTTTTTCTCCTTTACCCGGATCGCCGGGTATGGCAGCTCCATCATGATCGGCCTTACTCCCCTAAAATCACATTCATTAGCCAGCAATGTTTTTCTCTCTTCCATCTATATGCACTTCTCCTAATATAGCTTTACATGGATAATATATTAAGAATCCGTAACAGTGTGCGCTTTTTAATTATTTTTTCTTATTTCCTCCAAATTTGTAGAAACATATTTTTTACTGGCACTTGTATTCTATCTGCGCCAGAATAAGTTCAGGCATTATATTTCTGATATTATCTATGCAGAAGCCATTCTTATATCTGATCTTTTAGAAATCTTCAATGCTGAACACCTAGAAAGAGCAGAGCGGATTTTTTTAACCGGATATAAGAGTCCTCGGATAAAAGGAGGACAATGATTTATTGGATAAGAGGACACAGAAAGATACTATACTGGAAATCACGCAATTCGACATGGCATCGCAGAGACGCGAGCGCAAAGAGAATCCATGCACACCATCTCAAAGCTTACGAAGGATGAGACTTCTGAATCCGAATCAGCTTCTGAATCTGAATCAGCTTCTAGCTCAGGACACTCCATGATTATGCTGTCTTTGTGGGCTTTGTGCGCAGATATCAGAAAAAGATGCCATTAGAATCTGCGGTTGAGCGGGCGATCCATGAATGTATCGCCGCCGATGTACTGGCGGATTTCCTGAAAGAGAATAGAGCGGAGGTAGTGAAGATGGGAGTTTATGAGTATGATGAAGAAAAGTCCTTGCGGATGGAGTGGGAATATTTCCGAGAGGTAGGACAGCAGGAAGGATTGGAAAAAGGAAAATTATATAATTTAACGCCCATGTAAGAAAGATGCACGAAACAGGAAGGCCGCTTGATGTGATCGCTGACGAGCTCTGTCTGTCTTTGGACAACCTCATGCCCATCTATGAACTCATTGCAGAAAATCCTAAGATGACAGACGCGGAGATCATGAAGGAGCTGTCACCTGAACCTGAAGACTTATACTGAACAATATAAAAACAGCGCGAAGCCTGAATCCCCCTCGATTCTTCTTCGCGCTGCCTACAATGCGGATGACAGGACTTGAACCTGCACGGGAAGCCCACTAGATCCTAAGTCTAGCGCGTCTGCCAATTCCGCCACATCCGCGTATATTACTGAGCGTGCGGGGATTCGAACCCCGGACAACTTGATTAAAAGTCAAGTGCTCTACCACCTGAGCTACACGCCCGCGAAACTGGGCTAGTTGGATTCGAACCAACGAATGCAGGAGTCAAAGTCCTGTGCCTTACCGCTTGGCGATAGCCCATTATCATACTGTCCGGGATAATCCCGGACAAAAAAAGAAAGGTGGGTAAAGGGACTCGAACCCTTGATATCCAGAACCACAATCTGGCGCGCTAACCAACTGCACCATACCCACCATATTATCTACCTGCCAAACCAAGTGGCTCAACAAAGTATCTCCGTATTAAATTGTTGTGGTTCTAACGAGCCTGGGGGGATTCGAACCCTCGACCTACGGCTTAGAAGGCCGTTGCTCTATCCAGCTGAGCTACAGACTCATAAGACTTAGCTCCTTAGAACTAACGCTACTCTTAATCCTCTTACTTAAGGCTTTAAGAAAGCGGGTGATGGGAATCGAACCCACGTATCTAGCTTGGAAGGCTAGTGTTCTACCATTGAACTACACCCGCATGAATCATCTATCGGGGTGACAGGATTCGAACCTGCGACCTCCTGGTCCCAAACCAGGCGCTCTAGCCAAGCTGAGCCACACCCCGTTATTATATTGTCTATATCCTTAATTCTCCGTGACACAAGACATATTATATATGATGGTTCTCAGCTTGTCAACATTATTTTTTAATTTTTTCTATTTTTTTCAATTATTTTTTATCTTACGTTACACATACATTAGCTGGACATCTACAGCGCCGTCTTCATCAATTTCCATGATCATATACGTGGCCTTCCGCCCGCTCTGACGCGGGTAGGCGATACTTCCGGGATTCAGCGTGATAAGCCCTTCCTCATCAGAATAGGCCGGTCTGTGCGTATGGCCGTACATCACGATATCCGCCCCTCTGGCCTTCGCCTCCTTTTTCAGGTACTCTTCATTCATCGTAACATAATAAGCGTGCCCGTGAGTGATGAATATATGCTTTCCCTGAATCTCGAATTCTTCCTCCCTCGGAAGATCCGAGAAGAAATCATTGTTGCCGCTGATCATGTGCGAAGGACAGTCAATGAGCGCCCGCATATAGTCCTCCCCGCCCTCGGTATCCCCGAGATGTATCAGCAGGTCAATGTCATCTGTCCTCTCTAACACCTTCTCCAGATTACGGTGCGACTTGTGTGTATCGCTAACAATCAGTATCTTCATCTTCCTCACCGCTGTACTTTTCTTTTTTCAATAATCTCTCTCATTTTCCGCAACCCCTCCCCCCGGTGGCTCAGTTCGTTCTTCTTCTCCGGGGAAAGCTCAGCGCTGGTGCATCCGTACTCCGGCAAAAAGAATATAGGATCGTAGCCGAAACCATTTTCCCCCGCTGTCTCATGGCCTATAGCGCCCTCCATCGTACCTCTCACCACTTCACTCGTCCCGTCGGGAAATGCCGCTGCAATCGCGCAGACGAACCTTGCCGTCCGCTTCTCTTCCGGCACGCCCTCAAGGCGGTCAAGAAGCGCCTGATTCTTGATATCATAGGACGTATCCTCCCCCAGATAACGGGCAGAATAGATTCCCGGCTCCTTGCCGAGATAATCAATCTCAAGCCCCGAATCATCGGCAAGGACGACCGTATTCTTATACTGCGGATTCTCAGCAGCGATCTTCGCGATCCCCCTGGCCTTAATCAGCGCATTCTCCTCGAAGGTCTGTCCATCCTCCACGATATCCGCCCCGATCCCGGCTTCCTTCTGGGAAAGTATCTCCATCCCAAGCCCGTCAAGAATCATACGGATCTCCACCATCTTATGCTCATTTCCCGTCGCAAATATTATCTTTTCCATCTTCACTTACGCTCCTTTTGTCCTCTTAGGCGGCTTCGGCCCTAAAAACTGGTAATAGTAGGTCTTCAGCATCCCGTTATAGATCTTCCGGTTCTTATCCGCCTTCCGTCCGAAATACTTCTGTGCGTCCTCATAAGACGTGATCATATACGCCGACCACGCATCCAGCTCCCTGAACCTGTCGCCAAAGGTCCGGTAAAGCTGCGGCAGATCCTTTTTCTCCTCCAGCCGCTCCCCGTAAGGCGGATTGGTAATGACAAAGCCATACTTCTTCGGATGGCTCAGCTCCTCCACAGAACGCTCCTGAAAATGAATCAGCTTCTCGACGCCTGCCTCCTTAGCGTTCCTTCTGGCTATCCGGATCACAGAGCCGTCCGCGTCATACCCTTGTATATCCGCGGAAATACCATCTTCTGCCATATCATTGGCCTCATCAATCACATCATACCATAGCTTCTTCGGAACTAGGTTACCCCACTCTTCCGCCAGAAAAGAACGGTTCATCCCCGGCGCTATATTGGCCGCCATCATCGCCGCTTCTATGGGAAATGTACCGCTCCCGCAAAACGGATCCACCAGAATCCTTTCCTTCCTCCAGGGCGTCAGCATAATGAGCGCAGCCGCTAAAGTCTCTGTAATGGGCGCCTTGCCTGCCACCTCCCGGTATCCTCTCTTATGGAGCGATACGCCGGAGCTGTCGATCCCTACCGTCACCACGTCCTTCATCAAAAACACCCTGACCGGATACGCTGCGCCGTCCTCCGGGAACCATTCGAGATGATAGCTCTCCTGCATGCGCCTGACCATCGCCTTCTTCATGACAGACTGAATATCCGAAGGGCTGAACAGCTTACTTTTCACCGATGCCGCCTTAGCCACCCAGAACCTCCCGTTCTTCGGGATATATTCCTCCCAAGGAAGCCTTCTGGTCTTTTCAAATAATTCCTCAAAGGAAACCGCAGTAAAGCTCCCTACCTTCAAAAGAATACGCTCAGCCGTACGCAGGAATACATTGGCTCTGCACAGCGCATCTGCGTCGCCGTAAAATGTTACTCTCCCATCCTCCACCTCTGCGATCTCGTACCCAAGCTCGGTGATCTCTCTTTTTAAAACCGCCTCCAGCCCGAAATGGCATGGGGCGATCAATTCCATCTTTTTCATCTGTTTCTCCGTATCTTAACATGCGCTGCTGCTCACTTCCAGATCACATTCCTGACAGCTTTGCAGTTAAGGTAATCCTCCTGCGTGAACAGCGGTTAAAATCTTACTTCTTCATCTTACTTGCAAATATATAGCTTTGTCAATCCTCAAACGAAAATTGGGGATATGCTTTTTGGCATATCCCCCGTCTGTCCTGGATCAATCTAGTAGTTATTGCTTGTGTTAGACGCATTTTTGTCAGATGCATTCTGGTTAGAAGCATTCTTGTTGCTAGAATTCTGATTGGAAGCATTCTTGTTCGTAGAATTCTGGTTAGATGCGTTCTTGTTCGATGCATTCTGATTTGATGTGTTCTGGTTAGATGAATTATAATTTTTTGCCATTTTTAAATTCCTCCTAATCTTTTTGGTTCGGAATTATTATGTGCACTTTTCATTTTTTTATGTAAAATACAAGAAATTAAGTTTTTTTTAATTTTTAGCTTGCTTTTTGTTTCTTCCTATATTATACTATTTCTTGTAGAGAGAGAACTCTTTACAACCCCTTATTAATTATTTATACTCCCCTCAAAAGACCGATGGCTTCCCCCATCGGTCTTTTACTTTTCTTCCATATGTTTCCAACAGGATGGAGCGCTAACGCTCTCATCCCTCACTTCTCAGCCGCCCAAAGAATCCAAGCACTAATGCCTCCGTTCAAATGCCCGGATAATGACCATAATAATCAACACCGGCACCAGTATCGGCGCGACAAGGCTGATGATCCCCCCGACGACCGCGACCACAGCGATCAGAACACCGATAACCCCCAGCAACAGCAAAATCATTCTCCACCATCCTCTTCCCGGAGCGTCGATCCGCTTCACTCTGCCCTGCTGCCCATAAGTCTGCCCGTCCTGCTCATAGTCATAGCTTCCTCCCGGACCCTGCGTCCCTTCCGCTGCGTCAATGACCGTCCTTGCGATTGCCCATGGATCACCCAGCTCGCCAATCACCTCTTCCTCGCTTCTTCCGCTGTTCACCTCATCATGTATATACTGTTCATAATAATCTACATTCTCCTGCACTAAGGAGTCATCCAGGTCATTGCCGAGAGCCTCCCGCAGCTTTTCCAGAAATTCGCTTTTCGTCATCTGCATCCTCCTGCCAGTATAATATAAAAACCCTGAACTTAGAATAACACATTTATATTCGTGTTCCAAGTCCAAGGTTCTTAATTTTTATTAAATCAAAAAACGCCAGGGGGCTGTACTACACCTCGAAGATCAGGTCTCCGTAGGACGGCATCGGCCATGCCTCCTTATCAACAATCATCTCAAGCTTATCCACCGGCGCGCGGAGAGCCTCCATCGCAGGCGCTACATCAAAGTGATAGAATCTCGCCTGCTTCTCGCCTTCTTCCATAGCAGATGCCTCATCAACCAGCTCAGTAAGCCGTACATTAGCCTCTTTCGTCTCGGCAAGAAGCCTGGTCACTTCCTGCAGCGCCTCTGACTGCACAGACGCGTCTGCTCCCGCCGCCTTCACCGCGATCACCGTATCGGCAAGAGATTTGGTATACTTGATCACTGCCGGAATAAACTGCTTACCCGCCATATCGATCATCGTGCGCGCTTCGATGTTGATCGCTTTTGCATAGTTCTCATACTTGATCTCCGCGCGTGACTCAAGCTCTGCCTTTGTAAATACCTTGAACTTCTCAAACATCGCTATAGCCTTATCTGTCGTGAGCGCAGGGATCGCCTCGACCATAGATTTGATATTCGGAAGTCCGCGCCGCTTCGCCTCAGCCACCCATTCATCGGAGTAGCCGTTGCCGTTGAATATGATGCGCTGATGCTCTGCCGCATATTTCTTGATCAGATCATGTACTGCAAGGCCGAAGTCATCTGCCGCCTCAAGCACGTCACATGCTTCTGAAAATGCCTCTGCAACGATTGTATTAAGTACAACGTTCGGTCCGGCAACAGAATCCCTAGAGCCCACCATACGGAACTCAAATTTGTTGCCGGTGAACGCGAAGGGAGACGTCCTGTTCCGGTCTGTAGCGTCTTTAGCCAGTTCAGGCAGCGTCCTCACGCCGGTCTCAAGCCTTCCGCCCTTGATGCTGTGCGTGGCCTCTCCGGTGACGATAAGCTGCTCCATCACATCTCCCAGCTGCTCGCCCAGGAATATAGAGATGATCGCCGGCGGCGCCTCATTGGCTCCCAGACGGTGGTCATTGCCCGGATCTGCCGCGGATTCCCGCAGAAGATCTGCGTGGCGGTCAACAGCCTTTAGGATACAGGAAAGAACAAGCAGGAACTGGATATTCTCATGAGGAGTCTTGCCAGGGTCTAAAAGATTCTTGCCGTCATCCGTCGTAAGCGACCAGTTGTTGTGCTTACCGGAGCCATTTACCCCAGCGAAGGGCTTCTCATGGAGCAGGCACTTCATGCCGTGCTTGCAGGCCACCCGCTTTAACGTCTGCATGACCAGATGATTGTGGTCTACGGCGACATTGGCCTGCGCGTAGATCGGCGCAAGCTCGTGCTGTGCCGGCGCGACCTCATTGTGCTGTGTCTTGGCTGATACGCCCACTTTCCACAGCTCTTCATTCACATCTTTCATAAATCCAGCGATGCGCTGACGGATCGTCCCAAAGTAATGGTCGTCAAGCTCCTGCCCCTTCGGAGGCATAGCGCCGAACAGCGTACGCCCGGTGTAGATAAGATCCTTTCTCTGGAAGAACTTCTCCCCGTCCACGAGGAAATACTCCTGCTCCGGTCCCACAGAAGGAGTGACCTTCTTGGAGGTCATATTGCCAAACAAGCGCAAGAGCCTTATGGACTGCTCATTGATCGCCTCCATAGAACGGAGAAGCGGCGTCTTCTGGTCAAGCGCTTCTCCCGTATAGGAACAGAACGCCGTAGGTATGCACAGCGTCGCTCCCGCCGCGTCATGCCTGACAAACGCCGGAGACGTGCAGTCCCACGCCGTATATCCTCTCGCCTCAAAGGTCGCCCTGAGGCCTCCCGACGGGAAAGAAGACGCATCCGGCTCCCCCTTGATCAGCTCTTTTCCGGAAAAGCTCATCAGCACCTTTCCGTTCTCAAGAGGCGCGGAAATGAAGGAGTCATGCTTTTCCGCCGTAACGCCTGTCAGCGGCTGGAACCAGTGGGTGTAGTGGGTAGCGCCCTTCTCGATGGCCCATTCCTTCATCTCATGGGCAATAACATCCGCTGTCGCCAGATCTAATTCCTTGCCTTCTTCAATCGTCTTCTTCAAATCTCTGTAGACCTTCTTCGGCAGACGCTCCTGCATAACACTATCGTTAAACACGTCTTCCCCGAAAATATCTGCCACATTAAATACCTCGCTCATATTGCTCGTTCCTTTCTTAAAATGCGATTTTACAGCTAATATACCGCTTCACAGTACATTAGAAAAAAAGGCATCCCAATATTGATTGGAACGCCTTTGTTCTTACTACGCCTGTTAGTATAACTCAATCATCCGAAAAAGGCAAGGGAAAAATGATATTTTCTTACGCCTTTCCAACGGAGCCGAATAATTCCATCTTCTCTTTTACTTTTTCAACGATTGCTTCTGCGCCTGGCTTCAGTAACTTACGCGGGTCAAATCCTTTGCCCTCTAAATCCTTGCCTGCCTCGATGTATTTGCGCGTAGCTTCAGCAAATACTAACTGACACTCTGTATTAACGTTGATCTTAGCTACTCCGAGATCGATCGCTTTCTTGATCATATCATCCGGAATACCTGTGCCGCCGTGAAGAACTAACGGCATATCGCCGGTCAGCTTCTGGATCGCATCCAGAGTCTCAAAGCTTAAGCCTGCCCAGTTCTCAGGATATTTGCCGTGAATATTGCCGATACCTGCTGCCAGCATGTCCACGCCAAGGTCAGCAATCATCTTGCACTCGTTAGGATCTGCGCACTCGCCCTGTCCTACAACGCCGTCTTCCTCGCCGCCGATCGATCCGACCTCTGCCTCAAGGGACATCCCCTTCTCTCTGCAGATCTCAATCAGCTCTTTTGTCTTAGCAACATTCTCCTCGATCGGATACTTGGAGCCGTCAAACATGATAGAGGTAAATCCTGCCTCAATACACTTCTTACATCCATCATAGCTGCCGTGGTCAAGATGTGTAGCTACCGGAACGGTAATTCCCATCTCCTCTACCATAGCCTCTACCATAGCCTCTACGGTCTTAAAGCCTGTCATGTACTTCCCTGCGCCCTCGGATACGCCCAGGATAACCGGAGATTTGCACTCCTCAGCCGCCTGAAGGATCGCCTTCGTCCACTCAAGGTTGTTAATGTTGAACTGCCCGACTGCATAGTGGCCTGCTACTGCTTTCTGCAGCATCTCTTTTGCTGATACCATCATATCTTTATTCCTCCAATTTTCTCAGTCAGCGCCGTCCTCTTATAAGGCAGGCACCGACTTAATAATTTTGCTTTTTTTATTATAGCTCATAAGGAGGAAAAAAACAATATAAAAATCCCTCTCAAAGATTTCTCTTCAAGAGGGAATCGCAATGACTCCAAGGGGAATCGAACCCCTGATTCCAGCGTGAGAGGCTAGCGTCTTGACCGCTTGACCATGGAGCCATATCTCGTACTTGCTTATAATAACAGATATCCTTCCAAAAAGCAAGTACTTTTTACAATTTCCCCAAAAATTTATTTCAAAAATTTGATTTCTGCTGTCCACAGCGTTTATGCCTTTACTGCAGTAACATAGATTTCTCTTTAGTCTTCAGCGATGCAACGTCTTTCCTAGGCACCATGATAGAAAGCTGCTGCTTTTCATTACGGATAGTAACCTCGTCATGAGAACCGCCGTATTCGCCGTCCAGTGTCCATGGGATCTCCTCCAGCGACTCGAAGGTGATCTCTCCGCTTTTGAACGTGTACATATATTTTGTATCAATCTGCTCAATCAGAAGCGCCGCCACGATCTCCTGAAGCTCCAGCGGATTCTTCGGTGTCTTGATCATCGTCACCTCGAACAAGCCATCGTCGAACACCACCTGTTTCCCGATCATACTGCGGAAGCCGCCCACTGAGCGGGAATTGGTCACCATACCGAATATGAATTCATCCTCGATGCTCTCGCCGTCGTGGGTGAACCTGATCCGGTAAGACGGAACATTAAACAGGCGCTTCGTCCCCTCCAAAACATAAGCCAGGTGCCCCAGCACATTCTTCGCCTCCTGCCTCGTCTCATAGGATACATCCGTAAAAAGCCCGAAAGCCGCAATATATACGAATATATCATCATTGAATCGTCCCACGTCACAGGGAAATACTTCACCGTTCACCGCATTATCCGCCGCCTTTAAAAGCTGCTTAGGAATATGCAGGCTATTGGCGAAATCATTGGTCGTACCGGTAGGGATATAGCCGATCGGAAGGCGGTCGCTGCGCATCATCATGCCGGTGACTACCTCATCCAGCGTCCCGTCCCCGCCGCTGCAGACCACAAGGTCATACTCTTCTGTATTGCACTCCTGGACCTTGCGGTAAGCATCGCGGTAGGACTGGGTCGGGTAGATCACCACCTCATACCCTGCCTTCACAAAAATATCCACTATATCTGACAGGCCCGGCTTCAGCAATTCTTTGCCCGCACGGGGATTATAGATAAACAACAGCCTCTTCATCTCCATATGCCTCCTTATAAATCAGCCGCAATTTTTTATTTAGAAGAAAAAAGGGCAACCAAAGCGCCCTTTTTGATACCCATCTATGCTAGCGGAGTATGTAGTACTTAGTGACCAACGGCAAGAAACGCCTCCACACCCTTGATTGCATTCGACTCGTCCTCACCGTCTGCTACCACGACAAGATTCGTTCCCTTGGTCAGCTTCAGACTCATCATTCCCATGATACTTTTTGCATTGATCTTTTTCTCATCCAGCTCGATATATACCTTGCTGGAATATTGGCTTGCTTCCTGAACAAGATGCGCAATCGGACGCGCTTCCATATCCATATTGGCTTGAATCGTAACAGGTTTTTTAATCATAACCGCTATGCCTCCTTATGTTCTCGTAACCTATCAGCTATCTCGCTCAGTCTCCTAAGACGATGGTTTACTCCGGATTTCCCCAAGGGCGGTTCCAGAGCAGCTCCCAATTCTTTCAACGGCGCATCTGGATACAAAAGACGCGCAAGAGCGATTGATCTCAATCCTTCCGGCAGCTTGTCAAACCCGATCCTATCGCGGATATACTCGATATCCTCCTTCTGTCTCACCGCTGCGGAAACTATCTTTTTAATATTAGCCGTTTCACAATTCACCTTGCGGTTAACGCTGTTGCGCATTTCCTTCAGAATGCGGACATTCTCCAGATCCATCAGCGCGCCCGGCGCCTCCATCACATTCAGCGCATCTACGATCTGAGCCCCTTCTTTGAGATACACGATGTAATTGCTCTTACGCATCACAACCTTGGCATCCAGCGCAAAGGAACGCAGCATCTTCTTAAGATACTCTGCCTGTCCTTCCAAACCGCATACGATCTCAAAATGGTACGATTTGTTCGGGTCGCTCATAGAACCCGCCGCAAGAAACGCTCCTCTGATATATGCCCTCTTGCAGCATACCGCCTGTACCATCGCGTGCTTCACAGCCAACAATTCTTCGCCCTTCCCGTACAGCATGTAATTAAAACTGCCCTTCTGGGAATTCCGGCGAATAACAATATCAGTCTTTATATTAAATGTTTTTTTCATTAATGTAAAGCATTTTCTAGCAACTGGAAAATTTTCTGTCCTAAATCTCAATATGCAGGTTCCGTTCCTGTCTTCCGAAAATTCTCCGCTCATGCTGAATATCGCGGATAACTCTGCCAGATTGCAATGTCTCGCTTTCGCATACTGTGCTGCCAGCTCTTCCTTTATCTCACCCGAAAACGACATTTCAGACTCCTATCTTGCTTTCGTTATTGTATCTTTCCCAATATCCCTGTGTTCAATCCGGATTCCATAATTTTCCGCTTTTTCAAGGGCTTCGTAAAGCTCATTGGCAAGTGTTACAGACCGGTGCTTCCCGCCCGTACAGCCAATCCCGATCACCAGCTGCGTCTTCCCTTCCGCGATGTAATTCGGAATCAAAAACTCAGTCATATCGAGAAGCCTGCGAAGGAACTCTCCCGCCTTGTCATTATCCATCACATACTCCCTGACCGCCCTGTCATTGCCGCTTAGAGGGCGCAGCTCTTCTATATAATAAGGATTCGGCAGAAAACGCACGTCGAACACAAGATCCGCATCACTTGGGATACCGTATTTGAACCCGAAGGACAGCACCGTGATATATAAATTTTTATATTCCTTGTTCTGCACGAAGATCTTCGAAAGTTCCTTTTTCAGCTCTCTTGTTAACATATGACTGGTGTCTACCAGATAGTCCGCTTTTTTCTTTAAAAAATCAAGTTTTTTCCGCTCTCTTAAGATTCCCTCATCCACCCGGCCGCTGCCGCCGGACAGAGGATGGAATCTTCTGGTCTCCTTATACCTTTTTATCAGGACATTGTCGCTGGACTCCAGATACAAGATCTCATACTGAACCCCGGCCGCGTCCAGCTCCTTAAGCACTGCCTCTAGCTGCTTAAAGCTCTCCCCGCTCCTGATATCCACGCCGAGAGCCGCCTTATTCATCTCCGAGCCGGGCACCACAAGAAGCTCTGCAAGCTTCGGTATAAGCGGAACCGGAAGGTTATCCACGCAGAAATACCCCATATCCTCCAGCATCTTAAGGGCCGTACTCTTCCCTGCTCCCGACATCCCCGTAACGATAACAAACCTCATAATTAAAACTCACCTAGCCTTTTTACCTCCGGTTCAAGCAAAACCCCGGAATCTTTTTTCACCTTTTCTGACACCTGCCGCATAAGCTCTGCAATATCCGCCGCCGTCGCCCGATCTTTGTTGATGACAAAACCGCAATGCTTTTGCGACACCTGCGCTCCGCCTACCTGGAAGCCTCTAAGCCCGCTGTCCTGAATCAGCTTGCCCGCAAAATATCCGTCCGGCCTCTTGAACGTACTTCCCGCGCTGGGATATTCCAGCGGCTGCTTCGTTACGCGCTTTTCCTTAAGCTCCTCCATCCGCGCCCGGATCTTTTGCACATCGCCGTGCTTAAGCTCTATCACCGCCTCCAGCACGATATAGCCCATCTTCGCGATCACGCTTGTGCGGTATCCCATCTCAAGCTCTTCTGCCGGGATCGTGAATATCCTGCCCGCCTGGTCCATCACCGTCGCCTGCTTTAAGACATCCTTCATCTCGCCGCCATAGGCTCCCGCATTCATGACACATGCGCCCCCGAGGGTTCCCGGTATCCCCGAAGCAAATTCGAAGCCGGAAAGCTCATGCTCCAGCGCCCTGGCCGCCACAGCAGACAAAAGCGCTCCTGCCTGGGCCGTGATGCACTCTCCCTTTACCTCGATCCGGTTCATGGACTGGAAGATCTGGATCACCGCTCCCCGGTATCCGCTGTCCGCCACCAGGAGATTGCTCCCGTTTCCGATAATATAACAGGGCACCCCGTGCGCCCTGCAGCAGTCGGTGACCGCCCCAAGCTCCCCGCCCGTGCGCGGAGTCACAAAATAGTCCGCCGGCCCGCCTACCCTAAAGGTGGTATGCTTATCCATAGGCTCGTCAAGCCTCACGCAATCCTCAGGCAGAATCTTCTTTAACTCATCATAAAACTTTTGATCCATAATCTAATCTATACTCTCCTTAATCATATTCGCATATTCAGGTTACTATTCTCTCCGCTCCTGATCCACTTTCCTGCAGACTTTGGAGCAAATGCAAAGTTCCGCATGAACAATAACTTCATCATACACTAATTATTATCCAAATTCAACGCACACTTGCAAATTCCCTGCAAATGCGTTATATTAATGTTACTGTTCACTTCGTGACCAGTGACATATTAATTTCTATCATAATCTATTTAAAAAAAGGAGTTGATCTACAAGTGGACTCAGGTGACGCCACGCAACTAATAACTTTAATCATTTTGTTGATGCTGTCTGCATTTTTCTCATCAGCGGAGACTGCATTGACAACCGTAAACAGAATCCGGATCCGCAGCCTTGCCGATGAGGGCAGCAAGCGGGCTAAGACTGTGCTGAAGATCACAGACGATTCCGGTAAGATGTTAAGCGCCATTCTGATAGGAAATAATATCGTAAACCTTTCAGCCGCGTCGCTTACGACGACTCTCGCCTACAGCCTGGGCGGCTCGATGGTTGCTGCTGCCAATGCAGCTTTAACCGTCGCCATCCTTTTGTTCGGCGAGATTACGCCGAAGACTATGGCGACCCTCCACGCGGAAAAGATGTCACTTGCCTATGCGGGTATCATCAACATTTTCATAAAGATCGCCACGCCGGTTATTTTTCTGATCAACGGGCTGGCAAGGGGTGTGCTGATACTCCTGCGGGTGGATCCTAACGCCAAGAATAATATCATGACTGAGACGGAGCTTCGGACTATCGTGGATGTAAGCCATGAAGACGGCGTGATCGAATCCGACGAAAAGGAGATGATCTACAATGTGTTTGACCTGGGCGATGCCAAAGCCAAGGACGTGATGGTGCCGCGTGTCCATATGACGTTCGCAGATGTGGAGAGCACGTACGAGGAGCTGCTGGAGATCTTCCGCGAGGATAAGTTCACGCGTCTTCCCGTCTTTAAGGAGACGACGGACAACGTCATCGGCACGATCAATATGAAAGACCTGCTGTTATTCGATAACACAAAGGAATTTCATATCAAGGATATTCTCAGGGAGGCTTACTTTACTTATGAATATAAAAACATCTCTGAGCTTCTAGTGGAGATGCGCCAGGCATCTTTCAACATTGCCATCGTATTAGATGAATATGGCGAAACTGCCGGACTTATTACACTTGAAGACCTGCTGGAAGAGATCGTCGGGGAAATCCATGACGAATATGATGAGAATGAAGAAGATTTTATTCAGAAAATTTCCGAAAATGAATATATAATTGAAGGTTCTATGAATCTGGACGACTTGAACGACAGGCTTGACCTGTCGTTAGAATCCGAGGATTATGATTCCCTGGGCGGCTTTATCATCGAACGCCTTGACCGCTTTCCTGAAACCGGAGATTCGCTGGTGACAGAGGATGATATCCGGCTGGTGATTGAGTCTCTGGATAAGAATAGGATCGAAAGTGTCCATATGTATCTGCCGTACAGGATCCCGCATGTAGACGAATAAATAAATATGACAGAAAAATGCAATAGGGGCAGTATCACCTGCCCCTATGTTTTTTTCTGCTGTTTCAGTTCAAACTGCCGCAACCAAAAATATCACTTTAAAACTACGCAAGGAAAAATAATCTGCTACACTTAGTACTTTTCTTGATTTTCCCCTCTCTTCATGCTATACTACTTTACGTTGCAAAGCCCGCGAAAACCAAGGTCTTATAGGGCTTTCCCGGCGGTCACCGCCGTTAAATGTGCCGAGTGTTCGAGACCTTCCACTCGTAAAACAAAACTAAAGGAGAACAAGATTATGAAAAACAAAAATGTAACCTACCTGACCCAGGCGGCCATGATCGCCGCTATCTATGTGGTTCTGACACTGCTGTTCAAGCCGATCTCCTTCGGAGAGATCCAGATCCGTATCGCAGAAGCGCTTACTATACTTCCGCTGTTCACTCCTGCCGCTGTGCCGGGAGTGTTTGTGGGCTGCCTGATCGCCAACTTTCTGGGCGGCGGCATTCTGCTGGACATCATCTGCGGAAGTCTGGCAACGCTCATCGGCGCTGTACTGACTTACCGCCTGCGGAACTTAAATCCCGTTTTAGGGCCGGTTCCTCCGATTGCGGCTAACACCATCATCGTGCCCTTCGTACTCTACTACGGATACGGCATTAATCTTCCCATTCCGTTTATGATGCTTACGGTGGGCATCGGAGAAGTCCTTTCCTGCGGCGTACTGGGACTGATCCTTTATTTTTCCCTGAAAAAATATCAGACGGTTCTTTTCCGGCCCACACCTGTATAACGGCTTTCCATATCCGTCCAAGGGCAGGTTAAGATTAGCAGCAGCGTTTATACACGCAGCCCGCATATATGCAAAAAAGGCATCCGCGCATATTACTCTCACTTACCAAAGAGTATCTGTGCGTCATGCCTCTTTTTTATGATAACAGCGGGAGCAGCCGATGTCTGCCCCCAGTACTTCATTGCATAATTAACCGTGAATTCCGGGTACTGTTCACGGATCAGGAATTGCCCGCTATTTCTGCCAGCGCTCCAAATCTGCCGCTGCATTTTATGAAATATAAGTATGCCCGCTATCTTCCGTCATCTCTTCCAGCTCTTTCAGAGATGCCGTATGCCGTCCCCCGTCACTTGCATCGATAAACGTGACCCGGGTCTCCGTATATCCCACCAGGATGATCGCTCTGTCCGCATCCCGCATCGCAATCACCGGCTTATCCTGACTAATAATATATAAGAGTTCCTCCGCCGTGCACCCGGTCAGGTCAAGCCCCGCCCGGCCGTTAAGCTGCGAGATCACCTCCAGCGGCGCCGTACCCGCATTAAGCTGTTTCCGCATATTATCAATCAGCACACTCTTTTCACTGATCGTGTGCCTAAGCTTCCGGTTTCCGCGCTCCCACACGTATTCCTGCTCCGAGGACACCACAACCCCGCTGTACCCGTCAGCCATCTTTATCGCCTCTCCTGCCTTCTCAAAGATTCCCTGGAGTTTCCCGTATCCGTACACCAGATAATGCTCTTCCTTCGGCTCCTCGTCAAAGGAGAACTCTCTCGGCTTTTCAAACAGCGCCTGTTTCGGCATCAGTATCTTCGGATCCTGGTTCTCGATCCCATTTCCAAAGACAATACGCATCTGACGCTGCTTCAGAGACGTGGTATAAGACCCAAGAGAAATATTGCTCTCCTCCTGCTCCTCATTGTTGGTAATATACTCTTCGATGACCGGATTGTACACAGCGCCGCTTTTTGCAACCCGGTTAAGCGTGATCATATTGCCGTCAAACTGCGTGCTGAGAATGTACGTCCCTTCACTTTCATAAGTCTTGACCACCTTCCCCTTGCTGCTTCGTATCTCTATCCGGTACATCGGCGTGATGCTCTCCCCAGAAAGCGTAACGCCCTCATCCTCTGCCTTCGCCAGCCCGTATACAAAATCCGTATCCATAAACCCGAGAGGAACGATGCTTTGTGTTCCCTCGCTCTCTACCTCCTGCTTTTTACCGGTGGAAAATGTAACAACCGTCACTTCACTGGACATGTTGCGCTGCCCCCCGCTCTGATACGCCATCCGTGTTCCGTCCCCGGACATGACATACTGCCCTTCCTTCAGATTATGGGCCAGCTCGAACATCCTGCCCTTGCCCAGTTCGATCTGATACAGCGTTCCGTCTGCCAGCACATACATGGTATCCTGCTCCACACTGTAGCAGATGAGCTGTCCAAGCTCCAGGGCTGCATGTGCATAAGATCTCTTTGTGGAGATAAACGCTTTCTCCTCCACATTATTTTCTTCCGTATCATAATAATATACCGCGACGCCAACCTCTCCTTCGTGCTCTCCCCGGTTCATATATCCATATACGGCAAAGGAAAGATTGCCTTGTTTATCCATATCAAGGAGCCTTATCTCATGCTGCGCAGTCATGTTCCGCTCATCCTTGCCCTCCCCGGAATCAAAGCTGAATAACAGCGACAGCTCGTCCGCCTCCTTATTATAATTCCAAAGCTCATCCGCCTGGACGAACGCCAGCCGCGTGCCTTCCTCATTATCCATATACTGCGTATCCGGTTTCGCGATGCCAAGGAGGATCCCTTTCCCATTCAGAACCTTTTTTGTCACATCGAATACCTGCTCCATCGTCCGATCGTAATCAAGTAGCAGCACCCGCTTATTATCCGCTTTGTAGCGGATGCGGAAAAATTCTTTGACCTTATACCTGTCCTCCTCGTTCTCCTCGCCAATGCCGCGGATCTGGTACTGAAGCTGGACGGAGCAGGACGTATCGTTGATCTCCTTTATGAACCACCGCTCATTGCCCTCCACCTGCGGCTCTAAGTCTCCCCAGGTTACATGGTCATAATCCGAGTGGATCGTCACATGCTGCAGCGTAGAATTGTCCCCTGTCTCGTCCGGCTCGATGGCCGTCCCGATTCCGACACCCTCCGCCTTGATCAGGGAATTTTCGTGGAAATTCTTAATATAATCCAGATATTCCAGCATATGCTTATCCTTTTCATCCACAATCCTGGTATAGTAATAGATGGATTTCCCGCCGGACAGCTTCAGCACGATCTCAAGCACCCTCTCCTGGGCGATCACGGACGGATCCTGCATAGCCACAGCCACTGATTCCCCGGGGCGCTCAACCTCCGCCTCCAAAAGCTTTTCCTCGCCGTCCAACGTAAAGATCTTGCACTGCATACTGTCGATCTCATTGTCATAAGGCTCAATCTGAACCTCTATCTTACCATTGGCCACCGGGGTAATCGTATCCCGCAGCGAGGAGATCTCCATCTCCTTCCCGTAGCCTGGCAAACCGTTCACAGAATATCCGTTGCTGGAAAAGGAAATCTGCGGATAAGTCGCCGCGTCCATATCTGCAGTCATACTGCCCTTATCCCTGTTCGTATAAAAACCGAACACCGTCGATGCGGCAATGAATATCACGATTAAAATAACTGCTTCCTGTATATATCTCTTAAGCTTTCTCCTGTTCATCCTCTACCCTCTTATCTGTCGACAGCCTGCCAATAGTCGGTGATATATGAAAAAAATCCTCGCAGGCCTTTATATTCTCCTCTGCGCACTTCCTTCCCTCTGCGCTTCCCGTCTTAACCCCACGGATCAATATATTCTTCGGCGTGTGCTCCATATCGATAAACTCCAGCACCTGCACGTGATACCCGGCTCTTTCCAAATACTGGGCGCGCAGCCCGTCTGTGACAAGCGCAGCCATACGCTCCTTAAGAAGTCCGTACCGCATGACCGGCTCAAGCGCCAGGAGTCTTTCATCCCCGCACTTTTCCGCCCTCTGCATCTGGCTGTTCAGCTCATGCTGACAGCACGGCACAGACAGGATGACCTTCGCATCCCACCCCACCGCCTTCGCAAGCGCATAATCCGTCGCCGTATCGCAGGCATGCAGCGTCACGACCATATCCACCCTGTCTGCGCCGGTATAATCTGCGATATTTCCCTCCAAAAATGTAAGCTTCTCATAACCGTATCTGGCCGCAAGGCTGCTGCACCGGCGGATGACCTCCTCCTTAAGATCCAGGCCGATGATACGGATATCGTACTTTTTTATCTCGTGAAGATAGTAATACATGGCAAAGGTGAGGTAAGATTTGCCGCACCCAAAATCCAGAACCGTAACTTCCCTGTCCCTTGGAAGCTTCGGCAGCACATCCTCAATAAACTCCAAAAAACGGTTGATCTGCCGGAATTTATCGAATCTGGAATGTACGATCTTCCCCTCCTTCGTCATCACGCCAAGATCCACAAGGAACGGAACCGCCTCTCCCTCCCTGAGAATATACTGCTTTTCCCGGTTGTGGGACAGAACCTCCCTTTCCTTCGGCAGGGTGCGCTTCTTTCTTCTGACGGTAATCTTCCCCTTCTTACTCACCAGAACCGTATAGGATTCCCGGCAGGTCTCCATCTGCAATTGTCTCAGCTCCTCCATATACGAAACAAGCCTTTCGTAGGCACCGTGCGCGTCAAGATTCTCATGGAACGCCTGATTATTCCGGAAGATCTCCAGCTGGAAGCCCGCTGCGCCCTTACAGGAAACCGGGCGCACCTTCACCTTGCTGATCCCGCCTTTACTCCGGGGATTACTCAATACTGCTGACAAAAATTCTTCATTCAAATTATCCTGTAATACTTTTCTTAATTCACCCATAACATTAACATTGTAATGTTTTTTGGGTCAAGGTGCAAGTAACAATAGATACTTTTACACAATTTACATATTTAGTGCTATAATGGGGCTAGTGTACTAACACCAGATTATTTTTGAAAGCAGGTATCAGATGTGGATAAATTAGACATAAAACTATGGACACTGGCGGCGAGGGGGCAGATCGTCCCCGACCGCTCTCTTTTAAAAACTCCGGCGCAGATCAAAGCGATCAAAAAAAGCGCTGCCCTGAATACAGCCGTGCTTGACCACGTCGCTGCGCATATCCATGCCGGTATGAACACAGAAGAGATCGACAGGCTCGTCTATGACTTCACCACGAAGTACGGCGGGATCCCTGCGCCGCTGCATTACCAGGGATTCCCGAAGAGCGTGTGCACCTCCGTCAACAATGTCATCTGCCACGGCATCCCGGACAAATACGAATTTCTAGAGGAAGGAGATATCATCAATGTGGACGTCTCAACGGTCCTTAACGGCTATTACTCCGATGCATCCCGGATGTTCATGATCGGGGAGCCCTCCCCGGAGGCCCGGCAGCTTGTGCGCGTATCCAGAGAATGTGTCGAGCTGGGGCTTAAAGCCGCCAGGCCATGGGGGCACTTAGGAGACATCGCCCACGCGATCAATACACATGCCCAGAGACACGGCTACTCTGTCGTGGAAGACATCGGCGGCCATGGCATCGGCCTTGAATTCCACGAGGATCCTTTTGTCAGCTACGTCACGCCCAAAGGCAGCGAGATGGTCCTTGTACCAGGCATGATGTTCACCATCGAACCGATGATCAACGAAGGGAGCTGTGATTTCTTCGTTGACGAAGACAACGGCTGGACAGTCTATACGATTGATGACGGCCTGTCCGCACAGACGGAATACATGGTTCTTGTAACGGAAAACGGCGTCGAAGTATTATCAAAATAAACGAACAGTTCAGCTTTTAACGGCTGAACTGCTTTTCTTCTATATACTATAGCGCTTTAATCTGACGTTATCCTTTAAACGGATGCTTTGGCCTTTTTTATCATAGATGTGATACTATCTGATATTTTCTACGATCAGCGCTGACTGGGCGCCCATATTCACGACCATCTCTCCGCCCCGCACCAGGTATTCATCACGCGAAATGGTATATCCCTTTACATAAGAATACATTAATCTCTGCATCTTCCCGCGCATAGGCACGCCAATCCTCCAGACAGGCACCGTCACCTCCACAAAATCACTATGGTTGTTGATGATCACGACGATCTGCTCATCCTCGGTAAAACGCCCGTAGGCAAGCACGTTGTTATCACCCCACAGAAGCTGGATAGAGCCGTTGCGGAGCGCCTGACTGCTTTTATGGATTCTGATGATATCCCGGTGAAACTCGATCAGCTCCTGATTCTCATTGCCCCACGGATAGGTCCGCCGGTTATCTGGATCCGTGAACCCGCATACGCCCGCCTCATCTCCGTAATAGACCGTCGGCGCCCCGACCCAGGTCATCTGCATAACGACAGCCTCCCGCATAACCGCGAGATTCACATACTCCTCCGCCGCTTCCGGGCCTTTTTCCGCGACCCTTCCCACCACATGGTTCGTCCTCGTGAGAAATCTGGAGTGGTCATGGTTGGACAGCTCGTTCATCGCTACCTCCAGAGACGGCGTAAGCATCCTGGACATATAGTGATTCATCGTGCTTTGGAAATACTCCGCATTTCCCAGAAGATCTTCGTTCCTCTCGTCACTGTGCTTCTCCATCCCGGTCAAAAACCAGGTGACCGGCTCCATAAACGCATCATAGTTCATCACGCTGTCCCACTCGTCTCCCTGAAGCCAGCTGCTGGGATCTCCATAATGCTCTGCCAGAATCAGCGCATCCGGGTTCGCTTCCTTGACTGCGGCACGGAATTTCTTCCAGAAGCTGTGATTATACTCGCTGCTGTGTCCGAGGTCAGCCGCCACGTCCAGACGCCATCCATCCACATTGTAAGGCGGGGATACCCATTTTTTCCCGACCTTTATGATATAATCTTCAAGCTCTTTTGAGCCTTCATAGTTGAGCTTCGGCAGAGTATCATGGCTCCACCAGCCGTCATAGCTGCGGTTATAAGGCCACTTCCCGTCCTCATTCTCTCGGAAATCGAAATAGCTCCGGTACGGGCTGTCTGCACTGATGTACGCTCCGGGAGCATACTCCTCCTGGTTTTCGTAGATACGCTCTCTGTCCATCCATTTATTAAAGGATCCGCAATGATTGAACACGCCGTCGAGGATCACCTTCATGCCCCGCCGGTGAAGCTCCTCCACAAGCCTGACAAACAGCGCATTGCTCGCCTCGAGGTTCTTAAGGCCGGCAACACGTTTCTGATATTTGGTCGCATGGGAATTATCGCTGTCCCCGTCCGCCAGCACCTCCCCGCCGTCCTCAACAATCACGCCAAAATGCGGGTCTATATAATCATAATCCTGAATATCATACTTATGGTTAGACGGCGAGACAAACAGCGGGTTAAAATAAATCACCTCAACCCCCAGATCCTGAAGATAATCAAGCTTATCCATCACTCCCTGAAGATCCCCGCCGTAAAACTCCCTGACCCCCATCGTGGCAGGGTACTTATTCCAGTCCGTCACCTTCCGGCTATAATCACCGATGTAGAAATACTCATTGTTCTCCACGTCATTCGTCGTATCGCCGTTATAAAACCGGTCGGTATAGATCTGGTACATGACAGCGCCCCTTGCCCACTCCGGCGTGGAAAACCCCGGCATGATCTTAAAGTCATAGAGGCAGGACCGGGCATCAGACACACCGCAGCGGTTATAATAGCATACCTGCTCTTTATCCGATATTTCAAAGCAGTAGCTGAATGGTTCTTCGCCGAGCTTCCAGTCGATGGAATAGTAGTCAAACTCTCCCTCCGCCGACTCTTTACTTACATTATATCTATCTTCTCCAGTGACAAGGCAGACACGGACAGCGTCCTCCTTAGCCGTCCGGAACCTTAATGTCACGATCTGATTGCAGTCTGGCTCCTGCGGTGAAACATACCACCTGGAGCCATCGCAAAATAATGCCTGTTTATTCATGTATCCTCGCCCTCTCAATTGCTCTGCTGTTATACCTGTACCATCTCTCCAGATTCTCCCGTCCTTCCCGGCTGAAACAGCGCTTCAAACTCTTCTCTGGAAATCTTCTCCTTCTCTAAAAGAAGTCCCGCGCACGCGTGAAGCACGCTGTCATATTCCCGTATGATCGACTTTGCCTTCGAATAGCATTCATCAATAATACGCTTCACCTCTTGGTCAATAACCGTTGCCATACTCTCCCCGTATCCTCTCGACGCATGTGCGAGGTCGCGCCCGATAAACACCTCATCACTGTCATTGTCATAATTGATCAGTCCCACTGTCTCAGACATGCCGAACTTCGTCACCATAGACTTGGCAAGGCTGGTTGCCTGCTTGATATCCTGGGACGCACCCGTAGTAATATCATCAAACACTTCCTCCTCGGCAACACGTCCGCCGAGGGATACGATAATATCCTGAAGCATCTTTCCCTTCGTATTAAACATCTCGTCCTTCTCCGGAAGGGGCATCGTATAGCCGCCCGCCCCGCCTGTGGGGATGATCGAGACACTGTAGACCGGCCCAACGTCCGGCAGCACATGGAACAGTATGGCATGGCCCGCCTCGTGGAACGCCGTGATCTTCTTCTCCTTGTCAGAGATGATCCGGCTCTTCTTCTCCGCGCCGATGCCTACCTTTACAAACGCCTTCTTGATATCCTCCTGTACTAAAAACACCCGGTTATCCTTAGCCGCAAGAATCGCCGCCTCATTAAGCAGGTTCTCAAGATCTGCTCCGGTAAATCCTGCCGTCGTCTGCGCGATCTGCTTAAGGTCAATCTCCTCGCTGAGCGGCTTGCCCTTGGCATGGACAGCCAGAATCTCTTCCCTGCCCCGCACATCCGGCCGGCCAACCATGACCTTCCGGTCAAATCTTCCGGGACGTAAGATCGCCGGGTCTAAGATGTCAACCCTGTTGGTCGCCGCCATGACGATGATCCCTTCATTCACGCCGAAGCCGTCCATCTCCACCAAAAGCTGGTTGAGCGTCTGCTCCCTCTCGTCATGTCCGCCGCCCATCCCGGTACCTCTGCGGCGGGCAACCGCATCAATCTCGTCGATAAAGATGATACACGGGGCGTTCTTCTTCGCTTCCTCGAACAGATCTCTGACACGGGACGCCCCGACTCCCACGAACATCTCTACAAAATCAGAACCGGAGATGGTAAAGAAGGGCACGCCCGCCTCGCCTGCCACCGCCTTGGCAAGCAGCGTCTTACCGGTTCCCGGAGGACCCACAAGCAGGACGCCCTTAGGAATCCTTGCGCCGACCTGAATATATTTTTTCGGAGATTTTAAAAAATCCACGATCTCCTCCAGTTCCTCCTTCTCCTCCTGAAGGCCTGCCACCTTCGCAAAGGTCACATTATTCTCCCCGTCCCTGCTCAGCTTCGCACGGCTCTTCCCAAAGTTCATCGCCTTTGTATTCGCGCTGCCGCCCTGACGGTTCATCAGCATGAAAATAAGCGCGATACCGCCGATCATCAAAAGCATCGGCACGATCGTGTTGGCGAACCAGCTCTCCTGCGGAACGTTGGACATTGTATAATTCTCTATCCCCTTATCCCGGAGATACTTCTGGAGCTCATTGATATCTGATACATAAAGATACCGGACTTCCGTATCCGTCCCATCCTCGCCGCTCCTAAGCTCGATCTCCACCCGTCCGGTAGGAACGTTCTTATTCTGTGTGATGTTGACCGCTCTAACATTACCGCCCGCGATCACCTGCTCAAATTCTTTCCAGTTCAGCTCACTGTCCCGCTGGTCCATCTGGTTCGTAAACCACAATGCCCCGAATAAAAATAGTATAAATATCAGCACGCTCACGCCGCCGATTCCTCTGGTCCTTCTCTCGTTCAACTCTTAAGCCTCCTTCTACTCAACACCTTCTACAACACCGATGTATGGTAGATTTCTATATTTTTGTGCGTAATCAAGCCCATATCCAACCACAAATTCATCCGGTATCTCATATCCTGTATAATCAACCTTCACATCCTTCACCCTGCGCTCTGGCTTGTCAAGAAGCGTGCAGAACTTTAAACTTCTCGGCCGCCTCTTTCTGAGGATGTCCGCCAGATAATAAAGCGTCCTGCCAGAATCAATGATGTCCTCCACGATGATGACATCCTTGCCCTCTATCGGCTCGTCAAGATCCTTGACGATCTTCACGATCCCGCTGGAGGAAGTGCCGTCACCGTAGCTGCTCACACTCATAAAATCTATAGAGACCGGCACGGTGATCCGCTTTGCCAGCTCGCACATAAAAAACACCCCGCCCTTCAAGATACAGATCAGATGAACCTGCCGTCCGGCATAATCCTCACTGATCTGCTTTCCAATCTCCTCGATCCTCTTCGCGGCCTCCTCTTCGGGAATCAACACCCTTACCGTCTCCGCCATCCACTTCCCCTCCGTAAATACTAATCTCCAATATCCGTTTTGTTTTGTCCGTAACCTGATATGCCTGGCTCTGCCTGTAACCAGCGATCCACATAATCTCGCTGCCATCCGCCGCAAGCCATATGCCGTCTCTTTCTTCCCGGGGGATCTTGGCATTAATAAAGTACTGTTTTAGCTTCTGGGTCCTCCCCTCTTTATCAATCACAATATAATCCCCAGGCTCACGGTGTCTGATTTTTACAGTATTGGTAATTATATCATAATCAAACCATTTCGTGTAGTTTTTTTGCGAAAATGTTATGGATTCCACATTTTTTTCAAATATCCGCATTTGAAATACCGGATTTTCCGCCACTTTTTCTTCGGCATCCTGTCTTCTAAGGCAGATTCCTTCATAGCTTCTGGCCGCCTCCAGTCCGTAAGGCAGGCTGATCCTCCGCCCCACCTGCCGCTCCATAAGCTGCTGCACGGCTTTTACATGTACATCTCCCACATCCTTCCTTCTGCCTGCCGCCTCGCAGATCAAAGAAAGGATCACTTCGTCCTTCAACGCCCCCGGCACCTGCCCGTACTTATCCTTTAAGATCACGATCCCGCCGTCTTTTCCCTCTCTCCTGCACTGTTCCATGTACCGCGCCGTCTCCGCCTCCAGATATTCCCCGATGATTTTAAGCTTCGCCGCGCACTCTGCGATATGGACAACGGCCTTTTCATTCACTTTCTCCTCCAGATAAGGGATCACGCGGTTGCGGAGCCGGTTTCTCGTATAATGATCCTCCAGATTCGTCTCATCTGTACAATAAGATATTCCCCTTTTTTCCAGATATGATTCAATCTCTGCACGTTCCAGACAGAGAAGAGGGCGGATCCACACGCCATTTTTCGGGGATATTCCTCCCATACCTCTAAGTCCTGTCCCCCGGCACAGATTCCACAGCACTGTCTCCGCATTGTCATTCATATGATGGGCCAGCGCGATGCAGCTCCCCCCCTGCTTGCTCACCGCCTCCAGGAAACAGGCCCTGCGCACCTCCCGCCCCGCTTCTTCCACGGTAAGCGCGTGCTCTCTTGCATATGCTTTTACATCCTCATGGTACACAAGAAGCTCTACCCCTTCCCGACAGCAGACTTCCCGCACATAGTCCTCATCCCTGTCCGCCGTCTTTCCCCGGAGCCCATGATGGACATGCACTGCCAAAAGCCCAAAACCGATCTCCGCCTTAAGCTTTAACAGTATAAAAAGCAGACATATGGAATCCGCTCCTCCCGATACGCCTGCAATCACTTTATCTTTACTTTCAAGCATCTGCCATGCCTTGATATACGCTCTGACCTTTTTATACATCTTCCGACCTTTTTCCGCAAACATTAATTAGTCCTGCCTGAGAGCCGCGCACGATGCTGTCCACATGGAATCTGCGCGGCGCCGCCATAAAAACGGCTCTTCTGCCAGACATGCTGTCTTTAATATATAAAATTTCCGCCCAAAATGCAAGTTTATCATCGTTATCTGTTTCACTCGATACTATTTCCTACGGCTTTACACTGGCTGCAAAGGCTGTAAAGAAGTGATTCAGGAGTGAACAGTAACTTATAATTTCCACAGTCCCACCGCCATGATCGTCATATCGTCCGTGGGCTTCTCGCCGCTCCACTCCAGCACCCGCCCGAGCAGGCAGTGCGCCAGCTCCTTCGGATTCACTGTGTTCGCCTCCCGGATAAATTCTGCCATCAGCGTGTCCTGCTCCTTCGCCGGAAGCGCGTCCATCACCCCATCGGTGACCATGATGACAAAATCCCCGGATAAAAGCTCCCTTTTTACCGATTCTATCTCCATGTCCTTGATCACCCCGATAGGCAGCGTCGCAGAAGCGATTCGTTCCACGCAGTCCCCGCTCCTGATAAATGTAGCGGAAGCCCCCGCCTTCACGAACTCGCAGCTCCCGGTATAAAGGTCGAACAGGCATACGTCTATGGTGGAAAATCTCACGTCCTCGCGCCCGATGACCAGCGCAGTATTCATGATCTCAATGGCCGTCTTTGCCGGAAATCCCGCCTCTAACAGCTCCTCTAACATCTCCACCACCATCGTGCTCTCCCTGCACGCCTCCTCGCCGGAGCCCATGCCGTCAGAGATGGCCATCCCCTTTTTACCGCCTGGCAGGTCTGCCATGAGAAAGGTGTCCCCCGAGGTCTGCTCGCAGTCTTTCCCGATCCTGGCCACCCCCTGGAGCGTCTGAAACCGGGCGCTCTCCACACAGGCAATGGTGCAGTACTGCGCCCCTACGATGGGCCGCTCACCTTGCTGCGGCATCATCACCCTGCCGACACAGTTCCCCACCTCATAGGCCAGCTCCTTTGTGGCGACGCAGATTCCCTTCGCCGCCTTCACCGTCAGGTGTATCTCATATTTCCCCTGGGAGGTAACGTAAAACACAGAGGACATCATCTTTATCCCTATCTTCTTGAGCCTGTTCTTGATCTTCTTCTCCAGATGCTCGTCCTCAAAAATACCTGCGTCAAGTTCTCTTGTCGTATACTGGAGAAGCTTGGCAAAGCTGTTTAGCTGTCCCGCGAACCCTTCCCGGTTCTGCACGATCTTATTATTCCACAGGAGGATCTTCTTGGCATTCTCATAGACCTCCAGAGTCTCCCTTAAGAATCTGGGCGCATACAGGCACTTCTTCTGCAGTCCTCTCTTAAGCTCCACATTCAGCTCCGCCCCGTAATCTTCCACCGCGCAGAGAATTTCATACATCATCTGGTACGTGTAGATCCGGTTCTCCTGAAGGCAGGTTTCCCTCTGTTCACAATTTTCACACACCTTGTCCGTGATCTTGTGAAACATCTCCTCAAATTCTTCTCTGGAAAAATTGCCCTTGTAGCCCTCCAGCGTAAAAAACGTCTTTGAAAGATGCATCATCGAATCTGCAAATTTATCCATCTGTATGACATACGGATTGATAAATGCACCTTTTTCCCTGATTTCTCCCATCTTGATCTGCTCCCCTTATTTTGCAATTGATGTCAAAAAAGCTTTAGGATATATATCCTAAAGCTTATCATTCGTACCGGCATCACTCTGCCTTAAATATAATTTCATCTTCATAGACCAGACCCAGCTTCTCTCTGGCCATGTCTTCTATATATTCGTCTGTACCTACATATTCTTCCAGTTTTTCAATCTCTTTTGCCTTCTGCTCTTCTTCCTTTATCTGCTTCTGCAGTTCAATCTCCTGCTCTTTATACGCCCTCTCCTTCGCCTTAAGCGTCATACTGTTCACAAACACGATGGCGCCCAGCAGTACGATCACAACACTTACTACAAGCACACTTCTCTTGTGCCCGTTAAGACGCCGCTTCTGCCTGCTGTGCCTCTGGCGTCGCTCCTGTTTCATCTTTTTCATCATTTATACTCACCCTTGCTGACAGGTACAATCCTTATCGTTAATTAATCTTTATCTTAGCTTTTTTTTTTATTTTTCGCAAGATTTAAAAAACGAAATTAACGTAGATTTTTTTTCACCCTTTTGTAAAACGCCTGATCACAGCTTCGCAAAAAAGCGTCCCAAATACAAGTCCTAGTATAAAATACCATCGGATACTACCATCGCTTGTATGGTAAATTTGCACAAACACATACAGCGCGGCTCCGAGCCAGAAAAAAATGTCCTCAATTCCGATGATAAGCAGACTGTGTTCTACTAATTGACGGAAAACAACGATGCTCTGATACACCAGGCGCAGCATGGTTCCGGTGACTACAGACACCAGAAATATGATCACTTCTTCCCTGATTTCCGGCATCTGTTACCTGAACAGCTTGGAAAACAGGTTCTCACCCTGCTTCACTCCCGCATGGACATCCGAATACGAGATGCTGTCGATATTTCCCGACATATCCACCTCGCCCTTCTCCAGATTCAGACGGTTCACATGCAGATCTGTCCCTTTTACCATCATCATCCCCTGTTCCGTCTCCAGAAGGATCTCATTCAGGTCAAACGATAAAACATCCAGTACTCCTGTTACCAGACTCGTCTTGCGGTTATTGACAACCAGTTTATGATTTTTTTGTGCGGTCCTATCTTCCATACACATCACAACCTTTCTTAATAATCATATGAAAGGTTGTTCGTATTTATTACAGATATTTGAACAAACCAGAAGCTTCTTCTTTTTTCGTCGTCTCCTTGATGTCGAGGACTTCCACCTTCACCGCCTTTGTCCCGAACTGGATCTCGATGATATCGCCCGCTTTGACCTTAACGGACGCCTTCGCTACGCTGCCGTTCACCGTGACACGCCCGGCGTCGCACGCTTCATTGGCTACCGTCCGCCGCTTGATCAGGCGGGATACTTTTAAAAATTTGTCTAATCTCATATTTTCACCTCACATCCCAAAAAAAGACAGAGAGCCAAAGACCCTCTGCCTGTTTATCCTCAGGAATTACTCATTCACAGCATCCTTCAACGCTTTTCCGGCTTTGAACTTCGGAGCCTTACATGCCTCAATGTTCATCACCTTGCCTGTCTGCGGATTCCTTCCTTCTCTTGCAGCTCTCTTTGATATCTCAAAAGTACCGAATCCAACTAACTGAACCTTGTGCTCCTTCTTCAGTTCTTCTGTTACAACATCAACAAAAGCCTTCAAAGCCTTCTCGGAATCTTTCTTGGACAATTCTGCTCTGTCAGCAATTGCTGCAACTAATTCTGTTTTGTTCATGGATAATTTCCTCCTCTTGTTATCACCTAAAATACCATTTTAGTCTTTACTTTTTAAGCGGTAACACATAGTATTCCTCTATGTTTTTTGCGCCTCATGTTATAGTTATAACTATTTTCCTGTGGTTTGTCAAGGACATTTCCCTTTTTTGAACTGTTTTTACGTGTTACGGTTTAAATTAGGATTGTGTATTCACTGTACGTCCTGTAAAAAGTGGTACAAGTAAGCAAAATCATCCATGAAAGTTTACCTTGGGTAAGGAGTATGGCAGACATTTCCCAGATCCGGCTGCAAATGCTCTTACAGCATGGAATCGATCATAGCAATGACTTTCTCTCCAAGGCTCTTCGACTTCTCATCCGCGTCCGCCAAGGATGTCCCCTTGATGCCATAATAGAACTTCACCTTCGGCTCCGTACCGGACGGCCTTACGCAAAGCCATGCGTCGTCTGTCAGGTCGTAGTACAGTACGTTGGATGCCGGGAGCCCGGTTCCGGTAACTTCGCCTGTCTTAAGATCCCTGATCGTATCCGCCTGGTAATCTCTTGCCTTTAGCACCTGATATCCGCCGAATTCGGCCGGCGGATTCTTTCTCAATGTATCGAGGATGTCCTGAATCTTCTGAAGCCCTTCGATCCCCTTCAATGTGATGGACTGGATATCATCCTTGTAGTATCCGTACTTCTCATACATGTCCACCATAGCGTCCCACAAAGTCTTGCCCTGTGTCTTATAGTAAGCCGCCGCCTCGCACAGCGCCATCGTTGCCACGATCGCATCCTTATCTCTTGCGTGCGTCCCGATCAGGCATCCGTAGCTCTCCTCGAAGCCGAACAGGTAATTGCCTTTCCCCGTCGTCTCAAAGCCAAGGATCTGCTGCCCGATGTACTTAAAGCCTGTCAGCACCTCGATAAGCCCCGCGTTGTACTCCTTGGCGATGGCATCCGCCATGTTGGAAGTAACGATGGTCTTGATCAGGTATCCGTCGTCCGGAAGTCCCTTAATCTCCTTACGCTGTCCGATCTCGTAATCTGCAAGAAGACAGCCTGACATGTTGCCGGTCAATGTATGGTATACGCCGTCCTTATCCTTCACGCGCACACCGAGCCTGTCCGCGTCCGGGTCAGTTGCGAGCACGAGATCCGCATCGACCTCCTTCGCAAGCTTAAGGCCAAGCTCAAATGCCTCCTCCGCTTCCGGGTTCGGGTAGGAAACGGTCGGGAATTCCCCGTCCGGCAGCTCCTGCTCCTTTACGACATATACACGCTTAAATCCAAGCTCCTTCAAGATGCGCCTTGCCGGAACATTACCTGTCCCGTGGAGCGGACTGTATACGATCTTGATCTCGTCTCCTGCCGCGTCGATGGCATCCTGGTGCAGCACCTGCGTCTTTAACTCTGCAATGTATCCGTCGTCCACCTCCGCGCCGATCACCTGGTAGAGCCCTGCTGACTTCGCCTCGTCAAGAGTCATGGTCTTCACGGTACTGTAGTCTGTCACCGCCTTTACCTCATCCATGATGCCCTTATCGTGAGGCGGTGTGATCTGGGCGCCGTCCTCCCAGTATACCTTGTAGCCGTTGTACTCCGGCGGATTGTGGCTCGCCGTGATATTGATCCCGGCGATGCATCCAAGCTTCCTCACTGCGTAGGAAAGCTCCGGCGTCGGGCGGAGCGCGTCAAACACATACGCCTTAATCCCGTTAGCCGCAAGGCAGAGCGCCGCCTCATCCGCAAATTCCGGCGACATACGCCTGGAATCGTAGGCGATGGCAACGCCTTTATCTTTGGCATCTTTTGCCGTAATATAATTAGCAAGCCCCTGCGTCGCCTTCCTGACTGTATAGATATTCATACGGTTCGTTCCCGCGCCGATAATACCTCTGAGTCCTGCAGTACCAAATTCGAGATCTTTATAAAAGCGTTCTTTTATCTCATTATCATCGTCTGCAATTTTCTTCAGTTCCTCCCTTGTTGCTTCATCAAAATACGGATCATTGATCCATGCTTCGTACCGTTCGCGATATTCCATTATCTGTACCTCCTGTCTCGCTATTGCTGTTAATTATTATACACCAACAGCCTACAAATGAAAAGCAAATATATTCTCCATAAAGCGTTCTTTCTCTTTTGTCTGCCGGATCGCCGTATTTAATTTCTCCACATTCTTCACGGAAATCCATGCTTTATTGGAATGATAATAGGAATTGGCGATCTTCCAGAATTTTTCCGGATAAGCAAGGCGGATCTTCAAATACTCCATCTCGGTGTCAGACAGCGGGCAGATCGCGGAGTAGGCATTGAGCATATTGTCCCCCAGCCGCTCCTTCCAGCCGTGCTTTTCCATGACCTTCCGGAAAAAATAATACAGATCCTCCACCTGTATATCCTGCTTGAACTTATCAAAATTCGTTGTCGCGAGAATCTGCGCCGCAGATCCGTACATTTCCTCGCTTTTCATCAGAATGTTGTGGTAATTATACTCCCCGTGGGTCAGGCAGTTCCCCGCAGCGCTCTCCTGATAAAGCCTCTCATAATCCGACTTTGCAAGCATATCGCCCGCAATCTGCGCCCACTGGTACATGGCGTCAAAATGCTTCAAAAAAGCGATCTCGAATTCTCCCTTCGATGTCTGCGAGCGGACGAACCGCCGGACCTTCCTTAACTCCCTGTCATGGCGCTCATATTCCTGGCAGAGACGTTCCGTCTTCGTTCCCTGGGAAAGCTTCACCCGCATGATCATGTGGAGCTTTGCCAGATTCCCCGATGCCTCTAAAAGCTCTGCCGGCTTTTTCAAGTCGCATTCCCGCCCCCTAAACCAGCGCCGCAGCATATATTTCTTCCCATCCTCAAAGTCTGTGATATAGTCCCCGTCCGCATTGGGTTCAATGTAGTCCACGCCGTCATAACCGTGCTCCATCAGATGTGCGTACAGCTCGCACAGCGAGAGGATGCGTCCTGCCGGCGCCGACACCTCTTTTAGGAGAAATACCCCCCGGCTTGTGTCGCATAAAACAGCACCCCTCACTTTACGGGTGCTGTTTACGTCAATGTTATATTTTTCCAAAATGTTCCTATCATAATCCTGCATATTGACATCCCCTGCACTCTACATTACATGTTCTTTTTAAAGTATGATGCAAAAAGCAGAAATATGATTCCGGGCGCAGACTTTTTTCGCCTGCGCCCGGATTATCTTTTCACTCTATTTTTCTTTCCATAGCAACTTTAGTAATTCTTCTTTCGTATTAAGCTCCGGCTCCCCGATGACCAGATCAAGAAGCTGCTCCAGCTTTTCACCGATCTCCTTACCCGGCTCCATGCCTGCCCCGATCAGATCCCTGCCTGTCACCGCCAGCTCCTTTAAAGACACGCACTGCCTTTTTTCCCTGATTTCTCGGTGCAGTACCTCGATAGCGTCCAGATTGCGTATCTTTTCCTCACGCAGGTACATGCTCTGGGCCAGCACATCCGCGCGGCGCACTTCCATATAGCGGAGAAAGATATCTTCGCCGATCCTATTCATGGCACGCCTGACTTCCTTAGCCTCCGCGGGCATCCGGTAGTCGTGGTAACGCACCAGCCTCGTCACCTGATGAAGGGTACCGTTATCAAATTTCAGCCGTCTGAGCACCTGCTTTGCGATGTTCTCACTCTCCAGAGCATGTTTCTTAAAATGCGCCTGCCCGTTCTCATCCACGGTCTTGTACGCCGGCTTTCCCATATCATGAAGAAGCATGGTAAGCCTGAGGATCTTGTCCGGGCGCACATTTTCTATCGCATGAATAGTATGCTCACCCACATTATACATATGATGGGGCGTCTCCTGCTCCGTCTCCATCAGCCGGTCGAACTCCGGCAAAAACTGCGCGGTGATACCAAGCTCATAGGCTTCTCTTAAAAGCCCAGGCCGCCCAGACACCAGCAGCTTAATAAGCTCTGTCTGAATCCGCTCTGCGCTGATATGTTTAAGCGTCGGCGCAAGCTTTCTCATCCCCGCCTTCGTCTCCCCGTCTATGGAAAACCCTAACTGCGCGGCAAAACGGACTCCTCTTAATATCCTGAGGGCATCCTCGGAAAATCTGGCCTCAGCATCCCCCACGCACCGGATCTTTCCTTCCCTGAGGTCTTCAAGACCGCCAAAGATATCGATAAGGCCGTCCTTTTCATTGTACGCCATAGCATTGATGGTAAAGTCGCGGCGCCAAAGATCCTCCCTAAGACTCCTGGTAAAGGTCACTTCCTTCGGATGGCGGCTGTCTTCATATTTCCCGTCGATCCGGTAGGTTGTCACCTCGAAGCCCTCCCGTCCGAGAAGCACAGTGACTGTCCCGTGCTCGATGCCTGTATCAAAGGTCTTCTCAAACAGCGCCTTTGTCTCCTCTGGCATGGCAGAAGTGGTGACATCCCAGTCCTCCGGTTCTTTGCCGAGGATGGAGTCCCGCACACATCCGCCTACCGCAAAAGCTTCAAAGCCCGCATTCTGCAAGACATGAATGACCGTATTCACTTTTTCGGGCAGCCGGATGTCATAAGCTTTCATCTTAGTATGCTTTGCCCCAGTAAGCCATATGCTTCGCCGGCTTGCCGCACCAGATACATTTGTCTGAGATCATCTCTTCATCCTCGATCAGACATCTGGTGGCCGCGCCGCCTGTCACGTACTTCACTTCACCCTCGCATTCCGGATCGCCGCACCAGCACGCCTTGACAAAGCCTCTGTTCTGCTTAAATTTCTCCTTCATCTCATCCAGCTCTGTAGCTGTGTCGATATGTGCATTCAGGAAATCCTTTGCACGGTTGTACATATCCTGCTGAATCGTCTCTAAGATATCGCGAAGCTTTCCTGCGATCTCATCCATCGGAACGATGATCTTCTCACGGTTGTCACGCCGTACGACTACAACCTGATTGTTCTCGATATCCTTCGGTCCGATCTCAATACGGGTCGGGATTCCGAGAATCTCCTGCTCCGCGAACTTCCATCCCGGACTCTTCTCGGAATCATCGATCTTCACTCTGTAGCCTGCCTTCTTAAGCTCGTCAAGCAGCGCGAAAGCCTTGTCAAGAACGCCCTCCTTGTGCTGTGCGATGGGGATAACCCGGCACTCAACCGGCGCTACATGCGGCGGCAGCACAAGTCCGTCATCATCGCCGTGAACCATGATCAGCCCGCCGATGCTTCTTGTGGACCATCCCCAGGAAGTCTCGTATACGCTCTGCGGCTCATTGTTCTTATCAATATATTTGATACCAAAAGCATCCGGGAAGCCGCTTCCGAAGAAATGACTGGTCGCAGCCTGCAGCGCCTTGCCGTCATGCATCAGTGCTTCGACAGTGTAAGTATCCTGTGCTCCGGCAAACTTCTCATGCTCCGCCTTTCTTCCTGACACGAACGGAATCGCCAGCGTCTCCTTATAGCAGTCCTCATATACGTGAAACATCTGGATCGTACGCTCCTCTGCCTCCTCGTATGTGGCGTGGATGGTATGTCCTTCCTGCCATAAGAACTCCCTCGAACGCAGGAACGGCCTCGTGGTCTTCTCCCAGCGCATCACGCTGTTCCACTGGTTCCACACCTTCGGAAGGTCTCTGTAGGACTTAACTGTCCTTGCCCACAGGTCGCAGAACAGTGTCTCTGATGTCGGCCGAATGCAAAACCTCTCCTGAAGCCTCTCCATACCGCCGTGCGTTACCCACGCAACCTCCGGCGCAAAGCCTTCGACGTGGTCCGCCTCCTTCTCAAGAAGGCTCTCCGGGATCAAAAGCGGCAAAGACACATTCTCAACACCAGTCTCCTTGAACCGTCTGTCCAGATCCGCCTGTATAAGCTCCCAGATCGCATAGCCGTTAGGCAGATAGTTAAGGCTTCCCTTAACACATGAATAATCGCATAATTCTGCCTCACGCACAACATCCGTATACCATTGCGCAAAATTCTCATCCCGCGGTGTAATATTCTTTACTAACTTCTTTTCCTTTGCCATGTTTCCTTCTCCTTCTTTTTATTATCATTCTTACTTTAGATACTGTTCACTCAGGCATAAAAACCGCCGAGACTTCCGTTCCCCAAAAGGGACCGAAAACCTCGGCGGTACCACCCTCGTTAACTGCAGGATCCCCGCAGTTCTCTCTCTTCTCCACCATTAACGCTAGTGTCACGCCGTACTTTCATACGGCGGCTCCAAGGCAGGTTCATCACAGCTCCATACAAGAATCTCTCAGCCGCCGGATTCTCTCTCTGTAGAACTTCTTCTGCAACTACTATCCCTCTTCATCGCCGGGCCCGCTTTTTGCAACCAGCATTGCCAGCAGGCATTCAATTAATCGTAATTCTAATTGATAACCAAACATTTGTCAAGCCCTGATTTATCGTTTCGCCAAAAATAGGCTGGAAGAGTTGCTATGCACGGCCTAAGGGCCGCTCATAGCAACTGGAAGATTACCATGACAGCAAAGACTTAAAGCTCCCGCTAAAATTCAAAAATAGCAACCCCGTACGGCGGCAATTCATAGGCAAAGGAGAACGGCCTTCCGTCACACTCCTTCTTCACCGCCCGGTAAACCGTCGGGCGCTCTATGCCCTTTCCGCCGTATTTCACATCATCGCTGTTCATGATGAGCTTGTACTGCTTCCTTCTCGGCACACCCACACGGTAATCCTCCCATGTCATCGGTGTGAAGTTGATGACAAAGAGAAGATTCTTCTTCTTATTCTTGGAATGTCTTACAAAGCTAAAAATACTGCGGTAAGCGTCGTCCGCATTGATCCACTCGAAGCCCTCCCAGATTTGCTCATCCTGGTAAAGCGCCGGATTCTTCCTATATAAATGCAGGAGATCCCTCATCCAGTTCTGGACCGCCTGATGCTCCTCCTCAGCAAGCAGGAACCAGTCAAGCTCCCGCTCCTCGCTCCACTCACGGAGCTGCGCAAACTCCTGCCCCATGAACAGAAGCTTCTTCCCGGCATGTCCCATCATAAACGCATATCCGGCCTTAAGGTTCGCATATTTATCAAAGCCGAGCCCCGGCATCTTATTGAGCATGGAACACTTCAGATGAACCACCTCATCATGGGACAGCACGAGGATATACTTCTCGCTTCCCGCATAGCTCATGGCAAAAGTCATCATATGATGGTTGTCCTTACGGAAATACGGATCCAGCTTCATATATTCCGTAAAATCATGCATCCATCCCATATTCCACTTCAGGCTGAAGCCAAGTCCGTCGTCCTCCACATCTCCCGTCACCTTCGGCCACGCAGTAGACTCCTCGGCGATCATCATCGCGCCAGGATTCCTTCCGAGGACAACCGAATTCAGATGCTTGAAGAAGTCAATCGCCTCCAGGTTCTGGTTACCGCCGTATTTATTGGCAACCCACTGCCCGTCCTGTCTTCCGTAATCCAGATATAATATAGAAGCAACCGCGTCAACACGCAGCCCGTCAACATGGAACTTCTCAATCCAAAAGAGCGCATTAGAAATCAAAAAGTTTCTCACTTCATTCTTTCCGAAGTCAAAGACCTTTGTTCCCCAGTCCGGATGTTCGCCCTTTCTCGGGTCAGCATATTCAAAGGTAGGAGTCCCGTCAAAGTCTGCAAGTCCGTGGGCGTCTCTCGGGAAATGTGCCGGGACCCAGTCAAGGATAACCCCGATCTTGTTGCGGTGAAGGTAATTGACCATCCACGCAAAATCCTCCGGCGTTCCGTATCTGGATGTCGGTGCATAATACCCGGTCACCTGATATCCCCACGAACCGTCAAACGGATGCTCCGCGATACCGATCAGCTCAATATGCGTATAGCCCATGTCCTTCACATATTTTGCGATCTCCTTCGCAAACTCCCGATAGGTGTAAAAGCCCTCCTCCTCACGGCCAGGATGCCTCTTCCACGAACCGATATGCGCCTCATAGACAGACACCGGCTTTTGCATGTGATTCCATTTCTTCCTTTTTTCCATCCAGTCATCGTCCGTCCACTTCAGGTCGCTGATATCCACTATCTTGGATGCAGTACCCGGCCTGAGTTCCGCATAGTTGGCAAACGGATCCGCTTTAAATACATAGTCTCCCTTATACGTCTGAATACAATATTTGTACATATCATATTCCTTTACTCCCGGAACAAAACAGGTAAATATCCCCACAGATTCCTGACGCTCCATCGGGTTCGCCTCTATATCCCACTCATTGAATTCGCCAATGACTGACACCGACTTTGCATGGGGCGCCCATACCGCAAAATAAACGCCTTCCCTTTTGCCTTTTTTTACTTTGTGCGCGCCCAGTTTCTTATAGATCTCATAATGATTGCCTTGTCCGAAAAGATACTGATCAAGTTCGCTGATTTCATACGCTTTCTTTTTCTTTTCCGCCATATTCGTACCCTCGCTTGCTACGTTGTTTTTAAATTACTGCTCACACAAGTTTGTTTACTTCACAAACCGTGGAAAAATGATGCAAACGTGCAAAAACCCATTACCAGAGGCAATTATAAATGAATCTTTGCATGCTGCATGTCACGAAATGAACCGTAACATTTTGAATAATATTATTATACCCCGCATGGGCGCAAAAAGAAAGAGTTTTGGCAAATATGGTATGCCAAAACTCTTTTTTTGTTATTGTCCACAGCCTGGGCAGCCCCAGTGCTCTTTCTTACTGCTAAATCTTAAAGTCTTCTTCCTTCAGAATGATCCTGTCTGAATCATCAGTACCTTTTCCGAATACTCTCCTGGCCAGATGCTTGACATTCACCCTCTGGGAATGGGAGATCGCTTCATCCATGATCTCCTTCACTTCTGCCACTGATACCGCATGATCCTCTCTCTGCATTACATCAATACGGCTGTACAGAGCTAAAATCCCCATCTCATCCAGCTTATAACCGTTCTCCTTCGCGTAGGTCTGGCCGAAGGTTACCAGCTCGTCATTAATGAAGATCGGCAGCTCCAGCTTGGAAGTGAATTTCTTCTTAAAGTCAGGATTGGCCGTCAAAAGCTTCTCAAGCAGCTTTCTCTGATCCTCCAGAACGAACAGCATCTCGCCGGTCTTTCTCTCCATCAGGTAGTTGAGCTCCTTCACCGTTCTGGAGTTAAGCTTTCCGGCCTTCTCAACGATGATTGCCCCACCCTTAAGCTTCTGGATGATATTCGGCAGCTCCTTCTTATTCAGGGATTCCCCGGTAACGATCGCCACCTTGCCCTGCTTCAGGTTCCTCTGCTTCTGGATTGCCTTTACGATATCTACCGCAAGAACCGTCTTCCCAGAACCCTTCCTTCCGATTACCAGAAGGTTGCCTGTCTTAGACGTCCCCTCTCGCTGCGCCCTGCGGTCATTATCAAGCGCTTCTACGATCTGCTCGCTCATGCCCCTGACCGGAACAAAGTAGGAGAACAGCTTCTTCTGCTCTTCCGTAAGCCCTGCCTTCAGGCCGATCTCACTGGTTGCGCTCAGATCATACCGCCCGGTCACTACGAATCCGGTATCGAACGGAACTCCGCCGCTCTTAGCTTTTCTGAACCTTTTTTGTATCTCCTCTTCAGAAGGCTCTTCGATCTCAAGAGGAATATCCTCTTTTTTCGTCTCCTCTTCTACAAGCTCTTCTTCAGCGAAGTCTTCCTCATCAAAGTCTTCTTCAGCATCCCCGTCAGAATCCTCTTCGGAGTCGTCCTCAAATTCGTCCTCTTCAAAATCATCTTCGTCGAAGTCGTCCTCATACGAATCATCATCTATGAAATCATCAGCGTCAAACTCGTCTTCATCAAAGTCTTCTTCATCAAAGTCTTCGCCGGACTCTTCAGCGAAGTCGTCCTCATCCAGCTCCTCTTCATCAAAGCTGTCGTCAGAATCATCGTCCGCAAGGTCGTCCTGGTCTAATTCATCCTCCTCGAACTCATCCTCCGCAAAGTCGTCTTCATCTAATTCATCTTCCTCGAACTCGTCTTCTTCAAAATCATCGGTGTCAAAATCTCTTTCCGATTCGTCGTCATCCTCAAAATCATCATCATCTGAATCTTCCTCGATGAAATCATCTCCGTCAAACTCATCCTCGTCAAATCCGGCTTCGGAGTCATCCTCTGAATCATCTTCAAAATCATCTTCAGCGTCTTCATTTTCATCCTCTTCGAAATCATCAGCGTCAGCTTCGTCCTCTTCGAAATCGTCCTCGCCTTCATCATCGGCAAAGTCTTCTTCTGAATCTTCTGCGAAATCTTCTTCCTCGGCCTTGTCATCACCGCCGAAATCTTCTTCTGTTTCGTCACCGGCAAGGTCTTCTTCCTCATCTTCTGCAAGATCATCCGCATCTTCGAAATCATCTTCGGCTTCATCCTCCGAGACACCGCCGTCCGTTTCTTCTAAAGAGCTGTCGTCTGTCTCTTCTATAAAGTCATCTGCGCCCAGCTCTTCTTTCTCCTGCTCTTCCCCGAAGCTTTCTTCCAGAATATCATCTTCTGGTATATCGTCCAGGATGTCTTTCTCCTGCCCGCCGTCACCGTCAGAAGGAGCTTTACTGGTCTTCTCATTAAGCACGATCTTCGTCGTTGCCCCCGATACTGCGAAATCCGCAGCAAAATCCGCCAGAAATTCTTCCTGGTCAAACTCATCTTCCTCTGCTGCTTCTGCCTTTTGCGGTGCCGGTGTGCCCGCCACTCTGCTCTCAAGCTGCTCCACCAGCTCCATGATATCATCTGGAAGCCGTTGCGTCTTCTCCTCCAGAACATTCTTTTTCGGCTTTTTCGCCGCCGGTTTGAGAACCTTCTCTCCCGCTTCCTTCTTTGCTGCCTCTTCCGCCGCTTTCTTTCTGGCTTCTTCCGCCTTCTTCGCCGCTTCCTCCGCCTTTCTCGCAGTCTCCTCTGCCGCTTTCTTTCTGGCTTCTTCCGCCGCTTTTTTCTTCGCCTCTTCCTCTGCCTTTCTTTTCGCTTCCTCCGCGGCTTTCCTTCTTTTTGCTTCCTCTGCTTTTCTTGCTGCTTCCTCTGCAGCTCTCCGGGATGCCTCTTTGCGCTTCTCCGCTTCTTTTCTTTCCTTCTTTAATCTTTCCTTGTCCTGTGCCTTCTGCTTTTCTATGGCATCGGCATTCATCTTCTGTTTTTCTTCCCACTCCTGGAGAATATCTTCGATCTTCATCTGGCCGTTAAGCTTAAGCTCCTCATCCCTGTCAGCCATCGCTTTTTCTTCCTGATTAAGCCCTGCAGCCATCGCCATTCCGCTTGCCAAAGCCTCTTCAAGCGTCGCTCCTGTCACAATCCTGGTAATCGGCGCCCGAGGTTTCATCTTAATCTCTTCACGATCCTCTTCCTCTTTTTCTTCTGCTTCTCCGAATACTGCTTCCCCAGCCTCTTCTTCCTCCAGCTCTGTATCCGTCTCCGCTATAGTGGGTTCAGGCTCTTCCTCCTTAGACTTCTCCTCCGGCTCTGCTTCCTTAGCTTCCTTTTCTTTTTCCTTCTCCTTTTCCTTCTCTTTCAGCGGCTCCGGCACGCCGTCGTCTTCCTCATGTCCCGGAATCACGATATCTTTTGTCTTTTTTCCGGTATGCTTATCATACTTTTCCTGCTGGAGAGGCGTGAGAGGCTTATACTTCATCTTAAGCTCCATAGCCATAAAGACATATTTCCCTTCGCTGAACCACAAGATCAGATCGTCGCACTCCTCCAGACACTCTCTTACCATGCCTGCCTCGTGATACAGCTTCGCCAGCTCATATGCCCATTTCTCAATATATTCTGCCTTCTTAAACTCTTCAAGAGCCGCGATCTGCTCTTCCAAAGGCGCCTTCTGTACTTTAAGAATCCTGTATTTCAAGATGTACTGATTCGGATCCTTCGGCGCCAGCTTAACAAACTCTTCGTAACAATCCGAGGCTTCGTCCGGGTCATTCACCTTAAGCGCCAGTGTCGCAAGCCTGTAGACGACCTTCCTGCTCCCCGGCGAACGGTCGAACGCCATAAACAGAATGTCGCGGCTCTTCTGGAATTCTCCGCAGTATTCATATACCTCACTGACCGTATTCAGCATAGACGCACTCTTCACCCTGCGCCAGTCGATCGTATCCGCGATCTCCATCGCTTTGCGGTACTGCTTTTTCTCCGCATATTCAAGCAATTGCTCCGTCTTTACCCGATATTCATATTTATCCAAATTCCTCACCTCAAAAATGTATCTTTCATCTAATCTTTCTGTTAAAATCGTTGCTACTAGTGTATCATAAGGTATCCGCAATGTCAAAATATAGTTACTGGCCGCCAGCCACTGTTTACAAGGCCGGTTGCCGTTCACTCCGCGGCCATTCGCATGCAGAAATCCATTTAAAATTGCCTTAAGAAATAGGATTTTTCAAAGTTACCCGCTAACAGCGGCGCACCAACGAAACAGCCACCGGAATGCTCTACTCCAATGGCTGTTATATTTTTATATTCAGTTTGATCTGCTTCTATTTTATAATTCGGAGGAATATCTCGGATCAACAGTTCCCGAACGATAACTTTCTGCGTGGTATCATCCTTCAATATGTCTGCAGACCGCCAATCCTTACTTTCTCACCGGTTCCCTCTTCTCCGAATTCTCTTTTTTCATCTATCATCCGGCTTATCTTAAAATACTAAGGTTAAGGCTAATTCTCCGGGAACTTCTGTCTGCCATACCACTAACATATTGAATTACTGTCTCTTTCATCGTGTCCATTGGAGTAAGCCTCCTTCCTTCTCTATTTAAAAGATTGCTTTCTTTTTGATGTCTTTATCTTATCACCTCCGCATATATTTGTCAACACTTTTTCATTTATTTTTATTTGTTTTTATTATTTATATTCTTGATCTCCAAATTGTCTGTTTTTTATATATTTTTCTTTCAATTCACGCAATACTATAAGATCAAGTCCTCCACCTTTTTATCATCCTTAAGGGAATAGGCTTCGATGACATTACCGCACACGACATACAGTGTATCGCCGATATATACGCCTCTGGCAGCTCTTGCGGACCGTCCGTTGATCTCCTCGGACATCCTGCACTTAAAGCCGGCTTTCTCGTCGTAACTGAACAGGTAATATCGTTCGCCGCCTTCTGTGCTTCCGGCAAATCCGATGATGTTCTTGCCCACGTCAATGAGCGCCGCCTTATAATCGTAGGACACGTCTGTGCTGTACACATTCTTCAGCACAAGCTTATGCTCCTCCTTAACCGCTGTATTGTCGGAAATATCGAACATGCTGAGCTTCACGCCGTCCGTGACCTGTGCTTCCTCCTCCGCGTTCATGCCGATCCCAAGGAGCTTATCCTTCCCGTAAAAATGCAGGTAGTCTGAAAATCCGGGTATCTTTAATTTCCCCAGGATCTTCGGCTTTTCCGGATCTGAAAAGTCTACGCTAAACAGAGGGTCGGTCTCCCGGAAGGTTACGAAATACCCTGTATCCCCCAGCAGTCTTGCGGAGTATACCCGCTCATCCTTTGCAAGATTTTTGATGGATCCGATGGTCTTAAGCTTCCCGTTCAGTACATAGACCGAATTTGTCTCCCCCACTGTAGTCACGATCCGGAGATTCCCCTTATATTCGTCTATGGAGAATGAGTCGTTGATATATCCCTTGATGCTCCCCTGCACTGCGGACGTAAGCTTTCCGTCCTTATAGCCAATCTTCCGGATAACGGTCTTTTCTGCATCCCCGTCGTCATTCCATTTCGTCTCGTAATAATAGATATTCTCATTGCTCACATAGAGGCTTCCGCCGTCGGTAAAGATCGCCTTGCTGGCCGCTGTCTTTGACGGTTCATCGAGACTTACCGCTGTAACCACTTCGTACATGCTTCCGCATTTGAATGGGGGAAGGCTGATATCCTTCTCCCGGATCAGGCTGTCATTTACCATGGGAATGAAGGTGCGCGGCCTGTGACTGTCGATATTATTTCTCACGCTGTAATTGCTGAACAGATAGAGATACCCGTCCGCCAGCCTGGATGAGGTATAATAGCCGCTCTGTGTGATACTTCCAAGCTCCTTGGGCTTCTTCGGATCGCCGATATCACAGGTCACCGCTACGACCTTCTCCGATATCTGGCCGCCGTTATTCAGATAGATATAATCCTCCTCATAAACCTCGTTTTCTCTCTCGCTGTCCGTTTCCTTCCCAAGGGGGTTCTCATCCTCGTATACGGCAGCGATGAATACCAGGCGTTTTTCCTCCGGCAATACATAGATCTCCTGGATCTGCTGATCCTTTTTGGTCTCGATCTTCCCGGTCTCCTTCAGGCCCCCCTTCGTGTCCACGATGGAGATCTGCCGGCCGTTCTCTTTAAGCACATACAGATATCTTCCGTCTGTCTTGACGATATCTCCCTCGTCTACCCCTTCCTGGCGGACATTCGTCTCCGAATAATCGCTGCCTGCCATCTTAGCATCGCCCGATTCTGCAGTCGATACCGCCATATCCTCTACCGTGCTCTCCCGCATCGTACCGCCGGCTGCCGCACTCTTTGCAGAATCAGCCCCCATGTCCAAATATCCGGATTCTTCGCGGCTCTGCTCATCAAGCTTTGCTTTAATATAGGAATAAACTTCTTTATAGCTGTCCGTCTTCCGATCGTCCTGTGTATCCGCTTCCTGCCCTTTGTCCGTATCGGGTTCACCGGCCGCCTGTGAACCGCCTTCCGCCGCTGCTTCTGTCTCCCCGGCAGTGTCTGCCGCAAGCTCCGCCGCACGGTCAGAAGCTCCGCTTCCGGTATACGGGACGCTGCTTCCCGAGTAGTCTCCCACGACCTTTATCCCTGCCGCAAGCACAAGGCACGCCGCAAGCAGCCCTCCTATGCGGTACAGCTTCCCTCGGCCCGGCCTGCCCCCCTTGCCCTTCTCCTCCAACAGCTTTTCGATCTGCCCGGGCTCAAGGCTTTCTGGCACCTGTACGTCTCTTGTCTTCTCTTCTATCTTGTTCAGAATATCCTGTTCCCTTTTTTCCATAAAGATACCCCTTTCCTACTCCAATACATATTCCATCTTTTCCAGTGCGCGGCTCCTTTTTGAGCGCACGGTGTTCGGATTCAGATTCAGTGCACTTCCGATCTCTTTGCTGTTGTAACCGCCGAAGACGGAGAGCGCCACGATCTCCTGCTCCTCCGGCGACAGGATGAAGAATGCTTTCCGCACATCCAGCGCTATCCCGTAATCGGGTGTCCCCGCGGGAATCTGCGCGAGTCCGTCTTCTGCGCCTTCTTCCCTCTTCTGCCTGTCCCCGGACTCTTTTAACTTTTTCCTGCATGTATTAGCCAAAATCGTGAAGATCCAGCTTTTGAATGCTGTTTCCTTTTGCAGTTTACGGATATTCTCATATGCCGCAAGCACAGACTCGCTCACCGCGTCCTCTGCATCCTGCACATTTCTCATCCTGCACAGCGCAAAGCGGTACAAATCTTTGTAGATTTCTTCGTACATCTGCGCAAATTTTTTCGCATCACATCTCATATCCTTTCCTCCCTGATATGGTATCGGCACCGATTTGCTGTATATATATTAGAGTAAAAAAAACTACCTGCTGTTGCAACAGAAAGATAAAAATTTATATAACAATATCAGGCAAGCCGGTTACTGCAAAAATGCCGGCGCCAATAAACAAGGCACCAGCATTTCTCACATAAAGCCGCTTTTATTCTTTTATCCCCGGTAGTAGTTGATCAGGCATCCCTTCAGGATGATCTCCCGCTCGGCATCTGTCATGTCGCCAAGCTTCAGCGTAATCTCCTTAAGCGATTCCCCCACCACGTATGCCTTGATCTCGGACGCTTTTTCCTCAACCGCCTTCCGGATCTGCGGCACAAAGATGTAGTCTCCGTTCTTGAAGCCAAGCGCCGTATGCTCCTCCTCTGTGATAAACGGCAGCATACCCCAGTTAATCAGGTTGGAACGGTAGCGCTTAGTGGCGTATTCGTTAGCGATATTCGCCCAGCCGCCAAGCACCTTCTGGCAGGACGCCGCCTGCTCCCTTGCGGAGCCGTCGCCCGGTTTCACCGCGAAAATGGTGCTGCCGATGCCAAGGTTCGTGCGGTCTATCTCCGTGTAAATCTCCGTAATCTTCCCGATTACCGGCTTTAATTCCTCTAAAGCCTCCGCCGGGCACTGCTCTGCCTCGATAGCCTTCTGCGCTTTCTGCACTTCCTTCGCCCTTCCGACATACGCCGGATCTTTTCTTGACAGCGCGAACTCCGAAAGTCCAAGCGGGTTCGAGCGGTATGAGGAAGTCTCCCCGGATGGGATCAGCTCGTCTGTCGTCGTAACCGGGTCGTGAATTTCGGATACAACCTTCAGCAGGAGGTTTTCCGGCAGCGCAGGCATCGCCGGCCAGTCCTTGATGTTCGGCCCGAACTTGATCTCCACAGACGGATCCGCCTCGCCGTGGCTGTCAAACACACGGTTTGCATAGATCTTTTCGTCAAAATGATATTTCTTTCCTGTATACTCTACATCCATCGCCGTCGCCGGGGTAAGGAAGCCTCTGTTCGCCGCCGTCGCCGCGATAGAGCGGGCATCCATGAGCGCGACAGAAGAGATCTGCCCATTCTGGAGCTTCGAGCCTTCGCGGTTAGGGAAGTTCCTCGTGGAATGCCTGATGGAAAATGCATTGTTCGCCGGCGTATCTCCCGCGCCGAAGCAAGGACCGCAAAACGCCGTCTTCACGATCGTCCCCGCCTCCATCAGATCCGCAACGGCACCATTTTTCACCAGCTCCATGTAGATCGGGGTGCTGGCCGGATATACGCTGAAGGTAAATTCATCCGTACCGATATAGCGGCCTTTTAAAATATCCGCCGCCGCACAGATATTTTCATATCCGCCGCCTGCGCAGCCTGCGATAAGCCCCTGGTCAACATAGAGCTTTCCGCTGCGGACCTTATCCTGAAGAGAATACTCTACTGCGCCGTCGAGACTGACTAGGGCTTTCTTCTCCACATCGTGGAGGATATCGGACAGATTCTCATTCACTTCGTCGATGGTATATACATTGGACGGGTGGAACGGCATCGCGATCATCGGCTTAATCTCGCTCAAATTCACGTATACCATTCCGTCATAATAAGCTACTGATCCCGGGTTTAACTCCTGATAATCCTCCGGCCGCTTGTGGATTTCATAAAACTCCTTTATCGTATCATCTGTTTTCCAGATAGAGGAAAGGCAGGTCGTCTCGGTCGTCATCACATCGATGCCGATACGGAAGTCCGCACTCAACTTGTCAACACCCGGCCCCACGAACTCCAGCACCTTATTGTTTACGTAGCCGTTTCCAAAAGTCGCCCCGATAATGGCAAGGGCTACGTCCTGGGGGCCTACCCCCTTCATGGGCTCGCCGTCCAGATAGATTGCCACAACTTCCGGCATCTTGATATCGTAAGTCTTATTTAAGAGCTGCTTTACAAGCTCCGGCCCGCCCTCGCCCATGGCCATGGTGCCAAGCGCGCCGTACCGGGTATGGCTGTCCGAGCCGAGGATCATCTTACCGCCGCCTGCAAGCATCTCCCTTGCAAACTGGTGGATGACCGCCTGATGAGGCGGAACATAGACGCCGCCGTACTTCTTCGCACAGCTAAGCCCAAACATGTGGTCATCCTCGTTGATGGTGCCGCCCACCGCGCACAAAGAATTGTGGCAGTTTGTCAGCACATAGGGAAGCGGGAATTTCTCAAGCCCTGACGCCCGCGCTGTCTGGATAATCCCCACGAATGTAATATCGTGGGAAGTTAATTTGTCAAACTTGATCTGGAGCCTGTCCATATTTCCTGAAGTATTATGTTCTTTTAAAATGCGGTAGCCGATTGTCTGTTTCGCCGCCTCTCCCTCAGGCCAATCCTGTCCTGTCTTTGCTTTCACTTCCTCCGAAGATTCGGCAATCTCTGTTCCGTTTATCAGATATACGCCTTTATCATAAAGCTTTACCATAATTACTTAATTCCTCCTGTCTCCTGACTTCTCTATTCTTATCCTTCTTTTTACATCACCCATTTTATCACATTTTCTTTATATTACAATAGTGCTGCGGAGTTTTTACAGAAGTTGTATCACTTATCCCCCGAAATACACCTGAGCTCTGCTTGATTTCCAACTCCCATTACCGATCCCAATCACAGAAAGGGCTGTATCTTGAACAGAAAAGACAGGCGGGAGATTGTATTGCTGTCAGTCAGATCCATTCCTGTCAGCTCTTCAATTTTATTAATTCTATAGATTAAGGTATTACGGTGCAGGAACAGCCTGTCTGCAGTATTCACTTTAGAACCCAGCGATGCCGTCAGAACAGATAATGTTTCCATCAGATTACTCTTATGACGCAGGTCATGATCACGTAAAGCCGAAAATGTCTCATCCAGACATTTCTGGAGCCTTGCATTTCCTTTGAAATCCAGAAGCACCTGTTCCAACCGGAAATCTTTGATCTGGAACGCCGTCTTATCAGATTTTTCAATAAACCCGATCTTTACCGCCTCCAATGCATCCTGAAATCCCTGGCGAAGACCGATATAAGACTCAACCCTGTCCGAAATACCGGCACGGACTGTCAAGCCAAACTGCTGACGGATATAAGCACAGACCTGCGTGCATACATCCGTGAGCATATCATCCTTATATCTATCCGAAAGAATCACAGGCACATTATCATTACCCGGCAGCAAAATGTATTTTTCCAATTTATCCGAAAAATGGCAAAGACTTTTTCTGAGGATTTCCTCATTGTAGCTATAAGAACGCTGTTTGTTCCCAATATGAAATAACAGCAGACGAAAGGGAAGCTTGGGCCATCTTATGGGCTGTATCCTGAGCTTTGCTTCTTCTTCCGTGCGAATAGCCCCATTCATGAGATCAATGAAAAAATAATTGCTCTGTAACTGTGTATCCTGTTCACTGTAGATAAGATTCATCAGCGGGACAAAAAGATCCGACGCCGGAACCCCGTCAGGCACTACAATAATTGGAAATCCCAGCTCCTCCGCAGCCATTATGACATCAGCACTGATTTCTCCGATAAATTTAGTCTTAATTGCAAGCGCAGCACATCCGGCATGATGCAGATCTAAAACAAGCTGCATTACGGCATTCGGTAAATTTCTGATCGAATACCCTGTCGTGATCATAAAAAGATGCGGACGAAGCCATGGTTTAATATCAGGGACTTCCATGCTGTCAGCATAAAGAACAATATTATAGATGCCCCGGCTTCCGGCGATCAACCGGCAGTCCTTATAGGCAGGAAGCTCAAGGACATCTTTTATGGTAACAGACATGAGCAAATACCTCCTTCTGAAATATATTTTAACATTTCACACGATAAAACGGAATAAAAAATAAAGATTTCCAGAAAATATATGTGCAAAACGCACAAAAAGAAAAGATGGTTTCAGATTTTATGAATGTAGACCCACCTTACTCAACGATTTAAAATATAAAGAAAAGAGAGTAAGGAGGAGAGAAATGCTGTTAAAACAAGTAATCGAACTTTTTGATATCCTGGATACGCCAAAGGCTTGCGGCCAGAGCGTCAAAGAATATTTGCTATCGGTAAATAAACATGCGGATATCGATGTCTATCCCCTGTATGGCCCGAAGGGAAAAACGGATATGGTCAGGATCAGGATTCCGGGAATACACGGAAAAAGCAAGGGGATGAATGCACCTACGATCGGGCTGCTTGGCAGGCTTGGCGGATTAGGCGCCCGTCCGCAGGTGACCGGATTTGTTTCTGACGGAGACGGAGCTTTGGCTGCCCTGGCTGCTGCCGCAAAGCTTCTGGACATGCAGATAAAGGGTGATTTCCTGGAAGGGGACGTCATTGTTTCTACCCACATCTGCCCGGATGCTCCCACAAGACCGCACGAACCGGTGCCATTTATGGACTCACCGGTAGAAATGTCGCAGGTCAATGCAGAGGAAGTTTCTCCAAAGCTGGATGCAATTCTTTCTGTGGACACGACAAAGGGCAACCGTATCATTAACCACCGCGGGATTGCGATATCCAACACCGTAAAGGAAGGATATATCCTGCCCTGCAGCGAGGATCTTCTGGATGTGGCAGAGCGGGTAACCGGAAGCCTTCCCCATGTCTTTTCTCTGAGCACGCTGGATATCACACCTTATGAAAACGGATTATACCACCTGAACAGTATTCTGCAGCCCAGCACAGCAACCTGCGCGCCTACGGTAGGCATAGCTATTGTAGCGGAAAGCTCTGTAGCGGGATGTGCCACCGGCGCCACGCAATTTGCGGACGTAGAAATGGCGGCGAGGTTCCTGGTAGAAGCTGCCAAAGATTTCGGCAGAAACATATGCAGATTTTACAATGAAAAAGAATATGCCGAAGCAGTGCGGCGGTACGGCAGCATGAAACATCTGCAGACCGCCGGCAGAACAGAAGGAGAAATATGAAATGAGCGAAAAAGAAAAAAGACAATTTAAGATTCCACATACTTATGTCATCCTAGGAATGATCATAATCATCATGGCCGTTCTGACCTGGATCGTCCCGGCAGGAGAGTTCGACCGTATCACAGATGAGACATCCGGAAGAACCATGGTTGTTCCTGGAACCTTCCACGAAGTTGACGGAAAGCCCGTTGGTCTGTTCCGGCTGCTGACACTGGTTCAGGAAGCTATGATCGATTCATCCGGAATTATCTTCTTCATCTTCTTTGCATACGCTTTTGTATATATGCAGATGAAATGCGGGGCTTTCGATGCCGCGGTCGGTGCTATGCTTAGAAAACTCCGCGGGCACAGAGGCTTTATAATCCCTTTATTCATGCTCATTTTCGGCTTATGCGGTTCGACCTTCGGCATGACAGAAGAGACTTTCGGCTTCATCCCTGTATTCATGGGAATTGCCGTGGCTCTCAGGTATGATGCACTAGTCGGCGGAGCTATGGTATATGTCGGCGTTATCACAGGATTCGCCGCTGCCACAGTAAATCCCTTCACGATCGGCGTTGCACACACCGTCGCAGAGTTGCCTATGTTTTCAGGACTTGCTTTCCGATGTGCGGTATTTGCAGCTTTTATGTGCGTATCCATATGGTATGTTATGCGATACGCGAAAAAAGTCCAGAAAAATCCCGAGCTGAGCATCGTAAAGGATGCAGAACTCAGCGCAAAGGGATTATCCGAAGAAGAACTGATCAAAACAGAATTTACGGCAAGACATAAAATCAGTATGCTGCTATTTCTGATCACGGTTATCCTGATCATGTACGGCGCGGTAAAACTGGGCTGGTATATTAATGAAATCGCCGGGCTGTTCATTGGTATGATGATCCTGGTCGGCCTGATCCAAAGGTATAACTTCAGTGAGATCGCACAGATTTTTATCGAAGCGTGCCGGGATATTATGTTTGGCGCGCTGGTCTGCGGTGTTGCAAAAGTAATCCTTCTCGTCATGCAGGACGGGATGATCATAGATACCCTCACTAATGCAATCGTAAATATTGCAAGCACTAATTCTAAATATCTGTCTGGCTTCATGATGCTGATCGTACAAAATCTGCTGAACTTTTTCATACCGTCCGGAAGCGGCCAGGCGGTAACCAGTATGCCGATCATGGTCCCGATTGCGGATATGGTAGGTCTTCCGAGACAGGTCGCAGTACTTGCGTACCAGTTCGGCGACGGGTTTTCCAATATGATCTGGCCTACATCTGTAGCAACCTGGTGCGGCATGATGAAACTGCCTATGGATAAATGGTATAAATTCGTTTTGCCTCTGGGCGGTATCCTATTCGTGATGGAAGCTATCGCCATCACCATTGCAACGGCTATTAATTACGGACCTTTTTAAAACAGGAGTACGATATGAATTGTATAGATAAGCATTTAAAAGAAGAGCTTTTTGCGCTCAACAGGTATATTTACGAACACCCGGAATTGGGCTATGCAGAATTCAAGTCTTCCGAAGCCCATGTAGAACTTTTAAAAAAACACGGATTCAAGACAGAATACGGATATATGGGAATCCAGACCGGATTTCGCGCAGAGTATACAAACGGAGCAGGACCAACGGTTGCCTACCTTTCAGAATACGATGCACTGCCCGAAGTCGGACACGGCTGCGGACATAATATCATGGGAACCTTAAGCACTGGAGCTGCGATCCACCTGAAGGAAAACCTGGGCGATACGAAAGGTCGCATAATTGTCATCGGAACACCAGCCGAAGAAACCGACGGAGCTAAAGTACGGTATGCCGCCCACGGGGCTTTTGACGATGTGGATGTTGCATTAATCTCACATCCATTTTATAAAAATGTAAAGAGCGGTATCTCTTTCGCCCTGAAAGCACTGCGGTTTACTTTCACAGGGAAAGCCGCCCATGCCGCGGCCGCTCCGCAAAACGGCATAAATGCCCTGGATGCCTGTATTTCCACATTTGTAAACATCGGCCTGCTCAGGCAGCAGATCGTACCGACAGCAAGAATTCACGGAATTATCAAAAACGGCGGTACAACGGCAAATACCATTCCCGACTTTGCCTGCGCCGAGTTTTATGTCCGCGCAGCAAGTAAATCCTATTTGAAAGAATTAGCCAGAAAAGTGTGCGCCTGCGCCAAGGCAGGAGCCGCTGCAGCAGGTGCCGGACTGGAAATTACTGAATATGAAACAGGAAATGATAACCTGCTGACAAACCATACCCTCCAGGAATGCCTGTGCCGGAATTTGGTGAAAGTGGGAATTACAAATATCGAGGAGGCGGGGGAGGCTAACGGATCTACAGATGTCGGCGATGTCAGCCACGTATGCCCGACAATCCACCCGTCATTTAATATTATGGCGCCCGGAGAACAATATTCCACGCACACCGCAGAATTTCGGGAAGCAACCTTGCGGCAGCCGGCAAAAGAAGCATTGGTTAAAAATGTCTGCGCACTTGCCATGACCGGAAAAGAAATTATGGATGACCCGCAATTGCTCGGCAAAATCAAGGCCGAATTTAAGACAGCGGTGGAAAATGACTGACGATAACCAAAAATTTCTTTCACACATAAACCTATAATAAAAGAAAGGAGCTGGAAATGATCTCTGGCCCCTTTCTTTTATTAACACGTCATCTTAATCTTCTCTCAGGCTTCAGACGCTTTAACCGCCGCAGATCATCTGCCTTCTCTCACCGACCGCATATGGTCCGCCACCATCATCGCGATCTTAAAGGTCAGCGCATCATCGAACACCCTGACATCAAGCCCCGTTCTCTTCTGGATCTTTTCCAGCCGGTACACCAACGTATTGCGGTGAATGTAAAGCTGCCTTGCCGTCTCCGATATATTCAGGTTATTATCAAAGAAGGTAAACACTGTCTGCAGTTCTTCATCATCGAACATCCCTTCCACATCCCCGTCGAATACCTCCTTAAGAAACATACTGCACAGAGATTCCGGCAGCTGATGGATCAGGCGCCCGATGCCGAGCTCATTGTAGGCGAGGATCGCCTTTTCCTCGTAAAATACCCTTCCTACCTCCAAAGCCATCGCCGCTTCCTTGTAGGATTTAGATACGTCTTTCAATTCCTCGATGATCGTACCATAAGATACCCGTACACTGACCATCGCTTCCATATTCAGCGTATCCGCAATCGTCCGCGCAGTCTTGGCAAGGTCTCCGTAATCCTCGGTATTCTCCACCGCCTTTACCAGTATGACGTGCTTTTCGTCAACTGCCGTGACAAAATCTCTCGTTCCGGTCGCATATAGCCCTTTCAGTGTATCCAGGATCAGATTGTCGCCCTCGTTTCTCGCCTCCACTAAGAATACCGCCCGCCTAAGCTCTACCGGGATCTTCATCTTCTTCGCCTGGTTGTAGATGTCAACCAGTAAAAGATTATCCAGGATCAGGTTCTGGATAAAACGGTTCTTGTCCATCTTCTCTTTATAGACAAATAAAAGATTGGAAAGCTGGCTCACCCCCAGCTCCCCGGCCATCGCAAGGTTATCTCCCTCTCCCGAAAGCGCCAGTATATAAGTCGGCTTATCTTCGTCATTGACGAGGAACATCCCCGCTCCGTCTCCGATTCTTGCCGGCTCTGCTTCCACCGTCCCGGTGAACACGGAGATCCTCCGGTCAAGCCCCACCATCTTTTCGCTGGTCATCACAAGGCAGATCCCTCTCATATCCCAAACCGCACATTCAAAACCGGTTATCTTCTTGATATCCTGCACAGTTCTGTGCAAAATCTGATTCGACAACACACATACCACCTCCTGTTTTCCCATTCTATCACATGATAAAAACCATGTCTAATCATTTTCACCCGAAAAAATGTTGCTGACCACGGAATGGGCTGCTATTCACGACCCTTAGGCCGCTCATAGCAACGATTCGCGGCGGCATTCCAAGTTTTGCTGCGCAAAAGCCGCCCCTTACTCTTGTATCATGTTCTTACGGAATGAACATGAACAAATAAACCGGCTTTCGTCTTCGAAAGCCGGTTCTAAACTCATGGTTAAAAACTAGTTTGTAATTGCTGCCTCTGTCTCTTTATCAAATACATGAATCTTAGAAGCGTCAAGAGCGAACTTAACCGTATCGCCTGTTCTTGCCTTTGTGCTAGGCTCAACTCTTGCTGTCATGTTAGCGCCTTCATAATCAAAGTATAAGAATACTTCCGCACCGAGCATCTCGTATACACGGATCTTAGCTTCGATAACCGTATCAGGAGACTTAGCAAGGAAGTCCGGCTCATCATGAACATCCTCCGGACGGATACCAAGAACAACTGTCTTTCCGTTATATCCGCCGTCGACAAGCTTCTTAGCCTTCTCCGGAGCAAGCTTGATCTCTGAAGGACCTGCTACAAGGTATACATCATTGCCTTTTACTTTACATGTTGCGTCAACAAAGTTCATCTGAGGTGATCCGATGAATCCTGCAACGAACAGGTTGCACGGTGAATCGTAAAGTACCTGAGGCGTATCTACCTGCTGAACGATACCAGCATTCATAACTACGATTCTTGTACCAAGCGTCATAGCCTCTGTCTGGTCATGTGTTACATAGATGATCGTTGTACCAAGTCTCTGGTGAAGCTTGGAAATCTCAATACGCATCTGTCCACGGAGCTTAGCATCCAAGTTAGAAAGAGGCTCATCCATAAGGAATACCTTAGGATTACGTACGATCGCACGTCCCATAGCAACACGCTGTCTCTGACCACCGGAAAGAGCCTTTGGCTTACGCTCAAGCAGAGCTTCCAGATCAAGGATTCTTGCTGCCTCGCGAACCATCTTATCAATCTCATCCTTCGGAACTTTTCTTAACTTAAGACCGAATGCCATGTTATCATATACTGTCATATGCGGATACAGCGCGTAGTTCTGGAATACCATCGCGATATCTCTGTCCTTAGGCTCTACATCATTCACTAATTTGTCGCCAATGTATAACTCGCCGCTGGTGATCTCTTCCAGACCAGCTACCATACGGAGTGTTGTAGACTTACCACATCCTGAAGCTCCTACAAATATGATAAACTCTTTGTCTTCAATCTCAAGGTTGAAGTCCTTAACTGCTACATATCCGTTTGGATAAGTTTTGTTAATGTGCCGTAAAGATAAACTTGCCATTTTAATCGTCCTCCTGATTCTTCTCTAATCGCTTTTTCTGCGTAAACATCACTGCATATCTGTTTAAAAATGTGTTTCGCTTCTGTTAAAGAGTATATAAAAAAACAAGGGACCGGGGTATACCCAAGTTGAACAATTTTTCTAAAATATTCTATACAAAATGACCAACATATGATTTTTGCCAATTAACTGCCGGTCATTCCTGCAAAAGCAGCATCTGGTATACCTCCCTTTTTCCCACTCCCCGGTCCTTCGCCACCTGCTTCATGGCATCTTTTTTACTCAGCCCCTTTTCCATATACAGCGCCATATGATCCTTCAGGGGGATCTCCTCCCACTGCGCCCGCTCCTCCTTGATCAGCTCCTCCCTGGATCTTCCCTCTATCACAAGCACATACTCGCCCCGCGGCTCATGCTCCTCATAGTATGCTGCGGCTTCGCGCAGGGTCGTTCGAAACACCGTCTCATGCTTTTTCGTCAGCTCCTTGCATATACTGATCCTGCGGTCGCCCAACGCCTCCTCAAGCAGCGCCAGCGTGCGGATGAGCCTGTGGGGCGCCTCATACATAACGATCGTGCGCATTTCATCCCGCAACCCTCCGATTACCTGCTGCCGCTCCTTCTTATCTGCCGGGAGAAATGCTTCAAAGACGAACCGCCTTGTCGGCAGCCCGGAGACAGTCAGCGCCGTGACACATGCCGCCGCGCCCGGAACCGACGTCACCGGGATTCCTGCCTCATGGCACATCACCGCCAGCTCTTCGCCCGGATCCGAGATGCCAGGCGTCCCCGCGTCTGTGATCAGCGCGATATTCTCTCCGCCCAGCATCCGCTCCACGAGCTTTTTCCCTTTTTCGATCTTATTGTATTCATGATAGCTTGTCATCGGTGTCTTTATCTCAAAATGATTCAAAAGCTTGATACTGCCCCGTGTGTCCTCCGCCGCGATCAGATCCACTTCCTTTAATATACGCACGCAGCGGAAGGTCATGTCCTCAAGATTACCAATCGGGGTCGCACACAGATATAAAGTGCCTGTCATACCGGTTCTCCTTTCCTGTCCGCTGCCTCGTCCCAGCCGTGATGTATCCGCATCACTTCATCCGTGTATTTTCCTTCACGCTCATATACGACCAGCGGAGGCCCCACCTTCATGCGGGGATTGCCGCCCTTGATCCCTCCTACAAGGACCATATTCGGCTCCTTGTCCGCAAATGGGTACACCAGGCGCATCTCCTTCGGCTCGATCCTCCAGGCACACATCTTCGTGAGTATCTCCGGCAGTCTAAAGGGTCTGTGCACCAGATAGAACCTCCCCTTTACCTTAAGGATCTTCGCGCTCTCCCGCAGGATGTCATCAAGCGTACACAGCGCTTCATGCCGGGCGATATAAAGCGCCTCGTTCCGGTTCTTAAGCCCGTGATTCCCGATCATATACGGCGGGTTCACCGTAATCACCTCAAAAGAGGCCGCCCCGAACCTAAGAGCCGCCTCCTTAATATCTCCTGTCACTATATCTATCTTTGATTCCAGCCCATTATACGCGACGCTCCTTCTCGCCATGTCAGCGCTGTCCTTTTGGATCTCCAGCCCCGTATAATGCTCTCCATTATTTTTCGCCTCAAGCAGGATAGGAAGAATCCCCGTTCCCGTACCCAGATCCAGCGCCCGCTCCCCCTTCTTCACCTTCGCAAAGGAAGAAAGAAGCACCGCATCCATCCCAAAACAGAACCTTCCCGGATGCTGGATGATCTCGTATCCCTTAATCTGCAGATCGTCCAGCCGCTCCCCGTCACGAACCAAACTCTTATCTCTCATCACCGCACACCCTAGTTATCATCCAGCCTTGAAGCCCCGTTCTTTTCCTCAAGACGCTTAAGCTCTTCCATCTCCTCCTTAGAAAGCTTCGCATCCCTCTTGCGGCGTCTCGGCTTGAATCTAAGCTCCGAAGCCTTGTACTCCCGGATCTCCTTCTCATCATTGTCCAAGGTCACGATCACCTTGACAAGCTGGCGCAACACATTGACCGACTGGACGTCACCCTTAAGCCCCTCCGGTGTAGTCACATGGTCACCGTTTCCTGGCAGGTGGCTGTTCAGCTCCTCATAGATCTCTTCTTCGTTGGTCAGGCAGCACATCAACCTTCCGCATACACCGGATATCTTCGTCGGATTCAGAGAAAGATTCTGCTCCTTCGCCATCTTGATGGATACCGGCGCGAACTCAGACAGATACGTATGACAGCAGAGCGCCCGCCCGCATATGCCTATCCCGCCGCGGATCTTCGTCTCATCCCGCACGCCGATCTGGCGCAGCTCGATCCTTGTGCGGAACACACTGGCCAGATCCTTCACCAGCTCACGGAAGTCGATACGCCCGTCAGCCGTAAAGTAAAAAAGGACTTTATTATTATCGAAGGTATACTCCGCGTCAATCAGCTTCATCTCCAGACCGTGCTTGCGGATCTTTTCCAGACAGATTCCAAATGCTTCTTTTTCCTTCTCCCGGTTTTTATTCTCCTTCTGCTTATCCTCCTGCGTGGCGATCCTGATCACCTGCTTTAAGGGCTGTGTGATCTGCTTATCCTCCACTTCCTTAGGTCCTGTCACCACCGAGCCGAACTCTACCCCTCTGGCCGTCTCCACGATCACCTTATCCCCGGTCTTAATCTTCAACTTTCCCGGTGCAAAAAAATAAATCTTTCCCGCCGGACGGAATCTCACGCCTATTACTCTGGTCATAGATTAATTCTCCTTTATCGTCAGGAACAAAAGCTCCATCACAAGTTCAAAATTCACATTCGCCTTAAGTCTCGTCTTCGCCTTCTCAAGACCGGCGATGATATTCTGGATTCCTTCATAAGAGCTTGTCTTCGCCTGCTCTTTAATGTATTTTATCTGATCCTTAAAGACAAGCTTATCGATCTCCTTCGTCGCCTTATAGAGCAGTACATCCCGGTACCAGATCATGATGAAATCCAGATAATCCGTTATCTCAAGCTTATACGCAGTGACATTATTTACCGCCGTGACAACCTCGGAAAACTCCATCTCGCGGACATATTTCAGAAGCTTGAGCGCCTCGTCCCTGATCTCGTTAAAATGCTCCGAATGGGCCAGCATGATCGCCCGTCCCATATTCCCCTGGGCAAATGCCGTGCAGACGTCCGCTTTATAATCCGGAACCTCAAGCCGCTCCATCAGATATTTTTTGATCAGCGTATCCCGGATATTGCGAAGCTTAAGCATCACGCATCTTGAGTTGATCGTAGGAAGCATCGTCTGCGCATTCTCCGTAAGCAGGATGATCACAGCGTACTCCGGCGGCTCCTCGATCGTCTTTAGCAGCGCATTCTGCGCCTGAGGCGTCATCAGTTCAGCGCGGTCGATGATATATACCTTATACGGCCCCTGGTAGGGCTTGATCATGACCGTATTGTTGACCTGCTCGCGGATATCGTCCACGCTGATCGTATTCGGCTTCTCATGGGCGACCCATATGATGTCCGGATGGTTGCCGCCCTCCGCCTGCCTGCAGGAGTGACAGGTATTGCACGGATCGGGGCCTTTTTTCTCGCACAGCAGCGTCATGGCAAACAGGCTCGCCAGCATCTTCTTGCCCGAGCCTCTCGCACCATTCATAATATAAGCATGCGATACCTTCTCCATCGTGACCGCATTTCGGATATATTGAATAATGTCCTTATGTCCCACTACATCTTTAAAGCTTCCCATGTCGTATCTCCCTTTTATCTTTTCTAATCCTGTAATCTATATCTGCTCATCGGCTAGTGTAGTGTACTTCGCAGCTACACTAAAACTTCAATGTACCGTTCTTTCTTCAGCCCTTCGACGGCAAACCCATGCTCCTCATACCAGCTAAGCCAGTCCGCCGTCTCCTTAGTGATCCTCTCACCAGGCACGGTCAGCGGGCATCCCGGCGGATACAGATACGCATACTCTGCGGATACGGCTCCGACAGCCTTCTCCCACGGAACCAGCGTGCTCCCAGACCGGCCGCGGCTCCTTCGCTCCGCTCCGGCAATCGGGTATACCGTCTCGGCACGGGGAAGCCCCATGCCTACTATATCTATACTTTCTTTTTTCTGTCCTGTTCTATTATCAATCCTGAACAATGCATTTGTCAACCGTTCTAAGCCTTCTTTTGTATCGGACACAGAAGTCATGGCAAGCACGTAGCTTCCCGCCGCCATCTCCATCTGCAGATGATACTCCGAAAGCAGCCGCCCATAAAGCTCCCGCCCAGTAAGACCCGAGCGCCCCGACGAAATGATCAGTTTGGATATATCATAACATTCCGTGCGGATTAACTCAAGGCGCTTAAGGCCCGAAAGTTCTTCCCGGACTTTTAAAAGCTCCTTTACATATGGATCAAACATCTCCCCCGCACGGTTCTGCAGCTCTTCCATGCACAGATCGATACCAGCCATCAGCACATAGGACGGGCTTGAAGTCTGCAGCATGTCCAGATATTTCCGTACCCTGACTTTGTCTGCCCGTTTCCCGTTCATATGCAAAAGCGCAGTCTGGGTCAGCGACGGCAATGTCTTGTGCACACTGTGGATGACGATATCCGCCCCCTGCACATTGGCATTATCCGGAAATACCGGGTGAAAACCAAAATGAGCCCCGTGCGCTTCATCCACGATCAAGGGCAGCCCCTTTTCATGCACCGCCTCTGCGATGGCGGCCACATCTGACACTACTCCGTCATAGGTCGGGGATACTATCACAACTGCCTTCACTTTTGGATAACGCACAAGGGCATCCTTTACATCCTGCGGCCTGATCTCTGTATTCAGGCAGGCTCTGTCGTCAAAGCCCGGATACAGATAAACCGGGTTCAATTCATTCAGATTTATCGCATGATACACAGACTTGTGGCAATTTCTTGCCACAAGTATAGTATCTCCTTTTTCAGTTACGCCGCAGACAGCGCTCAGGATTCCGGCTGTACTTCCATTTACGAGAAAATGCGTCTCCTCTGCACGGTAAACTGCCGCCGCCCTCTCCTGGGCCTCCTTGAGTATCCCGCGCGCATGGTGGAGATCATCGAAGCCTTCGATCTCCGTGATATCGATCCCATAGGGAAGGCTTGTTCCTTCGCCAGCCTCCCCCAGGATGCCACGCCTTTTATGCCCCGGCATATGGAAGCCGTAATAATCTGATTCGCTGTAACGCTTTAACTTATCATATAGTGTGCTCATCTTATCCGCATTCTATAAGCTTTCCTTATAATCTCTCAAGAAGCTTCTCTCTCTCTTCTTCAAATCCTGGTTTGCCAAGGAGTGCGAACATATTCTTCTTATAGCTCTCAACGCCCGGCTGATTGAACGGATTCACCCCTGAGATATATCCGCTTACGCCGCAGGCAAACTCAAACATATAGAACAACTGTCCCAGTGAATACTCATCCTGCGCCGGGATATTGATGACAAGGTTCGGGACATTGCCGTCCGTGTGCGCAAGGATCGTTCCGTTCATAGCGCTCTTATTCACAAAGTCAACATTCATTCCTGCAAGATAGTTCAGCCCGTCAAGGTCCACCGGCTCCTCGCCGATGATGATCTCCTCCTGCGACTCTTCTACATTCAGCACCGTCTCATACATGATGCGGCTTCCGTCCTGGATAAACTGTCCCATAGAATGAAGATCCGTGGTAAGGTCTACGGATGCCGGAAAGATGCCCTTCTGATCCTTTCCTTCGCTCTCGCCGTAAAGCTGTTTCCACCACTCAGATACATAGTGGAGGCTCGGCTCATAATTTGCCAGGATCTCAACGGATTTGCCTTTCCGGTGAAGGATGTTGCGGACCGCAGCATATTTCAGCGCGTCATTGTCCTCAAATGCGTTATTAACCGCCATCTCTCTTCCGGATGCCGCCCCTTCCATCAGCTTGTCAATATCTGCCCCGCTGACTGCGATCGGGAGAAGCCCCACTGCTGTAAGTACCGAGAATCGTCCGCCCACATCATCCGGCACAACGAACTCCTCATATCCTTCCTCATCTGCAAGACCTTTAAGGGCTCCTCTCGCCTTGTCAGTCGTCGCATAGATCCTCTTTGCCGCCTCTTCCTTACCGTATTTCTTCTCAAGCATCGCTTTAAATACGCGGAATGCGATCGCCGGCTCCGTCGTCGTACCTGATTTGGAAATGATGTTCACCGAGAAATCCCTATCCCCGATCACGTCGATCAGATGCTTCAGATATGTGCTGCTGATGCTGTTTCCTGCATAATAGATCTCTGGAGTCTTACGTACCTCCTTAGAAACCATGTTGTAGAAATTGTGGCGCAAAAATTCGATCGCAGCTCTCGCCCCAAGATAGGAACCGCCGATACCGATAACCACCAGCACCTCCGAATCAGCCTTGATCTTCTCTGCAGACGCCTTGATCCTCGCAAATTCCTCCTTATCGTAATCCACCGGGAGGTCGATCCAGCCAAGGAAATCATTCCCCGCGCCTTCTCTTCCCAGAAGCTCATCCTTCGCCTGCAAAGCGATCTTCTTCATGGACTCCACCTCGTGGCCACTGATAAATCCTGCTGCCTTTGAATAGTCAAATGTTACTTTTGCCATAGCGCAAATCCGTCCTTCCTTCAAAATATATTTATATTTTTTGTATATATAATATATTTTAACAAATCAGCGCCCTATAATCAAGCCATAAACTCCTCTAGTATCTGTCGGATAAGAATCTCCCTCTCCACCGACTTCTGCTCTGTCCCTTCCGGCTCTTCTCTTTCCGCCTTTCGCAAAGCTTCCCGCACCCGGTCTTTCTCTCCCTTATTCGTCTCAGGAACCCGATAAGGCTCCGGCATAGAAGGGGGAAGGATCTCCGGCGGGGTCTGGGGCGACGGTACTTCTTTGCCCGGCCTTGGCCTTACCGGCTCCTGCCCATTCCCGTCCCGCATCTTCACCGTCTGCGTCTTCGGCGTCCTTGCACGCTCCTGGCCGGCCGCTTCCATCTTCACGATCTTTTCTGCCCCGGATCCTTTCATCCGCTCCTTGCCGGCCGTTTCCATCACCATATCCGTCTCCTCGAACTCGTCCTCGTCAAGCCCTGCCGCCGCAAAACCTTCTTCCGCCAGCCCGCTCTCCTGTTCCCTGTCCTCATCCGGATCCCATCCGGCCGCTGACATTTTTTCATTCATTTCCTTCTGATGCGCTTTCTCATAGCGGTGGAGACAAACATTCTGCAGATAATCAACCATGTAATTTCTCGCCATCTGCATCCGGTAATTTTCGTCAGTTGTCAGATGGAACACATACACGAGAATCCCAAGCCCTGCGCCGATCACTCCTGTCTGCAGCACGAGATCATTCATCCCGTAGATGCTGTATGTAACAACCGCCCCCAGAAGGCCCGTGACAACACACAGGAGCGCGGATGCCTTCTCCAGCCGCCTGAGACTGTGAAGCTGGATCCCGAGCACCTTGTAGCTGTAAAGATACTTGTCCACAAACACCTCCACATTCTCCACCTTTTCACTGACCATGCAGGCATGTTCAAATTTTGCACGCACCAGGCGCATCAGCGGATGGTTGCTCTTGTTCATGTTGCCCGCCGCACGCACCAGGCGCGCAAGCACTCCGTTCACCATACATTTACTCAGAATACCGGCCGCCGTGAAAATACCCAGCGCTATGACTATGATCTGCTTATCCACTATCATCCTTAACATAGAATAAGCCCTCCTTTCATGGGAATTATACTTGAAATCCCAGAAAAGAGCGACGAAATCCGTTCTCCATAAAGCGACATTCTCCTGTCAGATCCTGTCGTTTTACCGCAGATTTTTCCAGATAAATGCTTAAAGCGATGTTAGAAGCTCCTTCATAAGCCGCACGCTGTGGGCGATTGCCTGCCTTTCAAACTCCGGATAGTCCATGACCGCGCTGTTGTCGGCTTTGTCCGAAATCGCCCGAATGATGACATACGAAACTTTGTTCAGGTAAGCCGCCTGGGCGATCCCCGCCCCCTCCATCTCCGTACAGAGCGGGTGAAACAGGCTTACGATCCTCTCCTTCGCCTCTGCAGACGAGATAAACTGGTCGCCGCTTGCCACCCTTCCGGTAAATGTATGAATCTCCGGGTTCGCCTTCTCATTCGCCGCCTTCGCCTTCTCGACCAGCGCAGGATCCGCCGGGAACGACAGCACATCCATCCTCGGCACCTGCCCCGCCGGATCGCCGAATATCGTCGCGTCCATATCATGATGGAGGGCGTCCGTAGAGATCACCATATCCCCGATATCAATCCGAGCATCCAAAGAACCCGCGATCCCCGTATTGATCAGCATGTCCGCTCCAAAACAGTCCACCAGCACCTGCGCGCAGATTCCTGCATTCACCTTGCCGATGCCGCTCCTCACCACGACCGCGTCCTTTCCGCAGAGCACTCCCCGGCAGAACGCCATACCCGCGATCTCCTTCGTCTCCTGAATATCCATAGCCTCTTTCAGGGCTGCGACTTCCTCTTCCATTGCTCCAATAATACCTATCATCCGTCTCTTCCTCCGTATAAATAAATTCAAGAAATAGTATAGCATTCCTTCCCGTTCTCTGCTATACTTTTCTTGATATATACATAGCCAGAGGAGGAATTTATTATGGAGTATAAACCAGTCGGCGTCTGCTCGCAGCTCATCCGCGTAGACGTAGAAGATAACGTGATCAAGGATGCCGAATTCGTCGGCGGATGCAGCGGCAATACCCAGGGTGTAGCCCGCCTTGTGATAGGGATGAACGTGGATGAGGCCATTTCCCGCCTAGAAGGGATCAAATGCGGCATCAAATCCACATCCTGCCCCGACCAGCTCGCCCAGGCGTTAAAAGCTGTCTCCGGGAAATAAAAGAAAAACAGCCGTAATATAATTTGGCCGGCAGGATGATTCCTGCCGGCTCTTTATCTAATACAGCATAAATTATGTTTTGGATAGTTTGTCGCAGAATATTTTTCTGATAGCGCTGCTTCACAAACGCAGGCGCAGCGGTGGCTGCGACCAGAAATCTAACGCAGTAGCCTTGCGCGGTTTTTGTTTACATGCCCCTTTTCTGATAGACATACTTTTCCAGTCTTCCGAAGAACATCTGGTCAATGAATATCCCGATAAGGATGATCACGATCATCACTAGCATGACCTGATTGATATCTGCCAGATTCCTCCCCGTGATCAAGGTCTGCCCAAGTCCGATACAGGTAGTCATGACTTCGCCCGACATCAGCGCCCTCCAGGCAAAAGACCAGCCCTGCTTAAGCCCCGAGATCAGCTCTGGAAAACTGGCCGGAAGGATCACTTCCCGGTAGACCTGCCTGGAAGTAGCTCCCATCGTCAGCGCCGCCTTCTTATAGATCGGCGGGACATTGCGGATAGCATTATCAGAGGCGATGGCGATACTGAACGCAGAACCCATAACCACAACAAAGATTATCGCCTGCTGCGTCAGCCCGAACCACAGGATAGAAAAAGGCACCCAGCAAATACTGGGCAGCGTCTGGATCCCCATCACTAACGGCCTGAGGTTCTGATGAAGATAAGGAAAGCAGTTCATCAAAAATCCCAGAATGCTCCCCGCCACAACGGAGATCAGATACCCCGCAAGCCCGCGCAGAAGGCTGAAGCCGATAGCCGGAAGCAGCGAGCCGTTCTGGCACAGCAAGGCAAAGCTCTTTAGCACACCTGCCGGGGACGGCATAGCATAAGCCTTCCATATGGAAAAGACATCGACCCCAAGCGTATAAACTATCTGCCATAGAACGATCACTCCGCACAAAAAGACAATTTCTGAAATATATTTTGATCGAAACAATTTACTTTTTTTCATGGTCAGCATTCCCCTGCACTTCCTCCAGAATTCTATGGCGGTAATCGACGAATTTCTCATCGTAAACATAACGCGGCCGCTCAAGATCGATAGCGATCACATCCGCGATGCTGTTCTTTGCAGGCGATATGACAATCACCCTGTCCGCCAGATACACTGCCTCCTCCACGCTGTGGGTGATAAATAGAATCGTGCGCTTCGTCTTAAGCCAGATCTCCTGCAGCTCCGACCTGAGACGGTTCGACGTCTGCTTGTCAAGGGCCGAGAACGGCTCGTCCATGAGGAGAATCTCAGAATCCAGTGTCAGCGCCCTGGCTAACGCCACCCTCTGGCGCATCCCGCCGGAGAGCTGGTGTATCGCATAATCCCGGTACTCCTCAAGCTGCATCATCCGCAGATATTTCATCGCCGTATCTTCCTGCTCCTTTGCCGAAAGGCCGGCAAGCTTCATGCCGAATTTCACATTCTCGATAACATTCAGCCACGGGAACAGCGCGTGCTCCTGAAACATGACGACACGGTTGGCGGAAGGACCGTCAAACCCTTTGCCATTCAGCAGGATCTCTCCGGACGTGGGCTTCTCAAGCCCCGCGATCAGATTCAGAAGGGTGCTCTTCCCGCACCCGCTCTGACCGACGACACAGACAAATTCGCCGTTTTGTATCTCCAGATTAATATTGTTTAGCACGTCTCCTTTGGTATCCTCAAAGGTTTTGCTGACATTTTTCAGTATTAGTGACATATGAAAGCCTTTCTGTTATTCAACAAAAATATCCTTGTAATCTTCCATGATGAATTCCTGCTCCAGTGAGATATCTGCAAATTCTCTGATGGCGTCCTCATTGACATCCGTAGTGAATACGATCTTCCCGAAAGCGCCCGAAAGCACCGCTTCATCCAGGGATTTCCCTGTAGCGTCATTGATCTCTTTATTGACTACAGCCGAGGCATCCGGCACATTGGCATTGATATAATCCGTCACCTTTTCATGTTCCTCAAGAAAAGCCTCTACCGCCTCCGGATTCTCTTCCATGAATTCACTGCGGACTACCACAACTGCCACAGGATAGTCGCCGCCCTTATATACCTCATCATAGTCAAGCACGATCTGGGCGCCGTTCTTCTCCAGCGTCGTGCCCCATGGCTCAGGAACCAGGGCAGCGTCGATGTTGCCCTGATCCATCATATTCATCACATCCGCATTCTCCACTGCAGTTACATTCACGGTTCCTCCTTTATCTGCCGGGGACAGGCCGTTATCCTCCAGAAGCTTCAACAGACACAGATGCTGCGTGTTGCCAATCTGCGGGATCGCGACCGTCTTTCCGTCCAAATCAGCCGCGCTTTGAATCTCTGCTTCCGGAGACTTCACCAGTACCGCCCCGGCCTTCGATACTCCTGATAATATCTTAACATCACTTTTCGACTTGACATTGGCAGTAACCGCCGGCACCGGCCCGATATATCCGATATCAATATCTCCGGCAAACAGCGCCTCAACCTCGGCAGGTCCTGCATTGAAGGCTGTCCAGTTCACCTTCATGCCATCCGGAAGCGCTTCCTCCATGGAACCTGTCGCTTTCATATAAAGAGCCTGCGCATGGGTGACATTATTAAAATACCCGATAGTCAGCTCCTCATCTCCGGAACTCTTCCCGCACCCTGCTAAAACTGCGGATACCGTCAGAAAACATGCCATCAGAAAAACCTGCAAAATTCTTTTTTTCATGTTACTTCCTCTTTTTCAACAATATTTTTACCGCTGTCCTAAAGGGATGCCTGAGCTTATGCTTCATCTCCTTAATCTCTGCCCGCAAAGCCTCATTCTCCTTCTCCATCCTTCGGAGCACGCTGATATTCACCTCTGCGGCAAAACGGATAACATCGTCCATCATGCACGGATTACTCTTGTCCCACTTCGGAAGCTCCTTAAAGCTCAGATCGAACAGCTCTTCACCCGGCTCGCCCAGATATTCCTCTGCAACCCTGCGGTTCCCTTCCTGGAACTGCTCCAGGAAACCCTTCGCCTCCTCGATGGAAAACATACTGCTGGGATATGTCTGCTCCGAGATCTTGCTGTAGTTGAGTAAGACACGTCTTAAAAAAATACTCTCATCCTCCGTAAGCTCCGGCAGCGTATTCAAGATCCGCTTGATCTCGCAGGTATTCCCGGAAAGGCTCTGGTTCACCGTATCCTTTGGTATCAGGTACTCATCCGTCAGCTCAAGCCCGATAATACTTAAAAAATCCGCCTGGATCATGCCATCCGGAAAACGGTTCCGCTCATAACGGCGCACGATGATATTTTCTTTTCCAAGCACTGCGGACATCTCTCCAAGCGCTTTATCATAATCAAGCTGAAGCTCTGCCGGATAATCGCTGATATACTTTTCCCACGGTATATATGACGCTGATTTCTTCAGCGAATTCCCTTTGACCCGCTGCTTCCAGCGGGAATCCATATACAGATCCTGCCGCCTCAAATACACGATGAGCTTTACCGCGAACTGATAGCGGTCGGCAGCGGCCTTTAAATCTTTCCACAAGGATTCTCCCAGCTTATAACTTGCTGTCCAGATACCCTCATCTGAAAGAATAACATTATCATATATTTTAAACTGATGCAAGATATAATTCATATTTTCCTGAAAACGCTGCTTTTCTTCCCCGATCTGACGCACACCGTTCCGGTAAATGCTCTTCTGGAGAAACATCCCATTGCGCCGTTTGGAATATCCGGCATAATAATTCTTAAAGTCAGGATAACAGTACCCTTTGCTCTCAAGTACATTCCGGTTCACCGTGCATAATTCCTGTATCGCAGATGTACCGGTCTTCGGCGTCCCTATGTGCACATATAATGTTTTCATTCGCATCCTCCGTAACAAAATAATTATATAAACTCTTCCAATTTCTGAATAATGATATCTACACACTGCTCAAGATCATACTGCGCGGTATCAATTGTAATGTCCGGGTTCTCCGGCTCTTCGTAGGGACTGGTGATTCCCGTAAAGTCCGCGATCTTCCCTTCTCTCGCCGCCTTGTAAAGCCCTTTTATATCCCTGCGCTCACATTCCTCAAGCGGAGTGCTGATATAGACCTCCACAAAGCTGTCCCCGATGATCTTCTTCGCATTTCTCCGATCCTGCGCATAAGGCGAGATAAAAGAAGTAAGGACGATAAGCCCCGCATCATTCATCAGCTTCGCGACCTCGGCGATCCTCCGGATATTTTCAATACGGTCCTGCTGTCCGAAGCCAAGATTCTTATTAAGCCCCATCCGGATATTGTCCCCGTCAAGGAGCATCGTATGTCTGCCCATGGAGAACAGCTTCTTTTCCAGGGCGTTGGCAACTGTAGATTTGCCAGAACCTGACAGCCCGGTCATCCACACCGTGACAGCCTTCTGGCCTAACTGACCCTCTCTGAGCGTTCTCGTAATATCCATATTATTCCAGGTAAGATTATTTTCCCTCAAGCTTTCCTGGACTACCACCCCGCAGGCAGAGGTCATATTGGTGATCCGGTTGATCAAGATCAGCGATCCCAGCTCCTGATGATTGGAAAACTCGTCGAATACGATCTTGCTTCCCACGGAAATCTCACAGAGGGCGATCTCATTCTTGCAGATCGTCGATGCTTCGATCTTGTTGCCCGAATTAATGTCGATCTTATGCTTAATCCCCAGGACAGTCGCCGGAACCTGCTGAGTTCCCAGCTTCAGCAGGAAATTCATCCCCGCCGTCAGATTACTGTCATCCATCCACAGTATGGAGGCGATCAGCATCCTGCCCACCGTCATGCTGCTGTCCTTCGTCAGGACGCAGCCTCTGGACACATCGATCTCCGTATCAAGCTGGATCGTGACCGCATGGCCGTTCCTGCTTCTGTCCACTTCCTGATCCCCCTGAAGGATGCCCGCCACCCTGGCTTTCTCCTTGCTTGGCAGGACAGTAACCGTATCGCCCACCGCGATCTCGCCTGACGCGATCTGTCCCTGGAAACCTCTGAATCCCCTGTTTGGGCGGCACACGCGCTGAACTGGCATGACAAACCCGGCATTCTCATCCTCCTTCGATACATCTATCGTCTCCAGATAATGGAGGAGAGACGGCCCGGTATACCACACCATCTGATTTGATTTTTTGGTAATATTATCTCCCTCTGTCGCAGACACCGGGATGATCTTTATCGTCTTATAGTCAAATTCTGACATCAACATCTTAATATCTTTTTTCACCTTACGGAAACGCGCCTGATCGTAATGCACCAGATCCATCTTGTTCACCGTAAAGACAAAATGGCGAATCCCCATCAATGCACAGATTCTGGCATGGCGCTTCGTCTGGAGGAGAACGCCCTGGCTGGCATCAACCAAGATGACACTGAGCGCAGCAAATGACGCTCCCACCGCCATATTTCTCGTATATTCTTCATGTCCCGGAGTATCAGCCACAATAAAACTTCTATTCTCCGTCGTAAAATAGCGGTAAGCCACATCGATAGTGATCCCCTGCTCCCGCTCTGCCATCAACCCGTCCAGCAACAGGGAATAGTCGATCTTTCCGTCATTGGAACCCACCTTGGAATCCAGCTCCAGCGCTTTCTTCTGATCCGTGAACAGCAGCTTCGCATCGTAGAGCATATGGCCGATCAGCGTAGATTTCCCGTCGTCTACACTGCCGCATGTGATAAATTTTAATAAGTCATTTTTCATCTTAAAAATATCCCTCTCGCTTCCTCTTTTCCATACTGGCGGAACCGCCGTCCGAATCAATGACCCGGCTTGTCCTCTCCGACTCCACGGCTCCCAGTGTCTCCTCGATAATCTCATCTAACGTAGCTGCCGAAGACTCTACTCCGCCTGTCAGCGGATAACAGCCCAGTGTGCGGAAACGCACCATCTTCGTCTCGATCTTCTCGCCCGGCAGAAGCTTTAGCCTGTCGTCTGCAGCCATAATGATATTGCCGTCCCGTTCGATGACCGGCCGGGGCTTAGCAAAGTATAAAGGCACGATCGGTATATTTTCTTTTTTAATATATTGCCAGATATCGGCTTCCGTCCAGTTGGACAGTGGAAATACCCGGATGCTCTCACCCTGGTTAATCCTCGTATTATAGAGCTTCCACATCTCCGGACGCTGGTTTTTCGGATCCCATGCATGTTCAGAATTCCGAAACGAAAAAATCCGCTCTTTTGCCCGGGACTTCTCTTCGTCCCGCCTTCCCCCGCCAAAAGCCGCAGTAAAGCCGTATTTGTCCAAAGCCTGTTTTAATGCCTGTGTCTTCATGATATCCGTATACGCGGCACCATGATCAAAGGGATTAATCCCCTGTTTTACACCATCCTCATTAATGTATTCCAGCATTTCAATCTGGAGCTCTTTTGCCCTTCTGTCCCGGAACTCAATCATCTCCGGGAACTTCCACGTCGTATTCACATGCAGAAAAGGAAAAGGCGGCTTCTCCGGATAGAACGCCTTCAATGCCAGGTGAAGCATTACTGAAGAATCCTTGCCGATGGAGTACAGCATAACCGGCTTCTCACATTCCGCCGCAACTTCCCTCATGATATAGATTGCTTCTGCCTCAAGTTCTTCTAAATGGTTCATCATCTACTCCCGTCTTTTTTTCATATTTTGTACGTCTGTATTCCACAGTATGTATAAATTACCACTGGAAAATTAAACTAATATTAAATCGTGTGAAAAAAGGATGCCCCCATCTTGGCATCCTTTTTTCCGTTTCCTCTTATATCTGGGAAGACTGTGACCTGCATCGCAATACAACGGAGCATTGTCACTCAGATAAATATTCGTTTTACTTTTTCATTATGTTAGTCATGTTATCTAATTGTATACAACCATTCCATCCTCCGCGGCGATGCTTGTCACAGTCTTCCCAGCAGACTCAACATACTGAGGTTATACCGAGGTGCCATAATAAAGCGACTGGAATTTCTCTATTACGGCATAGCAGGTTACTCGATGAGTACTCCATTAGTAAAGCTATCGCTGACATCGTCGTTTGCAGAGTGGATACATGATACGCGGTAGTAATAACCGCCTTCTACCTTCAGCTCTTTGCTGGAAGCTATTCGGTCTGTATTCTCCTCGCGTACTACCCATCCATCATAGCTTTCCCATGAAGTATCTTCCTTCTTAGCTCGTTCAACGAGAACAGCCAGTCCGATTCTCTCCACAGTCTGACATGCGATAGTGCTCCCTCCAACATAAAGATTTCCATTAGCTAATCTGACACACTTAGAATAACCCGCCAATAAATCTTCACCACGAGTAATCTTTGTATCATAGCCGATAGATTCACTCTCATCTGTCAGATAAGAACCATCAATCTGCTTTCTGTCTTCCTCTGCATGTACATCAAAACTCACAACAAACATACAAAGTACCAGCATCAGGATACAACCAATAGACTTTACCTTCTTTTTCTCCATCTTTTACCTCCGCCCTCCCTAACTCTCATATAATAGACACATTATTCGCCAAAAACTGACGGCATTTTTACAAAAAATATAAATTTTTTAAAATTTCTATAAATTCTTCTTTATCCAACTTTCCAGCCAGAAAATATTCTAACTTTTTATACGTAAAATGAGCCGAGCATTTAATCGTTCCTGTTTCTTTTACTTGATATATTGATAATTCTATATCATTGCCACCAATCTTCATTTCTTCTTTATCTATAATTTCATCGTCCCCATCAAATCCAAAAGAAGAATTATAATATCCTGCACTAATCACATACAACAACGTTTTCTCATTAAACTCATATATCATTTCCGCAACTTGCAAGTTGTCATTCAACTCCATCTCAATAAATTTTATTCCTTTTTGTTGACTAGCAAATCTAACCGGTTCCACTCCAAACGTATCCTTAATTTCTTGATACGCCTCTTTCTCATCTTCATTCTCCGACACCTTATTCTCTTCATCAGAATCTACCTGTACAACTTTTCTCCCTCCAACAACCTGTTCGATCACCGATGCGATCCTCTCGGCCCCGCCCGTACTTGTCATTCCAATACCCAACACAAGCAATACCGCAGCCGCGGACGCCGCATACATCCTAATCCTTCTCTTCCTGCGCTTCTTCCGGCCGCCGGAACGTTCCTCCCGAATCTTTCGCCCGAGCATGAGCGCTTCCCGGTCTTCTTCGGAAAGTCCTGCATAAGCCTGTTCTTTTTCGTAAGTATCAATGCGACTCTGCAGCTTAAGCCGGATATCATCTTTGAGAGCATTAGGCATCTCTTTGATCTCAGATGCATCAACTTCCTTCTGGATGGCTTCTGCTTCACCATATAAGTCTTCTCTTATTACCTGTTCCAAATCATCTCTCTGCATTGTCATTGAAAATACCTCATAAAACAGGCTGTTCACCCGTCTCTTTCTCTTGACCAATCTATATCAGATTGTATAATATATAAGTAACAGTTCTTTTGTTGCAGATTATAGACTGTTTAACTTGTAGTAGTTAAAGATTTTCTTTTCGGAGGTTCTTATGAAACGTATTATCTTAACTGGCGGCGGCACCGCCGGTCATGTTACTCCCAACATTGCTCTCCTTCCCCGTCTTAAGGAGCTGCACTATGATATCCACTATATCGGCTCCTATAACGGAATCGAGAAGGAACTGATTGAGCAGTTCGGCATCCCGTATCATGGGATTGCCACCGGAAAGCTCCGCCGCTATTTCAGTCTCCAGAATTTTACCGACCCATTCCGTGTTCTTAAGGGCATGAACGAAGCGAAAAAACTTGTGAAGATCCTGAAGCCTGACGTTATCTTTTCCAAAGGCGGCTTCGTATCTGTCCCTGTCGTACTTTCCGGAAAAAGATGCCGTGTTCCGGTCATCATACACGAATCAGATATGACCCCGGGACTTGCCAACAAGATCTCCCTGTCGGCCGCCACAAAGGTATGCTGCAATTTCCCGGAAACGTTGGAACTTCTTCCCGAAGGAAAAGCAATACTCACCGGTTCGCCTATCCGTCAGGAGCTGCTATCCGGAGACAAGTTCAAAGCACGTGAGTTCCTCGGGTTCACCGCCGACAAACCGGTGATCCTTGTTGTCGGCGGAAGTCTGGGCGCTGTTGCTGTCAACGAAGCAGTGCGCGCCATCCTCCCCGAGCTTCTCAAATCCTATCAGGTCATCCACCTGTGCGGCCGCGGCAAGCTCAACGAATCACTAAAAGGGCTTGAAGGATATGCACAGTTTGAATATGTCAAAGAAGAATTAAAAGATTTCTTCGCTCTTACAGATATCGTTATCTCCAGAGCCGGCGCCAACGCGATCTGCGAACTCCTGGCCTTACATAAACCAAACCTGCTGATCCCCCTCTCTGCCAATGCCAGCCGCGGGGACCAGATTCTGAACGCCCGCTCTTTCGAGCGTCAGGGCTTTAGTATCGTCCTGGAAGAAGAATCGCTGACAGACGAGACTCTTCTGGATGCCGTAAGCAGGCTGTACGAGCACCGCGAACATTATATCCACACGATGAAGAACTCCTCACAGCAGAATTCTATCGACACAATCGTCGATTTGATTGAATCTGTCACTGCCTGATGCTTTGCCGTATATCCTGCAGTCAACATCGAATGTTGTCTTATAAATAGAAGGTGCTAAAAGCACCTTCTATTATGTATCACTTAGGCGGTCATACTCTTCTTTATATTTTCTCTGTATCCACTTCTTTGCACGGTACAGCATACTATGCAGAACTTCCAGCGTCACTCCCATATCCTCGGCCACTTCCTTCTGCGGCTTTTCCAGAAGATAAGTGATCGTAATCGCGTCATACCAACGCTCATTCATCTGATACAGATCGCTGAATATTCTTTCCGCAAGCCCATGACATTCCCGGTCATGCAAAATAGTCATTATTTCGTCTTCTGTACTGCCCACAAGATAATCTATGTTCCCGTCTTCAAAGAGATCACTTCCGGGAATCTCATGCCATCTGTCTCTTTTATGGTTCTTCACCATATTTCTCGCTGTCGTGATCAACCATGCACTGACTGCATTCGCATTAACATTTTCTTTGCTGATATATAGTTTCAGGAATACTTCTTGTGTAATCTCTTCTGCCACGTATTCGTCTCCAGAATAACACAATGCTGTCCGATAAACTGCGGATACATTTTCCTCATATACCTTATCAAAATCCACACTTCTACCAGAATCCGCTTCACTGGTAATTCCTTTGCCTTCCACTATTCTTTCCTCATTAGTATTTGTAATATCTACAGCCTGGACAGTATATCCTCTCTGTCCTCTTCTGTTAATTCATTTAGCTTCCATCCAAGGCCGACCTCGTCATCCTTGTACCGCGGTATCATATGAAGGTGGAAATGAAATACTGTCTGACCTGCACATTTTCCGTTATTCTGTACCAGATTATAGCCGTCGCAACCCAATACATCTGTCAGCTTAGTAATCATCTTCTTAGCCAGAACCATAGCTTTGCCGGCAAGCGTATCCTCAAGCTCGTACAGATTAGCATAATGCTCCTTCGGAATGATGAGCGCGTGTCCTTTCGAAGCTGGATTTGCATCCAGGATTACCCGAAAATCCACGTCCTCATAAAGTGTTGCCGTTGGGATCTCACCATTGGCAAGTTTGCAGAAAATACAATTGTCGTCTTTCATATCTCTCTCCTTTTCCAGAAAATCTTTCTAAAATTTGATTGATTATTTTGTCCGCCAGTGCTAAACTTTCTAAAAAGAAGGGCGGTAGTTACTATGTTTTCAGAAACAGATTTCGACAAATTACAACAGATAATGGAAGAAAGTCCTGAGAAAAAAGAACTTCTTCAGCGTCTTCTCGATTCACACCAGATGACGATCAGTGCGATCAGCCACGAAATCCGCAACCCGCTGACACTAATTTACAGCACCCTGCAGCTAATCTCCTCACAGCATCCAGAAACTTCTTCTTTTAAATACTGGGAACAGTTGATGAAGGATGTTGAATATACGAATCTTTTACTGGAAGAACTGTCAGTCTATAATAATAGCGACCGATTGCATCTCTCTCCCACAGATGCAGCCGCTTTTTTCCGAACGGCCTCACTTTCCTTCGCTGCTTCCATTGCAGACACAGATATTGAATTTACATCCCGGATTCCAGAAGAGCTTCCCGAGATCAATTGTGACACGATAAAGCTCAGGCAAACACTCTTAAATCTCCTGCACAATGCACGGGACGCAGTACTTTCTACTGAAAACGCTGAGCGGAAGATCCATCTGGATATATACGAATCGGCAAAAGACAGCAAACAACACTCTGCTGTCTGTGTGAAGATATCCGATAACGGATGCGGCATCCCAGCAGAGCATCTCGAACACATCTTCCAGCCATTTACTACATATAAGAAAGACGGAACCGGCCTTGGACTCGCTATAGCCAGCCGCATCGCAAGAGCGCACAATGGTTCTCTCTCCGTCACATCAGCTCCAGGTCATCTGACGACTTTTACCCTTATTCTTCCAACATAAAATAACCGCAAACAAAAATCCCGACAGCAGCCCGCCGATATGGGCTGCATTGTCCACTCCAGTATTAGCAAAGCCGTAATACAGCATAAGGACTATCATAAATACAACCCCTCTGCCGGAAATCTCTCCAATGTTTCCTCTATTACGTATTGCCACATAAAGGAGCGCGCCGATCAGTCCAAATACCGCGCCGGATGCTCCGGCAGACACGGCATACTCTCCTGCAGATATGTCCCATATCGCGGATATAATATTTCCGCACAATCCGCTTGCCATATAAATTATCAGATATTTTATCTTTCCGACAGTCTGCTCCAGATTCCAGCCAACGATCAGCAACACGATCATATTGTTCATCAGATGTTCAAATCCAAAATGCAAAAACATACAGGTAAACAAGCGATAAACCTCCCCGCCCTCTGCCACATAGGGCACATACATCGCTCCGTGCCGAAGCAGAAACTCTGCATCTTCAGTCATTCCCTGCATAGATAAGACTAAAAACACAATAACATTAACTAAAACCAGCAACACCGTCATATTCAATGCCTTTTTCTGATATCTCCCATTATTCTCCATTGTCAGTCTCTCCATGATCAGAAATAGCCTTCAAACCTTGCCCTGTCCCCCGTCTTCTTTTCCTCATCCTGCTCTTCATTCTCCTCTTTCTGCCGGATAAGCTTCCGATATCGGATAACCGCCGCCAGAAACGCAATGATCAATACCAATAAAAGAGCAGAAGCCGCTGCCAGTATGATCTTATCCTTTTTACTTTTTTCAGACATTCCCGTCTTCTCCCACAGATACGATACTCCCGGGATTTTAAAGATACCTGTCTTTTCTTTTATTTCCTCTTTCTTTTTTTCCTCTTCTTTGGCAGACTCATTCCCTTCATCCGGCTCTTCATCATCTGCTGCATGAGCCTTTATATAAGAATCGCTGAGCTTTACCTTCGCACATCCTACGTAAGTCCCGGAATAAGTGTAGGACAGCGTCGCCATATCTTCAAACTCCGTATCCGGGACAAGCTCCATATCAAGGTCTGCGAAGGTAATCCCTTTGGGCACTATCACATAGTTTTCCCCGTCCACAACCTCTGCCACATCCTCTGACTGCACCATCTCTGTTATATCAATCTTAGAAAACTTCTTAAATCCGTATTTCAGCAGTTTCGTCGTATCCGGATAAACATTCCTCCCATGTGTCCGCAGCACTACACACACAAGCTGCATCCCGTCCTTCTCTGCCATCGTAATCAGCGTAGATAAAGCGTCCGAAGTAAAGCCTGTCTTTCCGCCGATCGCATATTTATAATAATTACTGTCGCTTGGCCTTAACATCTTGTCCTTCTGGTAAAATACATGCTCTTCCACCGTCTTTGATTTCGGTATCTTGTAATCCAGAGTCTGGACAATCTTGAAAAATGCCGGATATTTAAAAAGCTCTCTCCCGATCAGAGCCATATCCCTTGCACATGTATAATGATTTGCATCATGCAGCCCGTTCGTGTTGGCAAAATGTGAATTAACTCCGCCAAGCTGCTGCACCTTCGCATTCATCTGTTCAATAAACCAGTTATAATCGTATCCTACTTTGCGTCCGACATTCTCCCCCACTGCATATGCGGCCTCATTTGCCGAAGCAAGCAGCGTCGCATGGAGCGCCTGCTCCATAGAGATAATATTCCCTTCTTTCAATCCTATAGTAGAATCTCCAGGCTGCAGAAAAGCCACACTATCATGAGAAAATGTCACTTCATCTGATAATTCAGCATTCTCCAGAACAAGCAGTGCGGTGAGAACCTTGGTAATACTCGCCGGATATTGCTTCGAATCTATGTCCTTTGCATAGAGAATCGCTCCTGTTGAAACCTCCATAACAATGGCTGCTTCTCCATATGTTCCGGGACCTTTTTCCCAGCCCTTCCAGCTATTAGATTCCGTCGGAATCTTATACGCCTTGTCGAGCTCCTCCTGCATCCTCTTCTCTTCTGCTGTTAATTCGTTATTTTCTGTTCCATCTTTTCCAGACTGCGTTGTCTCCGAGGCATATGCTGTCAGTTCTAAAGACATACACAGCACAACTACCAGCACTGCAGACATTATTCTCTTGCAGTCTCTTATCATGTTCCATCCTCCAAAAAATATTCTCAAACAAATATACCGCCAACCCGGAGCTTCCGGCTGCAGTGCTTGCAAACCCTTTGATTGGATTTATAATACAAAACAATAATAACATACCTGAAAAAGACCTGCAACAATAAATCTTTTGTTTCCCCTGGCCAGTTACGGTTCAATTACTGTTCACTCCGTGACCAGTAACATGTGTCGTTCTTTCTCCTTACAGCTCCTCTTCATCAATATATAATCCATCCCAATCCCCCCATTTGGGCTTTCTATGACGGTTAAGAAGCTGCTTTACCGGTTTCCACATGTTTTCCGTCTCTTCCATAATAAGTCTTCCATGGTGCTGCTTCCTTATCCAATCATGCTGCAGGCGGTCATAATCTGCAGTATACAATCCTGGATTTTTTGTATATCCCTCTTCCCGGTTCTCCTCTCCGCTCCCGTCACCCTCATCTTCATCGCCCTCATATAGCTTCTTCGCCCCGATCCCCTCTGCTTTACCGTCCCCGTCCTCCTTCTTCTCATCTTTCATACATTCCTTCACGATTTTTGCCAGACTATAATTATCCGCCATAGTCTCTTTGTGAAGGATAAATACAATACGCACGCACTCCTTGTCCTCATAATCCGCCCGCTTAACAAAATACTCTGTCAGTCTGTGGACTTCCGCCCATAGCTCCTGTTTTGCCTGTGGATAATAACAAAAGTAAAATTTTCCGTCCTCATAGAAGATATATTCCGGTTCCATCAGAATACAGTGTATATTAAGCAGAAAATTTTCTGTTTCCCGTATCACAGCTAATAACTGCCGTAAAAATGACTTTAAATCCTCCCCGCTGATCTTGTTTTTCTCATATAATGCCTGCATAGAGATCTTCCCGCTGACATTATAATCATAAAATGATGTATTATCTATTCCTCTGCCCTTTACCGCGAGAAGTCCTTCTATTTCATTCATCAAAAGCATCTTCATCTGATAATCTTCATGATAGATCTTTGCTTCCTCAATACTGATTTTTCGCTCCATCTGTTCTCTCCTTTATCTTCCTGATATTACGGATATAATCTTCGGGCTCTGTTACCGCCGCCTTTTTTACAACAGACACCCCGAATCGTCCTTTGTATGCTGACACCCTGATACTGATTTCCCTCTTTCCTGCACCAGCGCGCACACTGCTCCCTGCAAACAGAATACATTTCCTGCCTGCACGCTCTCTAAACAATGCCTCCAGCTCGTCTCCCGTCACTTTTCCCTTCTCCCTGATCTTTGTACTTCCCACTACTGCCGTCTCGTACGCAGCTCCCGCCAGCACATTTTTATCGTGAAAATAAAATGCCGCAAGTATACTGCTCATGATCAGCAGCAAAATGATCGGCATAAGAAACGACATCTCCACGGTCATACTTCCTTTCAACCCTTTATCGCCATACATATTGACTACATCTTCTCCTCTATATCCTAAGCTTCTCTATATCCTGATTTCTTTTATATCCTAATCTCCCCGATCACCCATATCGCATAAGCCGCCGCAAGAAACGGATAAAATGGCAATGCGCATTTTCTGGACATCCTTTTTACCGCCAGAACAAAAGCTCCGCACAACGCCAGCATAAAAAATGCCCCTGCAAGAATTTCCACAAGTCCCCACAATCCAAGATATATCCCTAATCCTAAAATACCCAGACTGTCCCCATACCCTACTGCTTCCTTCGTCACTCTGCTTATAAGCAGAAATGCTGCTCCAACCGCTGCACCGCCCGCAATCAATACTACATCTTCCCCGCCCCACAGACTTTGATAAAAAAATGCTGCAACGATTATCCCAGACAGGATCCACACTGGAATCTTCCGATATTTTATATCTATTGCCGATGCTAAAATCAGTATTCCCATACAAACTATATGACTCACTTCCGCCATCCCTTCCCCTTTCTTTCCATAAATATTGCTTTCATTTTCCGCATTTTGAACATGCCCGCTTTCCTGCTGCTTCTGAAAGAGGGATCGCATAAACCGTCCGTTTAAGTCCGCTGCAGGATAAAGAGCTGTGATAACGGTCTCCCGTATCTGTAATATAGATACCGCTCCCATTCCCGCCGCAGCGTTCACATGCATGATATTTTCCGCCGTTTTTGTTACGGAGATTCTCCAGCTCTTCTGACTGTACCGTACGGATGGAGAGCTTAAGATGCGTACAATGGTAATTCCGGTGATAGACAATTCCTGTCTCTGTCACGTATACCATCCCTTCATTATCAGCGCCAAATCCTGCTTTCTCATACCCATTCCACACCTTAATCTGCATCTTATCCTCGAAAGATAACATTGCAATGCGAAATACTGGCACTGGAATCCTTATCTTATATTTGGCGGACAGCTCCCCTATCCCTGTACGCGGCGAGATTTTGGAAGCACTGCAGTCAATTCCTCCGCTGCCTCCCTCTACAATACTTCTCGCTAAACGATCCGCACCGATAGTATTGACCACGTCCGACCTTACCGCGGCAGGCGAAAGCTTTACTGACACGCATGATTCCTGCGCTGCCATTTTTCCTGCATATTGAAGCCCCGACCGAACGGCCGTCTGAACCGCCATGATTTCCATTAGATATAAAAGACATATCACGGCAAAGAAAAATAACGGAACCGCCATAGCTGCCTCCACAGTGATGCTTCCTTTTTTGGAGGTGAAGGCAGATGCCCTCTTAGAGCATATGAGACTGGTATTTCGTGTGGGGAGTATACCATTGAATATCAAACGAATCGTTCTCCTTTCTTCATAGATTTTTTTGGGGATGTATAGATTTTTATTTTTAAAAAGAGTTTTAGAACTCCAAGAGGACATCTGCCTTCACCTCCTTTTCTCCTGATCCTGTTAATTATATCCGTAGTAAGTCTGAAAACGGTATGTTATTCCCCGGCGCAGCCTGACGGTACTCTTTACCTCCATTTTCGTGATACAGCAGTCAGCCTTAAAAAATTTCGCGCCGTGTGCCTTTCTTAAATTTTGCTCGATCATATCCAATGCACGCATGCCGGCTCTTTCTCTTTTTTCCAGAAATAAAAGCATTCTCAGATATTCCTTATAGGGCAATCCCTTTTCACAGTCACGCCCGTCGTTAATCTTACCGCTTTCCCCAAGCTTCATAAGATCCGATATAGTCAACTGCCAGCTTTCCTCCGACTTTTTAAGGGGCACCCTGCTGCCATTAAGGAGCGCACGCAAGTCCACAAGGGACTCTCCATAAGCCCATGAGCTTAGAATCACCTGCGCCGATGCCCCGGACAGTCCTGTAAGCTCCGCCTGAGTGCACAAAGCTTCCGCCAGCTCTGCCGCCTCCGCGCGCTTCGATGCACTGCTCTGCAAAAAACGGTAATTAGCCTCAAATTGCATCGCCATAAGCCGTTCCGCGACCGCCTTAAGATTCTCTCTGTCGCTTCCCCGCCCGGCACAGATATACTCCAGCTCATAGTCCAGTGCCCCTCCTTCTCCCTCATTCGCTGCCGTAGAAAAATGTTCCATCAGATACTCGCCGAACAGCAGCATAGACAACTTTCCTCCGTCTAAAGCAACATCTGAAAAATCACCATAACCTTTATTCCGTCTTCTTCCTGACAAGCTCTCGCCCAGATTGATTTTTTTATCAGAAACGCGCCTGCTCCCTGGCATGATCAGCTCCAGAAGCGGCCGCTTTTTAAGCTGTGATACATATGCGATAGGATTATCCTCGTCAGGCAGCACTGACCCGGTTGCCTTCAAAAGTCCTTCCAGCTCAGCCTCCTTTTTATGGATTTCTTTTTCACAGCTGGCCGCCTCTTCCTCCTGCTTTTTCCATGTATCTGTCATTGGCAGCTTGTCTTTCAGGCAGTTCTTTCCATATTTGTGCTGCATATAATACATCACCTGTTCATAAAACGCTTCGGCTCCGTCATCGGTTAAAAACTGAATCCTCCGAATACGGTTTTCCATGCTGCCCGCCCCAAAAAACGCAAGACGCTGTTCTATCATTTTTTCTGCATATTTTCCGCTTTCATACGTCCCTTCTAATGAAAAGATATCGTATTCTTCCAATAATTCCTGCTGGTATTCGGCAAAGACAGATTCCATCGCCCGGTTCATATCCGCCCGTCGATAATTCTTCGCCATCTGGACAGAAGCACTCTCCATAATTCCTCCGATAAACGTCACAAGCAGAACGATGATAAGGCTCAGAAATGCGGTAACCTCTCCCTTTTTCATATGATCAGATTCCAGAACTTTCACTTGTTATCTTCTTGAAAATATCCTGCACCAGACTGGTAAGCTGTGATTTAAATATAATGACAAGACCAATAAGAACTACAAGAATCAAAATAACCTCTACAACCCCTACTCCTTTTTTCTCTGTCAGGATCTCTCTCACCCTGTTTTTCAACCGCCATATTTTCCACATATATTTTCCTCCCTAATTTTACAATAACTTGTTCGCTGCATAACCAGCAGCCTCTTACATCTGCACAGACATAAAAGCTGGCACTATTACTATGACAAGCACTACCGCAAGCATCAGGAACATAGGAGCCAGAAGCTTTGTCCCGGCTTCCTCGCCAAGCCGCCTTGCCCTCGCTTTTCTTTCCTCGAAAGACTGCACGGCCTCCGTCTGCAAGATCTGATTCATTCCCTTTGTTCCTTTCCGAAGATTCTGCGAAAGCAGCGCCCCAAGCTTCACATACGCCTGCAAGCCGCACCGCCTGCCAAACCGCTCATAGCTTTCTGCCTCCGTAATCCCGCTGTCCATCTCATTACATGTCTGCCGCATCTCCTCGTAGGCATATCTGCTTCCCCAAATATGTTTTTCTTCCTCATAATCCATAGCAATTCTTTTCCATGCTCTCTTGACCGTCATTCCTGCACCAAGAAGAAGGGTAAGCTTGCTGACAATCTCCGGGTAATCCATCTGCATCTGCGCCTGCTTTTTTAGCCGTTCCTTCTCCTGATTCTGCTTTTCCAGTGCCAGCAGCAGCACCGCTATCAAGCCCGCCATCGCCATAAGCACTGCGCCCCGGCCATCCATCATTTTAAAGAACAGAAGCGGTTTTCCAGCTATATCTTTTGGCAGCATGAGTTCCTTTTCTGTCTGTGTTCTCTCATCTTCTTCTGCAATCCTATCCGTAATATCTGCCGCCTGCTGTTCTCCGGCCTCCAGCGTCTTTGGGAATACCATCACCGCACATTCATAAAGCGCCTGTTCTTCTGGATTTTCACTGTATGTCAGCGTTCCTTTAAGCATGACCAGCGTTCCTTCCTTTGTAAGGCCGTCTTCCTGAAGCTCCCCGTATACATTCATAACATCGTAACGATCCAGCTCCCATGAGATCTCCACCGGTACTCCGTCGATTCCTGTGATCAAATCCATATCCGATTCAATATGGTCAAGACTTTCGTTTTTTCCAAGTATACGCCTGTCCATTCCCGCGATACATCTTTGAAACATCTGCTGTAATTCTTCGCCGGAATATTCTCTTTCAGACACCTGCACCTCTATCTTTTCTCTCTTACTCTCCCCCGCTGATACCTCCAGCTCCTCCGTTCTTTTTCCTGATCCATAAGTATTCCTGATAAGCCCTCCTTCAATAGGCTGCCTGGAAGCAACATAGTCCGCGATAAGAAGCGCTGCACCTCCAAGAAACATCAGCACTAATATAAGCAAGATCAGACCTCGATTTTTACCAGATTTACGCCAATTGCGTAAGCGCCCAGATAAGCACAAAGACATACACTCATCACTCCCGTCCCGATCATATTTCCATAAAGGCACTCCATAAATTCCGGAAAGCTAAGTATCATATAGGCGATGATTGCATATGGAATCACTGCCATCACCTTAAATTCATACCGCTTCGCCGCAAGCAGAGTGTCGATTTCCCGTCTGACTTCTATCTTAGCTCCGATCTGGTTCACTGTATTTTGTATGATCGCGATCATGTCGCCGCCGCTTCGCTTCGCCGCCGCAAATACATTGGCAAAGTTGCGCACGTCCTCCAGCCGGACTCTTTTTGCAAAATCCTCGAAAATCTGCTCCGCCGGTATCCGGATATACACCTGCTGCACCATGAAGCTTAACTCTTTGCATATCATCTCGTCCTTTTCATACATCAAAAGCATCTCTTTTTGCATTTCCTTCACTGCGTTCTCTACGGAATAGCCCGTGTGCAGGGATGCCGCCATACTTTGTATCGCCTCCTTAAACTGCACGAGAAATTCGCCTTTCCTTTTCTCTATACATTCTTTTTCCAGGCTTCGGTAATACCAGATACCCAAAGGCCATAACACCAGAAGCGGCCATCCTGACCGGTAATAGAGCCATGCTGTCAAAAGCAGGACTCCCGCAGTCTTACCCAGCATCAATACCTTCTGCCTTTTCCTTAAAGCCCGCCGCCAGCAGTTTTCCGGTGTGCGTAAGCCCGTGAACCTTTTTCCAAACTCCTTGAATCTTTCCATGCTTTTCTCCTGTCTCTTCAAAGCTGTAGATTGGCTGAAGCAGAATCTCTCCATCCTGATAATCTATGATTTCTGTAACCTCCAGCACTTTCCTGCTCTTATCCCTGAGTCTTCCCAAGTGGACGATCAAGTCGATCCCTGACGCTATCTGCCTGCGGATCGCCGGAAGGGGAAGCTCCATTCCCATAAGCACCATCGTCTCCAGACGGCTCAGCATATCCTTCGGACTGTTGGCATGTCCTGTGCTCAGGCTTCCGTCATGCCCTATATTGAGCGCCTGCAGCATATCGATCGCCTCCGCGGAACGCACTTCCCCGACGATGATCCTCGTCGGCCGCATACGCAACGCCGACTTAATCAAATCCCGTATAGTAACTTCCCCGGTTCCTTCTGCATTAGCATTTCTGGCTTCCAAACTGACCAGGTTAGATACGCTCAGTATCTTAAGCTCTGCATTATCTTCGATGGTTATGATTCTCTCATCCTTTGGAATAAATTGCGATAGTGCATTTAAGAATGTGGTTTTCCCGGATCCGGTCCCGCCACTGATAAATATATTGTAGCCTGCTGCCACATACATTGCCAGAACTTCTGCAACTTCTCTGCTGATCGAATTCCACATAATAAGCTGCTTTATCGTAACAGCCTCCTTTGGGAATTTCCGAATTGTAACCACAGGCCCGTTGAGCGCCACCGGCGCCAGAATGACATTGACCCTTGAGCCGTCTGCCAGTCTGGCGTCCACAATCGGAGACGCTTCATTAACCAGCCGGTTTGAGCCTGCTACAATCTGCTGAATGACATCTTCTAATTTCTCTTTGGACAAAAATCGCTTTTCCGACTGATACAGCCTGCCGTCCTTCTCATAAAAGATGTTATGGGTACCGTTGATCATAATCTCCGTAATCTCATCATCCTCTAGAAATTCCTGAAGCAGATCCAATTTGCGGAAAGCGTTAAACAGCTCCTTCCCGAGCATCGTCCGCTTGCTTAAAGAAATATACTCCCTCTCTCCGGCCTCGCCTAACACCTGATGGATGATCCTCGTCAGCTCTTCATCTTCTACTTCTCTCGTCAGATCCAGTTCCTCAAGGATTCTTGCATGGAGCTGTTCTGCCTCTATCATGCATCTCCCCCTTTACGGACAATCTTTTTCAGTACATCCTCCTGTCCCAGAAGACGCATCTCCCGCTCAAACTGCGTAACCTTCGCCTGGGAAAATCTGTCCTCTAAAACCGGCATATGAATCTCTGTGCAGCACTTCAATATCCGATAAAGCTCCGGTATCCCGTCACCGATATCAAGAATCAGCGTCTCATAGATGCTCTGCTCCAATATCTTATTCAGCAGGTCTACCCACTCTGCTGCGCGCACTTCCTTCATATCCTCAGAAACTGCCATAGGCTGTATATAATCAAGATTCCCTCGGTGACAGACCAGCGTCGTGAGCATCAGCCCAAGATTAGCCTTTTCCTGCCTGGCATAATAGAGAACATCAGCCAGAGTCTCTCTATTTTCCTCAAAATGTCCTCCTGCTCCCGCATATGTCTCCAGATTCAGATACAATACGTTCTCCGACTCTGCCAGCTCTTCTCCGAGCTTCAACGCATATGCGGTCTTCCCAACCCGATGTACGGGCGAGAACACTCCGATAACCTTTCTTACTTTACCTCCAGGCATACCATACATCATATTCCCCGCGTCAAATAATTCCGCGCACTCCCGGATAAGATCACCAAGCAGCCTTTCGCCCGGCTGATATTTATACAGCACCGGATATCTTAATTCTCCTTCCGCTCTTTCTCCTGTACCTAATACGAATACCTTTTCTGCCTTTACCTCCTCCTGCACTTCTTTTGCATACTCTGCTGATACCAGCAGAAGATCTGTCTGAATCTTCTCGCCCAAAGCCGCTGCGTTACTGACTCTGCTGCATACATGCACCTGAAGCATCAGCTCCTTTTTTTTCATAAAGAACATAGCAAGCGCTTTGGCATACTCTTCCTCGCTGTCACATATTACAAGATTCTTACTTTTCACATACTATCACTCCTATTCCTCCTTTTTCACGACTTCGCTTCTCTGTGAATCTTCGCCGATATTGGCTTGAATTCTCCGAATTACTTGAAACTATCAATTAGATAAACAATCAGATACAAGTCCTCGACTCGACTTGTGAAACCGATTATAGCCTCTCCGGCTCCATCTGTCTACTGTTTTTTTCAAAAAGAAGCATCTTTGTGAATACTTACCAAATTTTAACGCAAAATTTCTCTAATAATTTTGGATAAAATTTTTCAGCCGCCAAAAGAGGATTGCAAAATAATCTTACTTTCTTCTTGAAAATATCCGTATATACGATATGATTGATATGAAACAGCGACATTTCTCTTAAGAAAGGATTTCCAATGAAATTAAATTATCTTTCCGTAAAAAATATATCCGAAAAAGAATTACTCCTCCCCGCTGCGGATTCTATTGATATCTGCATCTTTCCTATCGATGATTTTTCTTCTATAGCGGACGACGAATCTTCGCTCTCCCTGCTAGAGCGAAAAAGAGCCTCCTGTCTGCGGCAGGGGGGGGATAAGCTTCGCTTTATGGCAAGCCGAATCCTTCTTCGCAGAATCTTAAGCCTCTATCTTAGCTGTCCGGCTGAACGCTTATCATTCAGCACAGGAGCACATGGCAAGCCCGCGCTTTCTCCAGAGGAAACAAGAAAAAAGAGTTCTCCGGAGATACAGTTTAACCTGTCCCACTCCGGCAGGCTTGTCGCCCTTGCTTTTTCCACTTCTTCTCCTCTGGGGATCGATATCGAGAATACACGCAGAAATATCCGCGCGGAAACCTTAGTCCGCCGATTTTTTCACCCGGACGAATACTTAGAATTTTTAAAGCTGGACAGCGCGGCGCGGCAAGACTTTCTGCTCCGCAGATGGACCGTACGGGAAGCATTTTTAAAGGGAATCGGATCTGGCTTTTCTATGTCTCCGGCTTCCTTCTATGTGGAAGAAACCTCTCACCCTTCGTCTCTGTTCCGCATAAAAAAAAGCCAGGAAGATTACTCCTCCTGGCGCATAAAGCCTATCTTTGTCCCAGACGGCTACTATTGCAGTGTGGCATACCAGACCCCATCAGCCGCCCGTATAAAAGGCGATTCCGTACAGTAGCGCTACCCCCGGCGTGCCGAATAATCCGCTTGCAGCAAAAGTCACGGGGTTCAGCCCCACCTGCATGGATATTCCTCTTGACACAAGAAACTGATTAATAAAAAATATAAAAGCCATCCCCACTACTGCGCGGATCAAAAACTGAACAACAAAAGAGGTTTTCTGCTCCAATCCTAAGCTCCCCCGCTTACATCTTTGTTCATATATATTCGTCATGCACGGTTAATATGACAGCATGTTTACAGATTTATCTTTATTTCCCGATTCGTCTCATGATATTCGTGATAATTCACGCCGGCAGCGTCAAACATCCTCATGGAAGCTTTTACAGACGGCGTATCTTCATACTTATTGGAGCCGTAGATAACCTCCTTGATCCCGCTCTGGATGATCGCCTTGGCACATTCATTGCACGGGAAAAGCGACACATAAAGCTTCGCTCCCTCAAGACTTCCTCCCCGGTAATTCAAGATCGCGTTCAGCTCACTGTGCACCGTATAAAAATATTTTGTATCAAGCGGATCTTCTCCCTCTCTTGTCCACGGGAAATTGTCATCCGAACAGCCCGTCGGAAGGCCATTATACCCCATAGACAAGATCTTATTATCCTGACTTACGATACAGCACCCCACCTGCGTATTCGGATCTTTCGAGCGCATCCCCGACAGAAGCGCAACTCCCATAAAATATTCGTCCCAGCTGATATAATCGGTTCTTTTTTCCCCCATGTGACATCCTCCTTAATGCCTTGCCCTTTTGTGCTATTTTGTGCCGAAAATGCGGTCCCCCGCGTCGCCAAGCCCCGGAACGATATATTTGTGCTCATCTAAACACTCATCCAGCGCGCCGATATACAGATCTACATCCGGATGCTCTTTCTGCATATATTCCACCCCTTCCGGAGCTGCGATGACACACATAAACCGTATGTTCTTCACACCTTTGTCCTTCAGCAGCTGGATCGCCGCCACACTGGATCCTCCCGTAGCAAGCATCGGGTCAACGACAAACACCTCTCTCTCATCGCAGTCCGCCGGCAGCTTGCAGTAATATTCCACCGGCTTAAACGTCTCCGGATCCCGGTAAAGCCCGATATGCCCCACCTTGGCCGCCGGGATGATACTGAGCATCCCGTCTACCATCCCGAGCCCCGCCCGCAGGATCGGCACAACCGCCAGCTTCTTTCCGCTCAATTCCTTACCCGTCATCTCGCAGATCGGCGTCTTGATCCTCACATCCCTAAGCTTCAGATTCCTGGTCGCCTCATAGCACATCAGCGCCGCAATCTCTCCGACAATCGTCCTGAATTCCTTTGAGCCAAGCTCTTCCCTGCGGATGCAGGTAATCTTGTGCTGGATCAAAGGATGCTCCATAACCTGTACTTTACCCATAATCTCACCTTTTCCTCTCTATTATACCTGTATGACATGATGACCTGCTGCCTTCAAAAGCCGGTTCATAACTGCATCTCCGATCCCGTCCCCGGGAAATGCTTCGCTTAGGATACAATCCACATTCTCATCGTCAAATTCCCGCAGGACTGCATAGAGACGGTTCGCAACTGTCGTCTCATCCTGCCGGGTTCCGATGCATTTTACCACTCCGTGCAGATAATCCCCTACCGTCTCCTCCGTTCCGATGATGCCGACCCGCTCTCCTTCCCGCATCTTCTCGGCCGCCATCCGGTTGATCTCCTTCACAACCGAATCCTCATCCCCTTCCACAACGCTAAGCTTCGCCTTCGGAGCGTAATGGCGGTATTTCATCCCCGGAGCCTTCGGCGCCTCCTCACTGTCCTCGCAGATCAGCGCCGCGTCCACAGCTATCTCTCCCAGAATCTCTTCGAGCATCTCCTTCGTCACCGCCCCCGGCCTTAAGATCATGGGCGGAGACACCGACAGATCAAGTATCGTAGACTCCACGCCGATCTCTACCGGGCCGCCGTCTACGATCATATCGATCCTTCCCTTCAGATCCTCCGCTACATGCTCCGCCCTCGTAGGGCTCGGACGCCCGGACGTATTAGCACTTGGCGCCGCGATATATCCTCCGCCGGCATCGATCACTGCGCGGGCAGTCTCATGGGAGGGCATCCTTACCGCCACCGTGTCAAGCCCGCCGGTCGTACCGTAAGGCACGATGCTGCTCTTATGAAAAATCATCGTAAGAGGACCCGGCCAGTATCTTTCAGCGGCAATGCGCGCCGCCTCGGGAATCTCCGAAACGATCCGCCCAAGAGCTTCCATATTCGTAATATGCACGATCAGCGGATTATCCGACGGCCTCCCTTTTGCAGCATATATCTTTTTTGCCGCTTCTTCATTCAATGCATCCGCACCCAGGCCGTACACCGTCTCTGTGGGAAATGCCACAAGCCCGCCCTTCTTTAATACCTCTCCGGCTGCTTCGACCGCTTCGCTGTTCTGTTTTAAATCTTCTATCTTCGTTATTATTGTCTTCATGTGCTATATTATACTACACTCTGAAAACTCCTACAAGTTAAGAAGTCCCAGATTTTTCATCTGTTTTTTCTTCTGCTTCTTCCGAGCCTTCTTTGTGGATGATCTCCAGTATTCCCTTGCAGATTGCCTCAGACACCTTATCCTGGTATTCTTCGCTGCACAGGTTCGACGCATCCTCGGGATTAGACAAAAAGCCGCACTCCACAATGATCGTCGGCGCCTTCGTGCGTTTCAGCAGATAATACGTATTGTTTGCCTTTGCCTGTCTCGTATTTTCCGCATCGACGGCCAGCAGCGCATTCTGCATTACCTTTGCAGCCTCCTCGCCCTCCGGAGAGCCGGAATAGTAAAATACCTGCGCGCCATGAACCACCGCATCCTGATAGCTGTTCTGGTGAATGCTTACTGCGAGCTGCGGAGCTTCGTCATTGATGATCCTCACCCGCTCCTTCATATCCTCAGCTTTCGTCCCGGTGCCTCCTTCACCGGCAAGCATCGCATCCTCCTCCCTTGTCATAATGACCTTAACCTTTTCCTTTTTTAATCGTTGTTCTACCTTTTTTGCAATCGTAAGATTGATCTCCTTCTCAACCACATCCCCTACGCCGACCTTTCCCGGATCGCCGCCTCCGTGACCTGCGTCGAGAACCACCGTGTTTTTTCTGACCGTTATCTTCTGAGAGGACACCTGCTCCTCAAGGTTTTTGTTTAAGACAGCAAGACCGGCGACCATGATGATCAGAACTACCAGCTCAATCTTTTTCTTCAATAAAAACACCTCCTGACAGCCTATATTAATTCAATATATGACCGCCGGAGGCATTTTATTTTTTATTTAGTTTACATATTGCTGTATGAGCGGCCAGACATCGGACGATTCCTGACCCAGCGCCCACGCCGCACTTCCTGCAAGGCCGTATTCCTTCATAAGCTTTAGCTTCGGCTCTAAGGACTTCACGTCTTCAAGCCAGATTTTATACGTAGTCTCCCCGTCTGTCCATGTTGCAAAATTCTGTTTTGTCTCCTCATCCCAGGTAATCTCTGCCCCGGCTGCCTCGACCTTTTCCTTCGCTCTGGACATACCGTACGCCTCACTCTTTACGGAAGTCGCATACTGTTCTGCTTCCGTACCCTTATCCTTCGCAAGCTGCTCCTGGGTCTTGGGCTTCTCACTCCACAGGCGGGTAAAGAACGGAATACCGCTGATCACCTTCTCAGCCGGCACTTCTTTCAGCGTCTCCTCAATTCCTTCCTGGACAAAATTATAGGAAGACACCGAGCCGGCCTCCGGAGAGCCGCCGTAATGCTCATCATATCCCATGATGATGATATAATCGGCAAATACGCCCTGCTCCTTACGGTTATACTGCATATTGTAATCCTTCGGCACATAGTTGTCCACGGATAATACCAGCGCACTCTGCCTGCACTTTACCGACAGCTCACGGATAAACTGGATATAGTGCTCTCCGCACTCCTCCGAAACCTTTTCAAAGTCTACATTAATACCCGCGATATTCGTCTGCAGCGCATCAGAAATCAACTGGTTGATCAGCTTCTCACGCTTTGATGTTGAGCTTAAAAGCTCGTAGGTCTCACTCTGGGAATTAATCCCTCCGTCAAAATCTCTTACGGTAGCCCATACGTCCACCTTCAACTGGCGCGCCTTTTCCACATAATCCGAAGAGGAAAGGGATTCCAGGTCACCGTCCGTATTCTTCACATGATACCACGTCGGCGCGATCGTCGTGAGGCCTTTCGTACTCGCGATCTTGTCAAGTACATTATTATTCGCCTCCCGGTTCGTCACGTTATGCCATACCAGATTGATGGTATAATCATGGGAAATATTTGTATACTTTGGTTCGTCAAAATCTCTGGTTATCTTCTTCTTCTCGGTATCCTTAAGCGCGCTGCTCTTGACATAGCCGATGAATCCGTCTTTTGTACGGACTTTTTTCCAGTTTTCCTCCTCTTCGAGGACAACAACCTCATCCTTTTTGCTGACTTCTGACAGGACAGGACTTTTTACTCCGCCCCGGTAACGCACCTGTGTATTCTTCTTCACCTGCGCGACCGGAGTCTCTCCCCAATCACTGACGATCATCACACGGCTCGGCTTGTCATATACCGCAAAATCAATATTCGTATACTGCTGAATAAAATCAAGAGCTATATATGCTGTGCTTCCTTCTGTTTTTAAAATGACATAATCTTCACTGTTCTTATCGTTTGATACCATGTAATCCTTACTGCCAACCTCGACAGTCACGATATCCTTAGGCAGTGTATAAAGAAGCTTATTTTCATTAGGATCCCAGTAAAACCGGTTGCTGATATGATCACGTACCGTTTCATATTGAATATAGGCTTTCCCTTCGGAAATCATCCCATGAGGTTCCGTAATCTCATTGTTTATTGTAATAGCAAGCTGTCCTTCCTCTTCTATTCCATAATATTCTTCCAAGTCCGCTTTTTCTTTGGACGGGCTGTATTTCTTCCATAAAAATGCACCCACCACTGCAGCTATCAGCAATATAACAAAAAGACACATCTTCAGTATGAGCGTGATCTTTCTTCTTCTCCGACTCTGCCTTCTTCTCGCCTGCCTGCCTCTGCCTGACGGACGGCGCTGCCTGCTTCTGGTCGGAGCATCGCTTCCCTCCGGCCGCCTGCGTCTCGCTGCACCGGCGTCTTCTAAGCGCCTGCGCCTTGCCGTACCGGCGTCTTCAGCAGTCCGCTGCCTAACTGTACCTGCATCTTCAGCGGCCCGGCGTCTTACACCCTGGCTTCCTGTCAGCCTTCGCTCGGCAGGCTGTTCTCCCGATATCCTTCGTTCGGCAGGCTGCTCTCCCGGTATCCTTCGTTCGGCAGGCTGCTCTCCCGGTATTCTCCTTCTGACTGCCCTTTGTCCAGGCATCGTTCTTTTAACCGCTGGTTTCTCTCCTGATATACCAATATTTTCAGAAATATCTTTCGTCGGCTGATTCGAATCTGTGCGGCCAATCTTCTCGTTTTCTTCCATGCTGCACCTCCTACTCGAACCTATTATAACAATAATTGTTTATTACGTCATTATTTATTTCGACATTTTTCTTATTATTTGAGGGGTATTTACGTTCACTCTGACATATTTATATCCGTAAAACACAGCTCTTTGATATCTCCCTTCTCATTCATCACATAATCCCGCATATAATTCGAATCTTCCCGCAGAATATATGCCTGTACCACCTGCATAGGACTGGCTGCAAAACCATTCAGTGTAATATCCACTCCTTTCTTCTCATATCCGTTCAGCTCCGTAAAGAGATTCTTCACATCCTTTTTTTCATACCCGCTCATCTTTCCTCCTCCTCAATGCATCGCGATGATAACCACATCCGTTCCTACATATATTAAAACCAGAAGAAAACTGCTGTGATACATTTTCTTACTATAGAATTGTCTAAAAGATAGTCTGCATTGTATATGTCTTTTATTTTAGCATGATTATTTTCTGTAACTGTTATCTTTGTGATATTTATGTCGATATGACATCTTTGATTGTTTACTGATTTTCAAATTGATAGCATAAAGATATTACATTGAGAAAAAGTAAATTCGTAAAATTCTCCCTCCTTTGTTCTAAGAACGTGGCTACCAGGGAAAACTATCTTTTAGTGTTTTTATTATATCCGATAAAAACCGACAGCGCAAGTATTTTTTTATTTTATACTTATTTTATGAAACCTATTGTTGAACATTCTGCATCCCCTATGCTATACTAAATTAGGAAGGAAGTGATAAATTATGAAGATTGAGAAAATCAACGATAATCAGATACGCTGTACCCTAACACGAACTGATTTAGCTGAACGTCAGCTTCAATTAAGCGAACTGGCATATGGAACAGAAAAAGCAAGATCACTTTTCCATGACATGATGCAACAGGCAGCATACGAATTCGGCTTCGAGGCAGAAGATATTCCTCTGATGATTGAGGCTATTCCTGCTTCCTCCGATTCGATCGTACTGATAATTACTAAAGTCGAAGACCCAGACGAACTTGATACCCGGTTTTCAAAATTTGCACCTTCTCCGTCCGACGATTCCGGGCAAAAAAAATATGAAGCTCTTGATAAGCTTGAAGGGGCCGAAACCCTGTTAAATCTTCTGGGAAAAGTGAAAGAAAAGATGGAAGCTGTGAAGCAGTCCTCTGCTTCTGACAAACAGCCTGCAAAAGAAGAAGGCACAGTGACCCTCCGCCTGTTTTCATTCTCAGCCATGGAACATGTACTGCAGGCAGCGCAGCTGCTCGGTGGTATGTATCATGGTTCCAACTCCCTTTATAAAGATACTGCGGAGAATGTATACATTCTTGCGATCATGCAGAGCGACCATTCGATCAATGACTTCAACCGGATCTGTAACATGCTCACAGAATTCGGTACGCTGGAGAAATCCTCCGGTGCCTCTTTAGCATTCCTCGAGGAGCATTGTGAGTCTCTGCTGTCTAATGATGCCATCCAGCAGTTATCTGCAATTTAAGATCTGTTTAAAAAATGCTTCGGAAAACATGTCCGAAGCATTTTTGGTCTGCCTTATTCTCCTAATACAGCGCCGATAGTCGCATTAAGCTTTGCTATCAGAAGATCCGGGTCTACACCATGTCCCATCGCGCCCTGCTCGATAGATTCCATCTGGGAATGCGGACATCCGATGCAGCCCATCCCTGCTTCCATAAGATCATCAACAATCTTTGGACACTTCTCATAATATGTCATAAGCAGTTCACCAAAAGTCATATCTTTAGAAACATGTGCCATATATGACACCTCCTTTTCCATTCAGTATTATTTATTATAGCTACTTTTATCCATTGTGTAAACATTTTCATGCAATTTATTCTCAATATTTGACTTCTTAAAAGTCAATATTTTCCCGGATATTTTTGTTCAAAAACCGATTTTTATTATAACTCCACAAAACGTCCGTTCTTTTTTTGCCCCAAATAATCCACCGTATTTTCACCTTTTTATGTGGATAATGTGGATAAATTTTAGCAAACATCATTTTTTCCACCTTTTTTAATGGTTTTTGTGTGGATAACTTGGATAAGTGCTTTTTTTTATTTCAAACTTTTTTTTACAATTTTGTACAATTTGTACATTATGCAGAATGCATGCTGCTCCCCGCTCCGTAACCAGTACATTATTTTTTGTTTTTTCATCGCCGAAAAAAAATTCAGGACAGGGTAATCTTTCCCCATCCTGAACTTTGCTGCCGACCGGCTGTATCTTTCCCGGACTGCCCTACAATATTCTTCTCACCGTAATGATATTCGTATAAGTGGCCGACAATACCCCTATGCCTTTCGAGCTGTTTATAGCGTTGACGATCTGACCGTCCCCCATATAGATCCCTACATGACCGTCATAACAGATCACATCGCCTGGAGCAGCCTCGCTGTAGCTTACTCCTTTTCCTGCTCCGCGCATCTGGCCCGAAGTTCTTGGCAGGCTTACGCCAAAGTGCTTATATACTGACTGCACAAAGCCGGAGCAATCCGCTCCGTTTGTCAGGCTCGTACCGCCCCAGACATAAGGATTTCCGATAAACTGGCAGGCATAGTCAACTACTGCTTGTCCCGACCCGCCCTTTTCTTTTGCTTCTTCTTCGGCCTTCTTACGCTCTTCTTCCTCCTTCTTACGTGCTTCCTCGGCTTCCTTTTTTAGTCTTTCTTCCTCTTCTTCTTTTGATTCTGCAAATTCAAATATCTGCTCTAGTTCCTCTAAAACCTCTTCTTTTTCAGGATTTTCTTTTTTTGACTTTTTTTTCTTCTGCGTTTTTTCCTGCTTTTTCTTTACGATCTTCTGTGCTTTTTCTTCTGCTTTTCTTCCTACGGTAATATATTCAGAATATACATAACCGGTAACACTGCCTGACTGCACTTTCGTCCATTCGCCCACCGGTCCCATAATCCTGGCCGCGTCATCGGGGTATAGCTTACCTACCCACTCACTTTCCGTTGTAGGTTCACTTCTTATATAAAGGAATGTCTCTACATCGGCAAATGCCATATCTAAATACTCGCCCTTCTCTGTCGGTACCAGATATTCTTCAATCTCTATTTTTTTCCCTGAAGAATAACAGTCATCTAGTACCCCCTCAATTCCAACACTCGGCAGCCCATCATCATGCGTATCCGCCGCTTTCGCCGTCATAGGAAGCAACATGGCGGCTCCTGAAAAAGTAACTAAGAACAATCCTTTCTTAAGATTAGAATACATAAATAACCTCCTTTATGTTTTCTTATCTTTTGTAAATGTTACAGAATTGTTACATGCGTTACGCACTAATTATAACATGGCATTTTAACCTGTCAAGCGTATAAATCAATATTTTATCGACATTTTTTTCCAATTCTTCCGATAAAACATCTCTTGTTATGTTGTAATTTGTTACAAATTGTTACATGCAAAAATATAATGTTGACAAATTTATCCCTTCAATGTATGCTAATTATAGTAATTATTATTATTATTATTTGAAGGGGGATTGCGTATGGCTACTTTAAAATACAGCCGCCAAAGAGCCTCTATTAAAGAATTTCTCTTAAAAACACATGAGCATCCGACTGCTGATACCGTATATCTCCACGTAAAAGAGGAGTTTCCTAACATCAGCCTCGGCACGGTATACCGTAATCTCAATCTTCTTTCCGCCATGGGCGAAGCGCAGAAAATACCGACCCCTAACGGAGGGGACCGCTTCGACGGCCGCACGGACTTCCATTACCATGTAATCTGCAATTCCTGCGGCAATGTATCTGACTTAGAGCTTTCGCCTGTACACATAGATGAGATCAATCAGCTTGCCAACCGCCATTTTAACGGACAGGTGGATTCGCATTCCATGATCTTTCACGGGTTATGCCCTCACTGTCTTTGCAAGAAAATAAAATAAATATAAACTTGCAAATTGACGATTGACAAGCAGTATCAACTGTGATAATTTAATATCAGTAACTATTACTGATATTAAATAATATTTTATAAAAGAAAAGGAGAAAAAAACTATGAAAAAATTTGTATGTAGCGTTTGCGGTTATGTTCACGAGGGAGATGCAGCACCGGAGAAATGTCCACAGTGCGGCGTTGGCGCTGACAAGTTCACTGAGCAGTCAGAGGGCTTAAGCTGGGCTGCAGAGCATGTTGTAGGCGTAGCGCAGGGTGTGAGCGAGGATATCATCGAAGATTTAAGAGCTAACTTCAACGGAGAGTGCTCAGAGGTTGGTATGTACCTTGCTATGGCAAGAGTTGCCCATAGAGAAGGATATCCGGAGATCGGTTTATACTGGGAGAAAGCTGCTTACGAAGAGGCTGAGCACGCTGCCAAATTTGCAGAGCTTTTAGGCGAGGTAGTGACAGACAGCACAAAGAAGAATCTTGAGATGAGAGTCGCTGCAGAGAATGGCGCTACAGCAGGTAAGTTCGACCTTGCAAAGAGAGCTAAGGCTGCTAACCTTGACGCTATCCACGATACCGTGCATGAGATGGCAAGGGATGAGGCAAGACATGGAAAAGCTTTCGAAGGCTTATTGAAGAGATATTTTGGCTAATCTTAATGCCTGTAAAATCAAGGAAAAATGGTATATTAAGGGGATCGGCTCTTTGGGGCTGATCCTTTTTTGGGCTTTTTCGGCTGTGCAAATAGCGGTGTAAGGTTCTGGGCGAATTGGATAAGCTGTGTAATAAAAAACTGTGTAACCAAAAGGCAAGAAAAGAGCCCTCTTTCGAAAGCTCAAACGGTAAACTTCTTATCCATTTTGTTTTTCCGCGCTTTTAATACAATTCGTGCCAGTTCTCGTAATGCACACACCTACTATAGCACAATCAAAGAATTGATAATTCGCCCTCCTGGGAATTTGCAATACTATACTTACTATAAGTATTAGAAAAATTGAAAAGGTACAATAACTGATGTTATTATTAGAAAATGCATTTTACCTTGTTTTTTACTGTGAAGGCCAATATAATAAATATAAATAGTAGCAATTGTTAAGAATATAGAACATTTCCCATATTGAGCGTCTACCTGCCCATTTTATAAGAATATGCAAAAAAGTGTAATGTACAAAAAGGAGGAGCCCCTAATTCCTAATAAAAGAGGAGGAACAACATGAATATAGAAATTATCCAGAGCCTATATCGTACTGCAAAAATAAAATGGTCTACACATTGCCTTGAACGTATGCAGGAAAGAGATATAAGCATAGATGATATCAGTAACTGTATTATGTCTGGTGAAATCATAGAAGATTATCCTGATGATTTTCCACATCCAAGTTGTTTAATATTTGGCTATACTATTCGTCATAAAGTATTGCATATTGTTGTTGGCTCTGATGGCGAAGTCCTTCATATTATAACAGCATATTATCCAAACACTATAAAGTTTATGGAAGATTTAAAGACAAGGAGGAATAAATAGATGTGTATGTATTGTAAATGTAATGATTTAATCGAATCAACCACGACCCATGTAGTAAATTATAAGGGATGTGTGATTATCGTGAAAAATGTCCCCTGTGAAGAGTGTGAGCAGTGCGGCGCAAAATATTATTCAGATGAAACAGCACGACAGTTAGAGAAGTTAGTGAACACAGCCAAACAGCTTATGCAGGAGATCTCAGTAATCAATTATACGAAGGTTGCATAGCTTGATGATTAAGAGGTATTTCGGTATCTCTTTTTCTATATATTCATATTAAAAATGCGAGAAAGTGAATTTACAAAAACATTATATCCCACAAAAATGAACTTATAAAAATCAGGTGTGAACAGCCGACAACAATACTTACTCAAAAATCTATAAATTGTGAATACTATACCTCTTTAACAAATCCTCAGAAGCCTTGTCATGTCTGCCCCCGCTAAGAGAGCTAAGCAGCTAACCTTGACGCTATCCACGATACCGTGCATGAGATGGCAAGGGATGAGGCCAGACATGAAAAAGCTTTCGAAGGCTTATTGAAGAGATATTTTGGCTAATCTTAATGCCTGTAAAATCAAGGAAAAATGGTATATTAAGGGGATGGACTCTTTGGGGCCGATCCCTTTTTTGGGCTTTTCGGCTGTGCAAATAGCTGGGTAAGGTTCTAAGAGGGTTGGATATGCTGTGTAATCAAAAACTGTGTAATCAGAATGTGAGGTTTTTCGTACCTGTATCAGTACAAAATCTTTATCGTATCCGAGTATGATCAAAGAATCACGAAGACCGCTATAATACAATAGGCATGGTACATGATGTATTGTTTGCTGTTTACACAAAGTGAAAAGAAAATATTCGCCTAATATCGGCAAGACTTGCCTCTAACACAGAAAGCATTTACTATGACACAGGTAGTTACTTTGGTCAGAAATCAGAAACCAGCAAAGGAACAAATCAAACAGATAGAAGAAGCGGAATAGGTGTACAGCACCTGTTCCGCTTTTTGGCTCAACAGCAGTGCTTTTCCGATATGCAGCCAGATATTTTTATCATTTTTATGCTCAAATGGGTTAAGCTAAAAATTGTAAAGTGGTGTAATGATATTTTAATGAGCGGAGGAAAGCAACGATATGAATATTTACGGATATGTACGGGTATCCAGCACAGACCAGAACGAGAACCGGCAGATGATCGCTCTGCGAAAAGCTGCTGTACCTGAAAAAAATATTTTTTTGGACAAGCAGTCCGGCAAAGACTTTGATCGTCCTAATTACAAAAAGCTGGTACGCAAGCTGAGCGCCGGGGATCTTTTATACGTGCTCAGTATTGACCGCCTGGGGCGCAACTATGAAGAAATTCTGGCGCAATGGCGTGTCCTCACCAAAGAAGTCGGCATCGATATATGCGTATTGGATATGCCATTACTGGACACCCGCAGCGGTAAGGATCTGTTGGGAACTTTCATCGCCGACCTCGTACTGCAAATCCTGTCCTTTGTAGCACAAAGCGAACGTGAAAATATCAGGAAACGGCAAGCTGAAGGAATTGCCGCTGCAAAAGCCAAGGGGGTAAAGTTCGGCAGACCTGAAAAAGAACCCCCTGCTGATTTCGGAATACTCGTCAACGCCTGGGAACAGAAAAAGCTTCCGATTGCCGAAGTCGTAAAGCGCTGCAACATGAGCGAAGCAACTTTTTACCGCCGATTGCGGGATTACCGGCTGCTTAGGGATAGCAAAAATGCGTAATATGAGATATTTGCTGTCACAAAGTGTACTTTTTGAAAGTATATTTGCGTAAAGTATTTTTTCCTCAGTGATGAAAAGGATATACATAAAATCCTAGCGCTCCTACACAACAGGAGTATATCCCGGTAAGAGGGGTTTTTCAGACATAATTAATATGCAGGTCTATCCTGCCGAGGGGGTAAAATCATGTCGCACAGAGTATGCTTTATGCAACATCTAACACTTAAAAGAAAACCTAAATCAAGGAGGAGATTAACATGAAAAGACAATTAGTTGCTGCTTTGTTAGCACTTAATGTAGCAGCAGTAGCTGTACCTTCAGCAACATTTACTGTTAATGCAGCTGATCCGGTAGTAGCACAGGTGGCAGATTCAGATGATGACGACAAAACGCCTCAAGAGAGATTGATTGACGCTATTGATACGGCTAATAGTATTTTAGAGGCGGAGTTAGAGAAGGCTGAGAATGAGAATGATCATACTTATGGGTATAATACTGCGGTAAGAGCTAAAGCAAAAAGCACGTTGGAAGATTATATGGGCCGGATTAATAAAGCTACATCTACTACTCAAGTGACTGAACTTAAGAAAGAGGCAGATGATATTCTTGCTGATTTAATGACTGAGTCCGAAAAAGATATTCAAGAAACAAATGTAGATAATCATCATAAGTATGGCACTGCTCATGAGACGGATTTCTTTGATGATACATGGGATGATATTGAAGAAGCAGCAGCAAGGGTTAAAGCAGCTCTTGTGGATATGACATCGAAAAAAGATGCAGCAGATACTGTGAGTGATTTTGAGACAGCTGTTAAAGATTGCAAGACGAAAGCTGAAATTATAAAAGAATATACGGATTTAATAAATAATTATAAAGCGGATGTTCTGGACAAAAATTATAGTTCGTCTGGTCGCAGTCAAATAAAAGAGCAGAAAGACAAAGCTATTGTGAAAATAGGAACTGTAACAAAAGTAGCTGATGTTGTTAAAGCTTATAATGACATGAAAACTGCAATTGATGCGGTTCCTACAATGGATCAGGAAGATGTTGAAAAGGATTTACAGAAGAAAAGAGATGCTAAAGCGGCTGAGTTAGATAAATATGCAGAAGCTAAACTGACTGGGTCATATACTAATGTCCAGAAGGGTCAGATTAGAACCCACAGAGATGCGGGTAAGGAGGCTATTCAGAAAGCTAAATCAGAGGCAGAGATTACAGCAGCATATAATGCGGCAGTAAGCAAGATTGATTCTGTAATGACTAAAGATGAAGCTGCAAAGCTCGCTAATGAAGTTATTGCGCAGATTAAAGCAATTGGGGATGTTACAGCATTAAATTATAATGATAAGTATGCTACAATTAAGTCAACTAACGATAATTACAATAAGTTAGAAGCTGGCTCTGAAGGAAAAGGCAAAGTCGATGCTGATGATAGCGGAAGGACAATAGCTCTTCTTACAAGTGCTAAGAATGCGTATGATGCACGTAAAGTGGAAGAGATGACAGGTGCTTTTAAGGTTATTAACGAAGATATCAGTGATGGCAAGCTTACATTTGAGAATCGTGATACGTACAAAGGAAAGATTGATAAGTTAAAAGAGGATTTTGCTACTTTATTTGTTCCAGCAAATGCTAGTGCTCTTAAAAGTAATATTGCTAGTTTAGAGACTAAATATAAAGACGTTCTTACAACGCATATTAATGATATAAAAGCGGCTTATACTACTGCAGTTGCTGATGCAGATGTTGCTGCTGTAATTGCTGGTACAAAAGAGGTTACCGATGATAACAGAGCTAAAGTTGAAGCAACTATTAAGCTTTACAATGAAGTTGCTGAATTGTCGCCAAATGATAACTGGTTGACTATGAATGACAATGATACTAACTACAAAAAATTAGTTAATAAGCTTAAAGCTTATACAGATAAGCAGGAAGCAGCAGCAGCTAAATTTGATCTTGCAAAAGCATCAATTGAAGTGGCAGAGTCTGTTGAATATACTGGTTCAGAACTTCGTCCTGATATTGTTGTAAAAGATACAGATGGCGTAGTTATTGCATCTACAGATTATATTACAGCATATGATAACAACGTAAACGTAGGAAAGAGTACAGTAACAGTATTACCGAAGGCTGGTAGCAAATATGCAGGAAGTGTATCCAAAGAGTTTGCCATTACTGCAAAAGCTATGACATCTTCTAACACAAAAGTAACTGTAGAGAATATGTACTACAGAAGCGGCAAAGCACGTAATGCTTCACCGGTTGTTAAGGTTAATGGTGTAGATATTGCCGTAAACAGAGATTATACAGTAGCTTATAAGAACAATACTAATGTTGGCGCAGCAACAGTAGAGATTACCGGAATTGGTAACTACACTGGAAAAATTAGTGCATCTTACGTTATCATGCCTGAGAAAGCAAAGATCAAGAGCTTAAAGGCTGGCAAGAAGAAATTCACTGTTAAGGTAACTCAGGAGAAGGGCGCTAAATATCAGGTTGCTTACAAAGTAAAGGGAAGCAGCAAGTATAAAACAGTTACAACAAAGAACGTAACCAAGACAGTTAGTGGTCTGAAAAAGGGTAAGACATATTCCGTAAAGGTACGTGCATACCAGACAGTTAACGGCAAGAAGTATCTTGGAAATTACAGCAATGTTAAGACTGTAAAGGTTAAATAAGACATATCACTTTTTCAGTAAGTCAATAGGCTTATGGAGCAAAATCCGGCAAATGCCTAAAATATTTTACGCAGAATTTACGAAGAGAACCGGCGGCTGTAACGATACTATCTGGTCGGGTATCCCCCTTATAGGGGTATACCCGACTCATTTTATTTCCCCCATACGCAATTTATCTTGCAAAACCACCGAACCCATGCTATTATCAAAACACAGATCAAGCATTCTGAGATATTCCAAGTTCAACGGCATCTCGCCAGATTTCCATCAATGTTTGAAGAAAAGGAGATACTGTTTTTTTACACTATTTATGGTAAACTTAGGCGGCAGTATATGAGTAAAAAACAACATATTGTACCTTTAAAAGAACTGAACCTGTAAGACCGCTTTCTGTTCGATGAAGTGATGGAAGACCGTGCTGTCTGTCAGGTTGTTTTGGAGATTATCTTTGGAAAAGAAATCTCGCTGCTTGATCCGCCGCAGACGGAAAAGGAGCTCAGAGTATCGCCGCTGATCCGCTCCGTCCGCATGGATGTATTTGCCATGGACGAGGACAAGAGCATCTATAATACGGAGATGCAAGCGGTCCGGAAGAATGACCTGGCACATCGCAGCAGGTATTACCATCACTCATTGGCACCAGCCTGTTGAGCGCCCGGAATCCCCAACGATAATGTACTGAACCAGTCCTTTATCGTTATAATCATGACATTTGATCTATTCGGGTATGGCAAGTATATTTATGCTTTTGATTACAGATGCCCGGAAGTTCCGAATGCGCGCTTGGGGACGGGACGAAGAAGATTTTTCTCAATACTAAGGGGAAGGATGATGTAGTCTCTAAAGAGCTGGCCGAATTTCTGCATTATATTGATGATTCTACAGACGTAACGGCCAACGCAGCAAAGAGCGAACGGGTGAAGCGTGTACACGAGCGGGTTCGCGAGGTAGAGCTCAATGAAGAAATCGGGGTGAAATATATGCAGGCTTGGGAAGAGAAATATTGTGAACGTCAGGAGGGCCGGGAGAAAGGCAGAATAGAAACCTTGACAAATTTGGTGTGTAAAAAATGGAACAAGGGATTTACCTTTCCGGAAATTGCTGACCTCTTAGAGGAAAAAGAATCCGTAATACAGGAAATATGTGATATAGCGGCCAGATATGCGCCAGAATACGATATAGAACGTATTACGGACGAATATTTAGAAATTGTAATTAAGACTTGAGCAGGGGCTGTGACCATCATAGGCCACAGCCGCCGTTAACTTAGTCAGCTTGACAACCAGTCTTTTATATGACTTGATCAAGTTAGATGTGTAAGTTTTTCTTTCGTTTATTCTCATTCCTCTGCTTTCCCATTTTCCTCATCTTCCTTCATCCTCTGTTTCTTCAGCTTCAGATACACGACCTCCCGGAACAGGGCATAGAACACCGACACAACAGGGATAAACACCAGCATTCCTACAACGCCCATCAGCCGGCCGCCGACGCTGACCGCAGCCAACACCCAGATTGACGGAAGCCCGACCGAGTTCCCCACCACATGTGGATAGATCAGGTTCCCTTCAATTTGCTGCAGAACAAGGAACAAAACGATGAACACGACCGCTTTCATTGGATCTACCATAAAGATCAAAAACGCTCCCACAAAGCATCCGATAAATGCCCCGAAGATCGGAATCAGCGCGGTAAACGCAATCAGAATCCCGATCAAAAGCGCATAGGGAAGCCGGAAAATTGCCATAGAAACAACAAACATACATCCAAGGATCACCGCCTCTACACATTGTCCCGTAAGGAAATGGGAAAAGGTCTGGTAAGTCAGTGACAGCACCTCCATCACCGCCTCTGCCCGGCCTCTGCGTACAAATGCAAACAATACCTTCTCCGACTGGACTCGGAGCTTTTCTTTCTGCATCAGAATATAGATTGCAAAAGCGAAAGCGATAAAAAATGTAGTGATCCCATTGATAATGCTTTTTGCCGCGGATATAGTTGAATCCAGCACATTTCCCGCACCGCTAGTAAAGAAATCAATCCCGGTGTTCATGATCTTGTTCCAGTCGAATTCCAGATTGTTAATCACATTCATTACATCCTTATTATTGTGAAACAAGACTTCCGCCCAGTTTTGGATCTGCGGGATAAACTCCTGAATGCTCTGCCCCAGATTCGCAAAGGTATTGCCAAGCTGGGGAATCAGGCCGAACATGATAAGTACTATCGCCGCAATGACTAAAAACAGTACGATCAGCATACTTACCGGACGCGCCAGCTTTTTTTGCCATTTACTGTTCTGCACACGTTCCTCCGAAAAAAGATGCCTCTGTATAAAATTCATAGGAACATTCAGTACAAATGCTATGGCGCCCCCCAGGATGAAGGGGCAGATCACGCCCCACACAAAGGACAGGATCTTAAGCGATGCCTCATACTTCCAAAGGCACACGATGATCACTGCGGTAAATACGATCAGTCCTCTTAGCTTCTTTACATTTTCTTTCGTTAAATCCATAAAAACCTCCTTATCATCTATCTCTTATCCATTATATTGCAAGAAGGCATGAACAGCGGCATTCCGGTCTTTCGCCAAAACCACAGTAAGTGCCGCTCCGAAATTACCTTTTTCGTCTTTCCGTTCGCAATAAAGGTTCTCTTCTTTTATAATAGCTTTCCCATTTCTGTAAAATACAGACAGAGAAAAAGAGACTCCTATCGCATACTCCTGTTATGCAAGAAAAGTCTCATCATTTCATCACGATGCAAGTGGCTGCCCACCGTACAGGGACGCTTATTCAAGCTCGCTTATGGCGGCTATCGTCTTTTCATACTCTTTCGTAATGATCTCCATCAGTTCTCCGGCGCCTTCCGTACTGCCTGCCCGCAGAATCTCCGCCAGATCGCTGCTCGGCTTATAAAGCTTCTCAAAAGCCAGGTTCTGCGCAACGCCCTTCAGGGTGTGAGCCGCGCGGAATGCTTCTTCGATATTCCCTCCGCTTAAGTTATCCTTCAGGCTTTTATAGCTGGTGTCATTCAAAAATTTCTTGGTAAACTTCATGATGAGGGAATCTTTTTTCATCATCCGCTGGTATACTGCCTCATAATCACCGCCAATTGCCTCATAACATTCTTTTATTGTCATAACTTTACTCCTCTCCGTCTATTGAAGATATCACTGATAATATCTCCTTCACTGAATCATCATAAAAACAGTACTGCGCACGCCCCGCCTGCTTAGCTGTGTAGAGCGCCTTATCCGCGCAGCCAAACAGGTTCTCATATTTCCTGCCGATCTTCCTGGTCCGCGAGATCCCCATACTGATCGAAATATCAAAACCTTCGTACTTACCGGTAAGCGCATGGTAAACACGGTCAATAATGCTTTCAATGCCCTCTATATCCTGCATGAATATCATGAATTCATCTCCGCCTACCCGTGCCGTTATATCATAATCTCTGGTGCTGCCGCGGAGCCGCCCTGCCATATGCTGGAGAACCTTGTCTCCGAACATATGCCCGCACCGGTCATTAGCATTTTTAAAATAGTCAATGTCAAAAATCGCCAGAATATAATCCTTGTCTTCATTCTCATGAAGCCGTTCCATCACATGCCGCTTCGCATTGGATTGATTAAGAAGCCCGGTCAGACCGTCATAAGATGCTATCCTCTGCAGATCTTTGATCTTCGCATGCTCCTCATGCATGTCCACGATCTTGCCGATGCATCCGGTCATGACCGGCTTTTCCTCATGGGACCACATACTGCGGCAGATAACACGGCTCCACCGCCATTCCCCATTAACAAGAAGCTCTCCATCGTACTGGATAACCGGAGACTCCATGGAAGACCCCGTCACCAATTTCGTTATCTCTTCCATAACCTTGTCGTCAGATATCCCGATAATCTGCTCCTCTTCCAAAGGATTCATGGTGATCTCCGCCGCATTTAACATCTTAGCGCCTGCCTCTGACAAAGTAAGCATAGATGGCTCTCGCGTGTATTCGAACTGAATCTCCGAGGACAAGGAGGCGAAAAACTGATATTTCGTCCTTTCATGCTCTAAGAGTCTCAACGTTCTCTCCGATGCCGAGAGTTCTTCGTAATGAAGCAGATCCTCCGTTATGTTCCGGATATTCCTGTCGCTCTCCTGCTTAATAGAATTAACTGCAAGCTGTTCCTGAATACTGTCCGCGCTCTCAAGCAGACATTCCAGCAGCAGCGGATTAAATGTACCGCATTCCCCGTTCGTGATCATCTCCACTGCCTTCTCATGAGAAAATGCAGGCTTATATACCCGCTTGCTGGTAAGTGCGTCATACACATCCGCCAGCGCAACAATCTGCGCCGCAATCGGTATCTCCTCGCCTGCCAGTCCGTCCGGATATCCTCTGCCGTCATAGCGCTCATGATGCCAGCGGCAGATCTGATAAGCCATCTTGACCAGCGCTTCATCTTTATAGTAGGAAAGCTGATCAAGCATCTCTGCGCCGATAAGCGTATGCGTCTTCATCGTATCAAATTCTTCTTTTGTAAGCTTGCCCGGCTTGTTAAGAATCTCCCCGGGAATAGATATCTTACCGATGTCATGCAGTGCGGATGCCATGCTGATGATCGGGATGTCCGACCGTTTCAGATTATATTTGTCCGTCTTGCGCATAACTGTCTGCAGAAGAATCTCCGTCATCATATTAATATGCAGCACATGGAGACCGCTCTCTCCATTACGGAACTCAACGATATGACTAAGGATAGATACCATCAGGTTGTTGCTTCTTTCCTTCTCATAAATCTGATCAGAAACCAGCTCGATCAGTCTCTTCTGCTTCGCATAAAGCATGATCGTATTGATCACCCGGCGGTGTACGATCTGCCCGTCAAATGGCCTGCTGATAAAATCCGTCACCCCCAACTCATACGCATGCTCGATGTAAGAAGAGGTGTTCTCCGCAGATATCATAATAACCGGTATGTCCTGAATCCAGTTACGCTTGTTCATCACGGCAAGAACTTCAAATCCATCCATATTCGGCATCACGATGTCCAATAACATCAGTGAGATATCCGTACTGTCTGTATTCAGTCTCGCTACAGCCTCAGCTCCGTCAATTGCCTCCACTATCTCATATTCATCCCCCAGCATATCTGCAAGGATGGAACGATTCATCTCTGAATCATCAACTATCAAAATCTTCTGCTTTTCATTCCTTGTGCCCATCTAAAATCCTTCCTTAATGCCATACCATCTCTGATAGTATTATCTATAATAAGTATACCGATATCGCGGATTTATGTCAATATTCTGATTGTCAAGACTTTGAGAAAAAGGTAAAAGAGCATCGGATTATATGCTATTATCTATGTATTGCTCACCGATATATGCAGCAGTAAAAATGGTACCCACACAAAGCTGTCCGCATCCGTTTTAATCGCAGCTACGTATGGTGCGGCTTGCCTGCGGGAATATGGTCTGGGGATCTCGTTCTTTGTCCGCATGAAACTTTTGTGTTTCTTTTTTTATGGTACGATAGGTTGTTTGCTGTTCATATACTTTTTAAGTTTCCTTGTAAACAGAGCAAAATAAAAGTATTCTCTTTTCTTCAAACATTGATGGAAATCCGGCGAGATGCCGTTGAACTTGGAATATCTCAGAATGTTTGATTTTTGATCTTTGATCTGCCTATTGAAGTTATCTCGGTATTGGTGGTTTTACAGGATCAATTGGTATGAGGGTGAATGGAATAACTCCACAGCTTTCATTTAAAAACCGCATAAGGCATAACGCCTTATGCGGTAGATAATTGTTTTGGAAAACATTCCTTACCTTTTCTGATTATTTCACAGTTTTTGTATAACCAGATTTCTTGAGTAACTTCTTGTAAGCTGTCTTCTTTGACTTCGGAGTCTTAACTACAGACTTCTTAGCAATGCCCTTGAATGCGCTCTTGCCGATTGTCTTTACTTTCGTAGACTTAATCGTTACTGTCTTTAAGCTCTTGCAGCCTGAGAATGCAGACTTCTCAATCTTAGTTACCTTAGCCGGAATTGTAACGGCTTTAAGCTTAGTACAATTTGCGAATGCTTTCTGACCGATTGAAGTTACAGAGGACGGAATTGTAACTTTTGTTAAGCTCTTGCAATTTGCAAATGCGTTGTTGGCTATTCTTGTTACCTTATAGGAAACACCATTGATGCGTACGGAAGACGGAACTGTAATTGTCTTAACAGAACTATTTAATGGCTTAAAGCCTACAGTCTTCTTAGCTGCATCTGTTACTACAAAGATACCCTTGGTATTTTTGTATGTAGTTCCTCTGGAAACTACTGTCGAAGAATCTGATGAATTACCATCTTTTTCCCACTTAGCATATGCTGTAGTATCAGCATTTCTTAATTTTGCTTCATCAAACGGTACTGTACAAGCTTTGTCTTCGAACCAACCGAGGAACTTATATCCATCCCACTTTGGCGTCTCAAGGCTTCCTGTTGCGGCGCCCTTTGCATCATTATAATATACCGCTTTATCAGCTACAGCAGAGCCACCGTTAGAAACAAAATCAACTACATATTTGCCAGTATAAATAGTAAGTGTAGCATTTTTAGTCACGAAATTGTAATTGCCACTATCATCACCAGTAATAGTGAAATGAGGTTCAATCACATATTTACCATCTTTCAGATTTTTAACATTGTTTTTAAGTTCTTTGCGCTCTACATCAGTTTGCTCATATAAACTGTAATTATTTAGATTGATTTCAACTTTCTCATCTTTTATAATCTTATCACCATGATCAACTTCAAGTTTCGGAAGATCATTAGATTGAACAATATCTACATCTTTTACTGTAACAGGCACTTCCAGCTTTTCAACAGTTACTGGAATCTCAAGAACTGCTGAATACTCTTTACCAGTAGATACTACAGAACTAACACCAGCAAGTTTATAGTTTTTCTGGAAATCAGCTTTTAATTCAACATTAGCTCGTACATTGTTTCCTGTTTCGCTGAATTTATAATAAGAAGCTGTATACGGAGATGCTGTTGCCTTCTTAGCATTGTAGCTAATGCCAAGCTTGCTTGCAATTGCTTTCTGATCAGCAGTGTCATTTTTAGCATCTGCAGCACCATATCTGAATTCAACAGTATCAAGCGCATCGCCATGCGTCATCTTCTTAGCCCGAACGTCAGCCGCAGTTATTGTAACATCCTGCTTATTAATTACACAACTAATACCTGGATCTAATTCTACAGTATTGTTCTGATCGGTTACTTTAAGGTATACATTATATGTACCAGCGTCTGCTGCTTTATCAACAGTAACTGTGTATTTATAAACACCTTTTTTTGCTGCTGTTGCGGTATTGCTAACCTTTTTAATACTAACTTTACCGTCAATATCGTTGTCATTAGCATCTTTAACTACTACACTTACAGTAGCACCTTCTGTTACATCACCAATCTCACCAGTATACTCAACATTAGTTTTTAGCTTGCCATATTCCGCAGGAGTATAGGATGTGGCATTGTCATATGCAACAGTAACATCACCCTTTGTCGCTATATCAGAAATTGTAAGATTTACTTTCTTACTTGAAACAGCAGCCTGATCACTCCATACTTCCATGTCACCCTTCGACGTACTAGATTTCAGCTCCGCTTTAATCTCACAAGAATATTCACCTGATATATTTGCTGAACCACTATTAATAGTATAAGAAGGTTCATTAGCATCTTTTATTGCACTACCATCTTTATACCATTGATAACTATAATTATATGTTCCGGTGGATACGTCTGTCTTCCCATCAGCAATATTCCACTCCGGAGTAGCATGCATAACAAATGAAGTGCCGGGAGCAATTGCTTTGTTGCTCTTAAGAACATTTCCAGCATCATCTTTAAGAACGACTTTCTCCATCTTCGGAGCATCTACAGTAACTTCTGCAGCATGTAAAAACTGACTATTATTACCTTCAAATTTATAGTTAGCATTCTTTATGGTAGCTTTGATATTAAATTTATTTGAAAGTTTTTCAAATACTGCATCTGAAGCAATTGCTGCAGGTGTACTCTCAGTATCACAAAGCTCAAACTTAACAGCTCCATCTTTACTTTCTGCAAAGCTTAATTCAACTGTATTTAATATGTTATCGCCATATTTTTTAGCAGCTACACCCTCTTTTAATTCTATACTAGGCCATTCAATATCTTTTTCGGCAATAACTTTTTGAGCAACTGCTACAGCACTGTATGTCTTAGTACAACTCGTACTATCCTCAGCGGCCGTAACGCCATCAACTATATTATCTGTACCCAAAAAAACATAGCCTTTATCTAAAGTATAAGTAAGCTTAACGTCAACCGTTCCTGCGGTTACTGTTGTAGGATCCGTCTCAGCTTTGAATGTACCATATGCATTTGCATCAGAAGCTTTCTTTACTTCATCTGCCCACAAAGCAGCCTTTGTTGTTTTGCTTGCATCGTAAGTTTTAGCAGGCATCTCCGGCCACTTATTGCCCAAAACATCTTTCAGGGTTACGCCTTCAACAACATTCATCTTTACTTCAAACTCATGATAGTATTGTCCATTGCTATCTTTGTTCCAGCCATTCTGATCAGTTGTTTTGTCTGCATCATAAACAAATCTTAATTTTACTGTGTTGTCACCACGTACCACAGAAGTGCTGTCATTCAGCAACTCCCATTTACCGTTGTTTGTTTTGCCAACTTTTACCATATTTCCGATATTCATTTTACCTATCGTTACATATGGGCTGTTAAAAATAGCGTTCAATGCATTCTGAATATCGCCATTTGCTTCATCTTCTGCAACATTTACATTAACTGTTGCGTAAGTCGCAGATACAGCAGCTTCTACGGTCATCGGCACGCCGACAATGTCTGCAACAACACCGGTATTTGGTAACGCCAGTGCCGCAGCTAAGACAATTGCCATTACTTGTCTTTTTTTCATTTTTGCATTCCTCCTAAATATTTTGTATGCATCTATCTAACCTCCGTCTAATCAGATAGATCTTTATTTATGTTGCATAAAGCATACTCTGTGCGACATGATTTTGCCCCCTCGCAGGATCAGGCCTGCTTATTAATTATGTCTGAAAATCCCCTCTTGCTGGGATATACTCCTGTTGTGTAGGAGCGTTAGGATCATAGTATATCCTTTTCATCACTGAGGAAAAATACTTTCCGCAAACATACTTTCAAAAAGTACACTTTGTGCGACACTATAAGTAGTTTATCCTACTTATTTCCATTTGTCAATGCTTTTACTCTATTATTTTTATGTATTTTCAGCCATTTTGGGTATTATTATCTTTAACTAATTAACCGGTTATATGATAAAAGAATTTTTTTGTTTCTCAAGGCTGTTTTGAACCATTTAGCTGAGATATATTAATGTTTCTATAATCGGACGTTTCTGATGTTTTGTCAAGCCGGCACTAATGATTTCTCTTTCTTATGACACTACACTGTGTTAATCCATACTGAATGAATCTGCGCATCCAAGATCCTCTGGCTTTTTTCTGAATCACAATCCGCAAAGAATAAATTTTCCCCATCTCGTTATCAGTTATTTCCAGCATCTTCCTGCACAACCCTACATCTGTACCACCTCTTCTTCATAAGAAGTGATTCCATGCGTCTCCCTATTCCCTTATTATATCGGAAACAATATTTTTACCCGGCTCTTTCGCAAACACTTGTTCCACCTTTTTTCTAGTTCTCCCCTTTTTAAGTATAAAGCAGCCAATACATCAAATCTGATATTTTTCCGCTATTGCCTTAAAAAGAGCGGTGTCAGGCTCTGCTCTTTTTTAGTCCCCTTTATCTTCTTCATCTTTATTCTTCTTTCCCTCTATAGATTCAATACAGTCAGCAATATCATCACTTGTAAAATTGGGGAATTTCGGTCATTCAATAAGATTTAGAACCTTTCTTTCCGTCATTGCTCTCAATACCTTCATACTGCGTTCTCTTTATTGGCTTCCTATATAAATAATAGGCTACCAAACACAAGAAAAATAGAATAATGCGATTGTTCTATAAAAATAACCCGAAAATCCTTATTCTCAAAGGACTTTCGGGTTATTATCTAATATGAGCGTGCGGGGATTCGAACCCCGGACAACTTGATTAAAAGTCAAGTGCTCTACCACCTGAGCTACACGCCCGACTAAGTGTCTTATATAAAGACAAATGCCCAGAGCCGGAATCGAACCAGCGACACGAGGATTTTCAGTCCTCTGCTCTACCAACTGAGCTATCTGGGCTTTTTGTTTACACGCTATTACACGCGACTTGCGGGGGCAGGATTTGAACCTACGACCTTCGGGTTATGAGCCCGACGAGCTTCCAGACTGCTCCACCCCGCGATATTATATTTTCATGTCCCGATTATGAGACAAAAGCCGATGATCGGACTCGAACCGATAACCTGCTGATTACAAATCAGCTGCTCTGCCAATTGAGCCACATCGGCATATAGCCAATCTAAATGAATTGAGCCATACCGGCGCGTTCAGATGTCCTTTGGCTTTAATGGATGGAGGTGGATTCGAACCACCGAAGCAACTTGCAACAGATTTACAGTCTGCCCCCTTTGGCCACTCGGGAATCCATCCAAATTAATTAAGTGGGACCAATAGGGCTCGAACCTATGACCCTCTGCTTGTAAGGCAGATGCTCTCCCAGCTGAGCTATGATCCCATTTAAACGACCCAGAAGAGACTCGAACTCTCGACCTCCGCCGTGACAGGGCGGCGCTCTAACCAACTGAGCCACTGGGCCTTATTAAAGATTTATATACCTTCAAAACTGCATACAAGAAACTCCATCCACGCCTTTCCCCTTCTCCTTGGTCATGCCCTCGACCGATTAGTTGCGGTCAGCTCCATACATTACTGTACTTCCACC